>NZ_JBFAHK010000031.1:0-84329 GCF_040802095.1 Nonomuraea sp. NPDC050783
ACCTGCCTTTCCTGCTTCCTGATCGCCTGGCTGATCCGGGACGGGCTGACCCGCAGCCGCTCGGCGGTCCTGGCGAAGTGCAGCTCCTCGGCGAGGGTCAGGAAGATCTCCACGTCACGCAGCTCCATCCCGCCCTCGGTCACGAACCGTGGTGTCAACCGCGTCGCTCCTTCCCACACGAACGCGTCGCGACGGGACGCACCTGTGAATGTCCGGGCACCACGCGCCCGCGGCAGCTCGGGCGGGCGGCATCCGCCCGGGAGGTTCGTGACAAGCGTGCCGACCGTGCCGCGGGCCGTGGCAGACCTCGCCAAGAGGGGCCCTGACAGGGCACCCGAGGCCGGAGGGGACGGACGGCAGGAGCAAACGCCGGGGGGAACACCGCGGTGGAGACGAGGCCGGCGACGAGGGCACGCCGACGTGGACGAACGGACAAGCCGAGCATGAGCGCGCTCCGGAACAGCGGGGATCAGAGCGCCACGAGGACGCTCCTGGCCAAGGTCAGGAGCGACGGCGAGAACTGGGATTTCGCGCCGCCGCTCTCAGCGACGGCGCACCCTGTCCGCTTCCGGCACGGGCACACCCTAGCAGCCCTCAGACGAGGCCCCGCCGCGGCCGGAGGAGGGCGTCAGGTGTCGAGGAGGCCGGTGGCGTGGGCGCGGGCGGCCGCCTCGGTCCTGGTGGCGACGCCGAGCTTGCCGAGGATCCGGGCCACGTGCGTGGCGACGGTGTTGACGGTGATGAACAGCTCAGCGGCGATCTGCGGGTTCGAGCGGCCCCTGGCCAGCGCTCGCAGCACGTCCAGCTCACGGCGGGTCAGCCCGAAGTCGTTGCGCTCCGGCGTACCGGCCGGGTCGCCGAGCCGCCCCCGGGCCGCCAGCTCGTCGATGCGGGCGAGCAGGGGCGCCGCTCCGAGCCTGGCCGCCAGGTCGCGGGCCTCGTGCAGCCGCGACCTGGCCCCGGGCCGGTTGTTCGACGTCAGCGCGGCCTCCGCCGCGCCGACCAGCAGCAGCGCCGTCTCGTAAGGGCAGCCCAGCTCGCACCAGGCAGCCGCCGCGCGGTCCCAGGCGGCCGGCTCTCCGGCCCCGGCCTCCGCCAGGAACGCGAGCCGGTACGCGGCGGGCGCCGGCATCACCGCGTCGATCCCGCCGACGACCCCGTCGGCCAGGCGGCCCAGCGCGGCGAGCCGCTCGGCGGCCTCGGCCGCGACCCGCCGGTTGCGCGGCGCCGCCGCCCTGCGGGCGCGCTGGACCCGCGCGCCGAGCACGGCCAGCCGCAGCGCCGCGGTGGCGCTCATCCCTGTGACGGCCAGCCGCTCGGCGAGGACGCGGTCCGCCGCGTCCGGCCGGCCCCGGTCGAGCTCCCACTCGATGCGCTGGTGGGCCAGGTCGGCCGTCACGTCGGCGGCGCCTGTCGAGTGCTGGGCGAACTCGGTCAGCCTGCGGAGCAGGATCTCGAACCTGTCGTCCTCGCCGCGCCGTCGCGTGATGTCCCCCTGCACCAGCCACATGAACGCGGCGTAGTGCGGCGGCGGGGACTCGGCCAGCGCGCTCTCGGCGATCTCGAAGGCCTCGTCCCACCGGCCCAGGCTCAGCAGGGAGATCGCCTCGGCGCAGGCGAGCATGCTGCCCCGCGATCGGCTCCTGCCGAGCCGTTCGGCCTCCCGCCGGCCGGCGCGGGCCAGCTCGGCCGCCTGCTCGAAGTACCCGGCGACGACGAGGGTCGCGGCCTCCCACTGGAAGGTGAGCAGGAGCGTGTGCTCGTCCCCCGAGTCCTGGGCGGCGCGGCGGGCCTCGGCGAAGGCGTGCCTGGCCGCCTCCGTCCTGCCCGCCTGGCCGTCGATGCCGCCCAGGACGAGCAGGGCGGGGCCGCGCAGGCTCGCGTCGTCCCGCTCGTCGCCCAGGCGCAGGGCCTCGCTCGCCTGGCGCCGGCTGTCGTCGTCGCCGCCGCTGTCGCCGTCGCCGTCGTCGCCACCGTCGCCGCTGTCGCCGTCGCCGCTGTCGCCGTCGCCGCTGTCGCCGTCGCCGCCGTCGCCGTCGCCGCCGTCGCCGCGGTCGCCGTGGACGCCGGTGAAGGCCAGCGCCGACAACAGGCGGCTGCGCAGATCGTCCGCCGTGCCCGGCGGCACCAGCGTCACCGCCCGCTCCAGGTCGTCCCAGCCGGTGCCGTCGATGAGGTTGTGCAGCCGGCCGCGCAGCCCCAGCAGCGCGGCGACCCGTTCGGGCTCCCCGGCGGGGTCGAGGCCGGCCAGTGCGGCCGTGCTGTGCGCCACGCCCGCGGCGGACTTGCCCGCCGCCAGGGCGGCCGCCGCCGCGGCCTCCAGCACCCGCGTGCGGTCCACGTCGAGGAGGCGGTCGTCCCACTGGTCGAGGATCAGTTCGAGCAGGTGGAGCTGCGCGTCGTAGGCGTTCTGCCGGCCGGCGCGGGCGGCGGCCCGCCAGGCGGCGGGCAACGCCCTGCCCGGCTCGCCCGCGGCCAGCCAGTGCTCGGCCACGGTAGTGCCGCCCTCGGGCAGGGCGGCGGCGTAACGGGCGTGGAGCCGCCGGCGCGCGGCCGGGAGCAGCGAGGCGTAGACGGCCTCGCGGATCAGGTCGTGCCTGATGGCGTAGCCCTCCTGGCCGACCACCACCAGATCGCGCGCGACCAGGCCGGCCAGCGCCTGCCCCTGCTCGGCCACGGCGCCGACCTCGCCCAGCAGCTCGTCGCTCAGCTCGGCGCCGGCCACCGCCAGCGCCGAGAGCACGTCACGGGAGGGCGCGGGCAGGTCGGCGATCCGGTCGAGCAGCAGGGAGCGCAGGTCGCCCGCCGGGGACTCGCCGGCGTTGCTCAGCGCCTCGACGAACAGCGGATTGCCGCCGCTGCGCCGGTGGATCCTGGCGGCGCGGGCCGGGTCGGGCGGGCTGCCGTCGATGGCGGCGAGCAGGTCGGTCACGTGCCGGCGCCGCAGGGGGCCGAGTGCCAGGCGCACCACCTCGCCGCCGCGCGCCAGCTCGGCGAGCAGCGGCCTGGTCGGGTGCTCGCCCGTGCGTACCGTGCCGATCAGCAGGGTCCGGGCGGCGGCGAGGTTGCGGGACAGGTAGGCGAACAGCTCGCGGCTGGAGGCGTCCGCCCAGTGCAGGTCCTCCACCACCAGGACGGCCGGCCGCGTCCCGCCGACCCGGCCGACCAGCGTCAGCATCTCCTCCAGCAGCCGCACGCGGGGGTAGCGCGCCGGCGCGGGCCCGAGCTCGGGCAGCAGGTCGCCGAGCGCCGACCCCGACGGCGGCAGGGGCGCCGCGACCTGCTCGCGCCCGTGCTGCCGGACCAGCTCCCGCAGGACGGCGACGAACGGCACGTACGGAGCGCCCTCGGCGCCCAGCTCCAGACAGCCCCCCGAGACCACCAGCGGATCGCCGGGCAGCGCGCGCACGGCGGTGGACACCAGGCGGGACTTGCCTATCCCCGCCTCGCCGGAGACCAGCACCGTGACCGGCCGCCCGGACCGGGCCCGCTCGTAGGCCGCCCGCAGCGCGGCGGCCTCCTCCTCCCGGCCGACCAGCACCGGGCTGACGACCGACCCCAGCATCCCCTGCCCGCCCCCTCACATCCGGATCCGATCTCACCAATTCTGATGACGACAGCCCGCCGCCCCGGGCGACACCCTTGGTCCTGCGCCCCGGGCGATGCGGACCCGGGAGCCCGAACCACCGGAAAGGAGTCAGCGATGGCCGTTCAGCAGCGTACCGTCGTGGCCAACATCTCCCTGTCCCTCGACGGACGCGTCACCGGCCCCGGCGGCGAGTACGACATGAGCTGGATCGTCCCCCACGCCGTCAGCGGCGGCGCCCGCGCGCACATGGTGAGCGTCACCCGCGCGGCCACCACGGCATTGCTCGGCCGCAAGAACTACCAGGGCTTCGCCGGCTTCTGGCCCGCCGTGGCCGACGACGAGGGCGCCGACCCGGACGACCGCGCGTTCGCCCGCTGGCTCGACGGCGTCGAGAAGATCGTCTTCTCCCGCACCCTGGAGCGGGTGGACTGGGACAACGCCCGGCTCGCCACCGCCGACCCGCCCACCGTCGTCAAGGAGCTGCGCCGGCAGGAGGGCGGCGACATCATCGTCCTGGCCAGCAGCAGCGTCATCCGGCAACTGCTCGACGCCGGCGAGGTGGACCGGCTGAGCATCACCCTGTGCCCGGAGCTCGTCGGCGGCGGCGACCGCCTGTTCGCCGACGGCCCGGCCGGCACCTCCTGGTCACTGACCGCCACGAGCACGACCGGCAGCGGCGCGCTCTGCCTCCTGTACGACCGGGTCCACACCCGGTGACCTGCTGCATCCGCAGACCGGCGCTCCCCCGGACGACGCGGGCGCCGCAAACCGATCGACCGAGAAAACGGAGTGCCCGACATGGCCAAGCTCGTTGTCTGCACCATCATGTCCCTTGACGGCTTCTACGCGGCGGCGGACGGCAACCCGCTCGTGCTGCCGATGGACGCCGCCTTCGACGCCTACAACCTGGAGCGGATCGAGGCCGCCGGCTCGCTGCTGCTCGGCGCCGACTCGTACCGGATGTTCATGGGGTTCTGGCCCGCCCAGGCGGACAATCCCGAGGCGTCCGCGGTGAACCGGCGCTTCGGCGAGATCTACGGGCGGATCGACGTCGGCGTCGTCTCCGACACGCTCACGGACGAGGACATCGCGCCGTGGGCGGACCGGACGACCGTGGTCAGGCGCGCCGACGCCGAGCGGTGGGTCAAGGAGCTCAAGCAACGCGCCGGCGGCGACATCGTCACCTTCGGCAGCCGGATCACCTGGAACGCCCTGCTCCGCGCCGGGCTCGTCGACGAGCTGCACCTGATCGTCGGGGCGAAGGCGCTCGGCGAGGGCAAGCCGATCTTCACCCAGCCGGTGGAGGGGCTCACCGTCACGGAGGTCCGCCGCCTCGACGGCTCCGACAACGTCGTGCTGCGCTACGCCACGACCGGCTGAACGGCCGGTGGCTACACGGGACGCAGCAGCTCCTTGCGCCTGGCCGACAGCCGGGCGAGCTCGGCCAGCGCCGCCGAGCGGCGGGCCCGCAGCTGCGTCCTGGTGTCGCGCACCCACTGCGCCAGCTCCTGCACCTCGGTCCTGGTCTTCTCGATGCGCCGGTGCTTGAGCGCGTCGCTGATGATGTTGTCGAAGAAGGCGTCCACGAACCACCGCGTGTCCACCTTGGGCATCACCGGCCGGGCGGTGACCCCGGTGTCGGCCAGCTCGCGGGCGAAGACGTCCAGAGCCCGCTGGGCGTGCCAGGCGGCCTTGTCGGCGCTGGTCAGCCTGTCGTGCTCGTAGGCGTCGGCGAGCAGGCCGCCGCCGAACAGGTCGAAGGTGGAGGCGTTCCTGGCGGAGTCGAGGAAGCCCAGCACGACGTCGAGGGCGGCGTACGCGTCCTGCCCTGCCCGGTGGGCCTCGTCGCACTCGCGCATGTCGGCGCTCAGCCGGTCGAGCGCCGCGCCGAGGTCGAGCAGCTCACGCGCGCGCGGATCGCCGTCGCGGATGAGCCGCTGCTCCTTCTCGGCCAGCAACCGGGCGTACTCCTGGGAGGCGGTGGCGAGCTCGGCCAGCTCGGCGTCGGCCGCCGCCGCGTCGGCTTCGAGCCGCGCGAGGCGGGCCCGGTGACCGTCCACGCGTTCCCTGGCCACCATCGCCTCGGCGCGCTCGCGCTCCAGCCGTTCCTCGCGGTTGCCCAGCGCGCGGGCCAGGACGGCGGAGAGCCCGCCCTCCAGCCGGGCGACGTCACGCTCCTCCTGGGCCAGCTCGGTCTCCAGGTCCTCCAGGGTGCCGCGGACCTCCGCGACCTGCTGCGCGATGGCCTCGCGCAGGCGCCGGACGTGCTCGGCGCGGTGCATCCGGACGGACGCCTCGTGCAGCCGTTCGTCAAGTTCCGGGGAGTGGGTCACGCAATGAGGACGAACGAGACCCGCCCGGCGTTCCGTTCGTGAAGAATCCCGGCCCGGCGCGGCAAGTACAGGTGACCGCATACGCCAGAAAGGCCGGCATGCATGACAATCCCCCGCGAAGCTGTCGAGATCGACGACGCGGCCCTCATCGAGAGGTCGCTGGACGAGCCCGAGATCTTCGCCACGCTGTTCGACCGCCACGCGCCGCTCCTGCACCGCTACGTGACCAGACGCCTGGGACCGGGCGAGGCGGAGGACATCGTGGCTGACACCTTCCTGACGGCCTTCCAGCACCGCGGCGCCTACGACCGCAGCCGGGGCGACGCCCGTCCGTGGTTGTACGGCATCGCCTCCAACCTGATCGGCCGCCGGCGGCGGGCCGAGACGAGCCTCTACCGCGCGTACGTCCGCAGCGGCGTGCACCCGGCGGAGCTGTCCGGCTCCCCGGTCGAGGACGGGGTCAACACCCTGGCCGTCAACCGGCCGCTGGCGCTGGCCCTGCTGGAGCTGAGCCCGGCCGACCGCGACGTGCTGCTGCTGGTCGCCTGGGCCGAGCTGAGTTACCAGGAGGTGGCCGACGCGCTGGCCATCCCGCCGGGAACCGTCGCCTCGCGGCTCAACCGGGCCCGCCTGCAGATCCGCCGAAGCCTGAGCCGAGAAGGAGAATGACCGTGGACGAGCTGAAGACCATGTGGCAGGCCATCCCCCCGGCCACCCCGGAAGAGCTGGCCGGAGCCCGCGGGCGGCTGCTCCAGGGGATGCGTCCCCGGCGCCGCGTCGTCACCGGCCCCCGGCTGCTGGCCGCGGCCGCGGTCGTGGCGGGGCTGGTGGTCACCCCGTCGATCGCCGGGACCCCCGCCCACGCGGTGACCCGGAACGCGGACGGCACGGTCCAGGTCACCGTCAACGAGCTGCGCGACCCCGCCGGGCTGGAGGCCAAGCTGGCCGAGACGGGCGTCAGGGCCGACGTCACCTTCCTGGCGCCGGGCACGCGGTGCGCGGCGCCGCGCTTCGCGAGCGTGGACGGGACCTACGACGGGGCCCCCGTCGCGGACGCGGGCGAGCTGCGTACGCTCGTGGCGGGGGCGCGGTCGTCCGCGGCCGTCCAGGTGACCTCCGTCCGGACGATCCGGATCTCCCCCGGGGCCATGGAGCCGGACGAGACGCTGGTGGTGGAGTTCCGCGACAACCGGAACCCGCGACAGCCCTGGCGGCTCGGCGCCTGGCTGGCCCGCGCGGGCACCCCCGTGCAGCCGTGCGCGCCCGTCACGGACGGCCGGTGAGCGGGCCCGGCGAGCCCATCGGGTCAGCCCGCCGGGGTGAACGCGCCGCTGGGTGACGACGGCGGGCTCATCGCGACGTCGGTGATCGCGTACACGATCGCGTTGTACGCCTGCCCCGCCCGCAACCCCTGGATGACCGCGCCCGTCTGCCCCGCCGGCACGTACGTGGTCCGGCTGGGCGGAGAGGTGATCACGGCGTAGCGGCGGACGGGCAGGCCGCCGAGCACCCGGGGCGGGTCCCATCTGACGGTCGCGGAGGTCGCCCCGGCCGTGGCCGCCACGTTGAGCGGCGGCCCCAGCATGCCGAGGGCCGGCGGCGACGCCTCCAGCCAGCACTGCGCGAAGACCAGCGCCGACACCGTGCGGCCGGAGGTGGTGGCGGTGACCTCGGCGACCCCGGGCCGGTCGGCGACGTACGTGCCCGAGGCGTCGATGGTGCCGGGTCCGGCGGTGACCTTCCAGGTGACCGGCGCGGTGGGCAGGCCGAGGAACGTCACCTTGAAGTAGACCGGCTTGCCGACCTCGGCGTCCGCGCGGGGCGGGCTCACGGAGATCCCGGTGAACCCCCCGCCGGAGTCGCGGGTCTTCCAGGATTGGTCGATGAGCCGGTCGAAGCGGGTCTCCCCGCCGCCCAGCCAGCTGCTCGCGCGCAGGTACGCGTCGACCCGGATGCCCAGCCACTCCTCCCACCAGGGGTTCTTGGCGGTGTCCGCCTTCCACTCCACGGTCGGGCCGACGCCGACGCCGGGCCCGCCGCCCTCGTAGAAGATCAGGGTGAACTCCGCGAGCAGCGCGATCCTGGCGTTGGCGTTCCCCGTGATGATGATCGATCCGCCGTTGCTGGCGGGGGAGCGGTCGATGGGCTCGGCGTGCACCCCGGTGCCGTCCCGCATGATGTGGGCGCCCACCTGCCTGGCGTACTTCAGACCCGCCGACACCTCCCCGCTGACGCGGCTCTGGAGGCTGGTGGAGATGTTGAAGGTGGGGTTCATGAGCACGGGGACAGGCCCGGCCCAGACGACCCTGCGGCCGAGGCTGATCGCGGGCAGGCGTTTGAAGAAGTCGGCGTCGGCGCCGTTGCCGAGCCGCACCCGCGTGTCGGCGCCGTAGGCGAGGCTCATACGGGTGTCGAAGTACGCCTTGCCCTGCGTCATCCAGAGCTTGAGGTCCAGGTGCGGTTTCATGACGAAGGTGGCCTCGAACCGGCCGCCCTTGCCCTGCGGGTTGGCGCGCGGGTCGGTGCCGACCGCGATCTCGACCACGAGGCTGCCGTTCCTGATGCCGGCCGAGACGCCCTTGGTCGACACCTCGGCCCGCGCCGCGCCCTCGGCCAGGGTCTTGCCCTGGATGGTGGGCCCGCGCAGCCTGACCCCCGGCGCGTCCCGCTGGAGCCCGGCCAGTTCGCCGGCGTCCATGCCGGCGCTGACGGCGACGGCGCCGTCGGCCAGCGCCTCGCCGGCCGTCGCGGGTCTGGTGGCCACCCGGAACAGCCCGTTCTGCGTGCCGGTGGAGACGACCCTCCTGAACAGCCCGTCAGGGGCCTTGGCGGTGGGCAGGACGGCCACGATCGTGTTCGCGGCCAGGCCGGTCACCTGGGCCGGGGGCTGCTCGAAGGACAGGGTGCCGTCCGCGGCCGAGGTGCGCAGGCTCTCCACGGAGGCGTCCGAGAGCACGACCGGGCTGCTCTGGACCGTCACCTTCGGCGCGATGGCGGGGGTAGGGGCGCTCGGCGCGCCGCTGCCGTGCGTGTTGGCCGCCTTCACCGTGAAGCTGTAGGACTGGGCCGGGTCGAGGCCGGTCATCGTGGCGGTGGTGCCGGTGGACGTCACCGTCCTGCCTCCGGGGTCGGCCGTGACGGTGTAGCCGGTGATCGGGGCCGTGCCCACATCGGCGGGGGCCGTCCAGGTCAGGGCCACGCTCCCGGTGCCGGAGGCGGCGGCCTGGGCCTCCGCGGGAGCCGCGGGGACGCGGGCCGCCGCCGGGACGACGCCCCCCTGCTGGGCCGCCTCGCTCGTGCCGGCCGCGTTCCTCGCCACGACCCGCAGGGTGTAGGAGGTGCCGTTGGCCAGGCCGGTGATCGAGGCGACCGTCGTGCCGGCGGCGACGTCGAGGGTGCGCCCGCCGGGTTCGAGCGTCACCGTGTAGCCGGTGATGGGGGAGCCGCCGTCCTGGGGCGCCACCCACTGCGCGTCGATCCGCCCGTCGAGGGGGACGACGAGCAGCGCGGCCGGCAGGAGCGGGACGGACGCGGGCTCGGGCGCGGCCAGCGGCGAGGCCCGTGAGGACGTGCTCCCGACCACGTTGACCGCGGTCACGGTGAAGGCGTACGGGGAGCCGTTCGTCAGCCCGGTCACCACGGCCTCGTCCGCGTCGGGCCCGGTGGTGACGCTCCTGCCGCCCGGGCTGGCGGTGACCACGTAAGAGGTGATCTTCCCGGTGCCCGGGTCGGGCGGGCTCCAGGTGACGCGGACCGCGCCGTCGCGCGGCAGCAGGTCGGTGATGAGCGGCGCGCCCGGCGAAGTGGGCGCGGCGGAGGCGGTCACCGGCGACGGGGCGGAGGGGGGGCCTGCGCCGATGGCGTTGACGGCCGTGACGGTGAAGGTGTAGAGCTGGCCGTCGGTCAGCCCCTTGACGGTGGCCTCGGTCTGGCCCCACCACGCCCTGGCCGTCTCGCCGCCGGGCGAGGCGACGACCTTGTAATCGGTGATGTCCGCCCCGCCGTCGCTGGCCGGCGGCCGCCAGGAGACGCGTACCGACCCCAGCTCCGGCGCCGTGACGATCTCGGTCGGGGCACCGGGCAGCTTGCCCTGGACCGGGGTGAGCGCCGCCGACGCCGCCGAGGCGGGGCCGGTGCCGACGGCGTTGGTCGCGGTGACCTTGAAGGTGTAGGCCGTGCCGTTGGACAGGCCGGTCACGTTGGCGGTCGTGGCGCCCGCGGTGGTGACGGTCCTGCCGCCGGGCGTGGCGGTCACGGCGTAGGAGGTGATCGGGGTGCCGCCGTCGGAGGCGGGCGGCCGCCACGACAGCCGTACCGCCTGGTGCCTGGCCACGCCGGTGACGGCCGTGGGCGCGCCGGGCTTGGCGGGGCCGGCGAAGTAGGCGAAGACGTCGATCTGGACCGTGGCCTGGACCGTGCTGTTGTTGTGGATGACCATCTTGCCGTCCGCGCCGAGCTTGGCCGTGACGAACGCGGTGCTGGTCACGCCCTTCTCGTAGAAGGCCGCGACCCCACCGGCGCCCGCCTCGCCCGAGGGATAGGTCCGCAGCGCGTTGCAGCAGGAGGTGCCGGCTCCCTTGACCGTGAGGGACAGGCCCACCGACCACACGCCGGAGGCGGGGACACCGCCCTTGCCGAGCGGCGCCAGTGTGTACGCGGCCCCGGCGCCGATCGCGACGTCGGCCGCGATCCTGGCCGGCTGGAGCGGCCGCATGGTGGCGCCGGCCGCCGTGGCGCTGGGCGCGACGAAGTAGCCCGTGAGGCCGACCTTGATCTTGGCCGCGCCGGTGCCGGTGTTGGCGACGGTGACCGAGCCGTCGGCGCCCAGCTCGGTGATCACGTAGTTGTGCAGGTAGGAGGTGGTGCCGTAGTCGAGGTTGACCTCGGCGGGCTTGGCCGTGCCCGCCGGGAACGCGGTCAGCTTGCCCGTGGCCGAGCTGCCCGTGGCGGTCAGGGTGAGGGCGACGTGGGAGATCGTGCCGCGGGCGATGCCCGCCTCGCGCAGGGGGTCGACCGTCAGGGAGCCGCCGGCCGCGATGGTGGTGTCGGCGACCTCGTCGGGCGACACCGCGACGAAGACGCTGCCGGCCGGCGCGCCGGCCGCGGTGAGGGTGTAGCCGTAGAGGTCGGCGTGGAGCCGTACCGCGACCGTGCCCTTGTTGGCGATCCTGACGTTGCCGTCCGTGCCCGTCTTGACGGTGAGCAGGTTGTGGACGTACAGGTCCGAACGGTAGGTGAGGGCGGTCACCGCGGGCTCGGCCGCGCCGGAGGGGAAGACGACCAGCGAGCCGGCGCCGCCCGCGCCCTTGGCGGCCACGCTGAGCGCGACGGAGGCCACGCCGGTGGCGGGCACGCCCGCCACGCCCGCCACCTTCACCGTGGCGGTGGCTCCGGCCGCGACGTCGAGCGCGCTCGCGGCACGGCCGCGTACGGGGTGGAACTGGCCGGGCTGCGGCGCGTCCGGGGCCGCGCTCGCGGTGGCCCGTGCCGCCGCCGTGGCGCCCGCGGTGACCGGTGGCACGGACAGGAGCGTCGCCATCAGCAGTAACGACAGGGCGGTGGACAGCCACGGGCGGAGCGGACGGTTCATGAGCGGGCCCCCAGGTCAGGCCGGGCGGTGCGGAGCAGATGGTCGGCGATGGCGTGCAGGGAGGACCGGGCGGGCCCCTCGGGCACGCCGGGCAGGGTCTGCTGCGCCTCGCGGCACAGCTCGCGGATCCAGACGGCCGTCTGCTTGAGCGCGCTCGTCCGCCCGACCAGGGCGGTCAGCTCCGCGGCGCGTTCCGGCCGGGAGCGGCCCGCCAGGCGGATGTCGCCGCCCAGCTCGGCCAGCGCCAGCCGGAAGGGCATGCTCGCCAGGCCCGCCTCGTGGTCGTCGAGGTCGGCCAGCGCGTCGCGGCCGAGCCGGTCGAGGCCGCCGGACAGCCGCCGCAGGTCGTCGGCGAGCTGGGCCGCGGCACCGATCGCGCGGCCGTACCCGCTCAGGGCCTCGCCCGTCGCGTCCGGGGCTCCGGCGGTGGCGGCCCCGAGGTCGCAGGCCGCGGCGCACAGCGCCGCCGTGCCCGATCTGGACGCGACGGCCAGCCAGGTGCGCGGGTCGGCGGGGACGGCGGCGCGGGCGGCCGCCAGTTCGGCCATGCGGCCGTGGCCGGCGTCCTCGATCGCGCGGGCGAGCCGCGCGGTGAGCCGGACGTCCTGGGTGGCGCACAGTTCGAGCGCCCGCGCCAGGAAGAGGTCGGTGGTGAGGACGGAGAACATGGTGCCCCAGTTCTGCCGGGACGCGCGCGTCCCGCCGGGCGGGGTGAGGTCCACGCTGGCCTGGGCGATCGCGGCCAGCGCGGCCAGGTCGGTCGCGGCGGCCAGCGCGACCGGCGCAGCCGGGCCGGCGGTGATCGCGGCCCGCGGCCCGCCCGTGCCGCCCGTGCCGCTCGTGCCGTCTGTGCCGCCTGTGCCGCCTGTGCCGCCCGTGCCGGTCGGCCCGCACGCCGCCGCGGCCAGCAGCACGAGCAGTGCCGGGCGCGGCGCCATGAGGTACTCCTCCGACAGCAGGGCGGGCAGCCGGTCCAGGAAGGGCCAGTCCTTGCGCACCGTGTCGGCCAGGATCTCCCCGACCGCCACCAGCGGGGCGGCCAGCCGCAGCCGCGGGTCGAGGCAGCGCCGGATGTCGTCGAGCGCGCCGGGAGCCGTGGTCTCGAAGCCCGCGGTGTGGTCGGGCGCCAGCATGGCCCGCCGGGCCAGCGCGAACACGGGCCGGTCGGAGTCGAAGGTGTCCTCCAGGACCCGCCAGGCCAGCCGGTGCCTGTTGACGGCGTGCCGCCCGGTCTCCAGGTGCCCGCTGAACCTGCGGGTGAGCGTGGCCGCGTACTCCGACAGGTCCCCGCCCGGGTCGCCGCCCCGCAGGCGCGCGTCGATCACCTCGGCGGCGATCTTCCCGGACTCCAGGGCGAAGCTGATGCCCTCGCCGGTGCCCGGGTTGATCATGCCCGCCGCGTCCCCGGCCAGCACCAGGCCGGGGCTCCACGACCGGGCGGGCGTGAAGCCGAA
The DNA here is from genome assembly GCF_040802095.1 of Nonomuraea sp. NPDC050783. Classification (NCBI taxonomy): domain Bacteria; kingdom Bacillati; phylum Actinomycetota; class Actinomycetes; order Streptosporangiales; family Streptosporangiaceae; genus Nonomuraea; species Nonomuraea sp. NPDC050783. The sequence goes on from NZ_JBFAHK010000031.1 coordinate 12,967, forward strand.
GAACAGGGGCGCGCCCTTCGGCGGGCCCTCCTGCCGGGCCTCGGCGAACCAGGGCACGGTGGCGCGCAGCTCGGCCACGAAGCGTTCGAACAGGTCGTCCAGCCGGACCCCCGGATGCCTCTCCGCGACCCCCGCCCCGACGTTGGCGCGGTCCCGGCCGAGCGGGATGACCCATCCGTACGCCGGCAGCCGGGAATGGGTGGCGGGGTTGTCGAGCGGCATGTGGAAGCTCAGGGTGTCCTCCAGGACAGGTGCCCCGGAGAAGTACGTGCGCATCGCGTAGCCCAGCCGGCCCCTGGCGGTCTCCACCAGCCCGGACCGGCGGGCCAGCTTCGAGGTGCTGCCGTCGGCCGCCACCACCACGCGCCCCCGGACGGTCTCCCGCCCGCCGGCGGTCACGGCCTCGACGCCGCGCACCACGCCGCCCTCGCCGACCAGGCCCCGTACGTGAACGCGGGGCCGGAAGACGGCGCCCGCCTCCACCGCTCTGCGTACCAGCACGTCGTCCAGGAGCGAGCGGGGCACGACGATCCCGTACCGGCCGCCGGACGGGTCCTGCCTGCCGTACCGGAACGCCCTGGTGCTGCGCTGCCCGGCCGGGCCCATCGAGACCTCCAGCCCGCCGATCCCGAAGGCGCCCGGCAGCTCGCCGAGCACGTCCATCTCCCGTAGCAGCTCGACCCCCGCCCTGTTGACGGCGTCACCGCAGCTCTTGTCCCGGGGGAAGGCCGTGCGCTCCAGCAGCACCACCCGCCGTCCCCGCCGGGCCAGGTGGAAGGCGGCGGCGGCGCCCGCCGGGCCCGCCCCGACGACGACCGCGTCCCACTCCGTGCCGCTCCCGCCCACGCTCAGCCCTTGGGCACGGGGCAGACGGCGGCGCCCCCGCCGGACAGGGACTCCGGCTCCTGGCCGGCGGCGGGCCGGGCGGACTGGGCGGGCAGCGCACGAATCGTCCTGGCGTACAGGCGGCCGGCCATCGCGGCGTTGCCCGGGCCGCTGCCCGGGGCGTCGCTGAGACCGGCGACGGCCAGCCCGATGGCGGCGGTGATCCGGCCCTCCCCGGGGCCGGCGAGCTGCTCGGCGAGGAGGGCGAGCCGGTCGCGGGCGCCCAGGGAGGCGAAGTTCCCGGGCAGCCCGAGCACCGCGTCGAGGGCGGCGTCGATCTCCGCCCGCCCGGCGGCGTCCGCCGCGGCGTACCACTCCATGAGCCGGCGGCCGGCCGCGCGGGGGTCGCCCGCGGTGCGCAGCCCGGCCATCGTCTCGGCCAGGGCCGAGAAGCCCGCCCGCCGGGCCTGGCTCATCGCGCCGCTCCCGACCGCGCCCGCCGCGCCCGCCGCGCCCAGCATCGTGCCGCCACCGCCGATCGCGATGCCGGCCGTCCTGATGAAGCCCCGCCGGCTGGGGCTGTGAGGTGGTCGGTCCATGGACTCGGGCTCCTTAGTACGGGCACGTGACGTGGGTACGGGCTCATGACGTCAGTACGGCCGCATGACGACGTAGCGGGCCAGGCGCGCCAGCGAGTCCTTCGGGTCGCCCGCGGGAAGGCCGGCCAGGTACGTCACGGCCTGGTGCGCGTAGTCGCGGGCGATGGCGGACGCGCCGCTGATCCCGCCCGCGGCGGCGATCCTGGCACACGCCTCCTCCTGCTCGGCCGCGCCGAGGTCGTCGCGGCGCAGCAGCTCCCGCAGCCGGTCGCTGTCCGGGCCGTTCTGGTGCAGGGCGATCAGGACGGGCAGGCCGTACACGCCTTCGCGCAGGTCGGTGCCCGGCCGCTTGCCGAGGGCCGACTGCGGCGCGATGACGTCGAGGGTGTCGTCGGCGGCCTGGAAGGCCAGGCCGAGCGCCCTGCCGTAGCGGCCGAGCGCGTCCACGCCCTCCGGCGGGGCGCCCGCGAGGTGGGCCCCGGCGCGGCAGGACAGCTCGAACAGGGCGGCGGTCTTGCGTGCCGCGATCTGGGCGTAGGAGTCGAGGCGGTGGTCGAGATTGTAGGTGTTCTCCGCCTCCTGCATCTGGCCCAGCGCCAGGGCGAGCATCGACCGGCTCGCCCAGGCGGTGACCACCTCGTCCACCTCGGCGAGCAGCCGGATGGCCCGCGCGAACGCGAACGTTCCCGCGGTGACCGCCTCGGCGTCGCCGCGCAGGACGTTGACCGTGGGGGCGCCCCGGCGGGTCTCCGCGCGGTCCATGACGTCGTCGTGGTAGAGCGAGGCGACGTGCAGCAGCTCGACGGCGGCGGCCACGCGCAGCAGGTCCTGCCCGGCGGCGCCGGGCCCGAAGGCGGCGGCCAGGAAGAGCAGGGCGGGGCGGATCCGCTTGCCGCCGCTGCCCACCAGATGGGCGGCGGCGCGGGCCAGGTGGGGGTCGTCCGAGCGCACCGCCTCCTCCAGCACGGCGTCCAGGCCGGTCAGCAGCTCGGCGGCCGGCTCGTGGGTGAGCCAGCGGCCGATCCCGATGCTCCCTAGCACGCCGGCTCCCCCCGGGCGGGGTCCGGGCCGGTCGCGGGGGCCGGGGCGGGTCGCGGGGCCGTCCGGCTAGCCATCGGGGTCCAGCAACGATCCGGTGCCGGCGGCGATCTCCTTGAGCTTCGCCAGCAGGTTGGGGTCGTCCAGCAGGTTGATGAGCTGCCGGCCGGTCATGCCGACGACGCCGCGCTCGCGTACCAGCGCGATCGTCTGCTCGGCCGCGGCGGCCTCGTCGGGCAGCATGAACTTCCGGGCCCTGGCCAGGGACTCCTCGGCGTCGTGCAGGAACTGCTCGCTGATCCTGATGTCCTCGCGGTCGGGGTTCATCAGGGCGAGCTTCATGTCGCCGCCGTGCTGGGAGTACAGCGCCTGGGCGAAGGCGCGGTCGCTGTCGGGGACCTGCGGCTTGACCTCGCCGGAGCGGACCATGGCGGTCTGCTCGTTCAGGTAGAGGGCCTCGATCAGCCAGCGGCCTACCAGCGTGTTCGCGAGGTACTTGTCGCGGGCGTAGGAGATCGACATCCATTCCTGGGTGAACGGCACGCCGGTCAGGTCCTCGGCGGTGGCCAGGAAGGGGCAGACGAAGGAGAAGAACGTGCCGCCGGTGCCGCCCCGGCACACCACCGATCCCGAGTCGCCTCCCTGGCACATGGCGGTGGTGACGATCTGCCCGTCGAAGACGGCCAGGCCGGCGTCGTAATGGATCCGGACGATCTCGTCGATGGCCGTGACACGCCCGGTGGTGTATTCGGTGGTCCGGCCGGTCTTCTGGACCGGCGCGCCCTCGGGCCGGACGTCGTCCGCCGTCAGCACGGACCGGGCGGCCGGGCCGTGGATCATCTCGACGCCGAGCCGGGAGGTCACGTCGCCGATCGGGTTGAGGATGGTGTTGAGGGTGCCTCCGGCGAACAGCAGGCCGACCGCGGGCTGCGCGACCGTGGGCCTGGTCATGTCGCCCTTCATGTCGTCGAAGACGACGCAATTGTCGTCGAGCTGGGCGATCGCCGCGTCGACCCGGTTGTACGTCCCGTTGTAGACCAGCGGCACGAACCGGGTGAGGGTGGCGATCCGGTTGTTCGGCGAGATGTCCATGTCGTACGGGCCGGGCTGGTAGATCGGGTCCCCGGGCTTCGCGTCGTTCTCGGCCGCCAGCACGTGGTTGTTGGACAGGATGGCCACCTTGTCACCGTCGTGCAGGTCCTTGACCAGGCAGCCGAGCGTGCCGGCGGTGATCTTGGGGTGGCCGATGCTGATGCCGCCCATCGCCGGCCGCTCCCGGCCGGAGAAGGCGTAGGCGTAGAAGTAGCCGGACTCCACCACGTCGGTCTCGATGGTCGAGCCCTCGATGTCGAGGCTCCTCGGCAGGACGCGGCTGGGCGCGAGCCGGTTCTCGGGGCTCTTGCGGATGACGTGGACGACGCACGAGGGCGTGTCCTGCACCTCGCCGCCGCGTGTCGGCGGGCCGAAGCCGATGCCGACGACGTTGGGGTCGTCGCGGAAACGCTCCCAGAGCTGGTCGCGGGCCTGGCGAACCAGAGGCCGCGCCCTTCGCCATTCCTCGGGTCCGGCCATCGAGCTCCCTGCGCTTCGGTGATCTTGTGCTTGGCCGTCAGGATGGGCAATAAGGGTCGGCTGGTCAAGAGGGCTGTCAAAGTCCGAATCCCGTTTTCGGACACAACATGCTGTTTTCGGGCAGCTCCTTAAAGGGCCCTGGTGCGCGTTCTTGGGCGTCGGGCCTGGGCGATCCGATTTAAGGGGAGGACTTTTCGTGTTACCTGGGGTGAGAACGCGTGCGCAAAAGCGGAGAATATTGTCCAGAACCGGCCAATAATTGCTTACTTATTGACGTGTCGGAGCGCCGCATGATCATCTGGCCGGGGCAGTCCAGCCCTCGTCGGAAGGTTCTCGGGAGCCCCGCATGACCAAGGTGTTCCAGCACGTCACGCCCCCTAGAACCGCCTTCGCGGCCGTCGTCGCCGGCCTCGCCATGACCATGACGCTGAGCTCGGCCACGGCCGGGTTCGAGGCGCGGGCCCAGGCGCCGACCTGGACCGTCCCGATGAGCGGCATCGCGACCGGAACCGGCGAGTTCATGGCCAGAATCGTCCAGAGCGGCTGGTTCATGTCCTGCAAGAGCGTCGAGGCGAAGGTCAGCGCCCGCCGCGGCACGGGCCTGCCCGGTGCGGGGATCGTCTCCATCACCGGCATCTCCTTCGCGCCCGTGGGCGCCACCTGCGCGGGGCCGCTGGGCACCACCCTGGAGGTCACCGCCGACGTCCTGCCGCTGAAGTTCGACGCGACGGCGTTCGACCCCGGCACCGGCCGGGTCGCGGGCCGGGTGTCCGGGGTCAGCGTGAGCGTGGAGAGCAGCGACGGCTGCGTCCTGACCGCCACGGGGCAGGCCGACGCCACCTACGACAACACCAGCGGCGCGATCCTTCTGGAGGACCGCGATCACCTGCGCATCGCGACCGTCAACGCCCGCTGCGGCGCGGACGGCATCAAAGCGGGAGAGAACATCGTCGTCGAGGGCAGCTTCGACCTCGCCCCGCGCGGCGTGATCACCAGCCCGTGACCGGTCGCACGGCCCGTCCCGGCCCCTGCCCCGGTCATCCGGTGGTCACCAGGGCAGCGGGCCCTCCGCGCTGAAGAACCCGGCGGTCGGGCCGTCCGGGCCGAGGGTGGCCAGGCGCACCACGACCGCGGCGCCCTGCGCGGGGGTGAGGTGGCCGGTGTGGTTGTTGCTGTCGGTGTCGACGTAGCCGGGGGCGGCGGCGTTGACGAGGATGCCGTCCTTGCGCAGCTCGTTGGCGTACTGCACGGTCAGCGCGTTGAGCGCGGTCTTGGAGGGGGTGTAGGCGGCCGACGGCGGCAGGGCCGCGAACGGGCCGTCCGGGGCGCCGGCCAGGGTCAGCGACCCGGCGTGGCTGCTGACGTTGACGATGCGCGCCGCCGGCGAGCGCCGCAGCAGCGGCAGCACGGCGTTGGTCACCGTGATCACCCCGAAGACGTTGGTCTCGAAGACCGCCCGGACCATGTCCAGGCCGGCCGCGCTGGGCACCTGGTCGTGGGCGTCCTGCGGCGCGACCTGGCCGGAGCCGGTGATGCCGGCGTTGTTGACCAGCACGTCGAGGCGGCCGAAGCGCTCCTCGATCCAGCGGGCGGCCTCTTGCGCGGTGGCCGGGTCGGTGACGTCCAGCCTCAGCGCGTGGGCGTCGCCGCCGGCCGCGCGCAGCGCCGCGGCGGCCTCCTCGCCGCGCCGCGGGTCCCTGGCGCCGAGCAGGACCGTCATGCCCTGCTCGGCGAGCTGCCCGGCGATCGCGCGGCCGATCCCCTTGTTCGCTCCGGTGATCATCGCCACTTTCCTGGCGGTGGATGCGTTCATGACCAGTCTCCTGTCCGATCGGGTCGGTTCCGTAGGGTCCTCGGAGGGACGGAAAGGAGATGGCGGAGAGCCGCCGGACGTGACAGCGCGGCCCTGTGATGTACGCCACCCGGAGGGACGTCAGCACGGGAGCGGCCACGGAGTCTGGTGCACACGACGATGACGAACGGCCTCGTCACCGGCCTCTACGCCGTGCGCCACCCGGCACAGGTCACCGGAGGGCGCGCTCGGCGCGGGCGCCGGACAGGATGGCTTCGTCGGCGCGGGCGCCGGACAGGATGGCGTCGAGCAGCCCGGGGTAGCGGGCGTCCAGGTCCTCGCGGCGCAGCACGAGCAGGTTCTCCCGCCCCGAGGGCCGTTGCCAGATGACGCCGCTGTCGCGCAGCACCCGCCAGTGGTGGGTCATGGTGGACTTCGCGGTGATGCCCAGCGTCTTGAGGACGCTGGTGCAGTTGTGCTCGCCGCCGGCGTCCAGCACCCGGACGGCGGCGAGGCGCACGCCGTTGCCCAGCGCCGACAGCACGTCTTCGATCCGGATCTGGTCGCGGTCGGGATGACGGTAGGTCACGGTTCAACTGTACTGCGATTCTCGTACAGTCGTGCATGGTGTGGCATATTACGAATGTACGTAGATCCGCGTACAGTCGCATCGCGGGGCGGGCTGCCGCATGCCCGCCACCGGCTCCCTCCGAAGGGCGTTCCATGTCCGTACCATCCACGCTGCCCGCAGCGCCCCCGGCCGCCGTCCGGCCGCGCCTCGGCTGGACCCTGGCGCTGCTCGCCCTGGCCCAGCTCGTCTACGCGCTCGACCTCAACATCGTGTTCGTCGCGCTCCCCCGCATCGGGGCCGACCTGGGCTTCCCCGGCCAGACCCAGCAGCTCGTGGTCAGCGCCTACGTCGTCTTCGCCGGCGGCTTCCTGCTGTTCGGCGGCCGGGCGGCCGACCTGCTCGGCCGCCGCCGCGTCTTCGTGCTGGCCCTGGCGTTGTACGCCGTCTCCTCGCTGGCCGGCGGGCTGGCCGCCTCGCCCGCCGTCATCATCGCCGCCCGCGCGGTCCAGGGCATCGGCGGGGCGCTGCTGCTGCCGTCCACGCTGGCGCTGCTCAACAGCCTGTTCGCCGAGGGCCCGCAGCGCAACCGCGCGCTGGCGGTCTGGGGCGGCGCGGGCGCGAGCGGGCTCACCATAGGCGCGCTGCTCGGCGGCCTGCTCACCGAGCACTTCGGCTGGCCCGCCGTCTTCTTCGTCAACGTCCCCCTGGCCGGGCTGGTCGCGCTGGGCGCCCTGGCCGTCATCCCCCGCGACCCGGCCGGACGCGAGCGGCGCAGGTTCGACGTGCCGGGGGCGCTGACCGTCACCGCCGGGTCCACCCTGCTGGTCTTCGCCCTGGTCGAGGGGCCCGAGCTGGGCTGGGTCAGCCCTCTGGTGGTCGGGGCCTTCGTGCTGGCCGCCGCGATGCTGGCGATCTTCGCGCTGGTCGAGGCCCGCAGCGCCGACCCGCTCATGCCCTTCCGGCTCTTCCGCAACCGCAGCCTGACCGCCGGCATGCTGGTCACCTTCATCTACATGGCGACCTTCGGCGTCCTGCCGTACTTCCTCACCGTGCTGCTGCAGAGCGTCCACGGCTACAGCGCCCTGCAGACCGGGCTGGCCTTCCTCATCCCCTCGCTGGCCATCGCCGCCGGCACCCAGGCCGGCGAGCGGCTGGCCACCCGGGTCGGCACCCGTGCCACGCTGCTGATCGGCTTCGCCATCGGCGTGCCCGGCACCGCCGTCCTGGCCCTCGGCTTCGACGCGGACGCCGGCTACGGCCTGCTGGTGCCCGGCCTCGTCGTCTCCGGCCTGGGCCAGGGCATCGTCTGGACCGCCATGTGGATCGCCGCCGCCACCGGCACCGCCGCCGGGGAGCAGGGCGTGGCCAACGGCATCGCCTCCACCGCGCTCAACCTCGGCAACGCCATCGGCCTGGCCGTCTTCACCGTCGTCGCCGACCTCGGCACGGCGGGCAGGACCGGCCAGGGCCTGCGTGCCGCGATGGCCGACGGCGAGTTCCTGGTCGTCCTGCTCACCGCCGCCGTCATGATCGCCGGCCTGCTGGCCACGCTCATCCTGCCCCGCCGCACCCCCACCGGCGGCTGACCCCACCCGCCCCGGGCCCCGTCACCCGCCCGCTTTTTGGACCGAGCCCGGACCCGCTACGTGCCAGACGGTGCGTAGCGGGCGCAGGCCCTCCTCGACGTAATCGGCGATGGGGCGGTCGCCACCGTCGAGGTACCACTGTTCGAGCGCGGCGAAGTAGCCGAACACGAGAGCGTGGGTGATCACGCGCGCCTGTGTCTCCGTCAGTTCGCCGGTCGCCGCGATCAGCGGCGCGATACGCCGGCTCGCGTGGTCCAGATGGGCACAGACGGCGACCCGGACCGATGGCTCGGCGAAGAAGTAGCGAACCCTGCGCCAGGGGCTTTTCCCGGGCAAGGGCATCTCGCCGGCGCCCCCGGAGTCGTGGGGCCCCACCGGCGCGGACTCGTAGGCGCGGACGGCCCGCAGCAGACTGCCGACGGGATCGCCGGGGTCGAGGAAGCCCTTGAGCCTCTCCGGACTCATCCTGTCGAACTCGTCGGCGACCACGATGCCTTCCTTCGTGCCGAAGTAGCGGTACACCGACGACGGCGACACCTCGGCCGCGGCCGCGATCTCCTCGATCGTCACCGCGTCGAAGCCTCGCTCGTCGAACAGGTCGAGAGCGTGTTCCTGAATGGCGCGCATGGCCTTGATCCGCCGTCGCTCGCGTAGCCCGCTCATGCGGCCAGACTATCAGGAAGCCGGATTCACTAGACAGTTACTCTCAGAAGAAATTGACTGTCTGAGTGAAGCATGTCTAGAGTCACTTCCTGGAGAAAGTCACTGTCAGAACACCGGCTCGCTCACTCGAAGGATGTAGGCCATGACGATCCCCCAGCAGAGATCACGTATCCGGGCCTCCCTGGCGATGATGTACCTGGGGACCGCGCTCACCGTGATCGCCGCCGTCTTCCCGTTCGTCGACCGGGTCACCACGACCGTCCTGGCGGACCACATCGCGGCCGGCTACCCGGGCTACGGGCCGGACGCGATCGACGCCGCTGTCGCCACGTATCTCGCCATCCTGGCCACCATCGGAGTGCTGGGGCTCCTCGGCTGGCTCGGCGTGATCCGGGCGGCCCGAGCCGGCGGGCGCCGGGCCTTCTGGGCGGCGGCCGGGCTGCTCGCGAGCGCGATCTGCGTCGCGGTCGCCGCGCTGACCGTCCAGGACACCTCCGGCGACGTCGGTCTCGCGCCACTGCTGGGCTGGCTGCTGGTCCTCCCATGCGTTCCCGGCCTCGCCGCGGTCGTGCTGTGGAGAAGGGCGTCATGACCGGCGGCCCGGTGGGGGTCCGGGGCGTCAGCGGGGTCGTCACCCGTGGTCTCGCGGCGCTCAAGCGCGCGATGTACCCGGGCAGCCGGCCGGGCGCGGCCATGCGGCTGATCAACCAGCTCGACGTGCTGACGTACGGGTCCCGGCGGCTGTCACCGCGCCACGGCGCCGTGCTGAAGGTGGCGGGACGCCGCAGCGGGGACACCACGTCGGTCCCGGTCGTCGTCACGGCCCTTCGCGACGCCGAGTTTCTCGTGTCGATGCTCGGGCCGGAGGCGAACTGGGTGCGCAACGTCCGGGCCGCGGGCGGCAGGGCCACGCTCCGCCGCGTGGGCCGGGAGACCCCGATCCTGCTGGAGGAGGTCCCGGTCGAGCACCGCGCCGAGATCCTGCGCCGTTATCTCACCGCCGCGCCGGGTGCGCGGCCGCACCTGAGGGTGGGACCGGCGGCCTCCCCGGCGGAGCTCCGCCGGATCGCGCCCCGTCACCCCGTCTTCCGGATCCGCGAGCGCCCCGCGTGAGGAGGCGGGGTCCGGTTCCCGCGCGGCGGCACGCCTTGCGCCTGCCAGGAGCCACGCCGGCGCGGGGACCGGCCGGTCACGGGCGGACCGGTGCGGCCGGGGGCCCGCCGCCGGGCGGTGCGGTGTCCTCCGTCCCGGCGTGGGACCGCAGGAGCTCGGCGGCCTCCTGGTAGGCGCGGGCGGCGCGGCCGAAGTAGTCGAAGAGGACGTCGAGCTGTTCGGCCGAGTAACCGGCCAGGATCTCGCCGACCTTCTGCCGGGCGGGGGCCATGACCTGGTCGAGCCGGGCCGGCCTGCCGACCGGCTCGACGATCACCTTGCGCCGGTCGTCGGCGGCGGGGACGCGGCGGACGTAGCCCGCCCGCTCCAGCCGGTCGATGAGCCGGGTGGTCGGCCCGGTGGTCAGCCCGGCGCGCGCGCCCAGCTCGCCCGGGGTCATCGCGCCGCACAGCTCCAGGATGTTCAGCGCGTACAGGTCGGTCGCGCCCAGGTCGCAGGCCTTGGCGCTGGCGTGGCCGTGCAGCATCACCGCGCTCAGGTAGCGGCGGTAGGCCCGGCTGGCGTCCGGTTGTCCCTGTGGCGTCGGCACGAATCCCTCATCCCTCTGTATCTTCACCGGAAAAGATGAATCCCATACGAAGAAGCTTCCCTTCAGAAGCTATCAGAGGAGAACCCCGAGGGTGGCGCGGAGCCGGCACGGAGGCGGCGGCCGTCAGGGCTGGAGGAGGACCTTGATCGCGCGGCGTTCGTCCATCGCCCGGTAGCCCTCGGCCGCCTCCTCCAGCGGCAGGGTCAGGTCGAAGACCCTGCCCGGGTCGATGGCGCGCGCGCAGATCAGCTCGATCAGCTCCGGCAGGTACTGGCGCACCGGGGCGGGCCCGCCGTGCAGGTGCACGAGGGAGTCGAACAGCAGGTCGCCGGGCAGCGTGACGTCGTGGGAGACTCCGACGAAGCCGACGTGCCCGCCGGGCCGGGTGGAGCGGATGGCCTGCACCATCGACTCCTGGGTGCCGACCGCCTCGATGACGCTGTGCGCGCCGAGCCCGTTCGTCAGCTCCTTGATCCTCTCCACGCCGGCGTCGCCGCGCTCGGTGACGATGTCGGTGGCACCGAAGTGGCGGGCCAGCTCCTGGCGGGGCGCGTGGCGGCTGACGGCGATGACGCGCTCGGCGCCGAGCTGCCTGGCGGCCAGCACGCCGCACAGGCCGACCGCGCCGTCCCCGACGACGGCGACGGTCCTGCCCGGCCCGGCGTCGGCGGCGACGGCGGCGAACCAGCCGGTGCCCAGCACGTCGGAGGCGGCCAGCAGGCTGGGCACCAGGTCCGCGTCCGGCGTGCCCGGGGTGGCCACCAGGGTGCCGTCGGCCAGCGGGACGCGCGCGAGCTGAGACTGGGTGCCGACGGTGCCCATCAGCACCCGGTTCACGCAGCCGCTCTGGTAGCCGGACCGGCAGATCTCGCAGGTGTTGTCGGAGGCCCAGAAGGAGCCGACCACGAACTGGCCCGGCCGGAGCGTGGTGACCTGGTCGCCGACCTCCTCCACGGTGCCGACGTACTCGTGGCCCATCGGCATCGGCCCGTCGGGCCGGTCGACGCCCCGGTAGGGCCACAGGTCGGAGCCGCAGATGCAGGTGGCCGACAGGCGGATGATCGCGTCGGTCGGCTCGATGATCCGCGGGTCCTGGCGGTCCTCGACGCGGACGTCGCCCGGGGCGTACAGAACTGCTCCACGCATGGGTGGTGACTCCTTCGGCAGGTGTGCTCTCCGGCGCCCTGTTACCGGGAACGGGCCCGACGGTCCTCACCTCCCGAGAAGATGACCCTCTCCAGGACGTTGTTTTGCCTGCCCGGCGCCTGCCCGGCGCCGGACGCCGACGACGACGGTCGGCTACCCGGCAGGAAGGTGCCTGCGGAGGAAGTCGACGGTGAGGCCCCACGCGGCGTCGGCGGCCCGCGGATCGTGGAACCGGGGCGCCTCGAAGTTGTGGAAGGCGTGCCCCGCCTCCTCCTGGACGTGCAGCTCGACGAGCGGGCGCCCCGCGACCGCCCGCTCCACGACGGCGATCTGGTCCCGGGGGATGTAAGGGTCGCTGCCGCCGAAGTGGTACTGCGTGGGACAGTCGATCGAGTCGAGGAGATGGACGAGCTCGGGCACCGCGGAGCCGTAGAAGGACACCGCCACGGCGGGCTCGGCGACGGCCGCCACGACGTGGGCGAGCGACCCGCCCAGGCAGAAGCCGAGGACGCCGGTGCCGCCGGTGACCTGCGGCAGCGCGGCGAGCCTGCCGAGCGCGGCGACGCAGTCCTTCACCCCGGTGTCGAAGTCGAACCTGCTGCCCAGGTCGATCGACGCGGCCAGGCCCTCGTCGTCGTGCCCGGCGGCCCAGTGGGGGTGCAGGCGCCAGAACAGGTCCGGCGCCCCGACGACGTAGCCGAGGTCGGCCAGGGCCGCGGCGACGGCGCGGATGTAGGGCCCGACGCCGAAGATCTCCTGGATCACCAGCAGCCCCGGGCCGGTGCCCTTCGCCGGCGTCCAGACGGGCATCTCGAACGCGCCGCCGTCCACGTGCACGGTCTCGGTATGCATATGCGTGCCTGCCACTTGTTCGCGAGGGAATGGTCCACCATCAACGATCACACGCGGGAACGCTTTCCGCATCCGTCACACGACCTGCGGCGGCACCGGCGCGGCGACCCCTGGCACGACGCCACGCGACCGCACCCGGGCCGGGTCGAGGCGGGACATCACTTCCGCCGCCAGCTCGCCGGCCGGCCGGCCGTCGGTGTCGATGCGCAGGTCGCCTGCTCCGGCGCGGTGGAGGGTCTCGGCCTCGTCCGCCGCCCGCTCGGCGACGCGGCGCAGGGCGTCCTGGCCGAGGCCCTGCAACGCGTCGCCCGGCATCGCCGGGCCGCCTCCCTGGCCGCGCCGGACGACGCGCTCGTACAGCGTGGCCGGGGAGGCGTGCAGGCGGCACACCGTCAGCGCCGTGCCAGGAAGCAGATCGGCGTAACGGCGGACGACCTCGTCGGAGTCGGCCTCCCCGGAGACGATCAGGTACGTCGCCCCGGCCGCGCGGTACCCGGCCCAGAGGGCCGCGAGGTTGCCTGCCTTGAGGCGGTGCCGGCCCGCAGCGCCGTCCGTGGGGGTGCGCATGGCGGCGATCTGCTTCACGTCGACGTAGGCGGCTCGCGCGCCGGTGCGGTAGACGTGCCTGAAGACCTCGTAGCCGATCGTCGACTTCCCGACCGCCGTCGCGCCCGAGAACCACAGCAGGGGAACCTTCTCCGCGGCGGCGGGGACGGCATCGCCTCGCGAGGCCGGCGAGTGGGCACGCCGGTCAGCGGGACCGGGAGGGGGCGCGGCGGGGCGGGCTCCCGGCCATCCGCCGGCCCGCTCGCGCACCGAGCGGGCCACCTCGGGCACCGTCAGGCCGTCGGTGTCCACGCACACATCGGCGTAGCGGCTGGCGTCGAGCGACTCCGCCTGGGCCACGGCCTCCTCGACCAGATCCGGGCGCCACCCTCGCGCCAGGAACCGCTCCCTCAGCTCGGCGCCGGAGACCCGCAACCGGCACAACGAGAACGCGGCGTCGGGAAGAAGCCCGGTGTACTCGCGGACCTCCTCCGGAGTGTCCACGAAACCGGCGAGGACCAGGCACTGCATGCCTTCCCGCCGGAAGTTCGCCCACAGGGCGGCAAGGTTGCGCGCCCGGAGCCGATGGGTGCCGCCCTCCGGCGGGGGATGGCAGAGGCTGATCTGGTCGCCGTCGACGAACGCCGCGTTGACACCACCGCGGCTCAGCCGCGTGAAGATCTCCCAGCCCACCGAGGACTTCCCGACCCCTGAGGGGCCCGACAGCCAGAGCAACGGCAGACGATCGGCATCCATCGGCCCGACCCTAGCGACCGCCTCCCCGGCCGGCGAACGAATTAAGCCCTCGGCCGCCGGGCGTGCGCCAGGGGCGTACGGTTGCGCGTGTCCTGATATGTCCAGACAAGCTGCGGGCAACTGCGGTGTCATGTCGAAGGACACGACCTCAGAGAGGCACCGAGGAGGATCACGTGCCCGGAACAGGGCGGCTCGACCCGCCGGCGGGGAGGGGACGCGGCTCGATCCGGAGCCCGCGGGGCCACGCCGCGCCCGACGTCCAGCTCGGATCATGACCACGTACTCGGCCGTCGTCACCACCGGCATCTACTGCCGGCCGGGCTGCGGCGCCAGGCCGCTGATCGAGAACACCCGCACGTACGAGCAGCCGGCGGCGGCCGAGGCCGCGGGGTTCCGGGCGTGCCTGCGCTGCCGTCCCTACCGCGTGGCCGCGCCGCTCGCCGCCGGGGCGCCCGAGTTGGTCTGCCGGGTCTGGCAACTGATCATCGACGGGGCGCTGGACGGCGGGACCGAGGCCGACCTGGCCGAGCGGGTCGGCCTGTCGCCGCGCCACGTGCGCCGGCTGTTCCTGCGGCACCTGGGCGCGACCCCCGACCAACTGGCGCGCTCGCGGCGGGCGCACTTCGCCCGACGGCTGCTCGACGACACCGACCTGACGGTGCTCGACGTGGCGTTCGCCTCCGGGTTCGGCAGCCTGCGGCAGTTCAACCGCACCATGCGGGAGATCTTCCACGCCGCGCCCAGCGACCTGCGCGCCCGGCGGCACCGCGCGGACCGGCTGGCCGCCGACGGCGGGCTGCTGCTGCGGCTGCCCTGCGCGCCGGGCTACGACTGGGACGCGGTGCGCGCCTTCCTCGCGGCCCGGGCCGTGCCGGGCGTGGAGGAGGCGGACGGCGACACCTACCGGCGGGCGGTCACCGTGGAGGGGGCGCCGGGGGTGCTGGAGGTGTCGCCGGGCGGGGACGGGTTCCTGCTGCTGCGGGCGCACCTGCCGTACTGGGAGGGGCTCATCCACGTGGTGGGGCGGGCGGGGCGGATGCTCGGCGTGGACCTCGACCACCGGGCGGGGGCGGCCCTGCTGTCCGCGGACGCGGTGCTGGGGCCGCTGGTGAGCGCCCGGCCGGGGCTGCCGGTGCCGGGCGCGTGGAGCGTCCTGGAGGTGGGGGTTCGGGCGGTGGTGGAGCGGGACCGCGGCCCGCGGGCGACCTCGGCTCTGATGCGGGCGATCGTGACCGCTCTCGGCACCTTCGTCCCGGGCCTGCCCGGCGGCCTCACCCACACCTTCCCCGCGCCCGCCGCCCTGACCCCGGACGCGCTCGCCCGCGCGGGACTGGTGGACGGGGCGGGGGCGACCGGGGATCGGGAACGGCTCACCGGCGACGAGGCGGACGCCATCGGGCGGTTGGCGGGCGACGTCGCGAACGGGCGGTTGGCGGGCGACGTCGCGAACGGGAGGTTGGCGGGCGAGATCGCCATCGGGAGGCTGGCGGGCGACGCCGGGAACGGGCGTTCGGCGGGCGACGCCGGGAACGGGCGTTCGGCGGGCGGCCTCGGGAACGAGTGGCACGCGCTGCTCGACCACGGCGCCGGCGCCGGCGCGCCGGCCGCTACCCTGCCCCACGCCGATCCCGGGCTGGCCCACGCGCTGGCTCTCCGGCTCGGGCACCCCGGGGCGTTCCCTTCCGGGGATCCCGCGCTCAGGGCCGCGCTGGACGATCTCGGGCTCGACCTCGACGCGGCCGCGACCCGCTGGCGGCCCTGGCAGGCCCTCGCCGCCGTCCACCTGATGGTGTACGGCGACACCTTGTGAGCCGTGCACCGCGCGACAGGCGCCGGTTCAGGTGGTGATGCGCTTGCCGAGCATGGCGTTGAGCGAGCCGTGGCCGGGCGCGTACGCGAGCGCCCCGTACGTGCCGTCCGCCAGCAGCTCGGCGGCGGCCCGCGCCGCGCACGCGTAGGCGGCCTCGGCGATCGCGGCGCCGACGCTCACCCGGGCCACCCCGGCCGCCACCAGGTCGGCCACCGGGGGCGCGCCGGGGCCGGCCATGACGTTCAGCGGCAGCGGCCCCTTCGCCAGCCGCGTGATGGCGTCCAGGTCGAGCAGGCCCGGCACGAACAGGCCGTCCGCGCCGGCGTCGGCGTAGACGCGGGCCCGCCTCTCGACCTCGGCCGGCCGTTCCTCCTCCGGCACGGCGCCGAACAGGTAGACGTCGGTGCGGGCGTTGACGAACAGGTCGGCACCGGCGGACTCGGCTGCCGCCCGCGCCGCGGCGATCCGGCGGGCCTGGTCGGCGGGGGAGTGCAGCACGGCTCCTGACGGCCCGGGGGAGTCCTCCAGGTTGACGCCGACCGCGCCGGCCTCCAGCACGCCGCGCACGGTGTCGGCCACGTCGGCCGGAGCGGGGCCGTACCCGCCCTCGATGTCGGCGGTCACGGGCACGGTCACGGCCGCCACGATGCGCGCCACCGCCGCGATCATGCGTTCCCGGTCGAGCCCGTGGGCGTCGGTGACGCCGTGCGCCCAGGAGACACCTGCGCTCGTCGTGGCGACGGCGGGGGCGCCCGCGGCCTCGATGAGCACGGCGGAGGCCGCGTCCCAGGCGTTGGGCAACACGAGCGGCGCCTCGCTGTGCAGGGCGCGGAAGCGAGCCGCCCGGGCGGCGAGGGTGGAGGTCGTCATCGTCTGGTGTCCTTTCCGGCGTTCGGCCGGAACACAGGATCCTCCACGCGCCGGTGACCTGTCTGGCCGGATCCGGACATGACCATCGGAGAGCGCGTGTCCTGATATGGCCGGACAGGGGGCGGGCGGCGCGTATGTCATGTCCCGGGACACGACCCCGAAGAGGACCCCGAAGAGGACCCCGAAGAGGACCCCGAAGAGGACCCCGAAGAGGACCCCGAAGAGGACCCCGAAGAGGACACCGAGGAGGATCACGTGCCCGAGCCAGCTCCGACGCCCGTGCCGACGCCGGCGCCGACGCCCGTGCCGATGCCCGTGCCCGGATACGGCCAGCTCGATCTGCTGGCCGGGGAGGAGATGCGGCTGGACCCGGAGTTCAGCGGTGCGCGCCGCATCCGGCTCGACGACACCTCCTGGGTCGAGCACGTGCCTGCCTGGCTGCACGGCAGCGCCCGCCTGCTCGACAGGCTGCTCGCGACCGCCGGATGGGAGCAGCGCGATCGGTGGATGTTCGACAAGAAGTTCGTCGAGCCCCGGCTCACGGCCGAGTACACCGACCTCGCCGCCGTTCCCGAGCCCATGCTCGTGACGATCACCGCAGCGCTGTCCGAGCATTACGGGGTGCCGTACGACGGGCTGTGGCTGAACCTGTACCGCGACCATCGCGACAGCACCGGCTGGCACGGCGACTGGCGCACCTGCCGGCGCGAGGAGTGCGTGGTCCCGGTGCTGAGCCTCGGCGTCACCCGCCGGTTCCTGCTCAAGCCGCGCACCGGAGGGCCCAGCGTGACCCTGGTCCCGGCCTCCGGCGACCTGGTGGTGATGGGCGGCCGCTGCCAGCTCGACTGGCGGCACTGCGTGCCCAAGCAGAGCGCGCCCGCCGGCCCGCGCGTCAGCGTCAACTTCTCCAGCCGCCTCCAGGCCACGCGCGGATGACACACGTCCGGCGGCGAGCACGGACCACGGCCGCCGGGGACGGGGGGCACGTTCGGGGGAGGGCGGGGCACGTCCGGGGGACGGCGTGCCCCGCTCAGCGCCCGGGCACGAACCGGCGGCGGTCCAGGCCGGACAGTTGCCAGGCCAGCCGGCGGCGGACGGGCGGCAGCTTGCCGGCCAGGCCGAGCACGAGGTTGCGCACGGGGCGCCGGGTGGAGCCCACGGTGGCCAGCGCGGTGAGCCTGCCGGCCAGGGCGACGACCTTCTGGGCGACCGGACGCCGGAGGTCCGCGTAGGTGTCGAGGAGGCCGGCCGGCGCGCCGTCGAGGACGCGGCCGAGCAGCTCGCCGATGGTGACGGCGTCCTCGATGCCGAGATTCATGCCCTGGCCGCCGGCGGGGGAGTGCACGTGGGCGGCGTCGCCTGCTATGAAGATCCGCCCGTCACGGAAGGAGTCGGCGATGCGATGGTGCACGCGGAACCGTGACCCCCAGACCACCTCGTGCACGACGGCGGGCTCGGCCTCGGGGCCGCGCGAGGCGAGCAACCCCTGGACGAACGCGACGTCCGGTTCGCGGGGCGCCTCGTCCACCGTCGCCACGATGCGGTGCAGGCCGCCGGGGAGAGGGGCGACGACGACCAGTCCCGCGGGCGAGAAGTAGAGGATGACCTCGTTCCGGGGAACGCCGCCGCTGAGCCGCACATCGGCCAGCGTGAACGACTCGGCGTAGGTCCCGCCGCTGAAGCCGATGCCGGCCTGCTCGCGTACCGTGCTGTGAATGCCGTCCGCGCCGATCAGGTAGCCGGCGCGGATCTCCGGCCCCTCCCCGAACGTGGCGGTGACGCCCTCGCGGTCCTGCTTCACCCCGGTCAGGGCAAGGGGACGCGTCACCTCGCCGCCGAGCTCCTTGAAGCGGGCCAGCAGCAGCGCCTCGGTGTCGGCCTGGGAGATCATCAGCGTGTACGGGTAGGGGCTGGGCAGGGCGCCGAAGGGCACGGGGATCAGGAGCCGGTCCCGGTCGCGGATGGCGAACACCGGAGTGTGGACACCGCGCTCGGCCAGGGGCGCGGCCACGCCGTAACGTTCGAGCAGCTCCACCGTGTGCGCGTGCACGACGGCCGCGCGGGAGGTGTTGGCGCCTTCGGCCTGCGCGTCCACGATGGTCACGTCGTGGCCGAGCTGCTTCAGCACGATGGCCGCGGTCAGGCCGACGGGGCCGGCTCCGACGATCAGGACGTCCGCGCTCTCCACGGCTCCTCCTCTGGTCAACAGTTGTTGGCATACTGCCGCGACTCACCGTACGCTCGCCGCCCTCGAACGTCAACGCTTGTTGGCCTACACTTGTGGACATGAGAAGGTCATCGGCCGCATCCAAGTCGCTCATCCTGGCCGCCGCCCGCGAGAGGTTCGCCGCGGACGGCTACGAACGCGCCACGGTCAGGGCCATCGCCGCCGACGCGGGCATCGACCCGTCGATGGTCATGCGGTACTTCGGCAGCAAGGAGCGCCTGTTCGCGGCGGCCTGCGAGGTGGACCTGGCCCTGCCGGACCCTCTGACCGTCCCCAGGGGCGAGGTGGGCAGCGCGCTCGTCGAGGCGTTCCTGAGCCGCTGGGAGGGGGACGAGACGCTGCAGATCCTGCTGCGCACGGGGTGCACCCACGCGTCCGTGGCCGAGCGCATGCGCTCCATCTTCGTCACGCAACTCGTCCCCGTCGCGGCCGCGTTCACCGGTGACGCGTCGGAGGCGGAGAAGCGCGCCGGCCTGGCGTCGAGCCAGATCCTGGGGGTGGCCCTGTGCCGGTTCGTGCTGGAGTTCCCGCCGGTGAAGGCGATGAGCAGGCAGGAGCTCGTCGCCTGGGTGGGGCCGACGATCCAGCGCTACCTGGTCGGCGACGCCGCCCTCGACGCGAGGTGTGGCGTCAGGTCTTGGGAAGCGTGATGCCGAGGGCGACCATGGCGGGGGAGGGCGGGCCGCCTTCGGAGCGCTCGGTCTTGTGGCCGGGCCGGCGTGGCGCGAGGGTGCGGGGGTCCACCGACTCCAGCGGGGCGCCGGTGTGGTACTCGCCGCCCGGCAGCGTGTCGCGGTCGTGCGGGGCGAGCCAGAAGACCCTGCGGCGGAACGTTCCCGACGCCACCGTCCCCTTGGCGGTCGGCCCCAGGACGGCGTAGCCGACCATGCGGCCGTAGCGGTGGTAGGCGGGCCTGCCTCGCCGCGTGGGCAGCCGGTCGAGGCTCTGGCGGACGTAGTCGAGCTTGTCGATGTCCTCCAGCCAGACGATCTCGACCTCGTGCGCCAGGTTCGCTTCGTTGATCAAACTCATCGCCGCGGCTCCTCGCCCTGGGGGCCGGGGCCGAGTGCGATGCCTGGACGGCACCTGCCGGGAAGCAGGAGGCACGCGTCCGCAATGAATCGCTCCACTACATCCTCCGTCGCTTCGAGCGGCGCGCCCTGTCGACGAGCCGCGAGGCCCTTCCGCGTCGACCAGAACGCGTGCCTGGTGTCAATCTTATGAGATCCAGGCGCCTCACGTCCGGACGAAGCCGAGCGTGACCTGCACCAGAAGGCGAGAGCCCGCCCTGCCGGCCCTGAGACCGGGGCTGAGCACGCGAGGCCGAGCGACCGCAGCTACCGAAGCGACCGGCCCTCGGACATGGCACAGCGCAGCAACGGATCGGGAGGCGGCCGGCCCCGCCCGCGGCGGGGGCCGGAGACAGCGCCCGCGGAGCGACTGGAGCGACTAAGCTCTCCCTCTATGACCGCCTGAACGCTCGGCTCCATAGGGAGCTCATATAGTGCCGGGAGAGTCGCTTCAGTCGCTCTCCGCAGCCCCGGCCCTCGCCTGAGCAGCGGTTTCACCCAGCGACTCAACGCCAGCGACTCAACGCCAGCGACTCAACACCAGCGACTGAACATCGCCGAGGGACGGGCGTGCTCGGCCGCCGCACCAGGACACCGGGTCGCTTCGGTCGCTGGCCAGGGGAAAGGCGCGCTGCCGCCCTTCAGGAGACGCCGGCCGCGGGGGAGACGACGATCGGGACCCCGTTGAGCGCGGCCGTGCCGCTGATGTGGTCGAGGTACTGAGGGTCGGTGAGGTCGTTGGCGCTGGCGCCGGGCAGGGTACCGGCGATCGACAGCGTCTCGCGGGCCAGGGCGTGGCCGTAGCCGTGCGGCAGGCTCGCGGTGCCGGGCATGAGGTCCTCGCTGGCCGTCACCTCGACCTCGATCCCGCCGGCGCCGGACCGCACGCTCACCAGGTCCCCCTGGGCCAGGTCGCGGGCCTTCATGTCGTCCGGGTGCATGAGCAGGTGATGGCGGGGACGGCCTTTGACCAGGCGGGCGGAGTTGTGCAGCCAGGAGTTGTTGTCGCGCAGGTGGCGGCGTCCGATGAGCAGCAGCTCGCCGGCCGGGCGCGGGGTGAGCAGCTCGGCGCGGGCGCGGGCCAGCTCGGCGAGCAGCACGGGCGGCGCGAGGTCGACGCGCCGGGTGGCGGTCCGCAGGCGTCCTGGCATGCTGGGGCGCAGCGGGCCGAGGTCGAGGCCGTCGGGGTGGCGGCGCAGCTCGGCCACGGACAGCCGGTAGGGCCCGGCGGCCAGCCCGTGGTCGAGGATCTGCTCGGGGGTCAGGTGCAGCGCGGGCTGGTCCCTGCGCTCGTGCGGTGGAAGGTGCTCCTGGTAGCGCCTGGCCAGCTCGCTGATGATCTGCCAGTCGTGCCGGGCCTCGGCGGGTTTGGGCAGCACCGCGGGGGTGAAGCGGGCGACGTCCCGGATCGTGAACAGGGAGAAGAACAGGTCGAAGTGGTCGCGTTCGAGCAGGTCCGTGGGCGGCAGGATCACGTCGGCGTGGCGGGTCGTCTCGTTGATGTAGAAGTCGACCGACGCCATGAAGTCCAGCTCGCCGAGCGCCCGGTCCAGGACGTGACCCGCCGGAGTGGACAACACCGGATTGGCCGAGACGGTGAACATCCCCCGCACCTGGCCCTCGCCGGGAGTGAGGATCTCCTCCGCCAGCACCGCCACCGGCAGCTCCCCGCCGAACTCCGGCAGGCCGCGCACGCGGCTGTGCCACTTGCCGTAGTGGCCGGGGCTGAGCTGCCCGCCGGCGATCAGGTCGACGGCCGGCTGCGTGACCAGGACGCCGCCGGGACGGTCGAAGTTGCCCGTCACCAGGTTGAGGACCTGGATGGCCCATTGGGCCAGCGTGCCGAAGCGCTGCGTGGACACGCCGGTGCGCCCGTAGCAGGCGGCGGAGGGAGCGGCGGCGAACGCGCGGGCGATCTCGACGATCGTCCGCGCGGGCACGCCCGCGACCGCCGCCACGCGCTCGGGCGTGAACTCCTCCACCGCCGCGCGGACGTCTTCCAGGCCGTCCACGTAGGCGGGCGGCCGGGCCAGCCCCTCCTCCACGATCGTCCGCACCATGGCCAGCATCACCGCGGCGTCCGTGCCCGGACGGATGAAGTGGTGCTCGTCGGCCAGCCTCGCCGATTCCGTACGCCGGGGGTCGAACAGCACCATGCGCCCGCCCCGGGCGCGCAGCTCGCGGATGCGGCGGGTGACGCCGGGCGCGCTCATCAGGCTGCCGTTGGAGGCGGCGGGGTTGGCGCCGAAGACGAGGAAGTAGCCGGTCCGGTCGAGGTCGGGGACGGGGATGAGCCACTGGTGGCCGTAGAGCAGGTAGGACACGAACTGGCTGGGCAGCACGTCGACGGAGTTGGAGGAGAAGCGGTTGCGGCTGGCGAGCAGGCGGGCGAAGGCCGGTGCGTGCGTCAGGGCACCGAGGCTGTGCACGACCGGGTTGCCGAGGTGGACCGCCACCGCGTCGGCGCCGTGCCGCGCCCGGATGCCGGCCAGGCCGGAGGCGACCACGTCGAGGGCCTCGTCCCAGGGGATCTGCTGCCAGCCGGAGGGGGTGCGTCTGACCGGCAGGCGCAGCCGGTCCGGATCGTCGTGGATGTCCTGCAGCGCCACCGCCTTGGGACAGATGTGCCCCTGGGAGAAGGGGTCGTGGTCGTTGCCGCGGATGTCGATGATCTGGTCGTCCCGCAGGGTGATGCTCAGCCCGCACATGGCCTCGCACAGGTTGCACGCGCCGGGCCGCGTTCGTCTATCGGCCATGAACGTTGACTCCTTGTCGTCGGCAGCGCCCGCGCCCTCGACCGCGTACGGGGCGGCGCTCGCGGCCAGCGTAAGCGGCGGAACCCGCTCAATATCGCCACAAAGCCGACAACCAGTCACATGACCTATTCGCGCAGGCCGCCGCGCCGCGCCGCGCCGCTCATCGCCCCGACGGCCCGGCCGGGGCGCGGCCGGTGAGGTAGCGCTGCAGGGCCGGTGCGATCCAGGCGACGAGCTCGTCGGTCCCGGTGTCGACCAGCGCGTCCACGCGGACGGCGTAGCGGGCGATGGCGATCCCCACCAGGTGGCCGGCGGCCAGGGCGGCGCGGAGCTCGGGCTGGTCCACCTGGAGCTCGTGGGTGAGCCTGCCCAGCATGTCCTTGGCCAGGAACTCCCTGATCAGGGCGGCCGCGTGGTCGCTGGTGGCGGCGGAGCGCATCAGCCCCAGCAGGGGCCCGGGCTGCCGTACGTCGCCGAGCAGGTCGAGGACGTACGCGGCCAGCCGCCGGCCCAGCTTGGCGCGTGGCCCGTCCAGCAGCATGGTCACGGCCTGCTCGGGCCGGAACACCGAGGTGATGACGGCGCTGAAGAGCTGCTCCTTGCCGCCGTAGAAGCGGCGCACGAGCGCCGGGTCGACGCCGGCCTCGGCCGCCACCTTCCGCACGCTCACGGCCTCGTAACCGGTGGTGGTGAAGGCGGCCGCGGCCGCCGCGACGATCTCGTCCCGGGTGGTCGACGGGCCCGGGCGACGTCCTGTCCTCTGCATCGCTCCCCCTCGCTGGCGGCCGAAGCATATCCTTCCACAAAGACTTTGAAGTCTCCGGATGTTGACTTCCAGAGGGCTGTCGCGGCCCTGACCGGCCCGGCGCGCTGCGGCGCCCACGCCGGTCACGTGACGGATTCGCCGGCCCTGGTCGCTGCCCTAACGTGAGCGACTGGAAATCGACAACCGTCAATCAGGCGCTCACCTGGGCGACCGAAGCGACTCGTGTCCTCACACGGCCTCCGCATTCCTCCTGTCCGGAGGGGGAAACCGCGGGAACCGCGAGCATGGGTCGCTTCGGTCGCTGGCCCGAGCCGCTGACGACGCGAGTCGACCCCAGCCGGTCGGCCAGCCGTGCCCACGCCTACGGCGCGGCCCGACCGTCGCGAGAGACGCCGAACCGTTGACGGCGTCGATCGCGCAGTCGCGGAGGGCGGAGCAGGACGACGCCCGGGCATCGCTCCCTTCTCCCCGCCCGGTCACCGTCACCGCCGGGCTTCGCCCTCCGCGCGGCCGGCCGGTGACGAGGCGTGTCCCGTGCGCGGGACGGGCTCACCGGCGAGGTCAGCTGACCGGCTGGATCCCGTAGGTGAAGAAGGTGTCCGGCCCGCAGTCGTACGGCCCGCCCGAACGGCTCATCGAGACGTTGGACTTGAGATACACCCGCGACGCTCCGTCGAGCGGGACGCTCTTGTTGATGGTGAAGGTGTCACTGCGAGGCTTGCCGTCGCCCTTGATCTGATCGGCGGTCCACCGGGTCGAGAACACGGTTCCCCCGTTCCCGCGGATCATGAATTGCCCGGCGATGGTGGAGGCGACGCCGGCCCGATAGGTCAGCGTGATCTTCTTGACGTAGACCGATTTCTTCGACACCGCGCCCAGCGACCATTTGGCGCTGCCGATGAGCCAGGCGTCGTCCTTACAACCGGACATGTCCGAGTGGTCGAGCTGGACCTGCCCCGAATACACCGTCCTCGAACCGCCACCGACGTCGACCTTGTTCACGAAGCCGGGGACGTCCTTCGCGAAGGCCGTTCCCGTGCCATTCGTCATCGCCAGGAACGTGGCCGCCAGAAGGGCCGCGGCCGCAGTACGCTTGCGCATCGATTCCCGCTTTCCGTGCGTCATCGCCGGACGTTGATCGTCCGGCGGCTGGACCCGACGCTAGCCACAGGAGTATCAGCCGCGTATCCGTCAGCCGACTGTTTCTCCACCCTGGAAAAACTGTTTCTCCACCGCGGTGCCTTCCAGTCGGGCGACGGATTCGGGGCGGGACGCGCTCATGTCAGGGTTGCGGCCGGGTTCGTTTGCGGTGCTCACCTGGTGAAGGGCTGATATGAAGGCGATCGACGGCGCACGGGAGGCGGTGGCCGCGGCCGCGTCCGACGATCGGGCCCGGATGCGGTACGCCTGGCGGGTGTGCTCGGTCACGAGCCTCGGCCTGGTGCTCATCGGGGTCGCCGGCAGCACGCTCAACGTGGCGCTGCCGGCGGTGGTGCGGCACTTCCGGGTCGGGGCGTTCGAGTCGGGCTGGATCCTGCTGGCGTTCCTGCTGGTCAACACGGCCAGCCTGGTGTTCTTCGGCCGGGTGGCCGACCTGCTCGGGCGGCGCGGGGTGTACCTGGCGGGCTTCGCGCTGTTCACCGCCGCCTCGCTGCTGGCCGGGCTGTCACCGGACGTGTGGGTCCTGGTGGCGATGCGCGTGGTGCAGGCGGTCGGGGCGGCGATGATCCTGGCCAACGGGACCGTCATCATCACCGACGCGTTCCCGCCGGAGCGGCTCAGCCAGGGCATGGGCGTCTACGTCGGCACGCTGTCGGTGGCGCAGCTCGCCGGGCCCACGCTGGGCGGGCTGATCGCCGAGACGGCCGGCTGGCAGTGGATCTTCTGGGTGAACGTGCCGGCCGGGCTGGTGGCGCTGGTGTGGGGGGCCATGACGTTGCGCCGGATGCCGCGCGGGCCGCGGCGGCCGGTGGACGCGCTGGGCAACGCGTTGTTGTTCGCCGCGCTGTCGGCGCTGCTGCTGGCCCTGTCGGAGGCGGGTTCGGCGGGCTGGTCCAGCCCGGTCGTGATCGGCGGCGCGGCGGTGTTCGTGGTGCTGGTGCCGGTGATCGTGCTGGTGGAGCGGCGGGCCGCGCACCCGGTGCTGGATCTGCGGCTGCTCGGCGGGCGGCTGGCGGCCTGCGCCAACCTGGCCTCGTTCTGCAACGCGCTGGCGCGCTCGGCGCTGATCCTGGTCGTCGCGTTGTACTTCCAGGCGGTCAGGGGGCTGGACGCGTTCGCGGCGGGGCTGAGCGTGCTGCCGCTGCCGGTCGGTATGGCCCTGGCCTCGCCGCTGGCGGGGGTGCTGGGGCGGCGGGTGTCGTCGTACGCGCTGTCGGTCGGCGGGGCGCTGCTGACCGCGGCCGGCCTGGGGGTGCTGATGTCGAGCGCCGGTCCGGCCACGCCGTACTGGGAGGTCGGGCTGGGGCTGGCGGTGGCGGGTTGTGGCAGCGGGGCGTTCATGACCGGGAACACCACGGAGGTCATGCGGGCCCTGCCGAGGGGGAGCCTGGGCGTGGTGAACGGCTTCCGGATGATGATCATGAATATGGGGATCGTGATCAGCGTCGGGCTGTCCCTCAGCGTGCTGACCGGCAGCGTGGACCCGCGGCTACGGGACCAGGTCGGCGCCGGGACCCTGTCCAGCCTGTCGCCGGTGGCGCTCGGGCAGCTCATGCAGGGGTTCCAGCGCACGTACGCCCTGCTGTTCGCCGTCGCTCTGTGCGGCCTGGCCCTCACCGCGCTCGCCCGCACGCCGAACCGCCTGCCATAACTAGATATGTCCAGTTATGGGAGGACAGTGTTCGAGGTGGACAAACATTCTCCGGTCCCGCTGTACCAGCAGGTCAAGGAGCACATCTGGGAGCTGATCGACGGGCGCGTCTGGCGGGAGGGAACCCGGCTGCCGTCGGAGCGGGAGTGGATCGCCCAGCTCGACATCAGCCGCATCACCGTCCGGCAGGCGTTGCGCGACCTGGTCGCCGAGGGCTATCTGGCCAGCGCCCCGGGAAAGGGCTTCTTCGTCGCGCCCCGGCCCGAGCCGCAGGAGCTGCGCGCGCTGCTCAGCCACACCCAGGCGATGACGAACGACGGCGTCGACCCGAGCAGCCGCGTGCTCGACTGCTCGGTGCGGGCGGCCTCGCCGGTCGTGGCCGCGCGACTGCGGTTGACGACCGGCGCGGAGGTGGTCCACCTCGCGCGGGTGCGCATGGGCGATGGAGTGCCCCTCACGGTGCAACGCGTGTGGCTGCCGCATGCCCTGGTGCCCGGGCTGGCGGAGACCGACTTCACGCGCGCCTCGTTGTTCGAGCAGCTCCAGGATCGCTACGGGCTGCGTCCGGTCAAGGCCGACACGACGGTGAGCGCCCGGCTGGCCGACGCGCAGGAGGCCAGGGAACTGGAGCTGGGTGACCCGCCGCTGGGCCTGAGCGTCGATCAGCTGACCTGGGACGAGCACCACCGCGTGATCGAGTTCTCCCGCTCCCTGCATCATCCGTGGCGGCTGCCCATCCGCATCGGACAGGACCTGCCGGCCCACCAGGGCGCGGTCACGGTGACCGCGCGGCCGGGGGCACACGGTGACGACGAAAGGAACTGACCCTTTGAGTGGCAACAGGCTCACCCTGGTGGGCGGCGGCGGTGTCCGCGGCCCCTTGTTCGTGGAGTCGGCGGCGATGCGCGCCGAGGAGCTGGGACTGGAGCAGATCACGCTCCTCGACGTCGACGAGCACAAGCTGCGGCTGCTCGGCGGCGTGGCGGCACATCTGGCGCGAGGTCACAGCGACGTGCGCGTGACGATGACCACCGACGTACGCGAGGCGTTCGAGGGCGCGGACTTCGTGGTCACCACCGTACGGGTGGGCGGGGACGCCGCACGCGTCACCGACGAGCGCATCGCGGCCCGTCACGGCGTGCTCGGCCAGGAGACCACGGGCCCGGGCGGCTTCGCCATGGCGCTGCGCTCGATCCCCGTCATCCTCCGCTACGCCGAACTGCTCGCCGAGCGCAGCCCCCGGGCCTGGCTGTTCAACTTCACCAATCCCGCCGGACTGGTCACCCAGGCCCTCCGCGACGCCGGGCACGAGCGGACCGTCGGCATCTGCGACAGCGCCAACCTGGCCCAGCACGCCGTGGCCGCGGCGCACCGGCTCGACGCCAACGACCTCAGGCCCGAGGTGTTCGGCCTCAACCACCTGTCGTGGGCCCGGGCCGTCCGCGACCAGCAGGGCCATGACCTGCTCGCGCCGCTGCTGACCGACCCCGGTTTCCGCGCCACGACGCTCCAGCGCTTCTTCCCCGCCGAGCTGAGCGAGCTGTGCGGCATGTGGATCAACGAGTACCTGTACTACTACTACTACTTCGCCGAGAAGGCCGTCGCCCACACCGGCGCCGAGAGCGCCGGCCGCGGCCGGGAAGTCGCCCGGCGCAACGCCGACCTGCTGAAGGAGCTCGCGCGCGTCGGCCCCGGGCAGCACCGGGACGCCGTCGCCGTCTACCGCGCCTACGAGGCGGGCCGCCGCTCCACGTACATGAGCTACGCCGAGCCGGACTCGTCGGTGGCCGGGGAGCGCACCCTGGGCGAGGGGAGCGAGGGGTACGCCGCCGTCGCCCTGGACCTCATGGCCGCCCTGACCGGCGGCCCGGCTCGATACTGCGCGGCCAACGTGCCCGGCGAGGGCCGGCTGGACTGCCTGGCCCCGGCGGACGTCGCCGAGATCAGCGTGGTCGCCGACGGCACCGGCATCCGGCCGCTCCCGATCGGGGCCGTGCCGGAACCCCAGGCCGGCCTCATCCGGCAGGTGAAGCTCTTCGAACGGCTCACCGTCCAGGCCGTCGCGGCCCGGTCCCGGCGTCTGGCGGTGCAGGCGCTGATGGCCCACCCGCTCGTGGTGTCCTTCTCCCGGGCCGCCGCCCTGGCCGACGACTATCTCGCCGCCCACCGTGACCACATCGGCGAGTGGCGATGAGCGCCTTTCCCGCCGGCCTCTCCGTACTGGTCGTCGGCGACTACTACCTCGACCTGGTCTTCGCCGGCCTGCCCCGCTGGCCGCAGCCCGGTGAGGAGGTCTTCGGCACGCAGACGGCCTCCCTGCCGGGCGGTGCCTTCACCCACCAGCGCGCGCTGCACCGGCTCGGCGTCCCCGCCGCCTGGGCCGCGGAGCTCGGGAACGACCCCTACAGCCGTCTCACCCTCGACACCGCTCGCGCCGAGGGCCTCGACACCACCGCCTACCTGCTCCGCTCCTCCCCGGTACGCAACCTCACCGTCGCGATGTCCCACGCGGGCGAGCGCGGCTTCGTCTCGTTCAGGGAGCCGCTCCCCCCGCGCGACGTGACCGACGTCGTCCTGGCCCGGCGGCCGGCCTGCGTGCTGCTCACCGAGCTCACCGTGGGGCCCCGGCTGGCGGCCGTCGACATCTTCGCGCCCAACGCCGCCGAGGCACGCCGCCTCACCGGGCACGACGACGTCCATGTCGCTCTCGACCGCCTCCGCGCGCTCACGCCCACCGTAGTGATCAAGAACGGGCCGCATGGCGCGATCGCCGCCGACCCCACCGGGCGCGTGGCGACGACCGCCGAGGCGGTGAGCGTCTGCGACACGATCGGCGCCGGCGACTGCTTCGACGCGGGGTTCGTCGCCGGCCACCTCTACGGGCTCGGCCTGGCAGACAGCACCGCGCTCGCCACGCTCTGCGGCACCCTGTCGGTCACCGGCCAGGGCGGTGCCGCGGCTCCCACCCTGGCCCAGCTCGCCGAGCGTGCACCCGCCCTCGTGCCCTGGGCCACGACGTCGCCGCCGCACCGGGAGCCGCGTCCGGCCGGCCCGAGCCGGTAGCCCCGCCCGTCACCTTGTCCCCGGCGCCGGCGTCCCAGGCGCCGGCGTCCCAGGCGTCGGTGTCCCAGGCGTCGGTGTCCCAGGCGTCGGCGTCCCCGGTGCCGGTGTGCCAGGCGTCGGTGTCTCAGGTGTCGGCGAGCGGGTGGCCCTTGGCCAGGTCGGCGGCGTGCGCCGCGATCTTGTAGGTGATGACGCCGGTCTTGACGTCGTCCCGGCCGGGCAGGCCAGGTGCTCCTTCGGGGTGACGCAGCAGAGCATGGCGGTGCCGAACCAGCCGATCATGGCGACGCCGATGCCGGAGGTGATGTGGCCGTAGCCGGGGGCGACGGCGGTCAGCTCGCCGAGCGTGCGCAGCTCGGCGAAATGCTCGTACAGAAAAGCTCTCGCGGTGGTGCGCCGGGCACCAGGCGGCCATGATGGAGCCGCCCCGGGACACGATGCCCGTCCTGCGGCGGGAGGTCAGCGGCACGTACGCCAGCCGCACCCCGGCGTGCACGGTCATGGAGTCGACACCCTGCTCGCACTGCTCGATCAGCGTGTCGCGGTGGACCTCCCACGACAGGTCGCCGGGCGTGCCCTGCGGGGCTCACGGACCGGTCGCGCGGGCCGGCAGACGGGCGACGCCTCCGTAGACGCCGGACACCTCCGGCGGGAGGCCGCCGTCGTCGTCCGTGCCGTCGGGCCGCCATCGCGGTGCGTGGACCAAACCCGGCTCCACCAGGACGAAGCCATCGAAGAAACGCTGGATGCGGTCGTGGGTGCGGAGCACGAGCGGGTCGGCGGACCGCCGGTACTGCTCCTCGGCCGTCCGGACCTGGTCCGGGAGCAGGATCTCGTCCAGGCCGTCCATCGAGCCGTGGCTGAGCGCGAGGAAACTGCCCGGTGCCATCCGGTCGCGTACGGTGGCGATGAGCCGCTGCGGGTCCTGCTCGTCGGTGACGAAGTGCAGGACCGCGTTCAGGACGAGGGCGACGGGCCGGCGCCAGTCCAGGAAGCCCCGCACGTCGGGATGGTCGAGGATGTCCTCGACGCGCCGGAGGTCGCCCTCGATCACGCGTACGCGGTCGTCGCCGGCCGTCAGCGCGCGGGCGCAGGCCACCACGGTCGGGTCGTAGTCGACGTAGACGACGCGAGCGTCCGGATCGACGCTCTGGGCGATCTCGTGCACGTTGCCGGCGGTGGGGAAGCCGGAGCCGATGTCGAGGAACTGGTCGACGGCGCCGTGGCGGGGATCGGCGAGCCACCGGACCGCCCGCCGCAGGAACGCCCTGGTGGCTCGCATGCCGACGGCCGTATAGGGGTTGCCGGCCAGCATCGCCTCGGCGGCCTCGCGATCGGCCGGGAAGTGGTCCTCGCCGCCGATGACGTAGTTGTAGATGCCCGCGGACGTGGGGCGTGTGGTGTCGATGCCCGCCGGCGCTCGCCTTTCCAGCCCAGCCTTTTCCGTCACCCTCAACTCCTGGGAAGTCGGATTCCATGCAGGCGTTCGTGATCGTTGACCGCTCTCGACGGTGCTCGCAGGACCCGTGGCGTGTCAAGCCTCTGGCGCGGCCGGGAGCTCGGGCGGCCGGCGCCGAATCCGTCGAGTGACTGGTGCCGCGCGGGACATCTCCGCGACGAGCGACCGAAGCGACTGGCCGCCCCGCCGTACTCGTCAGCTTCCTGTTACAAAACCACGTACTTCAAAATCAGGAAACTCATGCTTAAATGAGAAACCCACGACGACGGGAGGGAGTCATGGCCCCACTGAAGGTCGGTTACCTGCTGCCGACACGGGACCACGCCGTGCGCGGCGACCACGATCTGAAGCGGCTCGTGGACCAGGCCGTCCAGGCCGAAGCCCTCGGCCTGGACTCGGTCTGGGCCGGCGACAGCCCGCTGACCAGGCCCCGCGCCGACCCCCTGCTTCTCCTGTCGGCGGTGGCCGCCGCCACCAGCCGGATCACCGTGGGTACCGCGGTGCTGCTGCCCGCGCTCCGCCACCCGGTCCTGCTGGCACATCAGCTCGCCACCCTGGACCGGCTCTCCGGCGGGCGGCTGATCGTCGGAATGGGCGGCGGGTTCCCCAACGCCGCCACCAAGGCCCAGTTCGCGGCGGTCGGAGTCGCCTTCGAGCACCGCATCGCGCTGCTGGAGGAGTCGATCGAGGCGATGCGACGCCTGTGGAGCGGCCAGGAGGTCTCCTACACCGGCCGCCACGTCACCTTCCACGACGTGAGGCTGGCCCCCGCACCGGCCGGTCCGTCCGGCCCGCCGATCTGGCTCGCCGGCGGCGGCGAGCCGGCACTGCGGCGGGTCGCCCGCCTGGCCGACGGCTGGCTGTCCTACCCGCCCCGCGTGCCGGCCTACGCCCGCGAACGGGCCTTCATCGGGCAGCACGCGACGCGGGCCGTCACGCCCGCCCTGTACGCGACGCTCTGCCTGGACGAAGACCCCGGACGTGCCCGCGAGCGCCTGCGCGCCAGCATCGAGCCGTACTACAACGCTCCCCTGGAAGCCGTCGAGACCATCCAGGCCATGTTCGCCGGCCCGGCTCGCCAGGCCGCGGACTGGCTCACCTCCTACGCCGAAGCCGGTGCCCGGCACCTGGTGATCCGCCTGGCCGTCGATGACCATCGCGCGGCCCTGGAGGAGTTCGCCGGCACCGTTCTCCCTCTCCTGCACTCGAAAGGATCAGCATGACCACCTTCGTTCTCGTCCACGGCGCCTGGTACGGCCCCTGGGCATGGGATCGCGTCACCCCGCTCCTGCACGAGGCCGGAGCGCGGACCATGACCCCCGCCCTGACCCTGGAAGGCGACGCCGGTCTGAGCACCCACGTCCAGGAGATCCTCGCCGCCCTGGACGACGTGGCCACCCACGACGACGTGGTGCTGGTCGGGCACAGCTACGCGGGCCTCGTCGTCCGCCAGGCGGCCGACGCGCGGCCCGGCCTGGTGAGCCACGTCATCATGATCGACGGCTGGGCCGGCGACGACGGCGAGAGCCTGTTCAGCCTGGCACCCGACCCCTTCGTCACCGCGATCACCAGGGGCGCCCGCGCCAGCGCCGACGGCCGCCACGTGCCCGCCCCGCAGCCGGAGCGCTTCGGCATCACCGACGCCGAGGAGGCCCGCCTGCTGGCGCGGCGCCTGCGGCCCCAGCCGCTGCGCACCTTCACCGAGGCGACCCGGCTGAGCGGAGCCGTCGACCAGATCCCCGGCACCGCGATCTACTGCCGTCCTGTGACCTTCCCGTTCGACCGGTTCGGGAAGGCGGTCGGATACCGCACGCTGCCCCTGGACGGCCCGCACGACGCGATGAGCACCCATCCGCGCGAGGTGGCCCGGCTCCTGCTGGACGCGCACGCCTCGCAGCCGGCCTGACGCAGGTCGTCGTACAGATTCCACCGGACATATCCCGTAATAGCTTCACAAACCAGCAAGCTGAACGTGAGGAGAAACATGCGTGCGGTGCGACAGCGCGAGTGGGGCGGTCCGGAGGTGCTGGAGGTCGTCGACCTGCCGGCGCCGAAGCCGGCCCCGACCGAGGTGCTGGTCAAGGTGGTCGCGGCGGGGATCAATCCGGTGGACGTCTACACGCGGATGGGCGTGGCCTACAACCGGGTGCTGAGCCTGCCCTTCGTCAACGGCTGGGACGTGGCGGGAGTCGTGGCCGGGGTGGGTTACGGGGTCACCCGGTTCAAGGAGGGGGATCGGGTGTTCGGCATGCCGTGGTTCCCGCGCCAGGCCGGCGCGTACGCCGAGTACCTGACGGCACCGTCGAGGCACCTGGCGCTGATGCCGGAGGGCATGTCGTTCACCGAGGCGGCCGCGTTGCCACTGGCGGGGCTGACGGCGTGGCAGATGGCGGTCGACATCGCCGAGGTCGGTCCGGGCAGCCGGGTGCTGGTGGCGGCGGCGGCCGGGGGAGTGGGGCATCTGGCCGTGCAGGTCGCCAAGGCGCGCGGAGCTCATGTGATCGGTACGGCCAGCGCGGCCAAGCACGACTTCGTGCGCCGGCTGGGTGCCGACGAGGTGATCGACTACACCGCGGTGGACGTGACGAAGGCGATCCAGGACGTGGACGTCGCCATCCAGATGTTCGGCGGCGACACCGGGCTGCGGACCCTGGAGTCGCTGCGCCAGGGCGGGCTGATGGTGAGCGGGCAGGGAGCCTGGACGCCCGGCATGACCGAACGGGCCGGCGAGCTGGGGGTGCGGGCCCTGGCGTACCTGGTGGAGCCGGACGCGAGCGGGCTGGAGTCGCTCTCGCGGCTGTATCGCGAGGGCCGGCTCGCGGTGCACGTGGAGCGGGAGTTCCCGCTGGAGGAGACGGCCGCGGCCCACGACCTGGTGGCGAAGGGACGCACCACGGGCAAGGTCGTCCTCCAGGTCGGCGACCCCGAGGGGGCGTGACGGAAGGCGAGGCCGGGTCAGGGCTCGTCCGGCAGGAGCTCGACGAGGCTCCCCGGGTCGGCGGACGCCAGCGGTTCGAGCCGGATCACGTGACGCAGCACGGCGAGGCCGAGGAGGGCGGACTGGAGCACGCCGTCCCGGAGCGGGACCGGGGCGTCGCCGAAGATGCCGGGCACCGCTTCCAGCAGCCCGTCCTCCGCGCACACGCCTTTGAGCAGGATGCGCATCGCCCGGGCTTTGACGGGGTCCTCCCACAGGCCGGCGAGCCACAGGTCGGCGAGCGCGCGCGTCCTCTCCGCGTCATGGGTGGAGGCCGTGTTCGCCGCGTCGCGCAGCGCCTCCCACGCGGGCCGGACCACGGCGCGGAACAGGCCGGCCTTGTCGCCGAAGTAGTAGAGGACCAGCGCGGGGTCCACGCCGGCCCGGCGCGCGATCTCGCGAATCGAGGTGAGGGCGTAACCCCGCTCGGCGAAACCCTGCCGCGCCGCTTCCAGGATCTCGTCGACGGCGGCCCTGGACGCCGCCGACCGCCTGCCCAGGGCCCTCGCGGGCGGCTGGTCCTTCTCGTCCATCCGGCAGTCCCGTCCTCAGCCGTGCGTCCTCAGCCGTGCGTCCTCAGCGGAGGCTAACGGCGGGCCCGCCCGCGCCGAATCCGTCAGGTGACCGGTGCCGGGCCAGGGGCTCCCCGCCGGGCGGACCAGTCACCCGACAGATGCGTGCCGGACCTGCGCCGCTCACGATGGCGTCATAAAACGGCGTTGTGAGGAGCGGTCATGCCCGTGCTCGATCGACAGGACGATGTCTTCATTCTCGACATCCGGGATGACGAGGACTGCATGCATCCTGCCTGGATCGACGCCGTGCACGACCTGCTCGACGAAATAGAGACGCGCGACGGGCCGCGATCTCTCGTGACGTTCACGGAGAACGACTCCTTTTCGAGCGGCCTGTCCCTGGGCGGCGCGGTGTGCGGTGCGAGCGGAGCCGGGCAGGAGTACGTCGCGGACGTCCAGGGGCTGCTCGCGCGCATGCTGACCTTCCCCGTGGTCACCGTCGCGGCGCTGCAGGGGCACACGTGCGCGGCCGGTGCCGTGCTCTCGCTGGCCCACGACTTCCGGGTGATGCGCCGCGACCGGGGCTCGTGGTGGCTGCCCGGGAGCGAGGCCGGCCTGCCCTTCACGGCCGGGGTGTCCGCGCTGGTCCGGGCACGGTTGACCGCTCAGGTCGCGCACGAGGTCGTGGTCACCGCCCGCCGCTTCGACGGTTACGACGCCCTCGCCGCGGAGATCGTGGACCGCATCGCGGACGTGGACACGATGCGCCAGCTCGCCGTGGACATGGCCCGGGACCACAACCACCGGGCGGGTCCCGGGCTCGGCGAGATCAAGGCGCGCATGTACGCGTCCGTCGTGGAGGCCCTGTGGCCCTGCGCCCCCGGCACCCAGGAAGCGCTGTCCACCCCCGGACCGCCGACGACCTGGCGGACGAGATCCGGCCGTTGCGCCGCCCCCCACCCTGTCCGCGAGCAACGCTGAGGTGATCGCGCCTCCTGCACCGAGGACGGCAAGGCCGGGACCTACCGGTCGAGGACCTCCTCCAATACGACCCGGCGGGCAACGTCCTGTCGGTGTCGGGCATGTCCACCTCCGGCACCGGCACCCAGTGCTTCGCCTACGACCACCTGCGCCGCCTGACCGAGGCGGGGGCCCAGGCCACGACCTCCTGCCCAGCCACCTCCTCGGCCTGCTCGCCCCGTACTGGCACTCCTTCGACCACGACGAGACCGGCAACACCCGCTCCTGCGGCGTCGCCGGGAAGGGCCAGACTCCCGACTGGGACGCCGAAGCCACCTCGCCAAGGTGACCGGCACCGACGGCCACCGGCGACCTCGCCGTGGACGCCGCGACCGGGAAACTCTCCCAGCGCCGCACCGTGCCCTTCGGCGGCCCGCGGCACCCCGCTCACCGCGCTCTCCCCGGCGTCCGGCGGTCTGGGCAAGGCCGCCAGGTCCTCGGCAAGCCCGTCAAGGACGTCAAGGCCGGCGACACGGTCATCGCGACCAGCACCACCCTTTCCGGATGACTCCGGTGAGCGAATGGGTCACCGCCGACGCTCTCCGGCCCGGCGAATGGCACGGGGCCTCCGTCGGCCGCTGGAACCCACGTCCAGATCAGAGCCGTCGAGAGATGGACGGACTCGCAGCGTCCGCACGATCTGAATAGCGCTCTGAATATCGCTGATCTGCACACCTATCACGTGCTGGCAGGCGCCACATCAGTACTCGTTCACAACCGCACCGGCGATGAGGATCCGACCTCTTTCTCGAACAGGAAGCCGGAAGACCTCCCTGATCGGTTCGAGCGCATCGCCCCGGAGCTACGTCGTCCCGATCCGGAACCACTCCTACGTAATCCTGGGAAGCGGCGATCTCGTCATCGGCAAACGGGCAGTAGGTCACGTGAGCCTCTTCAACGAGAACGGGCTCGATGCCGACAGGAAGTACAACGCCGATTGGGGACCATTTGGCCGCTGATTCCGCGGCGCGTTCACGGCACGCCGGGCGGTGGCCGCGCTCGTCCCGCGCGGCCACCGCCCAAAGGGTTGACTACTCGAACGAGACGGAGCTGGCGGTGTTGCGCCCGAAGTCGGGGAAATCGTCCAGATCGCGTATCCCCTTCTCCGGCGGAAATCTCAGCCCGGCACCGGCGTAGCCCGGCTTCGTGAACAAGTAGACGTCCCGATCGCTGTAGTTCCGCGCCGAGTCGGCGCCGTTGTTCATCGAGGTGGTAGTACCTGGCCACCGGTTGTCGCTGAAGTCGGCGTCGTCGCCGTTGTAGGTGGTGGCGCTGCCCGTATAGCCGACCTTGTTGTAGAGCCAGAACAGGCCCGACGCGGCTGCCGCGACGTCGTCGCCCGAGGCGGTCCGCGCCTCTCCGAGGACAACGGCCCCGCGTCCAGCGACGGGGGAGTCAGCGCCGGCCGGTAAGGCCGCGAATGCGACCGAGGCCGCCGCTACGGTTGCGGCGCAAGCTGCGAACCGCCTCTTCAAAGGCATGCGTTCTCCTTGGGATGTCCAGGTGCTGTGTGGTCCTCAACGCTAGGGGCGGCGGAAATCGATCGAATCTGTCGCGCGACCGGCGCGATCGTCGCCCTGGCGGCGGTCACCCGGCACCAGTCGCATGACAGATGCCCCAGGCCACCGTCGCTTCTAGCGTCAACGCCGACAGAGAAAACGACAGTTCCAAGGAGAACTCATGCCGTTGAGGACGTTTTTCACGGCCTCGGTCGTGACCGTGGCCGCGATTTCGATCGCCGGCACGCTCACGGCCATGCCCGCCAGCGCCGATCCTGCCCTGGGGACGAACGGGAACGGCTGGGACCTGCCGGCCGGTATTTCCGAAAATTCTGGCGACACGCCCGAGAGCGCCCCAAGTGAGGTCCCGGGTGCCGTTGCCGCGCTCGCCGGATCGGGCCGGTTCTGGCTCTGGGAGAACCAGGCGTACACCAGTTACCGGAAGTCGTACAGCGGCAGCGACTCCAGCTTCAGGAACGACAGGTGGGACGGTACCGACATTCCCGTCGACAACGACGCCGAGTCGGCGTGCAACTACAGCAACCGGACCGTCGGCCTGTACACCAAGATCGGTTACGCGGGCGAGGTGTCGGCGTTCCCTGAGAACTACTGCGAGCCCGACCTCAACATCGGCATCGGCACTGGACGCGACACACCCAGTTCGATTCTTTTCGTGTAACGGCGGGCGCCTGTCGCGAGGCCCAGGTCAACGCCGAGGGCATGCTCGACGACGTACGCAACGCAGTGATGCTGCCTGCGCGGGAAATCGTCAACGTGTCGTCGGTCACCGCGCGCATGCCTCTGCCCGGCACCGGCCGGCTACTACGCGGCCGTCATGATGGACGAATACCCCCAGACCGCTCCCCATCCCTGCTCCTGCTCGTCCGGGACGCGGGGCCCCTGGCGCCGACGCCTCCGGGTTCGAGGACGGGGTACGGCCACGCCGGAAGCGGGCCATGAGTCCGCCGTGAGCGGGCGGTCTCCGGTGATCATGACTAGTTACGTGACGGATGCGGCCGGTCAGCGCCGGCTCCTAGTGTCGGAGCCCGCCGGCGAACCCCGGCATCTCGTTCTGGAGGACTCATGCCCCTCATGGCGCGCCCCCTCCTCATCACCCTGACGGCGCTGCCGCTGATCGCCGCGGCCGCTGTCGTCTGTCACCTCTCTGTCTCCGACGTCTCGCCTGCCGAGCCGGCCTCCGCCGCGATGAGCCTGCCCTTCGACGCATACGAGCTCTCGCAGTTCGACGTCCACACCATCGAGGCCGCGCAGGACGTCCTGATCGGTGCCTGCATGCGCGAGCAGGGGCTGACCTGGCAGAGTTTGCCCGCGCCCTCGGCCGCGGGAACGAGGTCGCCCCACGCGCGCCGCTACGGGATCATGGACGCTGATGACGCCGCCCGCTACGGCTACCACCTGCCGTCGCCCACCGCCGCGCAGGCGCGTCGTAACGCCGTGTGGGCCGCCCGGGAGAAACTCCCGTCCGGGGAGAAACTGACCCTCGACGGCGCGAAAGGGCACCACGGTGGCTGCCGGGGCCGCGCTCGCGCCCAGGTGACGGGCAAGGCGCCCCAGGACTGGCTGGAGCCGCTCAACAGGTACTCCTCGCAGGCGTTCGAGGCGGCCCAGCGCGCGCCCGAAGTCCTCGCCGTGATCCGGGAGTGGAGCGCCTGCATGAAAGAGGCCGGGTACCTCTATCCCGGCCCGTTCGAGGCGGTCGGTGACGGCGCGTGGTGGAAGACCGAGCAACCGTCGGACCGGGAGCGGGCCGTGGCGCGGGCGGACATACGTTGCAAACAGAAGACGAACCTCATCCCGATCTGGGCCGAGGCCGACCGCCGCGTCCAGCTCGGCGTCATCCGGCAGCATCCCGGGGAGTTCCGGAGGATGGCGGAGGCGAAGAAGGCGTTGCTCGGCCTCGCCCGGAACATCCTGCGACAGGCGTGACAGCGCCCGATCGGCCTGCTGATCGGGCGGGTTGCGAAAGGGGGACGTGCCAGCCGTTCACAGCCCCGACTCCGTCCTCTGTTCAGTGGTGCTCTACGGCGCCGTGTGAGCCGGGGCGGTGATCACGCCGGTGTCCGCGGTGGCCGCCGCCGGGCACCGAACCGCGGCTGCTCGATCTGGCCGCCCCGGCCGGGACGCCGGGCCAGGCGAAGCCGGGGAGACCGCCATCCGCGGCCGTCTGGTGATGAAGGGCTGTCTGGGCCGTCCCGGTGACGGCCGCCATGATCGGAGACGGCGTGGAGCCGTGGGGCGTGTGGACGGCGACGGCTGGCTCTTCGTCGTCGATCGGGCCAAGGAGCCGATCAAGTACAAGGGGTGTGCAGGTGCCGCTCGCTCGCGAGGCCGTCGCCGTCGCCGCCGCCGCCGATAGGTACGATGCGGGAGCGACGAGGTGCCGAGGGCATTCGCGGTCAAGCGGCCGGGCAGCGAACTGGGCGAGGACGATGTGATGGCGTACGCGGCGGGGGTCGCGGCTCCGTACGGGAAGGTGCGTCAGGTGCGGTTCGTCGAGGCGGTGCCGCGCTCGGCTCTGGGCGGGATCTTCCGGCGGGAGCTCCGTGGCGCGGATGGCTGACCCGTCACCGCCGGCCGGCGGAGGGCCGCGCGCGGTGCCGCGGGCCCTGCTGGCCGGTGCCGCCTTCCTGCTGGTCTGCCTGCTGCCCGTGAGCGCGACCGTGGGGGTGTTCGCGGCCACGGCCAGTATGGGTTGGGCGGCTCTGGCGCTGGTCGTGTCCATCGCCGCCGGCATCGTGCTGGGCGCGGTGCTGGGTGCCGTGGTCGGCGTCTTCTCGGCCGCGAGGCGTGATCCGGCGCCGCTGGTCGGCTGCTTCGTCGCCGCGATGCTGCTCGGCGCGGGTCTCGGCGTGAACGCGGCCGTCCACCTGGAGCAGGCGTACCAGCACTGGTACGGCGTGCCCGAGCGGGCGCGGATCTCCCTGGTGCAGGTGGACAAGGCCAGGCGCGGCGTGCGCTGCACGTACGTCCTGGGCGGCGTCTTCGCCGATCAGTGGACGGACGACTTCCCCGTCGACACCCAGCCGGATCGGGCGGCGTGCGAGGCCAGGGCCGGCACGACCGTCGAGGTGATGGTGGACCCGCGGCGGCGCGTGCGGCCGCGGGTCAGCGATGACCTGGAGGGCGTCGGCACGGCGTTGTGGGCCGAGGCCGTGCTCCTGGCGCTGGCGGGGGCCGGCGGCCTGGTCACCGCGGGTCTTTCCGTCCGGCCCGGCGGGAGGCCCGCGCAGGCATCGTGATCACCGGACGTACTGGAGCGGTCAGGGGCAGGTCGAGGCGGCCCGTCCGCCGGCGAACCGGTCGCCGATCCATTCCAGGATGTCGGGCATGGCGCCGTCGTCGATGCCGGTGACCTGGCCGGGATAGGTGTCGTGCGCCAGCCCTGGATACGTCCGGTAGTCGACGCGCGCGCCGGCGCGGCACAGTGAGCCGGCCACCTCGTCGGTCATGGCCTTGGTGACCAGAGTGTCGGCCTCGCCCTGGAGCAGCAGCAGCGGGCCGGCCACCGGGCTCTGCCCTGTGCTGTTGCGTTCGAGGAAGCGGGCGAAGCGCGGGTCGGTGAGGTATCCCGGCCGGACGAGCGCGGAGCCGGTCA
Organism: Nonomuraea sp. NPDC050783; assembly: GCF_040802095.1. NCBI lineage: Bacteria > Bacillati > Actinomycetota > Actinomycetes > Streptosporangiales > Streptosporangiaceae > Nonomuraea > Nonomuraea sp. NPDC050783. The sequence continues at coordinate 53,075 of NZ_JBFAHK010000031.1, forward strand.
GGTCGTTGTAGACGGCCGCGACCACGCCCAGGCACTGGCTTTCCACCGCTTCCAGCCGGTCCATCGCCTGCGGTGTCAGCAGCCGCGACAACCGCAGGCCGGGGTCGGCCGCCCGAGCCCCGGCGGCGATCAGCGGGACGAAGCCGCCGAGCCCGGGCTGCTGGGCGGCGTGGCGGACGATCTGGGTGAGGTTCGCGCCGGGTGAGGTGACCACGGCGCCGAGGTAGCCGGGCTCAGGCCGGTCGGCCTGCGTTTCGGCGACGGACAGCGCCGCCGCCCCTCCTTGCGAGTGGCCCCAGACGACCCAGCTCCGCGACAGGCCGGGTACGGCGTGGCGAGCCGCACGCAGGCCGTGGATGACGTCGTTGGCGGCGGCGGTCTTGTCGCCGAGCGCGTGCCCTCCGTCCGTGCCCAGGCCGGCGTAGTCAGGGGCGACCACGGCGTAGCCCCGGTCGAGGAAGCGGGCCATCTGGTCGCCGTGATAGAGGTCGCGCATCAGCGAGGGGGCGCAGCCACGGGCGGTCCCGCTGGCCCCGTGGGCGTCCACCACCACCGGCCAGCCGCCCTTCGGGGCTCTGCCCTCCGGGAGCAGGACCACCCCGGAGGCCGCGCGATCGCGGCCGTCGGCCGTGCGGGAATGGTAGAGCAGGCGGGTGGCCGGCAACGTACGGCCCGCGACGGCGTGGTCCCTCGCGGCCTCCTGGCGGATCAGGGTGCCCGCCGGCGCCCAGGGCAGCGGGGCGGTGGTGTCGTAGAAACGCGTGCGGGGCAGGGCGTTGGCCTGCTGCTGTCGTAAGGCGGCCTGGCACCAGGTGTCGCAAGGGTAGGGCTCGGCCTGGGCGGACGCCGGAAACGCCGTGGTCATCGCGGTCGCGGCGGCGAGCGCCGCGGTCACGGATCTGCGGAGGAGATTCATGTCGATCCCTTCGACGGTGAGTTGCTCGCGCTATGGACGGGGCAGGGCGGCTCGGTGTGACAAGCCGCGCGGCGTCGCGGTCCGTAGGGGTCACGAGAACCTCGTCGGGTATCGCCGTGGCGCGGGTGCGGGAGGCCACGGAGACGGCCGGGTCTTCCTTCTTCGAGCTACCTCCGCGCGGGCCGGGCGCGGTCGAGGCGGTCGTGGATGGCGCGGCGCGCGCGGTCGTAGGCGTCCGGCCGGTTGAGGAGCCTGCGGGCGTAGTTGGCCTGCAGGACGGCGGCGTGGATCTCGAAGATGAGCTGGTCGGCGTCCACGTCGTCGGCCAGCTCGCCCAGGCGCTGGGCGAGGCGGATCTGCTTGCGCAGGATCCTGTCACTGGTGTGCGCGACCTCGGCGATCGCGTCGCGTACGGGCCCGTCGCGGTCGTCGAACTCGGGGGCGACGGCGCAGAAGAAACATCCGCCCTCGAAGGTGTCGAGGTAGTCGATCCAGGCGTCGGCCAGCGCGCGCAGGCGGGGTAGGCCGTCGTCGGCGCGTTCGGCCACGCCCAGGACCCGTTCCTGGAAGACGTGCGTGGCCGCCGCCACGATCTCCAGTTGCAGGTCCTGCTTGGTGCCGAACAGGCCCTGGACGCCGCTCTTGCTCATGCCCAGCTCCGTCGCGAGCTTGCCCAGGGTGATGCCCTCCAGGCCGTCGAGGGTGGCCACGTTGAGCGCGCGCTGGAGGATGGCGCGGCGGCGTTCGTCTCCGGGGCGGGTCGTCGGCATGCCGTCATCCTACGTCGGAATACGACCGATCGCATTGACAAGTACGATCGTACGCTTCTAGGGTCGGGGTACCGATCACGACGAGCAAGGAGTTCTCGACATGAAGGTCGCGGTGTACGGGGCGAGCGGCTATACCGGGAGACTGGTCACGGCCGAAGCGCTCCGCAGAGGGCTCGACGTGGTGGTCTCCGGGCGGAACGCGTCCCGGCTGCGGGAGGTCGCCGGCGGAGCCGAGGTCGTGGTGGCCGACGCGGACGACGTCCCGGCGCTCGCCGACGCCTTCGACGGCTGCGACGTGGTCATCGGCTGCGCCGGGCCGTTCTCCCAGGTCGGCGACCCGGTCGTGCGGGCGGCCATCACGGCCGGCGCCCACTACGTCGACACCTCCGCCGAGCAGCTGTTCCTGCGGCACGTCTTCGACACCTACGCGGGGCAGGCCGAGGAGGCCGGCGTGTGCGTCGTCCCCGCGGTGGGCTTCGACATCCTGCCGGGCGACATGATCGCGCACCTCGCGGGCGCCGAGGTGGAGCCGCTGGACGAGCTGACGATCGCCTACCAGACCAACGACTTCGACATGACCCGGGGCACCATCCGATCCTCGCTCCAGGTACTGCTGGACGGCGACCTCGCCTACGAGGAGGGGCGGTGGCGGTCCGCCGAGGGCCTGGCCGTCAAGCGCACGTCGTTCACCTTCCCCGGCCAGAGCGAGGAGCGGCCGACGACGCGGTGGCCGGGCGCGGAGATCGTGACCGTGCCCCGCCACGTGCGGGCCCGCCGCGTCGAGATCATCACCGACGCGGCCGTGTTCGGCCCGGAGCTGGTCTCGCTCATGCAGGCACCCGCCGACCAGTGGGACGCCATCATCGGCCGGTTGCCCGAGGGCCCTTCCGCCGAACGCCGCCCCGTCTCGGAGTTCACCATCGTGGCCGAGGCCGTCGGCGCGGACGGCCGGCGCGCCACCGGCGTGGTGCACGCCCACGACATCTACGGGAGCGCCGCGGTGTTCACGGTCGAGGCGGCGCGCCGCCTGGCCGCGGGCGAGGCCAAGGCCGGGGTGCTGAGCCCGGCGCAGGCGTTCGACCCGGCCGCCTTCCTGGACGGCCTGGCATCGTACGGCGTCGAGTGGAGCGTCGTCGCCGGCGGGAAGTGAACGCGGCCTGACTGGTCGTTTGACGGATTCGCACAGAGAGCTGTGCCGCTACCGTGAGAGCCACGGACCGCCCACCGGCACGCCGTCGCGGCAGGGACCGCGGGGGCGGGACCGCGGGGGAAGCCGTCGCGCGTATCTGTGCTGGTGGCCGGGCGACGCCGGGCGAATGGGGATGCTCATGCTCATAGGGCGGATCAGGGAGCGGGCGGCGGTCGATCGGCTGCTCGCCGCTGCCCGGGCCGGGAAGAGCGGATCGCTGGTGCTGCGCGGAGAGGCCGGGATCGGCAAATCGGCACTGCTCGACTACGCCGCGGAGGCGGCGGGCGACGGGATGCGGGTGCTGCGCGGGGCGGGTTTCGAGCCGGAGATGGAGCTGCCCTTCGCCGGGCTGCACCTGCTGCTGCGCGGCGCTGCCGGCACCATCGACGTGCTGCCCGAGGTGCAGGCCCGGGCCCTGCGCGGCGCGCTGGGCCTGGAGCCCGGGTACGACGGCGACCGGTTCCTGGTCGGGCTCGCCCTGCTCACCCTGCTGGCCGACCTCGCCGAGCGGCGCCCGCTGCTGTGCCTGGTGGACGACGCGCAGTGGCTCGACCACGCCTCGGCCGAGGCGCTGATGTTCGCGGCTCGCCGGCTGGACGCCGAGGGGGTGGCGCTCCTCTTCGCCGCCCGCGAGGACGAGCACGCCTTCCCCGCCGCCGGCGTGCCGGACCTGCGCCTGACAGGGCTCGACGCGACCCGCGCCGCGGAGCTGCTGGCCGCGCACGCCGGCGACCTGGCGGCGCGGGCACGCGAACGCGTCCTGCGGGAGGCGCAGGGCAACCCGCTGGCCCTGCTGGAGCTGCCCGCCCTGCTCACCGCGGCGCAATCCACGGACGAGGCGCCCATCCACGCCATCGGCATCGGCTCCAGCCCTGCCTCCGGCCGGGTGCACCAGGCGTTCCGCGACCGCGTCGCCCGCCTGCCCGAGGGGGCGCGAACGGTGCTGCTGGTCGCCGCGGCGGACGACACCGGCGCCCTCGACGTGATCCTGGCGGCCGCCCGCAAGCTCGGCGTGGACCTGGCGGACCTCGACACCGCCGAGGCCGCCGGTCTGGTGCACATCGGCGACGGGCGCGTCGTCTTCCGCCACCCGCTCGTCCGCAGCGCCACCTACCACCTCGCCTCCCTGGTACGGCGGCTGGCCGCCCACCGCGCGCTGGCGGAGACGCTGGCCGGGCGCCCCGGCGACGTGGACCGCTGGGCCTGGCACCTGGCCTCCGCCGCCACGGGGCCCGACGAGGAGAGCGCGGCGGCGCTGGAGCGCAGCGCCGAGCACGCCCGCGCCCGGGGCGGCCACGCGGCGGTGTCGGCCGCGTGCGAGCGCGCGGCCCAGCTCAGCCCCGACCCGCGCGAGCGGGGCCGCCGGCTGACCCTCGCCGCCGCCGCGGCCGCCGAGGCCGGCCTGTACGAGCGCGCGGGCGACCTGGCCGACCGGGCGGCCTCGGACGTGGCCGACCCCAAGGCGCTGGCCTACCTCGCCCGCACCCGGGCGATGATCGCGATGGCGCACGGCGAGGCGGGAAAGGCCCACGCGCTGCTCGCGGGGACGGCCGAGGCCATCATCGGCCAGGCCGAGGACATGGCCATCACGCTGTTCTTCGAGGCGCTCACCCCCGCCTGGATCGGCAGCGACTACGCGGCACTCGCGCGGACGGCCACCCGGGTGTCCGAGCTGCACAGCACGAAGGGCGGGCAGCTCCAGCCGATGAGGCGGGTGCTGACCGGCATGGGGGGCCTGGCGGGCGAGGAGCCGCCGGCCGGCCTGGCGTGGCTGCGCGACATGATCGAGGGCCTGCGTGACCGTACCGAGCCGGTGGAGCTGCAGGAGCGCGCCCAGCTCGCCATCTGGGACCTGGTGATCGGCGACGACTCGATGGCCCACGACAGGGCCGTGGCGATCGAGCGCGAGTGCCGGGCCCAGGGCGCGATCGGGCTCCTGCCGCTGGCGCTCGCGCTGGTGGCGCGGTCGCAGATGTTCCTCGGGATGCACCGGGAGGCGCTGGCCAGCGCCGAGGAGGGGCTGCGCGTCGCCCGCGACACCGATCAGGGCTACTACGCGGCCCTGCTCGTCGGCGTCCTGACGTACCTGGCCGCGCTCGAAGGCGACGAGGAACGGTGCCTGAAACTCGCCGAACAGATCGCCGACGTCCGGGACGCCGCCACCGGGGGCATGCGCTGCGTCTCGCTGAACCTGCTCGACCTCGGCCTGGGCCGGCCGGAGGCGGCGCTGCGCAGGGCCGAGGAGTTCGGCGCGTTCGGGCCCGCCGCCCGTGCCGTCATGGTCATGCACCGCATGCCGGACCTGGTGGAGGCGGCGGTGCGGGCCGGCCGCGACGACTTCGCCGTGGCCGCGTCCGAGCGGGTGCAGATGTGGGCGGCGCAGACCCCGTCCCCGTGGGCGGAGGCTGTGGCGCTGCGCTGCCGCGCGCTGCTCGCCCCCGACGAGGAGGCCGAGCGGTACTACGAGCAGGCCCTGCACCTGCACCTGCGCGGCGGCCGGCTGTTCGAGCGGGCCCGTACGGAGCTGCTGTACGGCGAGTGGCTGCGGCGGTTGCGCCGGCGCGCCGACGCCCGCCGCCAGCTCCGCTCGGCTCTGGACATCTTCGAACGGCTGGGCTCGCGCCCGTGGGCCGACCGGGCCCGCGCGGAGCTGCGCGCGGCGGGGGAGCGCCAGACCGGCGAGGGACGCCCGTCCGAGGGCGTGCTGGACCGGCTCACCCCGCAGGAACTGCAGATCATCCGCATGGCCGCCACCGGCCTCAGCAACAGGGACATCGCGGCGCAGCTCTTCCTGAGCCCGCGCACGATCGGCTACCACCTCTACAAGGCGTACCCGAAGCTGGGCGTGGCCTCCCGCGCCGAGCTGGCCAGGCTGGACCTGGACGAAGGCGAGTGCCTCACCGGCTGAGAGCCCGCGGGCCGGCCACGACCCGGCCGGCCCGCCCGCCCTTCAAGGATCTCCGCCGTCACTCCTCAGGGCAGTCCTTGGCGTAGTCGCCCCGGACGGGACCGTCCCATCTGAAGCCCCTGCTGCCACCCGGCGGGATCCACAGGCACGGCATGACGGTGCCGTCCGTCAGGACGACGGTCCCCTTGATGGAGTCCGGGCAGTCGTTGCCCACCTTGGCGAAGCCGTAGTGGGTCACCTCCAGCTCCGCGCAGGCGCCGAACGTCCCGCCCGGCGCCGGGGCCGCGCCGGCGGGGCCGGCCATGAGCACGCCGGCCGCCGAGACGGCCGCGACCGTGGCGAGGGCAGCCGTGAAACGTTTGGTCATCGACATGGGTGCACTCCTCGGGGGATCCGGATCTCGCGACGGGTCACACTATTGAGCACGCGGTGATCGTCGTGCATCAGGCACGTGACCGGTCCGCCGGGCGGGCCGGATCGGTCACGCGACCGGGGAACGCCTCCTGCGTCCGGGCACCGGGGAGGCGAAGCCGTGGAGCAGGCCGTCGACCAGGGTGGAGATCTCCTCGGCGCCGGGCAGGGGACTGCCGTCGGCGACGCGGACGGAGATGACTCCCGAGATCAGGTCGGCGATCAGCCTGGCATCGGTGCCCGGCGGGAACGCGCCGCGCCCGACCCCCCGCTCCACCAGCGAGGAGATCAGCTCCAGGCGGCGGTCCATGACGTCGCGGAACAGCCCGGTGAAGTCCGGGTCGCGGCACGCCTCGCCCAGCCCCTGCCTGAGCAGCATGCGCAACTGCGGCCTGCCGAACTCCCGCATGATGACGGTCAGCAGCTCGCACAGGTCGTCGCGGACGGAGCCCGTGTCGGGCAGGTGAAAGCGCTTGAGGCTGACCTGGGAGAACGCCTCGACCAGCAACGCGCGTTTGGTCGGGAAGCGGCGGAACACCGTCGTGCGCCCCACCCCGGCGCGTGCCGCCACGTCGTCGAACGTCATGTCCAGGCCGCGCTCGAAGAGCAGCTCGGCCATGGCCGCCCTGATGGCCTCGTCGACCTCGGGATCGGGCCTGCGCCCTCCGCGGCTGGCCGGCATCGGCACCCCCACACTGATCGGCCGGTATCCGGTACTGAGAGTACCAATCACGATGAACCAGTACGCTCGGTACCGGAACGCGAGTCCGAAGGCAGCAAGGACGGGCTGTTCGACGCCGCCCTGCGGGTCGACCCGCCGACCCGGTCCCTGCTGGCGCTGGTGTACGAGGGCGACGTCGTCGGCCCGGGGGAGCGGCTGCTGCGCCGATACCTGGAGCTGTGGGAAACCCCCGGCACGGGAGCGCGGCTCCTGGCGGCGGTACGCGGATCGCCACCGCGCTTCGCGGCGGCCGGCATCGCGTGCTGGGACCTGACCGCCGTCGACCGGGCCGGGCGGCGAAACCGGTCAGATGACTGATCCGCAACAGCTGGTTGTCAGATGCCGCCCCGTACGTTCCCGTCACGCGACCGATGTGCCGGGCCTCGCGCCGATCTACCTTCAGGCCGTCAACCCTGATCCGTACGCAAGGGGCTCAATGCGTAAGCTCATCTCTCTCGGCGTGACCGCCTTGGTCGTCGCGGCGTCCAGCGGAACGGCGGTGGCGCAGGCGGCGGCGCCCGAGAGGTCGTCCGCCCTCGTCTTCGGGGCCTGCCCGGCGGACATCGCCACGCCGTACCCCCACCTGACCTGCGCCAACGTGCGGGTTCCCGTCGACTACGCCAACCCCGCCGCGGGCACGACGACGCTGCTGATCTCCAAGTCGGCCGCGACCGACCCGGCCAAGCGGCGCGGCGTCATGCTCATGGACCCGGGCGGCCCGGGCAGGGGCGGGGCCGACTACATCGGCCGGCTGACCCAGCCGGACGCCTCCGGCAACACCAGGCTCCCCGCCAAGGTGCTGGCCGCCTACGACGTCATCGGCCTGGACCCGCGCGGCGTCGCGCACAGCTCGCCCATCAGCTGCGTGGATCCGTCCTTCTGGGCGGGACCGCAGCCGGACCCGGACGCGAGCGCCAACCGGCTCAAGCTCTGGAAGCAGTGGGGCGACTTCTCCGCGGCCTGCGCCAGGAACGCCGGCCCGCTCCTGGCCCACATGGGCACCCGCGACGTGGCCCAGGACATGGACCAGATCCGGGCCCAGCTCGGCGAATCCAAGATCAGCTATCTCGGGTTCTCCTACGGGGCCTATCTCGGCGCCGTGTACGCCACGCTCTTCCCCGGCCGCGTCGACCGCATGATCCTCGACGGCAACGTCGACCCGACCCCCGAGCGCCTGTGGTACAAGGCCACCCTCGCCCAGAACGAGAAGCTGCAGAAGCGCCACGACGCCTGGCTGAGCTGGGTCGCCACGTACGACGACGTCTTCCACCTCGGCACCACCCTCGACCGGACGCGCGCCGCCTGGAACGCGACCCTGGCCGAGTTCCGCGCCACCCCGCACGGCGAGGTCGGCGGGAGCGAGCTGCTGTCGCTGGCCTACGGCTCGGCGATGAGCGAGTCGTTGTGGATCCCGCTGGCCCAGGCGCTCAGCGACTACGTCGTCAACCACGACGACAGCATGCTGGTCGCCTTCGCCGCCCCCTCCGCCGACGCCGCCAACGAGAACTACAACGCCGCCTACAACGCGATCATCTGCCGCGACGCGCCGTTCCCCGCCGAGACCATCGAGTACGAGCGCGACGCCGGCAAGTCCGCGCAGACCTCGCAGTTCGCCTACCTGAACATGTGGACCAGCGGCTCCGCGTGCGCGAGCTGGACGGTCCCGAGCCGGCAGCGGGTGCTGCCCACCGGGGCGGGCCTGCCGCCGATCCTCATGTTCAACTCGGTCGACGACGCCGCCACCCCGTACGAGGGCGCGCTCAAGATGCACCAGGCGCTGCCCAGCTCGGTGCTGGTCACGGAGCTGGACTCGGGCAAGCACACCGTGTTCGCCGGCCCGTTCCTGTCCATCAACCCCGCGGCGCAGCGGATCGGCGCCGACTATCTCGTGGACGGCAAGCTGCCCAGCGGCGACATCAGCATCCCCGGCCACGCCCTGCCGGTGCCGACGGCCGCCTCGGCCGCCTCCGCCCGCGAGTCGGTGCGAGGTGCCGTCCCGGCGCTGCCCGGGGCCGAGTAGCCGACACGCGGAAGAACCGTCGTACCCGAGGAATCTGAGGAGAAGAAATGAGCACACCCACGCCGTCCCTGGCGGGCATCGCCGGAACGAGCATCGCCGTGGCCGCCCTGCGCGCGCTGGAGGACAGCCGCGAGGACCGGCTCTTCCACGACCCGTACGCCGATCGCTTCAGGCAGGCGGCCGGCGGCAACGGCTACTGGGACACGGCACCCACCGGCTGGGCCGGCTTCGTCGCCCTCATGGGTGAGCAGGTGGCGGTGCGCACCCGGTACTTCGACGAGGTGCTGACGAAGGCCGCGGAGGAGGGCTGCGAGCAGATCGTGCTGCTGGCCGCCGGCATGGACGCGCGCGCGTACCGGCTGCCCTGGCCGGACGGGACGCGCGTGTTCGAGATCGACGTCGCCGAGGTGCTGGCGTTCAAGTCCGCCGTGCTGCGGGGCGCCGTGCCGGCGTGCGAGCGGGTGGAGGTGGCGACCGACCTGCGCCTGGACTGGCCGCGGGCGCTGCGCGAGGCCGGGTTCCTGCCCGGCGTCCCGACGGCCTGGCTCATGGAGGGCATCCTGTACGCCCTGACCCCCGTGGCCGCGGACAGCCTGCTCGGTCACGTGACGCGCCTGTCGGCGCCGGGCAGCGTCGTGGCCTTCGAGCACCTTCCGGACAACCCGGCGCTGCGCGCGGCCAGGACCGCGGTCTCCGCCGAGCTGACGGACATCTGGATCGGCGGTCCCCAGGGCGAGCCGGGTCCGTGGTTCGGACGGCACGGGTGGACGGTCCGGGCCCGGGACGTCTGCGAGGTGGCCGCGGCGTACGGGCGCCCCGCGCCGCCCGCGTTCGACCCCGGCCGCGACGGCTCGGGCCCCGGCTGGATGGGCACCGCCCGGCTCGCGAAGGCCGGATGACCGCGCGCTTCGTGGGAGCGGGCGCCTGGTGAGAGGGAGCGCCTGGCGGGAGCGGGAGGCGGTCCGGCACGGAACCGGGGTGACCCGCGGCCGGCGCGCCCGGGTCACGGCGTGGCCAGGATCCTCTCCAGCTCCTCCAGCGCGGCGCACGCCTCGAAGATGCCCGTCTCGGCGGTGAAGCGTACGGCGTCGCGTACGTCGTCGGCACTGGCGACCTGCAGGGCCAGCTCGACGTGCCGGCGGAACGACTCGCCGAGCGCCCGCTGGGTGACATGCGCGGTGAGCGCGACGAAGGCGCGCTCGCGCGGGCTCAGCCGCTCCTCCGCCCAGGCCCGCCCGGTGCGCGAGGCGAGGAAACCGGCCATCCACGAGTCGGTCACCGGCCACGAGGCGCCCGCCGAGCCGTCCGCCACCAGGGACGGCTCGGCGGTGGTGTCGAGGCCCAGCTCGGCGGCGAGCTCCGCCACCCGGCCGAGCGCCCCCGCCGCCGACGGGTAGCCGGAGTACGGGGCCACGAACCGGATGAGCGCCAGCATGTCGGCGTACGGGACGCCGTGCCTGTCCAGCGCGATGACGTGCATCTTGAAGGGCAGGCCGAAGCCGGCACGGCAGATGTCGTGCGCCGTCACCTGCAGGAGTTTCTCCCGCACGCTGGTGCCCGCCAGGCCGAACGTGAACTCACCGGTCTCCAGCGCCATCTTCTCGAACTCGGCGTCGACGGTGGCGAGCGGGCCGCTGGGGAGATCGAGCATGGGACCGGCCTTTCTCTTGATCCTGGGATGGGGTGGCGAGGAGCCGGAGGGCTCCGGCGAGACGCCCGCCGGGTGGGGCCGGGCTGCCTTTCTCCTCGCCGGCCCACGGTATATCCCCATGTGATGACTTACAAGTCCTCGTATGGGGAGTGGACAAGTGCAGGAGGGCCGGGGCGCTGGGCCGGATGGTGGCGCGGCCGCGCGCGAGGCCGACATCATCGGCTTCAACGGCGCCGCCTCCTCCGCGCACGACGGCAGCGGCCTGCCGGCCCGGCTCGGCTTCGGCCACGTCACCGTCCACGAGGGCGCGCTGGAGGCGATGGGCGCGGTCATCGGTCTGCTGCGTTGAAACGCCGTCGTGACGGGCCCGTCTCGCCGCCGGTCAGGCGCGCCCGGCGGGCGTACGGTTCAGCGCGGCGGCGGCCAGCATCAGGCCGGCGGCCAGGTACGGCAGGCCGGGCGCGCCCCACGCCTCAAGGGCGAGCGCTCCCGCTCCTCCCGACAGCGACACGGCCAGGTAGACGGCGGACTGGTAGAGCGAGGTGACCAGCCCGGCGCCGGGTCCGGCCAGGCTGATGACCAGGTGTTGTTGCGGCGTCGTGACCGAGAACGACAGGAACCCGACGACCACGATGGTCACCACGGCCGCCCCGAACGTGTCGCGCCCCAGCGGGACGAGAGCGAAGACCGCGGCCAGGGCGAGCATGACCGTCACGACCACCCGGCGGGGGCCGTACCGGTCGGCGAGGTGCCCGGCGGCGAGGTTGCCCGCCGTCCCGGACAGGCCGTAGACCAGCAGCAGGACGGCCAGCCCCGAGCCGCCGGCCCAGGCGGGCGCGAAGATCTCGCTGACGTAGGTGTAGGGCAGGTAGATGCCGGTGAAGGCCACCACGGTGACGGCCAGCAGGGTGACGACCCGCCGGTCGCGCAGCGGTGCGAGGAAGGCGCGCAGGTCACCGTTCCCGCGTCCGGCCGCCGCGGGCAGGCGCAGCCCGATGGCGGGGGCGGCGAGCAGGGCGAGCGCGGTGACCAGCCACATCGCGGCCCGCCAGTCGGCCAGGCCGCCGATCAGCGTGCCCAGCGGGGCGCCGAGGACCAGCGAGGAGGTCACGCCGAGCATCACGTAGGAGATCGCGCGGCCGCGTTCCCGCTCACCGGCCAGCAGCGCCGCCGTCGCGCTCGCGGTCGCGGTGAACAGCGCGGCCCCGGCGGCGGCGACCACGCGCGAGCCGAGGACCAGGCCGTACGACGGGGCCAGCGCGGTGATCGCGTTGCCCGCGGCGAACACCGCCAGCGCGGTGACGAGCACCGTCCTGCGCGACCACGAGGCGGTCAGTGCGGCCAGCACCGGTGCGAGCACCGCGTACGAGGCGGAGAACACGGTCACGAGCTGGCCGGCCGCGGCCACGGTGACGTGCAGGGACGTGGCGACGGCGGGCAGCAGCCCGGCGACGACGAAGCCGTCGGTGCCGACCGCGAAGGCGCCGAAGGCCAGCGCCGCGGCGTGGAGGCGCCAGCGCGTGCGCGGGCCGGCGCAGGAGGGCGAGGTCACGATGCATCCTTCGATAGGCGTCGGAAATTACGACGTACATCGTAATAGAGCTACGATGGATATCGTAAGAGGGGACGGCCATCGGACACGTAGGAGGCGCGATGGAGACGTGGATGGCGCAGCCCGACCTCGACGAGATCGACGTGGCCACCGTGTTGCAGGCGCTGGCCGACCCGATGCGGCTGCGCATCGTCCGGCTGCTCGCCGAGGTGGAGGAGTCCACCTGCACCGCGCTCGATCTGCCGGTGAAGGTCTCGACGGTGTCACACCACGTCAACGTCCTGCGCCACAGCGGCCTCGTCTCCACCCGGATCGACGGCACGGCCCGCCCGAGCCGCCTGCGCCGCGACGACCTGGAGCGCCGCTTCCCCGGCCTGCTGTCCTCCATCCTCACCGCCACCCCGCCCAGACTCCCGCGGTGACCGGTGCGGCCGGCCACCGCTCGTGGACCGGGTTCTCCGTCCGCGCCGGCGCCGGCGCGGGTAGGCGGCCAGGAACAGCGTGGCCGGCCCGCCTGCCCGGTCGTGACCGCCGTCCGCCAGTGCCGTTCCCGCCGCCACGCTGACCTTGAACCACAATCCCGCGCCGCCCCCGCCCGGCGCCTGTACGACGGCGACCTCGACCTCGCCTTCCCCCTGGCCGGGCGAGACGCCGTCGGCCGGCGCCCCCGTGAGCCGCGCCTTCCTCGAAACGGTCCTGTCGCCGGAGCGGGACCGGTCACGTGACGGATCCGGGCTGGTTGACATCAATCCGGTACTACAAGTACCACTTTGACATGCGGTACTCGAAGTACCGGTACTCAAAGTATCTCTTGGAGGCGTCGTGAGCGTCATCGTCGTCGGGGCCGGCCCCACCGGGCTCATGCTGGCCGGAGACCTGGCCGCCGCCGGCGTCCGGTCAGGGTCCTCGAACGCAGGGCCGCGGAGTCCAACCTCACCAGAGCCTTCGCCATCCACGCCCGCACCCTGGAACTGCTCGACATGCGCGGCCTGGCCGACCGGCTGGTCGCGGAGGGTCTCAAGGTCGCCGAGGTACGTCCTCACGTCAAAGGGATCAAAGGCCGCGAGGTCGTCTTCAACGTGCGTCACCCGGACAGCGCCTTCCCTTACCTGATCATCCTGGGCCAGGCCCGTACGGAGGCGGCGCTGGAGGAGCGGGCCCGCGGTCTCGGCGCGGAGATCGTCCGCGGGGCGGAGGTCACCGGCCTGACGCAGGACGACGCCGGGGTGACGCTCACCCTGGCGGACGGGCGTACCGAGCGGGCGGATCATGTGGTGGGATGCGACGGCGCCCACAGCGCGGTGCGGCGCCTGCTGTCGGTGGGGTTCAGCGGGCACGCCTACGCCACCCGCATCCTGCTCGCCGACGTACGGCTGGACGCCGACCTGCCGCTGGCGGTCAATCCGTTCATGGGCGATGACGGCGTCGTGCTCCTGCCCCCCTTCGGGGACGGGTGGTACCGCGCGACGATCTGGGACCGTACCGGCCAGGGCGTCCCCCTCGACGAACCGGTGGGCATCGAGGAGGTCCGCGACGCGCTGCTGCGGATCACCGGCCGGGACCTGGGCCTGGCGCGGATGCGCTGGGCCACCCGGTTCCTGAGCGAGCGCCGCCAGGCGCGCGACTATCGCGTCGGCCGGGTCTTCCTGGCCGGAGACGCGGCGCACGTGCACTCCCCGCTCGGCGCCATGGGCATGAGCACCGGCATCCAGGACGCGGCCAACCTGTCCTGGAAGCTGGTCGCCGCCGACCGGGGATGGGCGCCGCCGTGGCTGCTCGACACCTACCGATCCGAGCGCCACCCCGTCGGCCGCCAGGTCCTGCGCCTGACCGACACCCTGAGGCGCGTCTCCGAAGCGCCCGCGGCCGTCCGCGCCGTCCGTCCCTGCCTCTTTCCGAAGATCGTCAACCAGCCACGCATCTCCGAACGACTCCGGCTGACGTTCTCCGGCATGGGCATCACGTATCCGGTCCCGAGCCAGGTCACCGCCACGCCGCTCGCCGGCACCCGCGTCCCCGACCTGGCGCTCACGCTCGGTGATCGGGCGAGCCGGCTGTACGAGCACCTCGGCGACGGCCGCTTCGTCCTCGTCGACACCACGCAGAGCCTTCCGGCGGGCGACGAGCCCTGGCCCGGCCGGCTGCGCGTCCTGCGCTCCTCCCGCCCGCTGCTGCTGGGCAGGGCCACCACCATCCTGGTACGACCCGACGGATACCTCGCCTGGACAGCGACCTTCCCGGACCCCGGACAGGTCGGGAAGGCGCTCGCCGAGTGGCTGCGACGACCGGGCACCTGAAGCTCGGCGCACGGAAAAGCCGCTGTCGATCGTGCTGACCGCCGGCCGGCGCGCCAAAGGGTCCAGGGGAGGACGGCCGCCGGCTTTCGACCCCGAGGTCCACAGACAGCGCGATGCGGTCGAGCGCGGCACCAACCGCCTCGAACGCCACCGCGCTGTCGCCACCCGCCACGACGAACTCGCCGTGCGCTACGAAGCGACCATCCTCATCGCCGCGATCGACGAAGGGCTCCGATCGACCTTGCTACAGGCCCTGGCGCCGTGGCGGTAGCGCGATCACACTGTGGCAATGCCGGACATCACCCAGCGCACCCGGTCCTTCGCCGTCCCCTGGCCGGTGGTCGTGATGGCTGGTCTGGTAGTCGCTCTGCTGCTGGCGTTCTCGGGCGCCTACGGCTTCCTGGGCGACGAGATGTACTTCGTCGTGGCGGGCCGGCATCCCGCCTTCGGCTACGTCGACCAGCCGCCGCTGACCCCGTTGCTCTCCGCCGCCTCGGTGGGCCTGCTGGGCGTCTCGCCGACCGCGGTCCGGGTGCTGCCGGCCGTGGAGGCGGCGCTCGTCGTCGTCCTCGTCGCGCTCATCGCACGCGACCTCGGCGGGTCCCGGCGGGCGCAGTTCCTGGCGGCCGTCACGGCCGCCGTCTCCGGCTATCTCGCCGCCGGCCACATGGACACCACCACAAGTCTCGACCTGCTCGCCTGGGCGATCGTCCTGTGGCTGGCGGTCCGGCTTCTCGCCGGTGCCGACCGGCGCCTGTGGCCGGCGGTGGGCCTGACCGCCGGGATAGGGCTGCAGAACAAGGACACCCTGCTGTTCCTGGCCGCGGGGCTGGCGTTGAGCCTTCTCGCCGCCCGGCGCTGGGACGTCGTCCGTTCACCGTGGCCGTGGGCGGCCATCGGGATCGCTCTCCTGCTCTGGGCGCCGAACCTCGTCTGGCAGGCGACCAACGGCTGGCCCCAGCTCACCATGGCCTCGCGCATCGCCGGGTACGCGGCGGACAACCGCGCCCAGATCGTGCCGCTGCTCTGGCTCTTCACCGGTCCGATCCTGTTCGTCGTGAGCCTCGCCGGAGCGGTCTGGCTCCTGCGTTCGAGGAACGCGGTTGCGTGGCGGGCGATCGGCATCGCGGGCCCCGTCGCGCTCGTCCTCGTCGTCGCGACCGGAGGCAAGGCCTACTACGCGATCGGCACCGCGGCCGCGTTCATGGCCGCCGGTTCGATCGTCGTCGACCGCTGGCTCGTACGCGGCCACGCCGGCATCAAGGGGGCAATCTTCACCGTCGCCGCCTTGGTCTCGGGTCTGCTCCTCGCGTACCTGACCCTGCCGGTCCTGCCCGTCGCCACCTATGCCGCCAGCACCCTTCCGACCACGGTGCCGGACACCGCGAACCAGATCGGCTGGCCGGCGTTCGTCTCCACGGTCAAGGGCGCGGTGGCAGCCCTGCCCGCCGGCGAGCGTGCCCGAGCGGTGATCCTGACCAACGACTACAGCGAGGCGAGCGCACTCGACCTGCTCGGATCGGGACTGCCCCCCGTCTACTCCGGTCACAACTCGTACTGGTCATGGGGCCCGCCACCGGCTCAACGCACCGTCGTCGTCCACGTCGGCGACTGGCGGCCCACCGACTGGAGCAGGTTCTTCGTCGGCTGCCACGACGTGGCCCGGATCGACAACGGACTGGGCGTTCCGAACGGGGAGCAGGGCAGGGCCGTCTCGGTCTGCGCCGGCCTGAAGTCGTCGTGGACCGCGATGTGGCCCGGGCTCCGCACCATCAGCTAACGGATCGCCCGGCCTTTCGTTCTGGAACAACCCCGCCCTGACATCTCCCGGTTGCGAGAGGCTTTGATACAGGCTCCGGCGACCGGCTGGTGGCCGGAGATCAGCAGAGCCTGGGCCTGGCCTGGTCAGCCGCAGTGAACCTTCTTCACCGACCGGGTGCTCTGCCCGACCATTCCGTGGAGGTCGATTGAGGCCGATCTTGATGCTCATCGACTCCTTCCTGCCCTGCTTCTTCACGTACGTGAGCGCGCGGTTCCGCCCCGTTCCGGGGTCGTAGTAGAGCTGGATCGTCCCGGCCTTGCCGATGCGATAGCCGTCCACCCACCGGTAACCGCTCCCGCACACCCCGGCCGGCGCCGCGCCGGCCGCCGGCGGTCAGGGGCGAGGCGGGAGCACATCGAGGTCCAGGGCCCCGAAGTAGCCTCGGGTCGCGAAACGGACGACCGCCTCGGCCATCTGGCGTGCGGGCAGAGGGCGGTGGTGCTCCAGCCACCAGGTGATCGCTCCGAGGGTCAGGTTGGCGGCGAGGACCAGCTCCAGCTCCTCCATCGGCGTCTCGTGCCCGGTGCCGGAGGCGTCGCGGTCGCGGACGTCGCGGAGCCGGGCGCGGGCCAGCTCCACGCAGCGTTCCCGCAGCCGTGCCGCGAACGACGGGTCCCCGCGCCGGCCCAGCAGCGCCGCGTACAGCCGGTGATGCCGATCCACGTGGTCGAACAGCCGCTCCCAGCCGGAGATCCGGTCCTGCACCGGTATGCGGCCGGCGGGGTCGAGCCCGGCGGGCAGCCCGGAGACGACCTCCTGGAAGATCTCCTCGACCAGCGCGTACTTGTCCTGGTAATAACGGTAGAAGGTGGCCCGGTTGATCATCGCCCGCCTGGCGATGTCGCCCACGGCGACCTCGGCGAAGTGCTTTTCCTCCGCCAGTTCAACGAGTGCCTGGCGGATGAGCGTGCGGGTGCGCGCTCCCTGCAGTCCGCGACCCTGGTGCGACATACATCCTCCCGTGTCGCCTCCCGCGGCACCTGCGCCCGCCTGCTGGTGGCGGGCCGGCGACCGGCGGTCCGAAGGTGGGGAACACCGGCAACCGACCGATCGGGAGAACCCCCATGGCCACCGGCTCCATGATGACGATCAACAGGCTCGGCTTCGCCGGCAGCGAGATGCAGGACTTCGCCTACCTGCGTACCCTGGCCTACGCCGACCACGGGGCGGCCTCGGCGGGCGAGGTGGCGCGGGTCGCGCGGAAGGTCGCCCAGGACGGAGGAGGGCGCGAGGCCTTCGTCCACGCGTGGAGCGATCAGGGCCGGCTCGCGGCCCGCATGGCCGATGACGCCCTGGCCGCCGGCCGCCCGCTCGCCGCACGTACGTTCTTGCACCGCGCCTACAACTACCTGCGTACTGCCGAGTTCTTCTTCGACCGCCATCGGCAGGAGGAGTTCGCCGCTCTCTACGACGAAGGCGTCTCCCACTTCGACCGCGCGCTGCCGCTGCTCGACCTGCCCGCGGAACGGATCGCCATCCCTTACCAGGACGGCGTCGACCTGCCTGGCTACTTCTTCGCCGCCGACGACTCGGGTGCCCCGCGCCCCACGGTCATCATCTCCGGTGGCGGCGACGGCCACGGCGAAGAGCTGTACTTCTTGGCCGGTGTCCCGCACGCGCTGGCCCGTGGGCTCAACGTCGTGCTGTTCCACGGTCCGGGTCAGCGTGGCCT
Organism: Nonomuraea sp. NPDC050783; assembly: GCF_040802095.1. Lineage (NCBI taxonomy): Bacteria > Bacillati > Actinomycetota > Actinomycetes > Streptosporangiales > Streptosporangiaceae > Nonomuraea > Nonomuraea sp. NPDC050783. The sequence continues at coordinate 71,004 of NZ_JBFAHK010000031.1, forward strand.
GCTGCACCATCGTCCCGGCCAGGTCTTCCGCGCCGATGCCGAGGTGCCGTTCTCGGCCGTGCTGGACCACGTGACCACCCGCTCCGACGTGCTGGCCGGCAGCGTCGCCCTGTACGGGCTGAGCTTCGGGGGGTATCTGGCCCCTCGCGCCGCCGCCCACGACAAGCGGGTCGCGGCCCTGGTGGCCAACGCGCCGATCCTCGACTTCCACTCCCTGATCTTCGACGCCCTGACGTCGGCGCTGCCCGTCCCGCCGCCGGCCGATGCCCCGGCCGAGTTCTGGAACGGCCTCCACGAGCGGGCCGGCGACGCGGACTGGGCCCTGCACGCCACCATGGACACCTACATGCTCTGGACCACCGGCGCGAGAACCTTCGCCGACTTCCACCGGATCTCCCGGTCGTTCACCCTCGACGGGCTGGTGCCGCGGATCGCCTGCCCCACGCTGACCCTGTCCGCCGACGGCGAGAGCGCCCTCGCCCGGCGTCAGGCGCGCGCGTTCCACGAGCGGCTCCTCGTCCCGGCCAAGGCCCTGTACCGCCTGTCCGCCGAACACGGCGCCGACAGCCACTGCGGAGTCGGCAACATCGCCCTGACCTCCTCACTGGTCTACGACTGGCTCACCGACGTGCTGACGGGCACGGGCCGGGATCGCGAAGGCGCCGCGTGACGGGTCCGCGATCCCGAAGGCGCCGCGTGACGGCCGGGCCGAGGGTCGTCGCCTGCCGCCGGCGAGGGTCAGAACCGGTAGCGCAGGATGCGGGCCCCTTGCCGTGACAGGGCCGTACTGCGGGCGGTGAGGCGGGTGAGCGCGCGCAGCGGTTGCGGGAACCGGGCCACTTCCGGCGCGCGGGCGAGGATCTGCTCCTCGACCAGTTCGAGGCCGGCGTTCCAGGACTCCGGTTCGCGCGGGTCGTCGAAGCCCTGGGCGGCCTTGATGCCGAGGGCCTTGATGGTCGGGTGGTACTTCATGGCCCAGGCGGCGAAGCGGGTGTAGCCGTTGAGCGCGAGCTCGCCCGAAGGGAGCCGGCTGGTCAGCGCGCGGATCATCGCCTGGAAGGAGTCGCCCGGCATGAAGGGGAGCAGCCCCTCGGCGACGATCATCGCCGGCCGGTCGCCGGGGATGGCCGTGAGCCAGTCGGAGCTGGTGAGGTCGGCTCCGACCAGGTGGGAGCGGCCGGGCAGGCATTCGGCCCGCAACTGCACCACTTCGGGGAAGTCGATGTCGTACCAGTCGACGCCGGGCGGGGGATCGCAGCGGGACATCCTGGTGTCCAGGCCGCAGCCCAGGTCGAGCACCACGCACCCGGGGTGAGCGGCGGTGTAGGCGCGGACGACGTCGTCGAGCTTCTTGGCGCGCAGCGCCGTGGTGAGAACGAGGTTGGGCTTGACCTTCAGCTTGCCGAAGTCGTAGTCGATGTGGCCGGCCAGGTCGGCGGAGAGCGTGTCGCCGAGGATCGGGCTGGGCTGCCCGGCGTCCAGGGCCCTGGCGTGGAGAGTGAGCAGCAGCGTTTCCTGGATCAGCCCGAGCTTGGGTTGCCAGCGGTGCATGGGTATTCCTTAACGGCGTAGCGGGTGACGGGCCGCGAGGTCCTGCAGCCACGTCAGGGAGTCGTGGGCGGCCTTGATGCGCTCGGCGCGGTGCTCCTCGCCGCCCGCGAGGTCGAGCCCTTCGTCGGCGATCTCGCCGAACGCGCTCAGGCTTTCGAGCTTGCGCTGGATGACCTTCTGCCAGGCGTCGTCCTCGATGCGGTAGTAGGAGACGCGGTCGCCGGGCCTTCTCACCTTCTTGACCAGGCCGATGGCCGTGAGGAAGCGCATGTTCGAGGTGAGGGAGGCCCGGCTGGCCTGGATGACCTCCGCGATCTGCCCGGCGGACTGCTCGGCCGGATCGCAGATCATGAGCCACCCGAGGATGCGTCCGGTGATGGGCGACAGCCCCCACTCCTCGACGCAGAAGGCGGCCACCCGCTCCACCCAGCGGAGCAGCCGGTCCTGCTTCTCCTCAGTGCTCATCGTCGAAATCCTCCGTTGTCGATCGTGTGCCGGTTCACTGTTTCATGGCGGCCACCGACTCGTAGGTGGGTGTCGGGGTGATGTCCGCGAGCCGGGTCCTGCGCAGGTAGAGGTCGAACCAGTCGATCGCGAGCGCCATCGCCTCCTCCAGGCCAGGGCCGGTGTAGAGGCCGAGCACGTCGTAGGGGAGCACCGCGAGCCGCTTGGGCTCGCCCGCCTTGGCGAAGGCGCTCTGCGCCTCCTCGAGCATGTGGTACGGGTCCCAGCCACCGTTGGCGATCATCAGCAGCGGCGTCGGCGCGAGCCGGTGGATGAGGTTCTCCGGCGCGAAGGTGAGCAGGTGCTCGGCCGAGTCGAGGGCCTTCTCGTTGCGGTAGGTGGGAAACAGGCGGGTCGACATGTCCGGGGTGTCCTTCACGCTGTCGCCCTCCAGCGTCAGGTGCGGCACGCGGGCGCTCTGCCCGCCCTCGTAGCGCCGCTGCCAGTCCTGCTCCAGCTGTTCGCGCAGCGCGTGGACGCCGGCGCGGCCGAGGAGGCGTTCCAGGTACCGCCATCCGTTCCACACGCTGGGGCTCTGCACGACGACGCACTTGATGCGCCGGTCGAGCACGGCGGCCTGGGCCGCCACCGAGCCGCCGATGCTCACCCCCCACACCCCGATCCGGTCCGGCTGCACCTCGGGACGGGTCTGCAGGTAGGACACGGCGCTGCGGAAGTCCTCCACCTGCTGCTCCGGGTAGTCCAGGCCGCGCGGCTCGCCCTCGCTGGAGCCGACCGTGCGGTAGTCGATGGCCAGCACCGCGAAGCCGGCCTCGACGAAGTACGGCGCGAAGAACGCCAGCGCCTCCTTGACCATCACCCCGCTGTGCCCGAGCACCAGCCCGGGGACCGGGTCGCTCGTCTCGGGCAGGTAGAGGTCGCCCGCGCAGCGGGTGCCGAGGCTGTTGAAGGTCACGTGTTCCATGGCTCACTCCGTGCTTGCTTGCTAGTTATTTCAAACATGACTGAAATAGCTAGCAATGTCAACCCGAAGGCTGGATCCACGGGAGAGGGTCGCGCGCCGTTGATCACCTCGGCCCGCCGTGCCGGGCCGGTGCGCTGCGGCCGGCGAGCGCGGCGGCGGCTCCGCATCCGGCCGTGAGGGCGGCCGGGTGCAGCCCCGCGCTGCTGAGCGTGCCGGCGAGCAGGAAGCCCGCTCCCTGCCCGCCGGACAGGCCCGCGACCGCCACCCCCACGGCCCGCCCGCGAAACGCCGGGGAGACCCGCCGCGCGAAGAGGGCATTGAGCGGGGCGGAGAAGGCGCCGCCCACGCCCGAGGCGAAGAACAGGGCGATCACGACGGGCGGTGACGGCCTGGCCCAGAGCGGGATCAGCGCCGTCCCCGCCAGGACGGCGAAGGGGACGAGCAGGCGGTCACGCGTCGGCGGCGACACGAGCCGGGTCAGCACCACGGTGCCGGAGGCGAAGCCCAGCGCGGCGGACGACAACATCGATCCCGCCAGCGGAGCGCCGCCGCCGAGCGACGTCGCGTACGGGTAGGCGACGGCCTCCGGCGCGTACACGAACATGGAGACCGGCCACACCAGCAGCAGGCAGGGGCAGCCGGTCGGCGAGGGCGCCGAGCAGCGGGCCGGCGACCAGCGACGGTAGGCAGGCCGAGGCGTGGGCGAGGCCGGACAGGATGCCGGAGCCGGTGCGGTCGAACACCAGCACCGACACGGCCAGGGCGGCCAACTGGTCGCCGGCGTACGACAGAGCGAGCCCGGCATAAAGCAGGCGGAACTCGCGCACCACGAAAAGATCTCGATATCGCACCTGGAAACACCGATCACGAAAAAGCCTGACGAGCGCGCAGGCCCACGCCCGTCAGGCCGGAGAACAGGACGCCCGCTCGGTCCCAGCCGTTGCCCTTACGCATGTGTCACCTCCCCGAGGAAACCCCTGTCGGGCCGGCAGATTAGGCGTCCGGCACGCCGTGGCGCATCAGTCGCATGACTGGACGCGCCGCTCACGGTGGCCGGGGACGATGGCCGCGCTGATGAGCGCACCACCAGTCGGGTGACGGATGACGTGATCTCGAGACGACCGCGTTCCAGTCCGCCTCCCGCGGCATCGACCAGGCCCACGAGCGGTTCCGGGGTTCCTGGGCGCCTTCCCTGACTACTCCGTCCAGCTCGAGGACCTGCGGGAGATGGACGGGACCTGCGGGAGATGGACGAGCTCGTCCTGGGCGTCGGCAGGATCACCGGCACCATGTCGGCGACGAGAGCGTCAACCGGCGGCAGCTCGCGGCGGTGCTGGGCCACCTCCAGGACTTCTACGGCGCCGGGGACACCGTCCTCATCGGCGGTGACTTCAACGCCCGGCCGCAGTACGGCCGGCTCGACACCTGGTGCGCGCCGAGCCTGGACGTCCCGAACAACGGCGGCAACACCGGACAGCACAGGGAGCTCGACGACCTGGAGCCGGCCTGTCCGGGCATCGGCGAGAGCACGGTCGGCGAGGTCAACGGCAAGGGCGAGAAGATCAGTCCCGTGCCTCCCTGCGGCCAGCGGCCCGAGATCGACCTGCTCCTCGTCCGGGAGAGCGCGATCGTCGGCTCGTCCAGCGGTGACGCGCTGGAGATCAGCACCGCCTGCGGCGGGCCGTGTTCCGGCCACCGCATCACCGTCGGCACGGTCTCCGTCCGGGTCCAGCCCTGACCATCTGGCATAAATCCCCACGCGAGGACTTATGCTGAGGGAGACCAGAGGTTGTTCCCTCCACGACCAGGAGATGCCCATGTACGCCGTCGTCCGCCTCTACACCACGCAGTCAGGCTCCGCCGAGGAGGTCTTCGAGCAGGTCGAACGCGAATTCGCCGATCGCGTCCCCCAGCGGGTCGGGGCGCTGCTCTACACCGCCGTGGACACCGGCGACGGCTCGGCGCTGACGGTGACGCTCTTCGCCGACGAGCAGGCGGCCGACCGCTCCGAGGCCGCGGTGGCACAGGTGCAGCAGAGCCTGGGCGCACGGTTCGGCATCGAGGAGACCGGCGTCCGCCGCGGCGCCGTCATGGTCAGCCGCGGGGACGCGGCCGTGGCCCGCCCCGTCGGCATCGGCGACCGGCGGTCCTGACCGTCGCGGACGCGGGCCGGCGTGCGGCGGAGTCCCCGCCGGCCCGCGGGCCTCACCGGATGGCAGCGGATCACCCGCCGCGCCGGGCAGGCCACGTACCCGTTCTGGTCCCGCAGCGTCGCGAAGCGCCGGCGCCTGGAACCTCCGCAGGCGACGGGGGAGCGAACGACCGACGGCTCGGTGCAGGAGCAGTCAGTGCCATCACGCGGAAGCAGCAGCCTTCAGGCGTCCGATGAGGATCGCCCGGAAGCGTGTCGCCCGTGATCGCCGGTACGAGAGGGAAGACGGCGCCGATAGCGGAACGATCTCTGCCACAATTCCGCCCACGGTTGCCCCATGACGAACACGGCAATTCGCCCGTTCCGCATCGAAATCCCTCAGGACAAGCTGGACCAGCTTCGCGCCCGGCTTGCCGACACACGCTGGGCGCCCGAGGTGCCGGGTGACCAAGCCGACTGGAGCCGCGGTATCCCGCTGAGCTACCTCAAGGAACTTGTCCGCTACTGGGGCGAGAAGTTCGACTGGCGAGCGCAGGAAGCGGCGTTGAACGAATTCCCGCAGTTCATCACCGAAATCGAGGGGCAGCCGATCCACTTCCTGCACGTGCGCTCGCCTGAGCCGGATGCCATGCCGCTGCTGATCACTCATGGCTACCCGAGCTCGATCGCCGAATTCATGCGCGTCGTCGGCCCGCTGTCCGATCCCCGAGCTCACGGCGGCGCCCCGAACGACGCGTTCCACGTGGTCGTGCCGTCCCTGCCCGGCTTCGGCTTTTCCACACCTCTGGCCGGTCCTGGCTGGGAGGCCGGCCGCACCACGCAAGCCTTCGCCGAGCTCATGAGCCGCCTCGGGTACGAGCGGTTCGGCGCCCAGGGCGGCGACATCGGCGCAGGTGTCACCGGTCGCCTCGGGGCGACGTTGCCCGAGCGGGTGATCGGGACACACGTGAATAGCGACAAGGGGGCTCTCGGCCTGGCCGGCGAGCACTATCCCGTTCCTGACCACCTGACCGACGAGGAGAGAGCCGTAGTCGACGCGGCACGCGCCGGCTGGAAACAAGAACGGGCAGCCCGGTTCCTCCATGAAGCGGCGCACTCCGAGCTCGAATGGGTCGCGCCATCCACTGTGCCGAGCGGCTGGGCCGTCTTCCATACCCATCCAGTGATTCGCCGCATGATGGATCCCGAGCACAAAATCGCACACTGGTCGGACTTCGACGAGGGCGGTCACTTCGCCGCGATGGAGGCCGGACCTCTGCTGGTCGAGGACGTGCGGGCGTTCTTCCGTGGACTCCGGACGTGACCGGAGCACCGCTGCTCAAGCAGCGCGCGCTGGGGCGCGCGGTGCTTGAGCGACAACACTTGCTCCTGCGCTCGTCGATGCCGGCGATCGAGCTCGTCGAACATCTCGTCGGGATGCAGTCACAAGCCCCCTTGGCCCCTTACGTCGGGCTCTGGAGCAGGGCTGGCCGGCTTCGAAGCAGAAGAACTCGCGGAGCTGATGAAATCGCGTCAGGCGGTCAGGGCGTCGCTCATGCGGGCCACGATCCACCTGGCCAGCGCCCGCGACGCCACGTGGCTCCGTCCATTGACGCAGCCGGTGCCGGCCGCCCAGTTCACCGGACACTTCGCACACGCGGTCGGCAGCATGGATGTTGAGGCCGTGGTCGAGGCCGGCCGGCAAATCCTGGAGCAGCAGCCCCGCACCAGGACCGAACTCCGCGCCCTTTTGCGGTCGCGCTGGCCACAGGCGGACCCGGCCGGGCTGGCCTATGCCGTCAATGGAGAAGCTCGTGCTCCGCTACCTGGCCGCGTTCGGTCCGGCGGGGGTTATGGACCTCCAGGTGTGGTCAGGACTCACTCGATTGAACGAGGTGATGGACCAGATGGCGGGCCTCCGCCTGTTCCGGGACGAGAAACGTGCTGTTGTCCCATGCTGATCGCAGCCGTATTGTCACGCCCGGCAGGCGTATACCGCTGCCACCAGGCAACGGGGCCGCGACCGGTACCGTCCTGGTGGACGGACACTATGAGGGCGACTGGCGTATCGTCCGGGCGACGACGGGCACAGTGCTGACGGTCACGACGTTTCGCCGGCTGACCGGGGAGGAGCGATCGGATCTCAGCGATGAGGCCCTCCGCCTGCTCGCCTTCGTCGTCAGCGACGCCGCCTCTTCAGACCTCTGTATCGTCGAACCTTGATCGCTGCTCCGAGTCGCGCCGGCCGCGCCGGCCGCGCTGGTCAACCGGTCACCGGTGCCGGCGTTTTCATCGGCTCCGGCTTGTCGCCGCCAGTTCTGCAGGCACGAGCGGCTGACGCCCGGGTCCTTGGCGAGCTGAAGGAATGGTTTGTCACCTTGGCGCGCGAACTCGACCGCGCGGCGCCGGAACTCGGAAGGGTGTGGCGAGGGCACGAGGGACGTCCTTCCTGATGATCAAGGGTGACCTCAGGTCAAGTATCCGCAGAACGGGGGAAGTTCAGGGCCGCTCAGGCAGTTCACCATCGCCAACGCCCGCTCACAGCCGCAGCTTGATCCAGCTCGGCGGACCTGGGCGGTCACGGCACACACAGGTGGCGGGACTCGCCAACTGAAGTGATTCCCTGGTCAGCAGGCTCGCTCGTATTCGACCTGGTCGATGGGGTTGCCGTCGCCGTAGTCAAAGGCGCGCGCGGCGCCGGACTCGGTGAAACCGCACTTGGCGTAGAAACGGCGAGATCGCGGAGTGCCGCGCAGCGTCCACAGGTGCACCCGGGAGAATCCGTCATCTCGCAGCCGTCGCAGTGTCTCCGTCATCAGCGCGGCGGCGACGCCGCTGCCCCAGCCGTCGGGATGGCAGTAGAAGCTGAAGATCTCTGCAATACCTCGTCGAGTCGGGGACGGACGCAGGAAGGACAACGCCAGGGGACGGCCGTCCAGTAGGGCAAGCAGGATCGTCCCGGTCCCCTCCGCGATCCGTGCATGCCACCGTGTACGCCTGCTCTGGACAGACCGCGCGGCGAACTCCGGCGCGAAGAAGGGAGCATGGGACACCTCCCAGGCCGTGGCATGGATCTCGCCGAGCGCGTCGCCGTCCTCTGGACGAGCAGAACGAACCTCGATCACCCGTTCACCCTATCCGCAACTCCTTTCAGGACGCCTCCTGCTCCACGGCCGACCATCACGCCAAGTCTCACCGCTTGATCCGACCCGGCGAACCTACGCGGTCACAACACTGGCTACTCGACGGCGCACCAGAGCGAGGTCGAGATCCACGCCGTTGACCATGTCTGACAACCAGGCGTTGTCGGGTGCTCGCCTCAGTTGTTGGCGCGGCCGCCGCCTCCCTCAGTGAAATGGTCCTCGACCCGCCAAAGTGAGGCCAAAGGCCATGCATGCTCTTGTCCCGACCGGAGATCCCGCGCGACCGGCCACGGTGGCCGACGTCCGCGGGTTGGGGCCGCGCGCCGATGAGGCGCTCGTGACGGTGGAGGCGTTCTCCGCCGAGGCGAGCGGTCGGCGCGTCCTCGCCGATGCGATTCTTCCACTTGTAGTACCAGTAGTGGTCGATGCCGTGCCCGGTCTTGTGGGAGCTGACGGGAGGCCGCCACGCTTATCGGCCCATCGCCTCTTTGACCCACAAGACCACGGAACGCTTGAACACTGGGGGCCTGGAGAGGCACCGCCCGACCGGCCAGGGTCCGACGACCAGGAAGGACACCCGCGGGCCGTGGAACCCCGCCACCCGCCACCCGGCGCGACAGCCGGGTGGACGCGCTGACCACAGCACGCGATTCGATCCTCAGCCGAACCCCTCAGCCGGCCACACCATGATCACGAAAGATCGAGGTCAGGTCTGGAACGAGCGTATGACGGCCCTCGATGCCCACCTCATGGAACCGCTTCGGCAGCGGATCACCTCATGACCGGCTGAGGCTCCGCAATGGGGGAGTCGGTGTGATGGGGTTGTCCGCAGGGAGCGATGAACCGCTCGCCGGCCGGCGTGATCCGTCTGTGCGATGCCTCGCCGCAACTATTCGACGGCACCTGCCGGGAGCGGATACTTCCGCTTCACGTCATCGACGAACGGGCCGTATTCGCGCAGTGGCCATACCGCCTCGAACTCGAGATACTCACGCATGGGCAGCCACCCCATTGTCGTGCGGTCGAGGTCTTCCAACGTGTCGACGTCGACGATCGCGATCACGCGGTGCTGCCCTACGCATTTGTAGATGCTCGTGACGACGCCGGTACCGACCTGAGCGAGGGCGAACTCGCCTTCCCTCGCCTCGATGTCCCACAACTCGTCCTGGCTGATCCGGCCCTGATAGTTCCACTTCATCTGGATGTAGAAAAGCATCTCGCTGCTCCGTTCATCGACATTACGGAGCGAGTCTTCCGGCCGTTGGTTGACGTGTCCAAGTCTAAATTCGTGGGGAACGATAAGGTCCGCGTTATGGATGACCTGAACCTGAGGCAGCTGCGGTATTTCGTAGCCGTGGCGGAAGATCTGCACGTGGGGCGGGCAGCGGCCCGCCTGCACATCTCACAGCCGTCGCTCAGCCAGCATCTGCGCCGCCTCCAGCAGCGGCTGGGTGTCGCACTTGTGCAACGTGAGGGCCGGGGGATTGCACTCACGCCAGCAGGGGCGGCGATCCTGCCGTCGGCCCAACGAGTGCTCGCCGCCGCAACCGAGACTGAGGCTGTCGCGAGGCAGATGGCGCACCACCTGAGGGGCCACCTGAGAATCGGGTTCCTCGCGGGTGGAGCCTTGGAACTGACCTCGCTCATCCTGCGGGCCTTCACCGCCCGCTGCCCCGACGCAACCTTCACACTTACGGAGTTCGACTTCACAGATCCCTCTGCCGGCTTGTCCACCGGGACGACGGACGTTGGCCTCGTCCGCCTGCCGTTCCGTACCGAGGATCTCGAAGTCGTACCTCTCTTCACCGAACCGCGTGTCGCCGTGGTGCATAGGGATCACCCGCTTGCTGGGCATCGAGAGCTGTCGGTCGCGCAGATCCTCGACCAGCCCTGGTGCTGCGTGCCCGTCGAGGATGATGTCTGGCGGGACTTCTGGCGCGCGACCGCCCACCGTCACGGACAAGCCCCTCGGCTGACGCCCCCTGTGCGGACGTTCGAGGAGATGTTCGAGAGCGTCGGAGCAGGACTGGGCATCGCCGTCGTCTCCGCCTCTGCGGCTCGGCTCTATCCGCGCGATCATCTCCGATACGTCGAGGTGCCCGACCTGGAGCCCACCGTCGCTGCCGCCGCGGCCGGCAAGAGAGACACCAGCCCGCTCACCGCCGCTTTCCTGGATGCGGTACGAGAAGTTGTCGAGTCACCGACGCTTCACGCCAATGCGAGACAAGAGCGGCCGCTCCGCAGGGAAATATCTGGCTGACACGCTTGAAGGCGTGATGTCGTCAGATTCAGACCGGTTGAGGTTGATCCGGTCTGGCGGACATCCGAGATCAGAGGTTCGTCCCCGGAAGGATGTCCACGATGGAGAGCATGGGAGGAAGAAGCCGCGTCCTCGCCGCTCGTTCGCGCCGGAGTTCAAGGCCGAGATCGTCGAGCTGTGCCGGCGCGGTGACCGTTCGATCGGGCAGGTGGCCAAGGACTTCGACCTGACCGAGACCGCGGTGCGCCAGTGGATGCGCCAGGCGGAGGTCGGTGCCGGGCAGCGCGAGGACGTGGACATCCTCAAGCGAGCGACCCTGGATTCAAGCGATCAACGCAACACTGCAAGTGGATGGGTGGATCGTGGCTCGGATGGGTCGGCCGGGAAGGTCGGACACGAGGAAAGAGGACTGGTGGCGGCGGCATCGCGCCGGCCGAGCGGGGGCGCCGAGCCGGCCACCAGCTGCTGACCGAAGCGACCGGCATCGACATCTTCTTCGCGGCACCCCGCAGCCCGTGGCGGCGAGGCACCGACGAGAACACCAGCAAGCCTTGTGATCAAGAACGAGTGGCTGCACCGCTTCGTCTTCACCGCTCAGGCTGAGTGAACGCGGAACAACCGAGAAAATTGGGTAGTGATACTATCCAAAGATGAGCGAGACCAAGCACGCGCAGGCCGCGAGCGAGACCCCCGACAGGTCGCCGCGACAGCGTAGCGTGAGCGAGATCGCACTACTGGTCACCATCGCTCTGACCGCCTTGCATCTTGTCGACCACGTGCTCCGGGCCGACGCCCGCGGCTGGCAGATCCTCCATGTGGCCACACCGTTCGGGCTCGCAGCCCTCCTCGCGCTGCGGCGCCCGTGGTTGCGCCTGGTCCTGGCCTTCCTGCTCCTGGCGGGCCTGCAGGTCACCCACATGTTCCTGGAGACCCCCGATGACCAGTACAACACGTGGGCGACCGGTACGAGCCGGCTTCTGCACGCGATCGGAACCCCTAATCTCCTGGGGATCTCCTCCCCCGCCCTCGGCGTCGCCTCCGTAGTCGTGGCGCTGACGGCGTCAGCGGCCTTCGCCCTTACCTTGGTGCTGCTGGCCGGCGAAGTGCACACGCTGCGCAGGAGCGCGCGTACGGTCGCTACGGTGGTGCTCGTCCTGATCCTCCTGGCCGACGCCGTCTACCTATGGGCTCTCACCGCAACCGGTCGTTCGGAAGTGGCCAGAGCGATCGTCTGGCAGGACTCCGATGTCCTGGACTATCGGCGTCTGCCTGCCCGGACGATCCACCGGCGTCTCCCGGCCCTCCCGCTCTCGCGGGGCCCTGAGCCGTCACCGCCGCTGACCGTGACCGCTGACGGCGGGCGGCGAGACCTGGACGACTTCCTCCGTGACACCGGCACGACGGCGTTCATAGCGATCAAGGGGAACGTCATCCGCACCGAACGCTACTTCAACGGCTACCGGCGCGACTCCGTCGTCGCGTCCTTCTCCACCGCCAAACCGTTCGTGTCCACGCTGGTCGGCATCGCGATCGCGGAGCACCGTATCCACTCCGTCGATGATCCCGTCACCCGCTACCTGCCCGAACTGGCCCGGCGAGGGGCCGGCTTCGGTCGCATCACGCTGCGCCACTTACTGACAATGTCCTCCGGTCTGGCGCAGCAAGACCCGTACTACAGTCTCGACCTACGCGCCGAAGCGCTGGCGAACACCCGCATCATCGGGCCACCGGGCACGCGGTTCGACTACAACAACATCAACACCGTCCTGCTGGGGCTGGTGCTGGAGCGCGTCACCGGTGGTCCGGTCTCGGCATACCTGGAGGACAAGGTGTGGGGGCCGCTCGGGATGGAGGCCGACGCGGCGTGGAGCATGGATTCCAGCGCCTCGGGACTGGAACAAATGCAGGCCGGACTCAGCGGCCGGGCCGTGGACTTCGCCAAGCTCGGCCTGCTGTACTTGCACAAGGGGTCGTGGCAGGGCCGCACGCTCGTGCCGCCCGCCTGGGTGGAGGAGTCCACCAGGGCCGACACCGTGACCGATCCCGCGTCGCAGTTCCAGTACAACTGGTGGATGCGCCCCGACCTCCCCGGCGACTACTGGTCACGCGGCAATCACGGACAGTGGATTTATGTGTCTCCAGGGCAGGATGCGGTGCTGGTCAGGTACGGCGTCGAGGACGGCTACCATGACTGGCCGACTGTCCTCGCGCAGTTGGCCCGCCGGCTGTGACAGCGGAGGTTGTGACAGCGGAGGTTGCCACAAGGCCACCAGAACGACTTCACCCGCGGGCGTGCGGCCGGCGAGGTCGGCCCGGGTGATGCTGCATCACGGTGACTGGGACGCGGAGACAGCCGATCTCGCCCCAGACGCCTGGGTGATGGTCGTCGTGGACTGTCCCCCCACGTTCGTGAGATGTTCGACGAGGAGCAGCCCACGCCCTCGTGTTGCTCGTCCGCTCACCTTGTCGAGTGGCGGCCTGTCGTTGCCGCCGGGATCTTCGACGTGGACGCGCACGGATGGCCTGCCATGACGGCCCGGACGAAACGGCGAATGTCGCCGACCCCTCGCAGCTGCGCCGGGAAGTAACCCGTACAGCTTCGTCCCCAGCTCAGCGTGTTCATGGTCCTTTCCTTTCCCCCTCGGTTGGAGGCGGACTTGTCGCCTCTCCGGGGACGGCCGGTGTCGGCCTCTGGATCACAAGACATGACCGTAGTACTAGGGAGTGTCTGACAATTCGGCGTTGCGGAGCCAGAGCATGAGTGAGGCGATGGTGACACCCGCCAGGTAGCGGCTGGCCAGCTTGTCGAAGC
>NZ_JBFAHK010000032.1:0-82580 GCF_040802095.1 Nonomuraea sp. NPDC050783
CACCACCTGCGCCGCCACCCCCGCCGCCGCCCACACCCGCGCCAGCGACACCATCACCGCCCACAACACCGGCTGCACCACCGCCGACCCCACCAACTCCGGCGCCCCCGCCTCCCCCCGCAACACCCCGGCCACCGACCACCCCGTCAACGACCGCACCACCGCATCACACCGCTGCAGCGCCTCCCGGAACACCGCACACGAATCCAGCAGCTCCACCGCCATCCCGGCCCACTGCGACCCCTGACCCGGGAACACCAGCACCGTCCCGGTCTCGCCCGAGGTCACGCCCGTGATCACCGAGCCGTGCGGGCGGGCGTCGGTCACGGCGTCCAGCGCGGCCAGCAGCTCCTCGCGGCCGGCGGCGACGACCACGGCCCGGTGGGCCAGTTGCGCGCGCCGGGCCAGCTCCCGGCCGGCCGCGGGCAGCTCGTCGTCCGCCAGGGACGCGGCGTACTCGCGCAGCCGTGCCGCCTGCGCCCGCAACGCCCCCGCGCTCTTGCCCGACACCACCCACACCAGCACACCAGCACCGGCCAGCGGCACCTCCCCCGAACCCACCCCCACCGGCTCAGGCGCACTCTCCACGATCACATGCGCATTCGTCCCACTGACCCCGAAACTCGACACCCCCGCCCGCGCCGGCCCCGCCAACTCCACCGGCTCCACCAGCAACCGCACCCCACCCGCCGACCAATCCACATGCGAAGTGGGCTCCGTCACGTGCAACGTCCTGGGCAGCACCCCATGCCGCAGCGCCATCACCATCTTGATCACACCCGCCACCCCGGCCGCCGCCTGCGTGTGACCGATGTTGGACTTGACCGAGCCCAGCCACAGCGGCCGGTCCGCCAGGCGCTCCCGGCCGTAGGCGGCGATGACGGCTTCGGCCTCGATGGGGTCGCCGAGCCGGGTGCCGGTGCCGTGCGCCTCCACCACGTCCACGTCGGCGGGCGCCAGCCCGGCGTCGGCCAGGGCGTGCCGGATGACCTCCTGCTGGGCCTGCCCGCTGGGGGCGGTGAGGCCGTTGCTGGCGCCGTCCTGGTTGACCGCGCCGCCCCTGATCACGGCCAGGACGGGGTGGCCGTTGCGGCGGGCGTCGGACAGGCGCTCCAGGAGCAGCACGCCGGCGCCCTCGGCCCATCCGGTGCCGTCGGCCGTGGCGGAGAACGCCTTGCACCGGCCGTCGGCGGCCAGGCCGCCCTGCCTGCTGAACTCCACGAACATGCCGGGGCTCGACATCACGGTCACCCCGCCCGCCAGCGCCATCGAGCACTCGCCGCGCCGCAGCGCCTGGGTGGCGAGCACGATCGAGACCAGCGAGGACGAGCACGCCGTGTCCGTGGTGATGGCCGGGCCGCGCAGGCCGAGCGTGTAGGAGACGCGGCCGGAGACGACGCTGAGCGCGGTGCCGGTGAGCAGGTGGCCGTCGGCGGTGCCGGTGGGCTGGTGCAGGCGGGGGCCGTAGTCGGGGGCCATCGCGCCCGCGAACACGCCGACGGGCGCGCCGCGCAGCGCGGCGGGGTCGATCCCGGCCCGCTCCAGCGCCTCCCAGCAGACCTCCAGCAGCAGCCGCTGCTGCGGGTCCATGGCGGCGGCCTCGCGGGGGCTGATGCCGAAGAAGGCGGGGTCGAACAGGTCGGCGTCGTGGACGAAGCCGCCGTGCCGGGTGTCGCTGGTGCCGGTACGGCCGGAGCCGGCGGCGAAGAGCGCGTCGAGGTCCCAGCCGCGGTTGGCGGGGAAGTCGCCGATCGCGTCCGTGCCGGACAGGACCAGCCGCCACAGGTCCTCGGGCGAGGTGACCTGCCCGGGGTAGCGGCAGCCGATGCCGATCACGGCGACGGCGTCACCGCCCGAGGAGTCGGAGTCGCCACCGGAGGAGGAGGCGGCGGCGGAGGCGAAGGAGGCGGCGGAAGCGGTGGCGGAGGCGGGAGCGGCCGACGCGGCTTCGGCGGCGGGTGCCGCGTCCTGGAGGGAGGCGGCGGCGAGCAGGGCGTGGAGGTGGCCGGCGAGCCGGTCGGGGGTCGGGTGGTCGTAGAGCAGGCCGGTCGGGAGCCGCAGCCCGGTCGCGGCACGCAGCCGGTCGCGCAGCTCGACGGCGCCCGCCGACTCCAGCCCCAGGTCCTTGAACGTGCGCCCGGCCGGCATGTCGGCCGGGTCCTCGTAGCCGAGCAGGCGCGCCGTGGCGGACAGGACGAGGCCGCGCAGCTCCTCGCGGGAGCGTGCCGCCGTGGCCGCGCCGTCCTGCACCGGCCCGGCCTCGACCGCCGCGCCGCCGGCCGGTGACGTGCCCGTGCCGGGCACGCGCGGCCTGGGGACGGCGGCCTGGGACGGGGCGTGGTGGCGGCGCTGGAAGGGGTACGTCGGCAGGTCCACGAGCCGCCCCTGCGGGCAGAGCCGCGCCCAGTCCACCGGGGCGCCCCAGGCGTGGGCCTGGGCCAGCGAGCGCACGAACCGGTCCGGGCCGCCGTCGTCGCGCCGCAGCGTGCCGGTGGCGGACACGTCCAGGCCGGCCTCCTCCGCCGTCTCCTCCACGCCCGCCACCAGCACGGGGTGCGGGCTGCACTCGACGAACAGCTCGCAGCCGGCGCCGAGCGCCGCCCGCACGGCCTGGGCGAAGCGCACGGGCCGGCGCAGGCTGCGGTACCAGTAGCCGGCGTCCAGGCCGGCGGTGTCCATCGGCTCGCCGGTCAGGGTGGAGACGAACGTCGTGGCGGTGCTCACCGGCCTGATCGGGGCCAGCGCCGCCAGGACCTCGTCGCGGACCTGCTCGACCTCGGGCGAGTGGGAGGCGTAGTCGACCGGGAGGATCTTGGTGGGGCAGCCGTCCAGCCTGGCCGCGAGCGCGGTCAGGGTCTCGCGCGGGCCGGACACCACGACGGCGCGCGGCCCGTTGACGGCGGCGACGTGCACGGGCTCCGGCAGCCCGGCGGCGGCCTCCTCGACCGCGGCCAGGGGGGCGGCGACGGACATCATGCCGCCGCGGCCGGCGATGCCGGCGATGGCGCGGCTGCGCAGGGCGACGACGCGGGCGGCGTCCGGCAGGGACAGGGCGCCGGTGACGGTGGCGGCGGCGATCTCGCCCTGGCTGTGCCCGACGACCACGGCGGGCTCGACGCCGTGGGCGCGCCACAGCCCGGCCAGGCCGACCATGACGGCCCACAGGGCGGGCTGGACGACGTCCACGCGGTCCAGGCCGGGGGCGCCGGGGCGGGCGCGCAGGACGTCCAGGAGGGAGAAGTCGGTGAAGGGGGCCAGCGCCTCGGCGCACTCGGTCAGGCGGGCGGCGAACTCGGGCGAGGACGCCAGCAGCTCGCGGGCCATGCCCGGCCACTGCGAGCCCTGCCCGGGGAAGACGAACGCGTGCCCGCCGCCGGTGGCGGTCCCGGTCACCAGGGCGTCGTGGGGCTGCCCGGCGGCCAGCGCGCGCAGGGCGGACAGGCGCGTCCCCCGGTCCGGCGCGAGGACGACCGCGCGCCGCTCGAACGCGGACCTGCTGGTGGCCAGGCTCAGGGCGACGTCGTCCGGCCCGGCGCCGGGGTCCGCGGCCAGCGCGGCCAGCCGGCCGGCCTGCTCGCGCAGCGCGCCCTCGGTCCGCGCCGACACCACCCACGGCGCCCGCCCGGGGGCCTGCGCCTCCGGGTCGGTCGCGGGTGTCGCGGCGGGGGGCGGGGGCTCGGCCAGGAGGAGGTGGCAGTTGGTGCCGCCCATGCCGAACGAGCTGACCCCCGCCACCGCCGGCCGTCCCGCGCCGCCGGGCCAGGGCCTGGCCTCGCGTACGACGTCGAGGCGCAGCTCGTCCAGGGGGATCTCGGGCGGCGGCGTGGTGAAGTGCAGGCTGGGCGGCAGCTCGCGGTGCTTGAGCGACAGCACCACCTTCAGCAGCCCGGCGACGCCGGCGGCGCCCTCCAGATGGCCGATGTTGGTCTTGACCGAGCCCACCAGCAGCGGGTCGCCCGCGGGGCGGGCCGAGCCGTAGGCGGCGCCCAGGGCGGCGGCCTCCACCGGGTCGCCGACCTTGGTGCCGGTGCCGTGCAGCTCGACGTAGCGCACCTGCTCGGGCCGCACCCCGGCGCGGGCGCAGGCGAGCGTGATGACCTCCCGCTGGGCGGGGGCGCTGGGCACGGTGAGGCCGTCGCCGCCGCCGTCGTTGTTGACCGCGCCGCCGAGGATGACCGCGTGCACCGGGTCGCCGTCCGCCAGCGCGTCCGCCAGCCGCCGCAGGACGACCAGCGCGCCGCCCTCGCCGCGCACGTACCCGTTGGCGCGCTCGTCGAAGACGTGGCAGCGGCCGTCGGGCGACAGCGCGCCGAAGTTGCCGATGGCGGTGGTGGTCTCGGGCAGCAGGTTGAGGTTGACGCCGCCGGCCAGGGCCAGGTCGCTCTCGCCGCGGCGCAGGCTCTCGGCGGCCATCCAGACGGCCACCAGTGACGACGACTGGCCGGTGTCGAGGGTGAGGCTCGGGCCGCGCAGGCCCAGCACGTACGACACGCGGTTGGCGATCATCGCCCGGTTTGCGCCGGTGTAGGCGTGGCGGCCGAGCGCTTCGGGGCCGAGCCGGTCCTGCAGGGCCGCGTAGTCGTTGGAGATGGCGCCGAGGAAGACGCCGGCGGCGCTGCCGCGCAGCGTGGCGGGCACGGCGCGGGCGCTCTCCAGGGCCTCCCAGGCGAGTTCGAGCGCCAGCCGCTGGTGCGGGTCCATGACGGCGGCCTCGTTGGGGGAGATGCCGAAGAAGGCGGCGTCGAAGCCGTCCACGTCGTCGAGGAACCCGCCGCGCGGGTAGGCCGTGCCGGGCCCGCGGCGGCCCTCGGGCGCCTCGGTGACCGCGTCCACGCCCGCGCGCAGCAGCTCCCAGAAGCTCTCGGGGCCGGCGGCACGCGGCAGCCGGCACGCCATGCCGACGACCGCGACGGCGGCCGGCTCGTCCTGTACGGCCCGCTGCGTCGACTCACCAGCCATGAATGCGCCACCTCAAAAAGCCTCGGGAATCGTCGTTTCACGACGCCGACGGTTTATCCGGACGGCTGCGCGCAATTACTCGACAGCCGTGGAGTTCGCGGCTATTACATAGACAGTGCGACCTTAAGGTGGCGGTCCGCCCCGGCACACGCCCGCGCCAGCGGCATGAAGTTGCCACCATTTGTGGCCACCGTCCGCCGCCGCGCCGGCCTTGACCCCGGCCATTCACCTCCGCGATGAATGACGGACGGAGAAAGCTGCGGAGGGGGATGACATGGCCGTCGAGGCGCGGCTCAGCCACGGCCAGCTCTTCAGCTGGCGGGAGGTCGAGCGGTATCCGCGGGACTGGCTGGCGGAGGCCAACCTGCCCAGCACCTGGGACCTGCGCGGCGCCTCCACGGACGGGGTCATGCGGGCGCTGCGGCGGCTGGCCGAGCGGCACGAGGCGCTGCGCACCACCTACCACGAGGTCGGCGGCACGCCGGTGCAGCGGGTGCACGAGGGGGCCGAGCCGCCGGTCGAGCTGGACGACCGGGTGGTCACCGACCCCGGCGAGCACGAGCGGGTCAAGAACGAGATGCTGGCGGTGCCGTTCGCGGTGGAGGGCGACTTCAACTGGCGGGCCCGGCTGGTCAGCTCGCGGGGCGCCCCGCTGTACATGGCGCTGACGTTCTCGCACCTGATCGTGGACCTGTGGTCGATCCACCACCTGCAGGACCAGTTCAAGGCGCTGCTGGCCGACCCGGGGGCGACGGCGGTGACCGGGCCCGCGCCGCGCGAGCTGGCGCGGCGGCAGCGGGAGGAGCCGTGGCGGGCCCGGCAGGAGGGCTCGGAGCGCTATTGGCGCGGCGTGCTGGCCGAGGGGCTGATGGACGCCCTGCCCACGCTGCCGGCCCGGGTGAAGCGCGACCGGCTGGAGCTGACGCTGCACTCGCGCGCCCTGGGCGGGTACGCGGCCGAGGCCGGCCGGATGCACGGCGTGACGGCCCCGGCGGTGCTGATGGCGTTCGTGGCCGCGGGCCTGGCCCGCCACCTGGACACCGAGCGGGTGACGTTGAGCCTGATGTCGTCCAACCGGTTCGCGCCCGAGGACCAGCACAACGTGGGCACGATGAACCAGCTCATCCCGTTCGTCGCGGGCGTGGACCCGCGCGCCACGCTCGCCGAGCACGTCAAGCGCCTGCACTGGGCGAGCGCCAGGGCCTACCGGCACTCCAGCTACGACTTCGACCGGATCGCCGTCATGGCGGGCGAGCTGGGCGAGCGGCCCGGGCACGACTGCTGGATGAACCACCTGTTCCGGGCCTGGTTCAACTACATCCAGGTGGACCGCAGACCGAGCGACGCCCGCGACCCGGCCCCGGCCGAGCTGGCCTGGACGCCGCTGGCCCAGCAGTACGGGCAGGCGTTCCGGGTGCGGGTGGAGGTGCGCGGCGGCCGGACCAGCGTGCTGCTGCTGGCCGATCCCGAGGTGCTGCCCGCCGCGGCGATGACCGACATCATGCGGACGGTCGCCGCCGGCGTGCGGCTGGCGGTGACCGACCCGGGGCGCGCATTGAAGGACCTGTGGGGCGCGGGCACGGCGCCGCCCCCCACGCTGTTCCCGCCCGACGTCCCCGATCCCCACGCCCCCGATCACGGCGTCCCCGATCCCCCCGCCCCCGATCCCGACGTCCCTGACCAGTGAGCCCGCATCGTGGAGGGGCCATGCCACGCACGCTCTACCGGTGGTTCGCCGACTCGGCGGCCCGCCACAGCGACCGGATCGCGCTGGAGGCGGGCGGCGGCCGGCACAGCTACGCCGAGCTGGACGCGCTGTCGCGGCGGCTGGCCGCGGAGATCGCCGGCGCCTGCGGCGGCCCGCCCGCCCGGGTGGGCCTGTACGCGGCGCGCGGCCTGTTCGCCTTCGCCGGCTACCTGGCCGTCCAGCGGCTCGGCGCGACCGCCGTCCCGCTGAACCCGGCCGCGCCGGACGCCCGCAACCGGGCGGTGGCCGCGGCCGCCGCGCTGGACCTCGTGCTGGCGGACGCGGCGCTCCCCCCGTGCGTGCTGCCGGCCGCGACGCTGTCGGTGCGCCTCGACCGGCTGGACGCCGGGCCGCGCGGCGTCCCCGACACCGGTGACGCCGACCTCGACGCGCCCGCCTACGTCCTGTTCACCAGCGGCTCCACCGGCGTGCCGAAGGGCGTGCCGGTGCGGCACCGCAGCGTGGACGCGTACCTGTCGCACGTCGTCCCCCGCTACGGGCTGGGGCCGGGCTGCCGCCTGTCGCAGACCTTCGACCTGACCTTCGACCTGTCGGTGTTCGACATGTTCGCCGCGTGGGGCGGCGGCGCGACGCTGGTCGTCCCGGGCCCGTACGACCTGCTCAAACCGGCCACGTTCGTGGCGCGCGAGCGGCTGACGCACTGGTTCAGCGTGCCGTCGGTGGTGTCGCTGGCCGCGCGGCGGCGCCGGCTGGCGCCGGGGTCGATGCCGTCGCTGCGCTGGAGCTTGTTCTGCGGCGAGCCGCTGACGCTGGAGCAGGCGCGGGCGTGGCGGGCCGCCGCCCCTGGCGGCGTGCTGGAGAACCTGTACGGCCCGACGGAGGTCACGATCAGCTGCACGCAGTACCGCCTGCCCGCCGAGCCGGAGCGCTGGCCGGAGACGGCCAACGGGACGGTGCCCATCGGGCTGCCCTATCCCGGGGTGGAGCACCTGGTGCTGGACGGCGCCGGCCGGCCCGCGGCGGAGGGCGAGCTGTGCCTGCGCGGCGTGCAGCGCTTCCCCGGCTACACCGACCCCGAGGAGAACGCGGGCCGCTTCGCCCGCTCCGACGGCACGCCCGCCGAGCCGCCCGAGGACGGCCGGGTGCCGCCGGAGCTGTGGTACCGCACCGGCGACCGGGTGGCCTGGCGCGACGGGCTGCTGGTCCACCTGGGCCGCCTGGACCAGCAGGTGAAGATCTCCGGCCACCGGGTGGAGCTGGGCGAGGTCGAGGCGGCCCTGCGCGGCCGGCCGGGCGTGCACGAGGCGGTGGTGCTGGCGGTGCCGGACGCCGACGGCGAGCCGCGGCTGGCCGCGGCCTGCACGGGCACCGGGCTGGACCCGGCGGCGCTGGCCAGGGGCGTGGCCGAGGTGCTGCCCGGCTACATGGTGCCGCGCTCGATCACCCTGCTCGACGCGCTGCCGCTGAACGCCAACGGCAAGGTGGACCGCCGCGCCACGGCGGCCGCCCTGCGCCCCTGACCCCGGCCTGCTCCCCGCACCCCGCACGCCGGACGGCCGCCCCCGCGAGGGTGGGGCGGCCGTCCGGGATCGGCGTGCTCAGCGCAGCGTCGGCGTGCTCAGCCCAGCGTCGGCGTGCTCAACGCAGCGGCGGCCACACGGTGGCCAGCGTCTGCCAGAGCGAGCCGACCGTGGCGAAGGTGGACTCGTTCAGCAGCTCGTCGGGCAGCTCGATCCCGTACGCGTCCTCGACGTCCACCAGCAGCCGCACGACCCCCATCGAGTCGAGCCCGAGCGCGCCCAGCTCGTCCTGCGGGGCCAGCGTGCCGGAATCGGCGTACGGCAGATGCGTCCGCAGAATGCTCTGAAAACCGTCGGGTATGTCCAGCATGGCCCAGCCCCCATCTCCAGGATCAACCCTTTTTATCGAAGGCTGCCGAAATCCAGGGGCCCCGGTCAATATGCCGGCCGCTGACAGGTTGTGCCGTGCCGAACCGGCCATCGCGCACCCGTTGCCCCGGGGCCGGGTGACGGCCAATTCTCGTGGTATTCGGATAGCGCGAATTCCGCTGGGGTGAATGCCTGATGAAATCCGCGAGCCTGTGCTGGGGGCAGCGCTACATGTGGCTGCGCGTCCATCAGCTCCCGCCCGAGCACCAGCACGAGACGCACGTGGTGCTGCGTTTCGAGGTGCCCGCCGGGCTCACCGTCGTCCAGTGCCGGGCGCTGCTCAGCCATCTCGCGCGCCGCCACGAGATCCTGCGCACGACCTACCACCTCGACCCGGAGCCCGGGCAGCGGGTGGACCCGCCGGGCCCGCTGCCGGTGACCGTGGTCACCACGGAGCGGGACGGCACCCCCGCCCCGGCCGGCGTGCTGGACGAGCTGGGCCGCCGGCCGTTCGACCTGTCCCGCGAGTGGCCGGTCCGGGCCTGCCTCGTCACCACCGGGGGCGTGCCCCGGCAGTGCGTGCTGGTCTTCAACCACCTGGCGGTGGACGTCTGGACGCTGGGCGAGATCAAGCGGGAGCTGCGCGCGCAGTCCACCGGCCTGGCCGCCCGCCGCCCGGCCGCGCTGGCCCCGGTCCGCGCCCAGCCGTCCGACCTGGCCCGCCACGAGGCGTCGGCGGACGCGGCGATCGTCGCGGCCCGGTCGATGGCGTACTGGCAGGAGGGGGTGGCGCGGCTGCCGCGCGACCCGTTCGCCCGCCGGCGCCGGCCCGCCGAGGGCGCCGGCCACGCGACGCTGGTCTCGCCCGCGCTGCTCGCGGCCGGGCGGCGGGTGGCGGCCCGGCACGGCGTGTGGCCGTCGCTGGTGCCCGTGGCGGCGTACGCGGCGATGATGGCGCTCTACACCGGGCAGCGCACGGTCGGCTGCCAGGTGTTCGCGGGCAACCGCGAGGCGCATCCCTACCCGGACGTGCTGACCTGCATGTTCTCCCCGATGCTGGTGACCGTGGACGCCGCGGGCGACCCGCCGTTCGGCGTGCTGCTGCGGCGGCTGGCCGAGGGCTTCGAGCGGGCGAAGGAGCACTCGTACGTGCCCTACGACAAGGTCGTCGAGATGATCTCCCGCGAGGGCTCCCGGCGCGGCGGCGAGGTGCGGCTGGGCTCGGAGGTCAACTTCATCAAGCAGCGCACCAAGGAGTACCGCGGCCGCCGCACCGCCTTCACCTGGAACCCGGCGCCGCTGTCGTGGGCCCGCTGCGGCCTGGACACCTACCTGCGCGTGGACGAGTGGTGCGACGCGGTCTCCCTGTCGCTGCACGCCGCCGCGGCGGTCATGGGCCCGGCGGACGTCGAGTGGTTCCTGCGCGGCATGGAGTCCCTGGTGCTCGCCCACGACGCCGCCGCGGGCGACGAGACCGGGGCCGCGGCGCGGGCCGCCGGGCCGCCCCCGCCCGCCCCTCCCCCGCTTCCCGGGCACCCGGACCCCGCCGCCCCCGTCCCCGTCCCCGCCCCGGACGCGGCCCTGCGGGCGCTCACCGACGCCGTACGGGAGACGCACGGCCTGTCCCGCGTCGATCCGTCCGACAGCTACGTCCTGGCCGGCGGCCAGGCCCTGCGCATCCCGCAGGTGCTGGCCCGCCTGAGCGGCCTCGGCTGGGAGGGCCTGACCCTCCACCAGCTCAGCGGGCCCACCCCGCTGGGGGTGCTGGCCACCCGGCTGGCGCCGGGCCCGCGAAGCCCGTCCTCCACCCAGATCCCTAGCAACTCGGAGTAGATGGTCATGGACAACACCCTTACCGGCCAGGTGGCCAAGAGCCGCCGCCTGGTCGCCTCGGAGCAGGAGCTGCGCCAGGCGATCGCCCGCGAGCTGCCCGCCGGTGACCTCGGCGACCTGGTGGTCATGGGCGGCCACTTCATGCTGTTCGAGGACCCGTCGTCCGGCCGGCTGACGCCGGGCGTCATCGAGGAGCAGCAGGACGAGACCATGCGCGGCCGGATCGCCGGCCGGGTCGGGATCTTCCCCGGCTACACCTGGCGGATGTCGATCGAGCTGCTGAACGAGTACGCGGCGGCGGGCGCCGACGCCCGGCTGCTGCTGCTGATCAACGACTGGCAGTACGTGCCGACGGGCGGCCGCCCGGCCAGTGAGCTGCGGGCGGAGTTCTTCGAGGGCCTGACCGCGCTGCCCGCCTCGTACGAGAAGGCGCTGTGCGAGGCCGGCCTGTCGCAGGAGAGCGTCCTGCCCAGCAGGAAGCATCCGCTGGCCTTCCCCGAGACCTGGCTGAAGTACCGCTTCCAGAAGGCCGCCGACCGCTTCGTCAAGGAGGGCCGGCTGGAGAAGCGTTACCTGGACCCCGGCCCGCGCGAGACCGGCTCCCGGGACACCGAGGTGGCCTTCCTGGACGCCGACGGCAACTACCGCACGCTGATCAGCTGCGGCATCACCGGCTGCGCCGGCGAGATCACCGAGATGGTGTCGGAGGTGTACCGGGCGGGGCACCGCAACCTGCTGATCTTCGCGCCGGGCGAGTGCCTGATGCCGGTGGAAACGGGCGTGGACATCGCGCTCAGCCTGTACGACCTGCCCGGCATGCGGGTGGTGATCGCCGACCCCGGCGGCAGCGGCGAGATGTCCGCCGACGAGATCTACGGCAACCTCGTCACCGTCAGCACCTTCCGGCGGTGACGGCGATGACGGAGACGACAGGGACGACGGGGACGACGGGGACAAAGGTCATCTACCTGGACGGCTGCGCCACGACCCGCGTGGACGACGAGGTGCTCGACGCGATGCTGCCGTTCCTGCGGGAGGAGTACGGCAACCCGGCCTCGCCGCACGTGCTGGGCAAGCGGGCCCGGCGCGCGGTGGACGGCGCGGCCGAGTCGGTGGCCCGGCTGATCGGCGCGGACCCCGGGGACGTGGTGTTCACCTCGGGCGCGACGGAGAGCAACAACATCGCGCTGCTCGGCGCGTTCGGCCACGACGAGCGCGCCCCGGTCAACGCCTTCTTCTGCCCCATCGACCACAAGTCGTCGCTGGCCGTCGGGCAGGCGCTGGCCGCCCGCGGCGTCGGGGCGCGCACGATGCGGGTGCGGCCCAGCGGGCAGGTGGACCTGGACGACCTGGCCGCCCGGCTCGACCTGCACACCCGGCTGGCCACGGCCGCCTGGGTCAACAGCGAGATCGGCGTCGTGCAGCCGGTGGCGGCGATGGCGGGCCTCTGCCACGCCGTCGGGGCCCTGCTGCACGCGGACGCGGCGCAGGCGGCCGGCCGCATCCCGATCGCGGTGCGCGAGGCGGGCGCCGACACGCTGGCGCTGTCGGCTCACAAGATCCACGGCCCGAAGGGCGTCGGAGCGCTGTACGTGCGGCCGGAGGTCCGCCACCGGCTGCGGCCGGTGACGTACGGCGGCGGGCAGCACGCGCTGCGCAGCGGCACCGTCCCGACGCATCTCGTGGTCGGGATGGGCAAGGCGTGCGAGCTGGCCGCGGCCCGGCTGGACGCCGAGTGGCGGCGGGTCAGGGAGCTGCGCGCGACGGCGCTGGACGTGCTGGCGGCCGGCGTCCCCGGCCTGCGGGTCAACGGCGACCCGGACGCGAGCGTGCCGCACGTGCTGAACGTGGTGCTGCCCGGCGTGCGGGGCGAGAGCCTGGTCTCCAGCCTGCGGACGGTGGCGGTCTCCACCGGGTCGGCGTGCAACTCCGGCTCGCAGGAGCCCTCGTACGTGCTGACCGCGATCGGCGTCCCGGCCGAGGACGCCAACTGCTCGGTGCGGATCTGCCTGGACCCGGCGATGAGCTTCGCGGACCTGGTGCTCGGGGTGGAGCTGCTGGTGGAGCGGGCCCGCGCCCTGGCCGGCGTGGCGGTCGCGACGCGCGGCCGGGCGTGAGCGGATGCCCGGGGTTCAGCCCCCGCCGGGGCCCCCGTTGAGGAAGGTCCTGGCCGCCTGGACGCCCGCCTGAAAACGGCTGGTGGCGTCCAGGTCGCGCATCATGGTCGCGATGTGGCGGCGGCAGCTCCGTACCGACATGCCGAGCTTCCTGGCCACCACCTCGTCGGTGTACCCCTTGGCCATCAGCGCGGCGATGGACTGCTGCAGGTCGTCGGCGACGCCCGCGTAGCCGAAGTCGATGCCCTCCAGCGGCGTGGCCGTCTCCCACAGGTGGGTGAACAGGTCCAGCAGGAACTGGGCGATGCCCTGGTTGTGCACGCGGGCCACGTTGGCCTCGGCCGCCTCCCCCACGCCGAACAGCACGACCAGCGAGCGGTCGAACACGATCGCCGACCTGGGGACGTGGCTGACGGTGTAGATGATCGCGCCGGCGTCGGTGAGGCGCTTCAGCCGCATCCGGGTGGCCACGTCGGCCCGGTTGCGGTGCTGGCAGATGATGCGGACGGTCACGCCCCGGGCGACCAGCCCGACGTAGGTGTCCGACAGCTCCTCGACCACGCCGCCGGCCTGGAGCACCAGCACCTCCTCCCGGCAGCCGTCGGAGGCGGTCTTGAGGAAGCCGCGCACCTCCAGCGTGCCCGCCAGGTACTCCACGGTGCCGCCGGCCTCCCCCTCGCCGCCCTGCCGGGGCCCGAACAGGGTGATGCGCTCGCGGATCTGGTCGATCAGCTCCCGGCGGCGGTAGATCTCGTGCTCCAGGTCCTGGACCGCGCGGCGCAGCTCGGCCGTCCCGGACTCGCCCTCTCCCGCGGGCGGCCCGCCCGTGTACGGCATGGTCAACGTCATGGTCGTGCCTCCTGCTTTCTGTTCCCGAACTGCTCGGCCACCGAGATGACGTACTGGCCGTAGGCGGATGAGCCGAGCGCGACGCCGAGCCGGTGGCAGTCCTCGGCGCCGATGTAGCCCATGCGCAGGGCGATCTCCTCCAGGCAGGCGATCCGGACGCCCTGCCGCTGCTCCAGGAGCTGGACGTACTGGCCGGCCTGCAGCAGGGACTCAGGCGTCCCGGCGTCCAGCCAGGCGAAGCCGCGGCCCAGGTGGACCAGGCTCGCCTTGCCGCGTTCCAGGTAGGCGCGGTTGACGTCGCTGATCTCCAGCTCGCCCCGGCCGGAGGGGGCGAGGTTCTTGGCGATGTCCACGGCGTCGTTGTCGTAGAGGTAGAGGCCGACGACGGCCAGGTTGGAGCGGGGGGCGGCGGGCTTCTCCTCGACCGACAGCAGCCGCCCGGCGGCGTCGGCCTCGGCGATGCCGTAGCGGTGCGGGTCGCTGACCGGGTAGCCGAACAACACGCAGCCGTCCACGTCGCGGCAGGCCTGCCGCAGCAGCTCCTGGAAGTTGTGGCCGTGGAAGACGTTGTCGCCGAGGACGAGCGCGACGGGGTCGTCGCCGATGTGGTCGGCGCCGATGACCAGCGCCTCGGCGATGCCGTTCGGCTCGGGCTGCTCGGCGTAGGAGATGGACAGGCCCAGGTGGGAGCCGTCGCCGAGGAGCCGCTGGAGCTGCGGGGCGTCCTCGGGCGTGGTGATGAGGAGGATGTCGGTGATGCCGGCCAGCATGAGCACCGACAGCGGGAAGTAGACCAGTGGTTTGTCGTTGACGGGCAGGAGCTGCTTGGAGACCGCCAGCGTGGTGGGCAGCAGCCGCGTACCTCTCCCCCCGGCGAGCAGGATGCCCTTCATCGTGTCCCCGTCCTTTCTAGATCACGGTCAGTGCGCGCCGGCGGAACAGGGCCAGCGCGGCGCCCAGCAGCAGCGCGGCCATCCCGGCCAGCACGGCGAGCTGGGGCAGGATGGCGGCCGGGCCGGTGCCGGGCTGGGCGAGGGTCAGCAGCGCGTCCATGCCCCAGGCGTGCGGGAACAGGTGGCCGATGGCGTTGATGACCTCGCCGGACGACTCGCGCGGCCACAGGCAGCCGCCGAGCATGCCGAGGACCACGCCGAGCGGCGGCCCGATCGCGGGCGCCTGGTCGGGGCTGCGCAGCAGCGTCCCGACCAGCAGCGCGGCGCCGGTGGCCACCAGCGAGAACGTCACCACCACGGCCGCCACGCCGACCGGGTCCCCCCAGGAGACGCCGAACGCGGCCGCGCTGACCACGACGATGAGCCCGGCCTGGGCGAGCGCCACGAGGAAGCGGCTCAGCGCCTCGCCGAGCAGCACCGACGAGCGCCGCACGGGCGCGGTGAGCGCGCGCTGGAGCAGGCCGAGGCGGCGGCTCTCGACGAGCGCGGCGGCCACGGCCATGGAGTTGATGAAGGTGAACAGCAGCAGGTTGGCGGGCGCGGTGTAGGCGAAGCCGCGCGGGTCGGCGGCGCCGGCCGCCGAGCCGGTCACGGCGACCCGGCCGGACCGCTCCTGCGCGCGGCGGACCAGCTCGGCGGCCTCGGCCGGGCCGGCGCCCGCGGCCTCGGCGGCGCGGGTGGCCTCGCGGACGGCGGCCACCTTGCCGACGGCGACGTCGAGCGCGCTGCGGGCGGCCAGGCCGCTGCCGTTGGTCTGGGTGACGACGAGGCCGAGCCGGGTGGAGCCGGGCGGGATCACCAGCCCGGCGGCCAGCGCGCCGGAGCGCACGCCCGAGCGCAGCTCGGCGGCCGAGCCGGCCGGGACGACCTCCAGGTCGGGGCGGGCGCGCAGCTCGGCCAGCAGGGCGGCGGTGAGGGGGTCGGAGCCGGGGGCGACCACGCCGACCGGCAGCCGGTCGGTGGTGTTGCCGATGGCCATGCCGACGAAGACGATCGAGACGAACGGCATGACGACCATGAAGAACAGGCCCACCCGGTCGCGGGCGTGCCGCCGCAGGTTGGCGGCCACCAGCGCGAGCACGGGCCGGGGCGTGCCGGGCCTGGGCGTGCCGGGCCTGGGGGCGGCGGGCCCGGAGGCGGGCCCGGAAGTGGGCCCGGAAGTGGGCCGGGGAGTGGGCCCGGAAGTGGGCCGGGAGGCGGGCCGGGGAGCGGTCACAGGAGCATTCCCTTCTTCAGCCCGGCCACGGCGAGCCCGCCGGCGGCCAGCGCGATCGCGCACAGGACGGCGATCGGCCCGGCCACGTCGGCCAGGCCCGTCCCGCCGCCGGCCAGCTCGGTCAGCGCGGCCGAGGTCCAGCCGTTGGGGGTGAGCCGGGCCGCGGCCTGGAGCACGCCGGGCAGGTTGTGCATCGGCACGAGGCTGCCGCCGAGGAAGGCCATCACGAACGAGACCACCATGATCACGCCGTCGGCCTGGGCGTCGGTCCGGACGCGGGAGGTCACCAGCATGGTGATCGCCGCGGCGGCCAGCACGTGGGCCACCAGCACGGCCAGCACGGCCGGCGGATCGCCCCACGTGGCGCCGGAGACCAGGACGGAGGCGGCCCAGGTGACGCAGACGCTGACCAGGGCCAGCGCGAAGCCGACCACGGCCTTGCCGGCGAACGGCACCCAGACGGCCAGCGGCCCGGCCCGCATCCGGTCGAGCGTGCCGAGCTTGCGCTCGGTGAGCAGGCCGCGGAAGGAGGCGCCGACGACGAAGAACGCGAACAGGGCGGCCATGCCGGAGCCGTAGTAGACCGACAGGTCCACCTTGCCGCCGGCCAGCGGGTCGCCGCCGAGCGTCAGCGCGGGACCGGCCGCGCCGTTGCGCTCCACCAGCTCCTTGACCTGGCCGCCGGGCACCCCGGCGAGCAGCACGGCCCGCACGGCGAGCGTCCTGGCGTCCACCAGGGCGGAGATGCGGTCCACGACGGCCCGCGCCACCACGCCGGCGAGCGGCGAGCGGGGCGAGGTGAGCACGTCGATCCGGCCGCCCTCACCGGCGCCGACGCTGCCGCTGAACCCGGCGGGGAAGACGATGGCCGAGCCGATCTCGTCGGCGTCGAGGGCGCGCGCGGCGGCGTCCCTGCTGGGCAGGTCGCGCAGCGTCACGCTGCCCTTGAGCTCGGCCGAGGCGGTGACCTCGCGGCGCACGCTGGCCGGGAACTCGCCGCGGTCCAGGTCCACGATGCCGACGGTGGCCTTCAGCGGCGGGTCGTCGCCGCCGAGGGCGAGGCTGAACAGCGTGGCCAGCGCCACCGGGACGACCACGGCGATGACCAGGGCCGTGCCGTCGCGCAGCCGGGTGCGCAGCTCCAGCGCGGCGATCGTGAGAAGGGCTCGTCTCATGGTCAGTCCCGCAGGGTGCTGCCGGTGAGGTGCAGGAACGTGGCCTCCAGGTCGGGTTCGATGACCCGGGTGGCGGTCACGGTGGCGCAGCCGTCCACGGCGGTGATGAGCGAGGGCAGCAGCCTGCGGCCGCCCTCGGTGATCAGCCGGATGGAGGTGCCGCCGGTCCTGGCGCCCTCGACGACGCCCTCGACGGCGCGCAGCTTGGCCAGGGCGGTCTCGACGTCGCCGTCGAGCGACAGCTCCACCTTGTCGTGGCTGCCGACCAGGCTGATCAGCTCCTCGCGGGTGCCGTCGGCGATGATGCGGCCGTGGTCGATGATGGCCACGCGGTCGCAGACCCGTTCGACCTCCTCCATGTAGTGGGAGGTGTAGAGCAGCGACATGCCGCCGGCGACCAGGCGCTCGACGCCCTCCAGGATGGCGTTGCGGCTCTGCGGGTCCACGCCGACGGTGGGCTCGTCCAGGATCAGCACCTCGGGCCGGTGCAGCAGCGCGGCGCCGATGTTGATGCGCCGCCGCATGCCGCCCGAGTACGTGCCGAGCTTGCTGTCGGCCCGGCCGGCCAGCCCGACCAGGTCGAGCACCTCCTCGATGCGGCCGGGCAGCTCGCGCCGGGACAGGCCGAACAGGCGGCCGAAGAAGCGCAGGTTCTCCCGGCCGGTGAGCTCCGGGTAGAGGGCGACCTCCTGCGGGACGTAGCCGAGCCGGGCCTTGGCCCGCATCGGCTCGGCGGCCAGGTCCACGCCGCCGACGGTGACGCCGCCCGCGTCCGGGCGCAGCAGGCCCACCAGCATGGAGATGGTGGTGGTCTTGCCGGCGCCGTTGGGGCCGAGCAGCCCGTACGCCTGGCCGGCCGCGATCGAGAAGCCGACGTCCTGGACGGCGACCAGGTCGCCGTAGCGTTTGGCGAGGCCCTGACAGGCCAGCGCGGGCGTGGTCACGGTGGTCGCGGTGGTGCTCGTGGCGGTGCTCGTCGGGGGGGTCATCGCCGCCACCCGGGGGTGTCGGGCGGGTCGCCCTTGCCTGCGGTGTTGGCGGCGAAGCACTGGCGGGCCAGGTCCGCGCCGAGCTGGTGGTCGAGCGGGGTGTTGTCGTGGACGCGGTTCCACAGCGCGTGGGTGTCGAGGACGTCGTCGCCGCCCCACTCCCTGGAGCTGCCGAGGACGAGGCCGGCGCCCATGACGGACTCGCCGCTGGGGTGGTTGTCGTGGATGTGGTTGTCGACGACGGCGACCCGGTGGGTGCCGATGAGGGCGAGGCCGACGCCGGAGATGGGCGGACCGGCCGCGCCGAGGCCGTCGGGCTCGGCGCCGGCGGCCAGGTCGTTGCCGTGCAGGTCGTTGCCGGCCACCAGGCAGTCGGTGACGCCGCCCGGCGGCTCGCCCTCGTAGACCTGGTTGAGCAGGAGCATGCCGATGGCGTTGCCGTGGCAGGTGTTGCGCACGGCCCGGACGCCGGAGGAGTTGTCCACGAACAGGCCGAAGGCGTTGCCGTGCAGGTCGTTGCCCTCCACCAGGTGGTCGGACAGGGGGCAGAAGCTGAGGGCGGCGCCGGCGTACTGGCTGCCGCGGGCGCGGCAGGCGGTGATCCGGCAGTCCGTGGACTCGCGCAGGTAGACGCCCCAGACCGCGTTGTCCTCGGCGGCCACGTCGTGGACGGTGACGCGGGCGGCGGAGTGGGCGTACACGCCCGCGCCGGTGAAGCCGCGCACGGTGAGGCCCGCCACGCGGACGTCGGCGACGCCCGCGCCGTGCCCCTTGGCGGGCCCCTTGCCGTGATCCTTGCTGTGGACGGTGACGCCGCTGACCACCTCGGGCCCGGCGTCGTGGAGGCGGGGCACGTCCGGTGCCGCGCCGGACGGGGCGTCGCCGGGGACCAGGACGGTCCGGCCGGGGCCCGCGCCGGTCAGGGTCACGCCGGGGTGCCCGATCCAGACGGCGCCGGCGTGGACGCCCTCGGCCAGCTCGACGTGCGCGCCCGGCCCGGCCTCGTCCAGCACCCGCTGGACCGGCTCGCCGGCCGCCACTTTGATGGTCATGAGGGGGTCCCCTCCTCCTCGACGTAGACGATGGCCAGCGAGACGAACAGCCCCCCGCCCTCGCCCCAGCGGGCCGCACCCGCCACCGGGCCTGCCGTGGGGCCGGGGGCGAGCCTGGCGCGGGCGGCCAGGGCGCTGGCGCCGCGCACGGCGTAGGCGGTGCCGGCGTCCAGCGGCACGCCGGTGGAGCCGGCGAGCTCGCCCGCGGCCTCCTCCAGGAGCCGGGCCGCCCAGCCGGACGGCGGGACGGGCAGGGCCTCGAAGTCGTGCCAGGTGAAGCCGGGCGGGCGTACCCCCACGGCCTTGATCAGGCTCTCCTTGACGGAGAAGGCCGCCACGCCGGGGCCCCGGCCGCGCTCGGCGGGGGTGGTCAGGCGGCGGGCGAAGACGGAGCCGCCGCGCGCCGCCGCCCGGGCGAGCCGGTCGCCGTCCACGATGTCCACCCCGACGAGCACGGTGTCCGCGAGCAGGGTGTCCATGAGCACGGTGTCCGTGAGCGCCGGGCCCGCGAGCGCCGGGCCCGCGAGCGCCGGGCCCGCGAGCGCCGGGCCCGCGAGCGCCGGGCCCGCGAGGCCGCCCTCGGGGGCGCTCGCCAGGGCGCTCATGCGAGCGCTCCCGCGCAGCGGCCGGTGAAGTCGCGCAGCGCGGCGGTGTACTGCTCGGCCCGCTCGACCATCGGGATGTGACCGCTGCCCTCGACCACCAGCACCTCGTTGTCCGGGTACGCGGCCAGCAGCTCCAGCCACGGCCCGACCGGCGTCATGCGGTCGTGGCGGCCCCATACGAAGAACGCCGGGCAGCTCACCCGCTCCAGCGCCGGCCTGACCTGGTAGCGGCGGGTGGCCTTGAGGCTGCGGGCCATGCTGACCATGGACTCCGGCTGCCGCAGCAGGTCCCCGGCCTCGGCCATGCGCTCGGGCGCGAAGTGGCTGCGGCCGCTGTGGAACAGGGCGGCCACCATGCGCTCGCCGAAGTCGTCGCCGAAG
This sequence comes from Nonomuraea sp. NPDC050783, assembly GCF_040802095.1. NCBI lineage: Bacteria > Bacillati > Actinomycetota > Actinomycetes > Streptosporangiales > Streptosporangiaceae > Nonomuraea > Nonomuraea sp. NPDC050783. The sequence goes on from NZ_JBFAHK010000032.1 coordinate 19,727, forward strand.
GGCCGCACGCTGCCGCGCCGGTCGAAGCTCAGCCCCACGTCGGGGTCGGCGGTCAGGCCGGGCGCGCCGCTGACCACGATGCCGCGCACCCGGTCGGGGCAGCGTCCGGCCAGGTCGATGGCGACCAGGCCGCCGAGCGAGTTGGCGCACACGACGGCCTCCCCGACGCCCGCCCGGTCGCAGGCGCGCAGGAAGGCGTCGCCGAGGCGTTCGATGGAGCCGGCCACCTGGCGGTCCAGCGCGCAGATGGCCTCGTTGGTCCGCAGCACCGGCAGGCCGTCGGCGGCCAGCGCGTGGAAGGGGTGGTCCCAGATCCAGCCGCCGGCGAACAGCGCGGACATGAACACCACGGCCGGCCTGTCGTCGCCGGGCAGGTGCTCGGCGGTGAACTCGTGCATCGGATCTCCAGTCCAGGTTCGCGGGTCGCGGGGTCGCGGGCGCCGGGGGGCGCTGGGGGCGGTCAGAGGGTGGGGACGGCGGCGGGGGTCCAGCCGCAGCCGCAGGCCGCGTCCGTCCGCACCGGGGTGGCGCACTCCGGGCAGCGGGCGTAGTCGCGCGCGCTGACCGGACGCCAGACGCTGGTGTGGACGCGGGTGCACAGGCCGGACTTGAAGAACCGGCGCATGGCCCGCTGGTGCGGCCGGGCGTGGACGGCCCGGACCGACTCCAGGCGGTCGTAGGCGCTCAGCGTGTACTTGCGGTCGCCGAGGTCGAACGTGGTCACGCCGAGGAAGCCCCGGGCGGCGCGCAGCGACTTGACGATCTCGACGCTGAGCAGGTCCACCTCGGCGGCCTCGGCGTCGTCGCGCACCTCCAGCCAGGTCAGGACGAGCGCGCCCGGACGCTCGGTGCGGGCGGTGCCGGCGCGGGCGCTGACGCCGAACTCGCGGGTCTCGTCGGCGGCGGGGACGAAGCGGGCGGTGTGGCCCAGGGAGCCGGCCAGCGCCAGCCGGTCGTAGGAGCGGCGCACGTGGGCGCCGGCGGCGTCCACGGTGACCAGGTCGGTGCCGGTGACCTCGGCGCGGCCGCCGGTGGCGGGCATGCCCAGGTAGGCGGCGCGGTGGTCGGCGCGCAGCGTCCAGCGGACGGCGGCGGCGTCCGCGTCGCCGATCACGCGCTCCACCTCGAAGCCCGGGTCGCGGAAGCGGTCCAGCGTCGCGGCGGCGTGCGCGGCCAGGTCGGGGCCGGTCAGGACGCCGCCGGAGTCGGGGTCGGCGTAGCTGGCGGCGGTGGCGGCGACCGCCTCGGGGTCGCCGTCCCGCCATGCCTGCAGGTGGTCCTGGGCGAGCTTGCGGGCGTCCATGTCACCGTCCTCCTCGCGACTCGAACAACATGACGGGCGGGAGCACCACGCCCTCCCGCCCGGACCCGCCCTCCGGCGAGGAAGGCTTGGGCCCCAGGACAGGGAGCGCGGCCGCTTCGGCGGGCGCGGGTCCCGCGGGGCGGGGCGTGGGCGGGGCGTGGAGGGCGACGGCGAGGGCGTGGGCGGCGGTGTGGCTGAGGGACAGCCGGATGTGCTCCCCCGCTCCCGCCAGGCCGGCCAGCTCGCCGGTCAGGCGGACGGCGGGCGGGTGGCCGTCCAGGCAGGCGGCGTCGCCGCGGCAGGCGCGGGTGGGGCGCGGCAGCACCTCGACCAGGCCGAGCCGGCCGGGCGTGGCGGGCAGGCCGAGCAGCCGCAGCACGGCCCGCTTGCCGGCCAGCCGGCCCGCCCAGTGCTGCAGGGTGCGGCCCCGGGCGGAGCGCACGCGCTCGGCGACGGTGAAGACGTCCCCCAGCGGCACCCTCCCGGGCGGACCGCCATGAAGGTCGCCATGAAGGTCGCCGGGCAGGTCGCGGAGCAGGTCCTCCGGCCGGGCCAGCCCGGCGTGGCCGACGACGGCGCTGCCCCAGCGGTTCACGCCGCCACCGCCTTGGCCAGGCGGCGCAGGGTGCCGGGGTCGGACATGCTCAGGCAGCGGGCCTCGGCCCGGCGCGACAGCCCGGTGAGCACCTTGCTGTCGCCCACCTCCACGCCGGTGGCGATCGCGTCCACGGCGGCGACCGTACGGGTCCACAACACCCGGCCGGTGAGCTGGCCGATCAGCGCCTCGCGCAGCGTGGCCACGTCGGTGGTGGGCTCGCCGGTGACGTTGGGGACGACGGGCACGCGCGGCTCGCGCAGCGTCGTGGCGCGGACCGCCTCGGCCCAGCCGGGCAGCGCGGGGGCCATGAGCGGCGAGTGGAAGGCGTTGCCGACCTGGAGCGGGACGACCTTGGTCGCGTCGGTGGCCAGCGCGGCCAGCCGGTCCAGGGCGAACGGGACGCCGGAGACGACCACGTGGCCGGGGGCGTTCTCCAGCGCCACCACGACCGGCTCGCCGGGGACGCTCGCCGCCTCGGCCAGCTCCTCGACCCGCTCGACGGGCAGCCCCATGACGGCCCGCATGCCGCCGCGCTCGCCGACCGCGGCCATGAGCGCCGCCCGCGTCCCGACCAGCCGGACCGTGTCGGCCAGCGTCAGGGCACCGGCCGCGTGCAGCGCGCTCAGCTCGCCCACGCTGTGCCCGGCCACCACGGCGGCGCGGTGGCCCTCCTCCTCCAGGACGGCCAGCGCGGCCAGGTTGCAGGCCGTCACCGCCACCTGGGCGTGCTCGGTGGCGACCAGCCGGTCCAGCGGCCCGCGGGCGCACAGCGGGGTGATCGGCCGGTCCAGCAGCGTGTCGACCAGGTCCAGCCGGTCCCGCGCGACGGGCCTGCGGCGCAGCCAGGCGCCCATCCCGACGCGCACGGTCCCCTGTCCGGGGAAGAGATAGCCGAGCTTCACGACGCTTCCTCCGGGGGTCAGAGCCGGCGCCGCGGCCGGCGTTCCTCGTGGGCGGGCCGCTCGGTGCCGAGGAAGCCGAGCAGCAGCTTGTTGACCTGTTCGGGAGCGTCGAGCGGCAGCCAGTGTCCTGCGCCCTCGACGCGCTCGTAGCGCCAGGGGCCCTTGACGAACTTGCCGGAGCCGGTCATGCCCTCCTCCAGCAGCGCCTTGTCACCGTCCCCCCAGATGCCGAGCGTGGGGGCGAGCACGGGCGGGAAGGGCCGCGCGGGGCGCAGCTCGGCGGCCGGGGAGCGGTTGGCGCGGTACCAGTTGAGCCCGGCGGTCAGCGCTCCTGGCCGGGCCAGGTCGCGCAGGTAGCGGTCGTGGTCGCCGTCCCGGCCCATGATCTCCTTGAACAGCCGCCAGCCGTTGCGGCGCAGCAGCTCCTCGCTCACGCCGGGGAACTGGTAGAAGAGCATGTACCAGGAGGCGGCCCGCTGCTCGATGGAGGGGGTGGCGAAGACGCCGGGGTGGCCGACCGACAGCACGGCCAGGTGGTCGATCCTGCGGGGCATGAGGAAGGCGTACATCCAGGCGATGGCTGCGCCCCAGTCGTGGCCGACGAGGTGCGGGCGCTTGACGCCCAGCTTCATGGTGAGGGCGACGACGTCGTTGACGATCGTCTGCATGCCGTACGCCTCGATCTCCTGCGGCTTGCCGGAGTCGCCGAAGCCGCGCAGGTCGGGCGCGATGACCCGGAAGCCGCCCTCGACGAGCGCCGGGATCTGGTGCCGCCACAGGTAGGAGGAGTCGGGGAAGCCGTGGAGCAGGATGACGGGGTCGCCCTCGCCCTCGTCCACGTAGGCCAGGTCCACGTCGTTGACGCGGACGACTTTCTTGTCGGTGGTCATGCTGTCTCCCTGAACAGCCGCTCAGCGAAGAACTCGCTGAAGCCGAACTCCGGTACGTCCTCGGGGGCGACCATGTTGAGCAGCCCGGTCACCTGCGCGGCGAAGTTGCGCGCCATGAGCCGGCGCACCCGGCGCCTGCGCTCCAGCGCGGCCGGGCCGAACTCGACGTGCAGCCTGCTGACGATGGAGGCGCCGAACGCCAGCCGCTCCAGCCGGAACTCGCGCTCCTCCACGTAAGGGGCGAACGCCGGCGGCGACCAGTCGGCGGAGGTGAGCAGGATGTCGCAGACGATCCTGGCGTCGCGCATCGCGCAGGACAGGCCGGTGCCGAGCACGGTGTCGGCGTTGCCCGCCTCGTCGCCGATCAGCACCACGCCCTCGGCCAGCGGCGGCCCCTCGGGGACGCTGGAGACCGACGGCCACACCGACAGCGGCCCGGCCGGAATCGCCTCGGTGACCGCCTTGCCCCGGTCGGGCAGGCAGTTCAGCTCGAACGCGGCCAGGAACCGCTCGACGCCGCCCGGCCCCCGGTAGCGGTGCTTGTTGGCGACGGGGAAGTTGAGGTAGAGGCGGGCGCGGCCGTACCCCTGGGGGAAGACCATGAACATGACGTCGCCCTCGGTGCCCATGGCCTGCACGTCCTGCGGCCAGTCGTCGAGGCCCTCGACCATCATGCCGCCGCCCCAGTGGTGCATGGAGTTGCGCATGGTGACGCCGATCTGGCGGCCGATCGTGTTGCCACGGCCGGTCGCGCCGAGCACGATGCGCGGGCGCAGCTCGTGCTCGCCCTCCGGGGTCCGGTACGTCACCACCGGCCGCGGCCCGGCCCGGACGCCGATCCTGGCGGCGTCCATGACCAGGTTCGCGCCGCCGGCCACGGCCTGCTCGGCCATCAGCTCGCACACCTGGTGGTGCGGGAAGGACATCGGGCCGCCGATGCCGGGGATGAAGCGGGTCATGTCCACCGCCTCGACCTCGTCCTCGGTGACGGCCTCGTCCCAGGTCATCCACTCGCGGATCTCCCAGGCGCCGCCGGCGGAGAAGCAGTCGTCCACGCCGAGGCGCTGGGCCTCCCTGATGCCCCACGGGGCCAGCCACTCGCCGCGCACCAGGTCCCGGTAGGCGTCCTGTTTCTCCAGGAGCGTCACCGACAGGCCGCCGGCGACCAGCCGGCAGGCGGCCGACGCGCCCGAGATGCCGCCGCCCACGATGACGACGTCGGGCTGTTCGGGTCGCTGGGTCACGTGCCCCACCTCTCCCAGTAGGTGCGCTCCTTGGCGCTGTAACGGTCGGCGGGGCGGAAGTCGGTGCCCACCGTGTAGGCGACCGGGATCATGCACACCTGCGTGACCCCGGAGGGGATGCCGAGCAGCCGCCCTACCTCGCGCTCGTGCGGCACGTGCAGGCAGGTGATGGTGCTGCCCAGGCCCCGGCTGCGCAGGGCGAGCTGGAAGGACCAAATGGCCGGGAAGATCGAGCCGTAGAAGATGCTGGCGCGGGTCTCGCCGTGCTTGACGAGGTGGCCGGGGTCCTCGGCGACCTTGTCGGCCATGCGCCGCCGCCACGCCTCGTTGATCGCGGCGATGTCCGGCGGGCGGCCGAGCACGCACGGGATCACCAGGGCGGGCACCGCCGCGATGGTCTCGGTCAGCGCCTGGGCGGAGGCGTGGTTGCGGCGGGCCTGGGCGTCGTGGCGGCGGCGTCCCGCCCTGGTCCAGATGTCGTTGAGGTGGAACTGCCAGGACGAGCGGATCATCGCGGCCAGCCGGGCCTTGGTGGCGGGCTCGGTGAGCACCAGCCAGCGCCAGTTCTGGTGGTTGTTGGCGGTGGGGGCCTGGACGGCGACCTCCAGCGCCTCCTGGATGACCTCGCGGGGGACGGGCCTGGCCAGGTCGAGCCGGCGGCGGACGGACCGGGTGGTGGTCAGCAGCCGGTCGGCCTCGGCGACGTCGAACGGCGTGCCGGCCCCCGCGGTGTCCAGGGGTGTGGCGGCCTCGGGCTCGCGGACGGCGGTCATATCGCCTCCAGCAGGACGGCGCCGCGGACCGAGCCGGGGGCCGCGGTCAGCGCCAGCGCGCGGCTCGCGGGCCCCGGCAGGTCCGGCAGGCCGGGGGCGATCCCGTCGCGGACGGCGAGCGCGGCCAGCGCCACGTTGAGCGCGCCGGTGGCCGCCTGGCAGTCGCCGGTCAGCGCGGCGGTGCCGGTGAGCGGCGCGTCAGGCGCGGCGGCGAGCACGGCGGCGGCCTCCTCGCCGCCCGGCGGCAGGCCGGGGGACGTGCCGATGACCAGCTCCGGCGGCCGGCCGGCGAGCAGCGCGAGGCTGTCGGCGAGCGGTCCTGGGCCGTCGCCGGCGGCGTGGCGGGTGGCGCCCACCTTCGCGTACGGGGTGCCGCCGCGCTCGGCGCAGTGCTCGGCCGACTCGACCACGAAGGCCACGGCGGCCGATCCCTTGACCGGCTCGGCGCCGCCGTCCCCGTCCGGCGAGGGCGGGGCGGATCCGTCCGGAGCAGGCGGGGCGGATCCGTCCGGAGCAGGCGGGGCGGATCCGTCCGGAGCAGGCGGGGCGGATCCGTCCGGAGTGGGCGGGCCGGACGCCTCGTCGGCGGCGACGACCAGGACCACCTCGGCCTTGCCCGCCCGGATCATCTCCAGCGCGCAGTCCAGGGCGATCGAGGCCGACGCCCCGCCGTTGCAGATCGTGGTGGTCGGCCCGCGCAGGCCCAGGGTCTGGCAGACCGCGCCGCCGGTGGCGTTCAGCACGACGTTGGAGAAGCTGAGCACGGCCGGCTTGTTGGGGTTGGCCGCGATGCTCTCGTCGAAGCCGCCGGTGCTCTCGGCCGACCCGGCGCCGGTGGCGAAGACCAGGCCCACGTCGTCCAGCGCCTTCCTGGGCAGCTTCAGCCCGGCGTCCTCCCAGGCCAGGCGGGAGGCGGCGATGGCCATGCGGGACAGGTGGTTCATGTGCCGCCACAACGAGCGCGGCGCGTACGTGCGCCCGTCCAGCGACGGCGGCCGCCCGGGGGCGCGGCGGCCGGTGGCGAGGGCCTCGGCGACCTCGGCGATGCCCGCGCCGACGCCGGTCACGGGGCCCAGCCCGGTGATCACGGCGGTCCGCTCCGGCAGCTCCGCGTACGGGCGGGGGCCGCGCGGCGCGGTGAGCACGAGCGAGACGTTGTTGCCGCCGAAGGCGTAGTTGTTGGACACGACGGTGTCGATGGGCATCGGGCGGGCCCGGTCGGGCACGAAGTCCAGGTCCGCCGCGCCGGCGGCGCCGCCGTCGAAGCCGATGGTGGGCGGGGCGGTGGCGTGGCGCAGGGCCAGCACGCTCGCGACCGCCTCGACCGCGCCGGCCGCGCCCAGCGTGTGGCCCACGAACGACTTGATGCTGCTGGTCGGCACCTGCCCGGCCCGCTCGCCGAAGACCAGGCGCATGACCTTGGCCTCCATCGCGTCGTTGGCCGGCGTGCCGGTGCCGTGGCCGCTGACGTAGTGGACGTCGCTCGTGGTGAGCCCGGCGTCGGCCAGCGCCCGCCGCACCGCGCCGGCCCCGCCGCGGCCGGTGGGGTCGGGGGCGGTGGCGTGGTAGGCGTCGGCGGACAGGCCGTAGCCCGCCACCTCCGCCAGGGGCGTGGCGCCGCGGGCCAGCGCCAGGTCCAGCGGCTCCAGCAGCAGGAACGCCGCGCCCTCGCCGAGGTTGAGGCCGTCGGAGCGGCTGTAGGGGCGGCACGGGCCGGTGCTCAGGGCTTGCAGGCCGGCGAAGCCCGCGTACGTGCCGAACAGCAGCGGGTCCACGCCGCCCGCCAGGACCGCGTCCGCCTCGCCGGTGAGGATCTTGTCCTTGGCCAGGCCGACGGCGTTGCCCCCGGCCGCGCAGGCCGTGGAGACCAGGACGCGCGGGCCGAGCAGGCCCAGCCGGGTGGCCACCACGTCGGCCGTGCGGTGCATCGGCTGGTAGCGGCCCGCCGCGTCGGGGGTGGCCTGGCACTTGCCGAGGATGATCCCGAACCGGCCCGGGGCCGGGCCGCCGCCCGCCGGGCCCGTCCCCGACCGGTCCTGGCCGGGGCCGTCGCTCGGCGGTCCCGTCCCCGACCGGTCCTGGCCGGGACCGCCGCCCGCCGGACTCGTCCCTGACTCGTCCTGGTCGGGGCCGCCGAGTGGCAGGCCCGCCTGCTCGATCGCCTGGCGGGCGGCGACGAGGGCGAGCTTGGCCGTGCGGTCGTGACCGGTGTCCTCGGGGGGCAGCTGGCCGTCGATCCAGGCGTCCGGCACCTGGCCGGCGTGCCGGGCCGTGAACACGGCGAACGCCTCGTCCTCGATCGGGGTGAGTGCGCCCTGGCCGGCCACGAGCCGGCTCCAGAACTCGGCGGGGTCGCGCCCGGCGGCGCAGATGATGCCCAGGCCGGTGACCACGACGGGCCGCAGCGCCATGCTTGTCTCCTTCTCCGCGCGCCGGCCGATCAGATGATCGGGATGCTCCAGCTCTTGGGCACGATGTAGGGGCTGGTCAGCGTGGTCACGGTCTGGCCGGCGACGGTGAGGTCCAGCCCGGCCGCGGCCAGGTCGGGGTCCACCCGGGCCAGGCCGAGGGTGGCGCCGAGCCCGACGCTGTGCACGGCGTGCACGATCTCGCCGACGTCCTGGCCGCCCGCCTGCACGCGGGTGCCGGGCGTCGGGATGCCCGCGCAGCCGGTGAAGCCGATCGTGCGCCGGCCGCCGCCTGCCTCGAACGCCTCGACCACGGCGTCCTTGCCGACGAACTCGTCCTTGGTGACGTCCACCAGCCAGTTGGCGCCGATCTCGATGACGGTGGCGCCGGGGGTGGCCTCGTGCCGCGGGATCGGCTGGCGGACCTCCAGCATGGCCAGCTCCAGCGCCTCCAGGCCGGCCGGGGTGGCGTGCTCCAGCGCGCGGGCCCACAGGGTGGCGGCCGCCTCGATGGGGACGATCACCTGGTAGCCGTACTCGCCGGTCAGGCCGGTACGGGCGAAGACGATGTCCACGCCGTCCCAGGTGGCCTCCGCGACCGACTCGAACGGCAGCGAGGCCAGCTCGGCGTCGATCAGGCGGCCCACGACGCCCCAGGCGTAGGGGCCCTCCAGGCCGATGGCGGTCAGGTCGCCCGAGCGGTCGGTGATCTCGACGCCGTCCTCCTGGTGCGCCCGCAGGTGCTCCAGCAGCCGGTCGCCCGCGCCGCAGGAGCTCTCCAGGAGCAGGCCGTCCTCCCGGCCGAAGGCGACGACCTGGTCCACGACCTGGCCGTCGTCGTCCAGGACGAGGCTCATCATGCAGCGGTCGGAGGTGAGGTACTCGACGTCGCGGGCCAGCAGGCGCTGGGCGAAGTCCACGGCGGCGGGGCCGGTGATCTCGATGAGACGGTGCCCGCCGAGGTCGAGGAGGGCGGCCCGCTCGCGCAGCACGCCGTACTCCTCGCCGGTCGAGGCGAAGCGCAGGGGCACGGTGGCGTCGCCCACCTCGCCGTACACGGTGTCCGTCGGATGCGTGGTCGCGAGGACGCTTGGCATGTTCACACCTTTCGCGAAGTGCGTTGCGACGCCGGATCGGCGATCGTGAGGTTTCCTTCGGCGGCGACCTGGCCGTCCACCCGGGCGCAGACCCGGAACTCGGCGAACCCGCCGCCGCCGGCGGTCCGCTCGGCCGTGAGGGTGACCTGGTCGCCCGGGACGATCGGGCGGCGGAACCGCATCGAGCGGACCCCCGCCAGGTAGCTGATCTCGCTGGCGCCCGCCAGGGCGAACACCACCCCGGACAGCTGCGCCAGGGCCTCGACGATCACCACGCCGGGCAGCACGGCCTCGCCGGGGAAGTGGCCCTGGAACCACAGCTCGGTGCCGGCGACGTTCTTGGTGGCCGTGCCCTTGACGCCGGGGACCACCGCGCCGACCCGGTCCAGCAGCAGCATGGGCCAGCGGTGCGGCAGCACCTGCCGCACCTGGTCGTGGGTGAGCCCGGCGACCGCCTTCGGCGCGGGCGCCGGTGCCTGCTCGGCGACCGTCATGCCGTCGCCCGCAGCGCCGGGTTGACCTCGTCGGCCAGGCGCGACACCGAGCCGAACACCGCCATCTCGCTGTCGTAGAGCGCCACGCCGAACTCGGCCTCGATGGCGACGTACAGCTCCAGCACGTCGAGGCTGTCCAGCTCCAGGCCGCGGCCGAACAGCGGCTGGTCGTCGGTGATCCAGTCCGGCTCGATCTCCAGGTCGAGCCTGGAGACGATCATCTTCTTGATCTGGCTGCAGGTCTGCTGCCGTTCGGCCGCCTTGGCGCGCAACTCGTCGGCGGTCATGGCGTGGGTCATGGCGTGCTCCTTGTACGGGGGTGAGTGGGGGCGCTCAGCCGAGACCGCCGCCGTGGGCGACGACCACGGAGCCGGACATGTAGGAGGCTTTGTCCGAGGCCAGGAAGCTGACGATGGAGGCGATCTCCTCGGGCCGGCCCATGCGGCCGAGCCGGATGCGGGACTCGTACTGCTTCTTGAGGTTCGCGGGCACCTTGCGCGTCATGTCGGTGGCCACGAAACCGGGGCACACCACGTTGGCCCGCACGCCGTGCGGGGCCGCCTCGTTGGACAGGGCGTGGGTGAAGGCGACGATCGCGCCCTTGGAGGCCACGTAGTTGGTCTGGCCGGGGAAGCCGCCGTCCAGGCCGCTGGAGGAGGACAGGGTGACGATCGCGCCGCTGCGCTGGTGCTGCATCAGCTTGAGCCCCTCCCGGCAGGCCAGGAAGGTGCCGATGAGGTTGGTCTCGATGGGCGCGCGGAACTGGTCCAGGCCCATGGCGATGAGGTAGCGGTCGGCGGTGATGCCGGCGCTGGTCACCAGCACGTCGAGGCGCCCGTGCTCGGTGCGCACGAGGCGGAACATCGCGCGTACCGACTCCTCGTCGGTCACGTCCGCGCGGACCGCCGCCGCGCTGCCGCCCTCCTGCTCGACGAGGGCCACCACCTCTTTGGCCTCGCGCTCGGAGCGCGCGTAGTTCACCAGGACGTGGGCGCCCTCCCTGGCCAGGTCGAGCGCGACGGCACGGCCGATCCCGCGCGACCCGCCGGTCACCAGCGCCACGGTGCCCTGCGCAAACAGCATGATGGACTCCAGGAATTCGACATTCGCCGATCGGCGCGAATCTGAATCTGCCTCCACAAGCTACTAAGTCGCGTTATCACGCCTGTATCACGCGGTTATCCCGGCATTGACCGGAACAATCGCGATATATGACTCTGGGCCTCATGAAAGAGCTCGAGGTCGAGGTTTTGGTGGTCGGCGGCGGACCGGTGGGGCTTTGCGCCGCCATCGAGCTCTCCCGTCTCGGAATATCGACGTTGCTGGTCGAACGGCACCCGGGAACGTCGATTTTCCCGAAGGCCCGGCTGGTCACCACCCGGACGATGGAGCTCTTCCGCGCCTGGGGGATCCAGGAGGAGGTGGAGGCCGCCGGCATGCCGCGCGAGGAGTACCTCGCGGTGGGCGTCGGCAGCTCGCTGAGCGCGCCCGACTTCGTGCGCGCGGCGGCCGAGCTGGACCGGGACGCCCCGCAGAGCCCCACCTACACCTTCCTGTGCGCCCAGGACGTGCTGGAGGTCATCCTGCGGCGCCTCGCGACCGCGCGGGCCGACGTGCGCTTCGGCACCGAGCTGACCGACGTGCGCTTCGGCACGGGGCCGGCCGGCGTGCGGTCCTCGGCCGGCGGCGGGGTGGCGGCCGTCGTGTCCGGGCCCGGGGGCGAGGAGACCCTGGTGCGCTGCCGCTACCTGGTGGCCGCCGACGGCAGCCGCAGCGGCGTCCGCGACCGCCTCGGCATCGCCTGGGAGGGCCCGCCGCCGCTCGGGCACATGATCAGCATCATGTTCGAGGCCGACCTCGGCTTCCTGCCCGCCGACCGGCGCGCCGCCCTGTCCTTCCTGACCGACCCGCCGTGCGCCGTCGAGGCCGTGGACCACCGCGAGCGCTGGATGGTGCAGACCGGCTACGAGCCCGAGCAGGGCGGCAGCCCCGAGGACTTCACCGAGGAGGTGTGCCTGCGCGCCGTGCGGGACGCCGTCGGCGTGCCCGGCCTGCCGGTGCGGCTGCTCGGCGTGCTGCCGTGGCTGCAACAGGCGATGCTCGCCGCCGCGTTCCGCGCCGGGCCGGTCTTCCTCGCGGGGGACGCGGCGCACGTGGCGACGCCGCAGGGCGGGTTCGGGATGAACTGCGGCATCCAGGACGCGCACAACCTGGCCTGGAAGCTGGCCGCCGTGCTGCGGTGGGGGGCCGGGGAGGAGCTGCTGGAGACGTACGAGGCCGAGCGGCGGCCGGTCGCCCGGCGTACCGTGGACGAGAGCCTGGCCAACGCGCTGATCACCTGGCAGATGATGGAGGGGCGGCTGCCCATGGCGGAGGCCATCAGGCAGCAGGCCGGGCGGCGCAGCTCCGAGGGGCTGGTGCTGGGCTTCCACTACGACTCGGCGGCCGTCGTACCGGACGGCACCGCGCCGCCGGCGATCGACGACCCTTACCGGACGTACGTGCCGGTCGCCCGCCCGGGACACCGCGCCCCGCACGTGTGGCTGTCGAACGGCTCGCCGGGCGGCGCTCCTGGCGACGGGCGCGTCTCCACCCTCGACCTGCTGGGCCCCGGCTTCACGTTGCTGTCCCCAGCGGGGAGCGGCTGGGCCGAGGCGGGCACGCGGGCCGCCGCCATGACGGGCGTCCCCCTCACCGCCGTGGAGATCGCCGGCGACGACACGCCCGGCATCCCGTCCTCCCCCACCTGGGCCAAGGAGTACGGCCTGGGCCCGCAGGGCGCGGTCCTCGTCCGCCCGGACGGCCACGTCGGCTGGCGCACCCCGGCCGCCGCCCCCGCCCCCACCGCGTTGACCACGACCCTCACCACCCTCCTGTCCCACCCCTCCCCCACCCCGGCATCCCCCTCTCCCTGACCATCGCCACCCCTACCGACACGGCATGGCCGCTCAGAGAAAGAGGCGACCGAGCCCCTCCCCCACCGGTGCCGCGCCCCGACGATCGGAGGGGGTGCGGGCGGGCCAGGTGGAGGCGCCGACAAGCCCTCCCTGGTCGGCGCCGCGCCCGAGCGCCGCGGCGTGGCCGTTCGGAGGGAAGGGCGGACGGAGCAGGCGGGCGTGCGCCCCTCCCCCACTGGTGCCGGAGCCGAGCGGGGGGGTGGAGGGGTGCCCGGGTCAGGCGGCCGGGGGGCGGGAGTGGAGGCGGGCGGCGGCCAGGCGCAGGGAGAGGGGGTTGCCGCAGGAGGCGGCCACCAGGTCGCGGACCGCGTCGTCCCCGTGCGGCGCCGCCCCCACCAGCGGCCCCACCAGCAGCCCCGCCAGCTCCCTGGCCGCGTCCTCGGGCAGCGGGCGCAGGAACGCGCGGTGCGCCCCCTGCCTGGCCACCAGCTCGTCCAGGGGACCAGCGGCGGTGACCACGACGCGGCAGCGCGCCCCGCCGGGCAGCAGCGGCAGCACCTGGTCGCCGTCCCGCGCCCCGTCCAGCACCACCAGCAGCCGCCGCGAGGCGGTGCAGCTTCGGTAGAGGGCGAGCTTCTCGTCCGGGTCGGCGGGCAGGTCGGAGGGGGGTACGCCGAGCGCGCGCAGGAACCGGTCGAGCACGGCGTCCGGCGCGGCCCCGGCCATGTCGGCGTGGAGCTGGCCGTCCGGGAAGGCGTCGAGCCGGGCGTGCGCCCAGTGCAGCGCGAGGCTGGTCTTGCCGACCCCGGCCGGACCACTGATGATCATGAAGGGGGCGGCCCCGTCGTCGCCGAGCAGGGCCGCGTCCAGGGCGGACAGCTCGCCCGACCGCCCCACGAACGGCAGGACCTGCGGCGGGAGCTGGCAGGGCACCACCCCGGCCGGCCTCGGCGCCGCCGCGGGCGGGCGCATCAGGTGGGACTCGTCCCGCAGGATCTGCTCGTGCAGCCGCCGCAGCGCGGGCCCGGGCTCCAGGCCGATCTGTTCCAGCAGGTAGCGGCGCGTCTCCTGGTACGTCCGCAGCGCCTCGGCCCGCCGCCCCGCCCGGTACTGGGCCAGCATGAGCTGGGCCCGCACCCGCTCGCGCAGCGGCCACTCCGCCACCAGCGCCAGCAGCTCGGGGATCACCTGGTGGTGGCGGCCGAGCCCGATCTCCAGCTCCAGGCAGGTCTCCAGCGCCTCCAGCCGGGACTCCTCCATGCGCGCCGCGTCGTAGCGCAGCCCTCTGATGTCCTCGAACGGCCGCCCCTGCCACAGCGCCAGCGCCTCGCGCAGCAGCAGCACGGCGGCCTCGGCCTGGCCGTCGCCGGCCAGCGCGCGGGCGCGGGAGACCTTGGAGGCGAAGCGCAGCCAGTCGATGCTGTCGGGCGCGGCCCGCAGCAGGTAGCCGGGGCTGGAGGTCTCGATCACCCCGGCGCCGAGCGTGCGGCGCAGCCGGGAGACGCAGATGGCGACCTGCCGCCAGGCGCTGGGCGGCGCGGACCCGGCCCACACCGCCTCGATGAGCCGTTCGACGCTCATGACGCGGTTGGCGTTCAGCAGCAGGCTGGCCAGGATGACCAGCTCGCGGTTGGCGCTCATGGGCAGCTCGACGCCGTCCTTGACCACTCTGAGCGGCCCCAGGACGTGGAAGGCGTACGCGGGCGCCGGGGCCGCCGTCACGCCGCCGCCCGGGACGGGAGGCGTTCGAGCACGTCGGCGGCGCGGGCGGCGCCGCCGCAGGCGCGGATCTCGGCGCTCATGGCGGCCGTGGCCCGCCGTACCCGGGAGTCGGCGACGACGGCGAGCACCTGCTCGGCCACGTCGGCGGCGGTGAGCCCGGCGGGGTCGAGCACGCGGCCGAGGCCCAGCTCGCCGATGCGGCGGGCGACCGGCCGGTCCATGGCGGTGGTGGGGACGACCACCACGGGGCGGCCCCGGTACAGGGCCTCCATGATGGTGCCGAGCCCGCCGTGGGTGACGGCCACGCTCGCGTGCCGCAGCACGCTCAGGTGCGAGACCCGCCGGAGTGGCTCGACGGTGGGCGGCAGCGGGCCGAGGACGGCGGGGTCCACGCCGTCGGGCAGCGTGACCACGGTGCGCCAGGGCAGCCCGGCGAGGGCCTGGGCGCAGGTACGCAGCAGCTCGGGCCTGGTGGTGCCGACGCCGCCGAACGACAGCAGCGCGACCGGCAGCCCGTCGCCGGGCGGCTCCCACTCGGCCAGGAACCGCCGCTCGCCGATGCAGGGCCCGACGAAGGTGAACCGCTCGTCGAAGGTGTCCCCGGCGTACTGGAACGAGCGCGGCAGCGCGACCAGGTTGGAGTCCTGGACCTGCCACCACAGCTCGGCGGGGTCCTCGTGGACGCCGTGCGCCCGCGCCAGCGCGCCGATCCTGGCCACCATGCCGTCCGCCCAGCCGGGCAGCTCCCGGTCCAGGCGGCCGGCGTCCCCGCCCTCGTAGGTCGAGGACAGGACGGAGTAGTGGGCGTTGGAGGCGAAGATGGGGATGAGCTGGGTCGCCGGCAGGCCGGTGGCCCTGGCCAGGATGCGGCCGGCGTGCAGGGTCGAGATGTCGTAGGCGATGGCGTCGGGCCGCTCCGGCAGGCGGGCGGCGGCGGCGAGCATGGCCTCGCTCTCGTCGAGCAGCAGCGACAGCAGCGCGAGCAGGTCGTCCTCGGCCGCGCGGGAGCGCACCCGCTGGTACGGCGAGTCGTAGGTGACGACCTCCGCCCCGGCCCCGGCGACCGCGGCCGCCATGCTCGCGCCGGTGAGATAGGTGACGCGGTTTCCCCGTCGCGTCAATTCGGCGACCACGGCAAGTGTCGGAATGACATGCCCGTGGTCGGGAAAACACATGAAAAGCTGATGCCCCGTCATGGTTATTCTTCCGGTCCATTCGCGTCATTCGTGCCATCGTCACCGTAATGAGCGTGGCGATCACTCGTCACCCCCTATTCCTCCCCTCATGAACGGCCGCGCATCTAGGGGTTCCGCGGCGCGGCGGCAGGGTTTTCACTGGGGCCGGAGTCTCTAGGAGGACGACGATGCCCACCCGTGTCTGGGACTATCTGCCGGAATACGAAACAGAGCGCGCCGACATTCTGGACGCCGTCGAGACGGTCTTCCGCTCCGGCCGGCTCATCCTCGGCGAGAGCGTGCGCGGCTTCGAGGAGGAGTTCGCCGCCTACCTCGGCGTGCGGCACTGCACCGGCGTGGACAACGGCACCAACGCCGTCAAGCTGGCCCTGCAGGCGCTGGGCGTCGGCCCCGGCGACGAGGTGATCACGGTGTCCAACACGGCCGCGCCGACGGTGGTGGCCATCGACGCCGTGGGCGCGAGGCCGGTGTTCGCCGACATCGACGCGGAGACGTACCTGATGGACGTCTCCCAGGTGGAGGCGCTGATCACGCCGCGGACGCGGTGCCTGCTGCCGGTCCACCTGTACGGCCAGTGCGTGGACATGGCGCCGCTGGAGCGGCTGGCCGCCGCGCACGGCCTGGTGATCATGGAGGACTGCGCGCAGGCGCACGGCGCCCGCCACCACGGCCGCACGGCCGGCTCGATGGGCCACGCGGCGGCCTTCTCCTTCTACCCGACGAAGGTGCTGGGCGCGTACGGCGACGGCGGCGCGGTCGTCACCGGCGACGACGCCACCGACCAGGCGCTGCGCCGGCTGCGGTACTACGGGATGGAGCAGACGTACTACGTCGTGGAGACCCCGGGCCACAACGCCCGGCTGGACGAGGTCCAGGCCGAGATCCTGCGCCGCAAGCTGACCCGCCTGGACGCCTACCTGGCCGCCCGCCGGGCCGTCGCCGACCGTTACGCCGAGGGCCTGGCGGGCACCGATCTCGTCCTGCCCGCCACCGCTCCCGGCAACGAGCACGCCTACTACGTGTACGTGGTGCGCCACCCCCGCCGCGACGAGATCATCGAGGCGCTGCGCGACCACGACATCCACCTCAACATCAGCTACCCCTGGCCGGTGCACACGATGTCAGGCTTCGCCCACCTGGGCTACGCGCCGGGCAGCCTGCCGGTGACCGAGGCCCTGGCCGGGGAGATCTTCTCCCTGCCGATGTACCCGTCGCTGCCCGCCGGCCTCCAGGACAAGGTCATCGCCGCGCTGCGCGACGCCTTGTAGATCGTCGCGCCGCGCGACGCCTTGTGAGCAGCCCTCAGCCGTCGTAGCGGGGCAGCAGGCCCTGGGCCGCCGCCTCGGCCAGCGTGGGGGCCCGCCGGTCGCGTTCGGACAGCACCGGTGGGCCCGGCGGCAGCCGCAGCCCGAGCTCGGGGTCGAAGACCGACAGCGCCAGCTCGTGCTCCTTGCGGTACTCCTCCGAGAGCATGTAGCAGACGACCGTGTCGTCCTCCAGCGCGGCGAAGGCGTGGCCGACGCCGGGCGGCAGGTAGACGGCGGTGCCGCTCGCGGGGGTCAGCTCCAGCGCCTCCCACCGGCCGAACGTCGGCGAGCCCGCCCGCAGGTCCACCACGTAGTCCAGCGCCCGCCCGGCGGCGCAGTAGACGTACTTGGCGGTGCCGGGCGGTACGAGCGTGTAGTGCACGCCGCGCACCACCCCGCGCATGGAGACGCTCCTGCTGGCCTGCGCGACGGGGAACAGCCGCCGCCCGGTCGCCGCGGTGAAGGTCTGCTCCTGGTAGGGGGAGGCGAAGTCGCCGCGCTCGTCGGCGAAGACCTGGGGGAAGAACGCGTGGGCGCCGGCGACGGCCAGTTCGCGGTGCTCCATCGGTCAGGCCCGCACCAGGTGGACCTCGGGCACGTAGAGGATCCACGTGCCGCCGGCCGCCGCGAAGCCGGTCTCCTTGGCCATGATCTCCTCGGCGTGGTTCCACGCGAACAGCACCGCGTAGTCGGGGTAGGGGTCGGCGAACGCGCCGGGGTCGCGTACCGGGATGCGCGAGCCGGGCGTGAGCCTGCCCTGCTTGGCGGGGGTGGTGTCGCTGACGAAGGTGATCAGGTCGGGGCCGATGCCGCAGTAGTTGAGCACGGTGGCGCTTTTGGCGGTGGCGCCGTAGCCGTAGACGCGGGCGCCCTGCTCGCGCAGGCCGGTGAGGAGCTCGACCAGGCGCTCGCGGGTGGCGGCGACGCGGTCGGCGAAGCGGTGCAGGGTGGCGGGCTCGTGCAGCGCGGCGGCCTCCTCGGCGGCCAGCAGCGCGGCGACGGCCGGGGTGGGCTTCCTGGCGCCCCGGCGGGCGAGGGTGTAGCGGACCTCGCCGCCGTGCACGGGCAGCCGTTCGACGTCCACGAGCTCGAAGCCGTGCCTGCGGGCCAGGCCGCGTACGGTGGTGGCGCTGAAGAAGTAGAAGTGCTCGTCGTAGATCTGGTCGAAGGAGGCGCGCTCGACGATGTCGCCCAGGTAGGGGTCCTCGAAGACGAACACGCCGCTCGGCCGCAGCAGCGCGTCCAGCCCCTTCATGATCGAGTCGAGGTAGGGGATGTGGCACAGGGTGTTGGCCGCGTACACGACGTCGGCGGGGCCGTCCTCGGCCAGGATCGCGGCGGCGGTGGCGGCCTCGAAGAAGTCCTTGCGGACCCGCACGCCCTTGGCCGCCGCCACGTCGGCGACCCCGCCGGACGGCTCGACGCCGAGGTGCCGCACCCCGGCCCGGGCGATCGCCGCCAGCATGGCGCCGTCGTTGCAGCCCAGCTCCACCACGAACGGGTCGGGCCCGGTCAGCTCGGTATCCAGCAGCCGCCCGGCCAGGCTCTCGAAGTGCGCGCGCATGACCGACGAGCCGGAGGACAGGTACGGGTAGTCCGCGTGGAACATGCGCTCGCGCGGCACCTCCTCCAGCAGCTGCACCATCGAGCAGCCGGTGCACACGCCCACGGCCAGCCGGAAGGCGAACGGCTCGGGCGGGCCGCCGGGGGCGGCGAAGGCGTCGGAGAGCGGCTGGCTCCCGAAGTCGGCGAACGGGTGGAGACGGCCCGAACAGATCCGGCACGCCATGCGATCCTCCTCAGGTTGACGGGCTCAGTGGCCGCTCAGGTGGCCGCGTTCAGCGGGCCGGGCGGCGGTACCTCACCCAGACGTCGCCCGTCTGCACGTAGCCGGTGAGGCGCACCGTGACGCCGTCGGGGGCGAGCGGCACGGGCGGATGGTTGTGGACGGCGCCCATCCAGCGGCGCAGGACGTCCTCGTCGCGGACCCGCCAGCCGCGCGGGACCACGACGACGATGTCACCGAACCAGGAGGTGATCTCGACGTCCAGCACGACCTCGCGGTACGGGCAGTCGGCGCGGGTGAAGTCGACGCGGACCTTGCCCCAGCGGCCCGCCTTGGCGCTCAGGTGCGCCGGGACCGTCCAGCGGCCCGCCTGTTCCACCCGCCCGCTGACGGTGTGCAGCTCCAGCACGCCGCCGCCGTCGGGGAGCGCGGGCAGCCCGGCGGTGGCGGTGACGGTGACGGTGGCGGGTACGGGCGGGCCGGATAACTCGGGCACGGGCAGGTCGGCGATGACCTCGTCCAGGTCGCCCAGCGTGCGGGCGGTGTAGGCGCGGTCGACGCGCTCGTGCAGCTCCTCCAGGGTGATGCGCCCTTCGGCGACCGCGACGCGGAGCATCTCGGCCACCCGTTCGCGGTCGCGGTCGCCGGCCCGCACTTCCCGATGATCGGTCATGGCGTCCACATTAGAAGGCTAAGGAGGCCCGGCCCACCCGAAGAACCCCTAACCCCCGGTCAGGGGGCACGACCGGGACGAGCAGGGGTTGAGGCCCCTGCCGCCCCGTGACAGCTTCGGCGGCATCGGACGGCCGCGACGCTGTGAGGGGTGTGTCATCATCGACGTTCACGACTGGCTGCGCGCGGTCGCCGGGCTGACGTCCATGCGGGTGACCCGGGTGCCGCTGGAGGAGCTGGCCGGCTGGCGGGCCGACCCGGCGACGGGCGACCTGCGCCACGCCAGCGGCGGCTTCTTCGCCGTCGAGGGGCTCGACGTGCGCCGCCCGGGATGGGCGGTGCCCGGCTGGAGCCAGCCGATCATCAACCAGCCCGAGGCGGGCATCCTGGGCATCCTGCTGCGCCGCGTGGACGGGGTGCCGCACCTGCTCATGCAGGCCAAGAACGAGCCGGGCAACCCGGAGGGCGCCCAGCTCTCCCCCACTGTGCAGGCCACCCGCAGCAACTACACGAGGCTGCACCGGGGGCGGGCGGTGCCGTACCTGGAGCTGTTCCGGCGGCCGCGCGGGCGGGTGCTGGCCGACGTGCGGCAGTCGGAGCAGGGCGCGTGGTTCTACCGCAAGCGCAACCGGAACATGGTCGTGGAGGTACGCGAGGACGTCGAGGCCGCCGAGGGCTTCCGCTGGCTGCCGCTGGGCCGGGTGCGGGAGCTGCTGTCGGTGCCCGACCTGGTGAACATGGACGCCAGGACGGTCCTGGCCTGCCTGCCCGACCTGGACGGCGGCGAGCCCGGCCCGCGCTGGGACGACGAGCCCGGCCCGCGCTGGGACGACGGCGGCTTCGGCGCGGCGGTCGCCCGCTCCCGCGATCCGCGCGCCGGCGCCCGGCACGGCCTGCCCGAGCTGCTGAGCTGGCTCAGCGGCATGCGCTCGACGGTGGACGTGCACGCCAGGCCCGTGCCGCTGAACCAGGTCCGGCGGTGGCGGCGCGCCGACGGCCGGATCGCGCACGAGAGCGGCCGCTTCTTCGAGGTGATCGGGGTGCGCGTGGAGGCCGGCGGCCGCGAGGTGACCTCCTGGTCCCAGCCGATGATCGCCCCGGTCGGGACGGGCGTGGTCGCCTTCCTGGTACGCCGCATCGACGGCGTGGTGCACGCGCTGGCGCACGCCCGCGTCGAGCCCGGCTACACCGACGTGGTGGAGCTGGCCCCGACCGTGCAGTGCACGCCGGGCAACTACGACCACCTGCCGCCCGCGGCCCGCCCGCCGCTGCTGGCGGAGGTGCTGGCCGCGCCGCCCGGGCGGGTCCGCTTCGACACGGTCCTGTCGGAGGAGGGCGGGCGGTTCTACCACGCCCGCAACCGCTACCAGGTGATCGAGGTGGACGACGACCCGCTGCCCGGCCACCCGGCCTTCCGCTGGATCGCCCTGCACCAGCTCGACGAGCTGCTGCGGCACAGCTACTACCTGAACGTGCAGGCCCGCACGCTCAACGCCTGCCTGCACGCCCTGGCGCAGCCGGTCCGCGAGCCGGTCATCGCAGGCGTTCGATGACCTTGCCGAAGTCGTCCATCGCCGAGTCCATGACGGTGACGTAGGAGAAGCCGAAGCGCTCCTCGTCCATGCGGATCTGCTCGGCGATCTGCGCCGGCGTGCCGACGTGCAGGGTCGGCACCTCCAGCAGCTCCTCGGTGGTCAGGTCGGGGGCGTAGCGCCGCAGGCTCTCCACGCCCGCGCGCCGGTCCCCGGTCAGCACCGTGGCCTTGGACAGCACGTTGAGCCGGGGCCGCGCCGCCCGCCCGCCGGCCCCCGCCCGCCCGCCGGCCGCCGCCCGCGCGTACGCCACCCGCTCCAGCAGCGCGCCGGCGGTGACCAGCGCGGTGCGGCCGTACTCGGGACGGTAGGGCGCGCCGGTGAAGGAGATCGTGTCGGCGTGGCGGGCGGCCAGGCCCAGCACCCGGTCGCCGTGGCCGCCGATCAGGAGCGGCGGCCGGACGGGCAGCCGCTCCAGCGCGCCGACCAGCTCCGCCAGCCGGGCGACGCGGGTGGCCGCGTCGAAGGGCAGCCCGGCGGCGGCGAACTCGGCCCGCACGTAGCCGGTGCCGAGCCCCAGCTCCAGGCGGTCGCCGAGCAGGCCGGCGGTGGTGGTGACGTCCCTGGCGAGCAGGGCGGGGCGGTGGAAGCTGGCGTTGAGCACGTACGTGCCGATCGTCGGGCGCTCGGTGGCCTCGGCGGCGAGCACCGCGGTGGGGAAGGGCGACAGGAGGTTGAGGTGGTCGGGCACCGCGATCACGTCGAAGCCCAGCGACTCGGCGCGGCGGCACCGGCCGAGCCATTCCTTCCTGGTGGCGCCCTCGGCGATGAGCACGACCCCGAACGTCGTCATGGTCAGGCGGCCTTTCCTGCGGCGGGCTTTCCTGCGGCGGGCTTTCCTGGGGCGGGCTTTCCTGCGGGCGGGACGGTCACGGCGATCGCGGTCAGCACCAGGCCGCGCCCGGCCATCCACCGCCCGCCGAAGCCGCTCACCCGCCTGCCCTGCCACCGGGGGCCGGTGACGAGAAGGCGGGCGTCGAACGTGCCACGCTCGGGATCGAGGTCGATCACGGCGTCATGGAAGTCGAGCCAGCGCCGCGCCAGGGGGTACCACGCCTTGTAGACCGACTCCTTGGCGCTGAACAGGACGCGGTCCCAGCTCGTGCCGGGGTGCTCGGCGGCCAGCCGGCGCACCATCTCGCACTCCTCGCGGACGGCGACGGCCTCCAGCACGCCCGGCGGCAGCGGCCCCTCGGGCTCGGCGTCGATGCCGATGGCGCCGGGCGCGGCGCTCACGGCGGCGGCGCGGTAGCCGGCGCAGTGGGTGATGCTGCCGACCACGCCGGGCGGCCAGGCGGGCTCGCCGTGCGGGCCGGTCAGCACCGGGACGGGGGCCACGCCGAGGCGTTCCAGCGCCCGGTGGACGCAGTGGCGCGCGGTGGTGAACTCCCTGCGGCGTTTCTCGGCGGCCCGCCGGACCAGCTCGGCCTCCTCGGGGAAGAGCGTGACACCGGGCGGGTCGGTGAAGGTGTCGAAGGTCATGACGGTGGCGGGCAGGATCTCCTCGATCACCCAGACCTCCTCTCGCTCGGCACAACACCGGCACAACACCGGCACATCACCGGCACAGTAACCAAAACGGATATTTTACGAATAGACCATTACGGGAGTTCTGTGGCCTGAGCACCGAGAATTAGGGGTTCGCATAGGGGCCGAGAACGCCTACCTTCTTGCTGTGACCCACCGGCGATGTCCTACGATCTCGTCGGGGTTTGCGGCGATATGCCACTAGCCCCTTTACCCGCGATGAGGATGACAGTAAATTTGCACGCACCTTGACTGCTTCTGTTGAGCGACACACTCGCGGCGCGAAGGGGATTTCGTGCGATACACGAGGCTGGGTCCGGCGGGGCCGGTGGTCTCCGCCATCGGGCTCGGCTCGCTCGCCCTCTGCGGTGCCTACGGCCCGGTGGACCACGACGAGGCCGGCCGGCTGATCCGCCGCGCGCTCGACGCGGGCGTCACCCTGCTCGACACCGCCGACTTCTACGCCGCCGGCGAGGTGGAGAGCCTGATCGGGCGCGCCCTGGCCGGCCGGGCCGACCAGGTGGTGGTCGCCACGCGGGGCGGCGTGCGCCTGGACGACCCGGCGGGGCCGCTGGTCTTCGACGCCGACCCCGACCACCTGGAGAGGTCCTGCGACGCCTCGCTGCGGCGCCTGCGCACCGACTGCATCGACCTGTACTACCTGCACTGCCGGGACGACCGGGTGCCGCTGGAGGCCAGCATGGCCCGGCTGTCGGAGCTGGTCATGGCCGGCAAGATCCGGCATCTGGGCCTGTCCGGCGGCACGCCCGAGCAGATCAAGCGGGCGCACGCGGTGCACGAGCTGTGCGCGGTCGGCGTCGAGTACTCCCTGTGGGGGCCGCCCCCGTCATCCGTGCTGCTCGACACCGCCCGCGAGCTCAACCTCGCCGTGGTCGCCGCCCGCCCGCTCGGCCGGGGCTTCCTCGCCGGGCGCATGCGCCAGCAGGACCAGCTGGCCCCCGGCGACTGGCGGCACGCCGACCCCCGCTTCCGGCCCGAGCACCGGCGCGTCGCCGACCGGCGGCTGCGGGCGCTGGAGACCGTGGCCTCCCAGCTCGACCTCGGCACCGGGCGGCTCGCGCTGAGCTGGCTGTTCTCCCAGGGCGAGCACGTCGTGCCCGTCCCCAGCACCCGCGACCAGGTGCACCTGGAGATGAACCTGGCGGCCGCGTCGGTCCGGCTGCCGCCCCACGTCCTCGACATGCTGGCCGGCCCGCTGCCCGCCGGCCACTACGCTCAGTCGCCCTCGGCCCTGGTCTGAGGCTGGATCAGCGACGCGGCCACGGCCTTGTTGACCGCGTCGATCCGCGAGACGGCGTTGAGCTTGACGAAGATGTTGCGCATGTGCCGCTTCACGGTGGCCTCGGCCAGGCCCAGGCGGCGGGCGATCTGCACGTTGCTCAGCGCCTGCGCGGCGAGCTGCAGCACCTCCACCTCCTTCTCCGACAGGACGCCGTTCCTCGGCGACTCGACGCGGGCCAGGCTGTGGGTGGAGACGGCGAGCACGATGCGCGAGGCGTCCTCGTGGACGCTGTGCACCGCGGCGATCAGCTCGTGCCGGTGCACGCTCTTGAGCAGGTAGCCCCGGATGCCGGCGACCAGCAGCCGGGACAGCAGCTGCGGGCCGTCGTACATGCTGAGGATGATGATCCGGGTCTGCGGCGAGAGCCTGCGCATGCGGGCGACGGTCTCGGTGACCTCGTCGCCGGGGATCTCGACGTCGAGCAGGACGACGTCGGGCTGGGTCCGGGCGACGGAGGAGACGGCGCCCTCGGAGTCGCCCGCCTCGCCCACGATCGCTATGTCGCCGTCGGACTCCAGGATCTCCCGCAGCCCCTCGCGGAACAGCGCGTGGTCGTCCACCAGGACGACGGAGATCGGGGCCTCAGAGGTCGGTGCGGCCACGGGACTGCCTCGCGAGGGGGATGAACAGCTCGACGAGACACCCCTGCCCCGGCTCGCTGGAGACGATGGCGCGGCCGCCGAGCAGCTCGGCGCGCTCGCGCATGGACGCCAGGCCCACCCCGCCGCGCCCGCGCACGGCGGCCGGGTCGAAGCCGCGCCCGTTGTCCTGCACGGAGGCGAACAGCTCGTGCGGCGCGATGTTCACCCGGACCAGGACCATCGCCGGGCAGCCGTGGGCCAGCGCGTTGCGCACGGCCTCGCGCACGATGAGGAAGGCCTCGTCCAGCACGCGGGGGTCGGCCCACGACTCGTCGCCGCTGACGGTGAGCGCGACGCTGACGCCGTCGTCCTCGACCGCCTCCAGGAAGCCCATGAGCGCCTTCTCCAGGCCCCGCAGCGGGGTCTGCGGATGCAGCTCGGAGGTGAGCTGCCGCAGGTTCTCCATGGTCTCCAGGATGGCCTGCTGCACCACGCTGATCTTGGCCGTGGCGCGGGCGCTGTCGGACATCCGGTACGCCTCCGACAGCGCGAGCTGCTGGTGGGCGACGCTGATGCCGTGGCCGATGCGGTCGTGCAGCTCGCGGGCGATGCGCCGGCGCTCCTCCTCCTGGGCCCGGTGGACCTGGTTGAGCAGGAAGCTGTGGTAGCTCTCGGCGGACTCGCGGATGCGCCGCGACAGGCTCTCCTCCATGCCCGCGATGGCCAGCACGAACAGCTCCCCGGGGCCGTCGGACTCGGCGGCTATTCGCCGCGCGATATGACGCATGGCGCAACGGAAAAAAAGTGAGCCCGCCTCAAGTGAGGCCTTGGGGTGAGCGCCGTCCGAGGCCCGGACATTTCCCAGTTCCCATGCTTGAAATTTGTACAGTTCACTTACCTGAACCTTGCCGGCGCGTAGCGTGGCCGCGACGTCGTCCAGGACATGCCCGGCAGTGGCGAGAGCCTGGTCCCTGGCGCGCTGATCTGCGAAAACGACGCTACCGGCGGACTGGAGGACGGACTCGAACTCGGCGAGGATTTCGTCTCGACATAATTCGACAAATCTCGCCGGATCCCCCGCCGCCCCGTGTACCGCGTTCAATGTCCCCCCTCCGCCGCCGCGGGACGAGTGTCCGAACGCCCCTAACTATCCCCTGCCCTGAGCAACGGCGCAACATTTGTGGTCATATGTGGCACACAAGTGCGGTCAGGTGAACGAGGTGTTGCGTGCCCATGAACGCGCCGTAAGAGCGGCGCCGGCGGCTGCGTTCCTCCACCGCCGCGCTGCCGTCCGGACCGGGCACCGGCACGGGCGCGGGCGCGAGCAGGCCCGTCGTCGTCACGGCGGCGACGCCCACGGCCAGCGCCAGCGAGACGCCCACCAGCGGCACCCTGAACAGCACGACCGCCAGCGCGAAGAAGGTCAGCAGCGCGAACGCCGCCACGATCATCACGCACCGTGAGCGCCGCTCCCCCACCCGGACGCCGAGGGTGCGCCGCCCGGCGGCGGCGTCGCCCTGGATGTCGGACAGGTCCTTGGCGGGCACGCCGACGAACATCATCCAGCAGATGGCCACGGCGGCGAAGAGCATCAGCGCGGGCGGCAGCGCGACGTCGGCTCCCCCGGTCGCCACGACGAACCCGCCGAGATAGGCCAGCATGCCCGACAGGCACAGCACGCCCATCGTGCCGCCCGCGCTGCCCTTCAGCGGCACCGGCGGCCCCGAGTACAGGTAGCCGAGGACCAGATTCCCGGCGATGATCCAGAGCATCGGGCCGGGCAGGCCGAGGGTGGCCAGCAGCGCCACCCAGGCCGCCACGGCGGCGACGGCCATGGCGTGCGCCGGGTCGAGGTCGCCGCGGGCGATCGGCCGGCCGGAGGCGTTGATGCGGTCCTCGACGACGTCGGTGACGCCGTTGAAGAGGTAGACCGCGAGGATGGACAGGACCCAGGCGAGCGCGCCTCGCAGGATCGTGAGCGGATGGTCGTGGGCGGCCGCCACGGGCAGGGCGAGGGCGACGCCGGTGAGGAAACGGAGAAGGGAGACCCCCAGGACCAGCGGGCGGGCCTCGACGACACAGAGCACGGCAACACGCAGGATGGCCGTCATGAGCGGAGTGTGGCCCGCCTTACGGATCACGTTAAGAGGCGGGATCCGAAAGGGGTAGCGGGGGTGCGCCTTTCGATACCCCTCCCGTGCTCACCCCGGATATCCTGCCCGAACTCCTGACCCCTGGTCTTGTCCGGGTCCCGGACCCCCTATAGCTTCGGCCGTTGTCAGCCGGATTTCCACTGTCACCGCCGGATTCCTCGGGTACGGATCGGCCGGCCGCGCGAGCCGCGGCGGTTTCTCATTTCCGCGCCCTGCGATGACGAGGTCATTCAGGAAAGGAAAGGCGAAGATGCACGGCGCCGAACGCTACGCGGAATTCCGCCCCATCGACCTGGCCGACCGGACCTGGCCCGGCAGGCGGCTGCGCACGGCTCCCCGCTGGCTGTCCACCGACCTGCGCGACGGCAACCAGTCGCTGGCCCGGCCGATGTCGCCGCAGCGCAAGCTCATGATGTTCGAGCTGCTCGTGGGCATGGGCTACAAGGAGATCGAGGTCGGCTTCCCCGTCGCCAGCCAGGACGACCACGACTTCGTGCGGCTGCTCATCGAGGACGACCTCATCCCGGACGACGTCCGCATCACCGTGCTCACCCAGGCCCGCGAGGAACTGATCAGGGCCACCCTGGACACGCTCCGGGGCGCCCCCCGCGCGACGGTCCACATCTACAACGCGACGTCGCCGCTGTTCCGCAGGCTCGTCTTCGGCATCGGCCGGGACGGCTGCCGCGACCTGGCCGTCCGCGCCACGCAGGTGATGATGGAGCACGCCGAGCGCACCCTCGGCGACTGCGACCTGGGCTACCAGTACTCCCCCGAGCTGTTCAACGAGACCGAGCTGGACTTCTCGCTGGAGGTCTGCGAGGCGGTCATGGACGTCTGGCAGCCCGAGGCGGGCCGCGGCATCATCCTCAACTTCCCCACCACCGTCGAGCGCTCGCTGCCCAACGTCTTCGCCGACCAGATCGAGTGGCTGGACCGCAACCTGTCGCGCCGCGAGCACGTCTGCCTGTCGATCCACCCGCACAACGACCGCGGCACCGGCGTCGCCTCGGCCGAGCTGGCCATGCTGGCCGGGGCCGAGCGCGTCGAGGGCTGCCTGTTCGGCAACGGCGAGCGGGCGGGCAACGTCTGCCTGGTGACGCTCGGCATGAACCTGTACGTGCAGGGCGTCGATCCCGGCATCGACTTCTCCGACCTCAACGCGGTACGGGACACGGTCGAGCTGTGCAACCAGCTCCCGGTGCACCCCCGCCACCCCTACGGCGGCGACCTCGTCCACACCGCCTTCTCCGGCTCCCACCAGGACGCCATCAAGAAGGGCTTCGACGAGCGGGAGCGGCGGGCCGCGGCGGCCGGGACGCCGGTGGACGAGCTGCCGTGGCGGATGCCGTACCTGCCGGTGGACCCCCAGGACGTGGGCAGGACCTACGAGGCGGTCGTGCGGGTCAACAGCCAGTCGGGCAAGGGCGGCGTGGCGTACGTGATGAGCGCCTGGCACGGCCTCAACCTGCCCCGCGGCCTGCAGTGCGACCTGTCGGCGCAGGTCCAGGCGCGGGCCGACGCCGAGGGCGGCGAGCTGCCGCCGGAGCGGATCGGCGCGCTGTTCCGGGAGCGCTACCTCTACCACGGCGACCCGGCGCGGCCGCTGCGGGTGGGCGCCGAGCCGATCCTGGCCACCCTCCACGTGGACCGCGGCAGCGCCTCCGGCGGCGAGCCGGCGGCGGCCGTGCGCGCCCTGGGCGAGCTGCTGCGCCCCTGGGGCATCGAGGTGCGGGCGGTGTACACGACCGCGCCGCCGCTGGACGGCGCCGGGGTGACGTCCGGGCGGCCCCTGTCCGGCCGCCGCGCGCCGGAGGAGATCGCGATCTACGCCGAGTGCGACACCGGCGGCGGCACGGGCTGGGGGGCGGGGATCGACACCGACGTCGCCGCCTGCGCCTTCTCCGCCGTCCGCGCCGCCGTCGAGCACGCCCGCGCGACCGGCGCCCCCGCCGCCCCCACGGGCCTGCCCCTCGCCCCCGCCCCGCTCGCCTCCACCGGTGACCCTCTCGCGCCCGCCGGTGGCGCCCTCGCCCCTGCCGCGCCCGCCGAGGTCCCCGCCGGGGCCGGCGCCGTGCCGCGGCAGCGGTCCCGCCCGCGCCTGGCGGCCGCGGGCTGACGCGCCCGCCCCGCCCCCGATCCGACCCCACCCGGCACGCACGAAGGAGGGCCGTCATGGCCGAGCACAACCAGCGGCAGGGGATGACCCTCCTGCACGGGCTCCTGGACGAGGCGGTGGCCGGCCGGGGCCGGATCGCGGTCGTCACGGGCGCCATCGCGACCGGCAAGAGCCACCTGCTCTACAGCCTCACCGAGCAGGCCTTCGACCACGGGGCGCTGCCGCTCGCCGCGACCGGCTCGCGCGCCGAGCGCGACCTGCCGCTCGGCGTGCTCTCGCAGCTCGTCCACAACACGCCGATGATGGAGCAGCACCGCGCGGTCACGCTGGGCCTGTTGCAGGAGGGCGCCCGCGCCGAGCTGGCCGGCGACACCCTGGACCACGTGGACGTGCAGATCGTGGACGCGCTCTGCACGGTCCTGCTGGAGCTGTCGGAGCGCTGCCCGCTGCTGATCGCCGTGGACGACGCCCACCACGCCGACCGCGCCTCCCAGCTCTGCCTGACCTACCTGGCGCGCCGGATCAAGTACGCCAAGATCATGCTGGTCTTCGCCGCGCCCGACCACCACGCCCACCAGCGCTCGCTGCTCCACGCCGACCTGCTGCGCCAGCCGCACTGCCGCCCGGTGCGGCTGGACCACCTGTCCGCCGAGGCCGTGGCCCGGCGGCTGGCCGAGCGGGCCGGCCCGGAGGCCGCCGGCCGGTTCGCGGCCGCCTGCCACGAGCTGAGCGGCGGCAACCGGCTCCTGGTGGACGCGCTGCTGGAGGACTTCCAGGCCCGGGGCGGGCCCGGCGAGCGCTACGCCGAGGCCGTGCTGAGCTGCCTGCACGGCACCGACCCCGAGCTGCTGCTCACCGCCCGCGGCCTCGCGGTGCTGGGCGAGCCCGAGGGCGTGGCGCGGCTGCTGGGCCGCGGTGCGGCGGCCACCGCCCAGTCGTTGCAGGCGCTGAACCGGGCCGGCCTGCTGGCCGACGGCCGCTTCCGGCACGAGGAGGCCCGCGCCGCGGTGCTGGCCGCGCTCGACCAGGAGGACCGGACCGACCTGCACCGCCGCGCCGCCGAGCTGGCCCACGACGAGGGCGCCCCCGTCGCGGTGGTGGCCGGCCACCTGCTGCTGGCCGGCCGCGCGGAGGACCCGTGGGCCCTGTCGGTCCTGGAGGATGCAGCCGGCCAGGCGCTGCGCGACGGCGGCGTGGAGGCCGCGATCGGCTACCTCAAGCTGGCCTGGCAGGGCTGCGGCGACGAGCGGCGGCGGGCCAGGATCGCCACCAAGCTGGTACGGGCCGCCTGGCGGATCAACCCGAGCACGCCCGCCGGGCACCTGGCCGAGCTGACCGCGGCCCTGCACAAGGGCCACCTCGGCGGCGGCGACGCGGTGGTGCTGGCCAAGGCGCTGCTGTGGCACGGCCACACGAGCGACGCCAGGGACGTCCTGCGGCACCTGCCGGAGCTGGACGGGCTGGACCGGGAGGGCCTGGCCGAGCTGGCCGTGGCGCGGGCGTGGCTGCGCGGCGCGTGCCCGTCGTTCCTGTCCCACCTGCCCGAGCCGCGCGCCGAGGAGGCCAACAGCGCCGCCTGCTCGCTCGGCGTCAGCCGCCGCATCGAGTCGGCCAACGCGCTGGTCCGGGCGCTGACGGAGGCGCCGCGGCCGGAGACGGTGGCCGTCGCCGAGCGCGTGCTGCGCGGCTCGCGCCTGGATGAGATGTCCATGGACACGGTCGAGAGCGCGTTGCTGACGCTGACCTACTCCGGCCGTTCCGACCGGGCCGCGCCGTGGTGCGACGCCTTCGTCGAGGAGGCCGCCACCCGCCACGCGCCCAGCCGCCAGGCCAGGCTCTCGGCCATCCGCGCCGAGATCGCGCTGCGCGCCGGCGACCTCGCGGCGGCCGCGCGGGACGCCCGGCGCGCCCTGGAGATCATCCCGCCGGGGAGCTGGGGCGTGGCCGTCGGCGGCCCGCTGGGCACGCTGCTGCTGGCCGGGGCGGCGATGTCCCGCCACGAGGAGTGCCTGCCGTACGTCACCCAGCCCGTGCCCGAGGCCATGCTGGAGACCCGTTTCGGCCTGCTCTACCTGCACGGCAAGGCCCGCTTCACGCTCACCGCCGGCCAGGCCGAGCAGGCGCTGCGGGACCTGCGGCTGTGCGGCGAGCTGATGGGCCTGTGGCGGCTGGACGCGCCGGAGTTCATCGCCTGGCGGGTGGACGCGGCCGAGGCCCTGGTCCGCCTCGGCGAGCAGGAGCAGGCGCGGCTGCTGCTGGAGGAGCAGCTCGCCCGCAGCGACCGGCGCTCGAAGCGGGTGCACGGCATGGCCATGCGGGTGCTGGCCGCCACCGGCGAGAGCCGGCACCGGGTCCTGCTGCTGCGCCGCTCGGCCGAGCTGCTGCAGGCCGGCGGCGACCGCTACGAGCTGGCCCGTACGCTGTTCGACCTCATCGAGGCCTACCACGCCATCGGCGAGTACCGGCGGGCCGGCATGCTGACCCGCCGCGCCCGCTCCCTGGCGATGGAGTGCCACGCCGACGGGCTGAGCCAGGCGCTGTCGCCGGACGGCGAGCACGACGGCGACACCGCGAGCGTGCAGCCGATCCTCAGCGACGCCGAGCGGCGGGTGGCCGCCCTGGCCGCCGACGGCTACTCCAACCGCGACATCTCCGCCAAGCTGTTCATCACGGTCAGCACGGTGGAGCAGCACCTGACCCGGGTCTACCGCAAGCTGAGCGTCTCCCGCCGCTCGGACCTGCCGGCCAAGCTGGTCGGCGAGCAGGCGTGAGGCCGCGGGGCCCCCGGCCGAGGTCGCGGGGCCCCGAGCGGGGCCCCGCCCCCTTGCTCACTCGGCGATGGCGGTGTGCATCACCCAGCGGTAGACGAGCGCCTGCTCGCCGTCCACGACGGTGCTCTCGCCCTGGTGCCGGAAGTGCTCGTACCCGGCGCCGAGCGGCAGCTTGAGCGTGTCGCCCGTGGACCGCACGCTCTGGACGCGCCGCTCGGCGGTCAGCGCGGCGGGCCCGCCGACCAGGACGGCCCTGAGCTCCGCCACGGCGGCTCCGGGCAGGGCGACTCCGGGTACGGCGACTCCGGGTACGGCGGCTTCGGGCACGGTGTTGTCGGGCATGGGTGCGCCTCCTCGTCTGTCACAGCGGGATGTTGGAATGCCTGCCGCGGGCGCGCGGCGCCCGGGCCAGCGCCTCGGCGACGCGCAGCCGCGAGGTCTCCGGCGCGATGACCTCGTCCACGACGCCGAGGGCCATCGCCCGCTCGACCCCGCCGGCGACCCGCCGGTGCTCCTCGGCGAGGCGGGCGCGCAGCTCCTCGCGCTCCTCCTCCGGCGCCGCGGCCAGCGCCCTGCGGTGCAGGACGGCGACGGCCGACTCCGCGCCCATCACCGCGACCTCGGCCCCGGGCCAGGCGAAGGTGGTGGTCGCGCCGAGCGAGCGGGAGTTCATCGCGATGTACGCCCCGCCGTACGCCTTGCGGGTGATGAGCGTGACCCGGGGCACCACCGACTCGGCGAAGGCGTGCAGCAGCTTGGCCCCCCGGCGGACGACGCCGCCCCATTCCTGGCCCACGCCCGGCAGGTAGCCGGGCACGTCCACCAGCACCACGAGCGGGATGCCGTGGGAGTCGCACATCCGCACGAAGCGGGCGGCCTTCTCCGCCGACAGCGAGTCGAGGCAGCCGCCCTTGTGCAGGGGGTTGTTGGCGAGCACGCCGACGGTGCGGCCGCCGAGCCGGCCGAGGCCGGTCAGGATGTTGGCCGCCCAGCGGGGCTGCAGCTCCTCGAAGCCGTCGGCGTCCAGGATCCGGCGGACCAGCGGGCGCACGTCGTAGGCGCGGCGCGGCGAGTCGGGCAGCAGGGCGCGCAGGTCCCGCGGCTCGGCCAGCGCGGCCAGGTCGAACGCGCCCCGGTGGGTGAACAGCCCGGTCAGGCGGCGGGCGCGGCGCAGGGCGTCCTCCTCGCCGG
Source organism: Nonomuraea sp. NPDC050783 (assembly GCF_040802095.1). NCBI lineage: Bacteria > Bacillati > Actinomycetota > Actinomycetes > Streptosporangiales > Streptosporangiaceae > Nonomuraea > Nonomuraea sp. NPDC050783. The sequence goes on from NZ_JBFAHK010000032.1 coordinate 52,253, forward strand.
CGGCCACGAGGTGGGCGACGCCGGACTTGCGGCCGTGCGCCTCGGGCCCGCCGAGCCCGGCCATGTCGATGGTCTCGCCGGTGACGCTGCGCACGATGTCGGGGCCGGTGACGAAAACGCGGCCCGCGTCCGCCATGATCACGAGGTCGGTGAGCGCCGGGCCGTAGGCGGCCGCGCCGGCGGCCGGGCCGAGGATGACCGAGAGCTGCGGCACCACGCCGGAGGCCCAGGTCATGGCGGCGAACATGCGGCCGACGCCGTCCATGGACTCCACGCCGTCGGCGAGCCGGGCGCCGCCCGAGTGCCACAGCCCGACCACCGGGCAGCCCTCGCGTACGGCCGTCTCGATGCCGGTCACGATGTGCCCGGCCCCCGCCGCGCCGAGCGCGCCGCCCATGCGGCGGGCGTCGGTGCAGTAGGCGACCGCGGGGGCGCCGCCGATCGTGCCGTGCACGGCCAGCACGCCGCTGTCGTCGGCGGGGTGCAACGGCACGGCCGAGCCCGGGTCGAGCAGCCCGGCGAGCCGGAAGGAGGGCTCCCGCGGGTCGGCGGGCACGGCCTCCGCAGGCACGGCCTCCGCGGGCACGCCCGCTGGCACGGTCCCTGCTGGCACGGTCTCCACGGGAACGGGGGACACGAGGGTCATCGCACTTCCTCACGCCGGCTGACACGGGTACTTGCGAATGTGGCAACCGCGCGCGGGCCCGCCAACCCCTATTCCGGCCGTCCGCCATGACAGCTTCCGGCCGTCGTTTCTGCTCGTTGACCCCCGCCCGCCGCCCCGGTTTCGTGGCCTCGATCACACCCTTTGGAGGACTGCCGTGTCTGTTTGGTCCTTACCCGCCGTCGCCGCGCTGGTCGTGGGCGCGGCGTTCCCGCCGGGAATGGCGACCCTGACCGCCCAGGACGTCGAGATGGTGCGCGATCCGGCCGCGCTGGTCAACGTCTTCCACGGAACCAAGGAGGCGGCGGCCGACTTCGGGCACGGCGGCGGGGGCGGCATGACCTTCCCCGGCGCGGTGCTGCCGTTCGGGATGATGCAGTGGAGCCCCGACACGGTGGCCGACGCCGGCGGCGGCTACCGGTACGAGGACGACCGGCTGCGCGGCTTCTCCATGACACACCTGTCGGGGGCGGGCTGCACCGGCGCGCAGGACTTCCCGGTGATGCCGTTCTCCGGCGCGATCGGCCGCTCGCCCGCCACGCACGGCGAGGACTACGTCCAGACGTTCAAGCACGCCAACGAGACGGCCTCGCCCGGCTTCTACAGCAGCACCCTGGACACCGGGATCAGGACCGAGCTGTCGGTCAGCGCCCGCGCGGGCGTGGCCCGCTTCACCTTCCCGCAGGGCAAGCCCGGCACGGTGCTGCTCAACACCAGCGGCTCGATCAACGGCGTGGACGACGGCGAGACCAGGATCCGCGGCAACACGGTCGAGGGCTGGGTCCAGACCGGCGGCTTCTGCGGCCCGCCGATGCGCTACAAGGTCTACTTCCACGCCACCTTCGACCAGCCGGTCACCGCCTCCGGCACCTGGAAGGACGACGAGGTGCGGCCGGGCGCGCTGACGGTCGCCAACGCCGGGCGGGCCCGGGTGCGCGGCGACGTGGTCACCCAGGACGACGTGGTCGTCAACGGGCCGGGCTCGGGGGCGTACCTGCAGTTCGACCCGGCCCGGCCGGTGCAGATGCGGGTCGGCCTGTCGTACGTGAGCGTCGAGGGCGCGGCGCGGAACCTGGCGGCCGAGATCGCCGGCAAGAGCCTCGACCAGGTGCGCGCGGAGGCCGCCGCGGTCTGGGACAAGCGGCTCGGCCAGGTGCGCGTCGGCGGCGGCACCGACGCGCAGCGGCGCGCCTTCTACAGCAACCTCTACCACACGCTGCTGCAGCCGTACGTCTTCGAGGACGTGGACGGCACCTACACCGGCATGGACGGCAAGCCGCACACCGTCCCCGCCGGCCGCCACCACTACGCGACCTTCTCCGGCTGGGACATCTACCGCAGCGAGGTCCAGCTCCTGGCCCTGCTCGCACCCGACGTGGCCGGCGACATCGCCCAGTCCATGTACGACAACGCCCAGGCCGTCGGCAACGTCTGGGACCGCTGGTCGCACCAGACCGCGATCACCGGCGTCATGGTCGGCGACCCGTACCACGTGATCCTGTCCACCATGTACGCCTTCGGCGCCCGCGGCTTCGACTACTCCTCGGCGTTCAAGGCGATGGTGGAGGCGGCCCGCCGCACCGGCCCGAAGGACATCGGCCACCCGCTGCTCGGCTACGACGAGCGTCCCGGCAACGCCGCCTACATGAGCACGGGTTACGTCCCCTCCGACCCGTCCGCCACGCTGGAGTACGGTGCCGCCGACTTCGGCATCGCCCAGCTCGCCACCCGGCTCGGCGACCGGGCGACGGCCGGCGAGTTCATGAAGCGGGCCCAGGCGGCCTGGCAGAGCCTCTACAACCCGGGCGAGGACTGGATCCAGCCGCGCATGGGCGAGGGCTCGTTCAAGGCGCCGTTCGACCCGGGCGCGCCGGACGTCTACATGGAGGGCAACGGCGCCCAGTACCACTGGATGGTGCCGTACAACCCGCAGGGCCTGATCACCGCGATGGGCGGCGCGGCCAAGGCGGGCGCCCGGCTGGACGCCTACTTCAAGGAGCTGAACGCCGGCCCGGCCCAGCCCTACGCCTACCTCGGCAACGAGCCGGGGCTGGCCTCGCCGTGGCTGTACGCCTGGCTGGGCAAGCCGTACAAGACGCAGGAAGTGGTGCGGCGGGCGCAGAAGGAGCTGTTCGGGCCCGGCCCGGACGGCCTGGTCGGCAACGACGACCTCGGCGCGATGGGCTCCTGGTACGTGTGGTCGGCGATCGGCCTCTACCCGGCGATCCCGGGCCGCGCCGAGCTGCTGGTCAGCACGCCGCTGTTCGACCGGATCACGATCGCCCGCCCGGCCGGCGACATCACGGTCAGCGCGCCGGGCGCGGCCGGCGGCTACGTGCGGGCGCTGCAGGTCAACGGCGTGGCGACGACGAAGGCGTGGCTGCCGGAGTCGTTCGCGACGGCGGGCGGGCGGCTGGACGTCACCGTGGGCACGTCGGCGAGCACGACGTTCGGCGCCGCCGCGGCCGACGCGCCGCCCTCCTTCAAGGACGGCTCGCGGCCGTACCTGGCGGGGGCGGCGCCGGGCAGCGGGCCGGTGGAGCCGGGCGGGGTGTTCAAGGCGGAGCTGGCGGTGCGCTCCCTCGGCTCGGCCGCCACGGTCGCCTGGCAGGCCAGGCCCCCGGCGGGGGTCACGGTGTCGCCGGCGAGCGGCACGCTCAACGTCGCCGCCGCGGGCCAGGCCCGGGTCGCGCTGACCGTCACGGTCTCCTCCTCGCTGGCTCCGGGCTTCCGCACGGTCCCGATCACGGTGGGCGACACGGCGGCCTCCGTCCGGCTCAACGTGGCCAGGCGCGGCACCCCCGAGTGGCACCACAACAACGCCGGCATCGGCGACGACGCCTCCCAGGGCGAGGCCAACCTCGACGGCACCGGCTTCAGCTACTCGCCGCAGGGGCTGGCGAACGCGGGGCTGCGTCCGGGCGAGCCGGTCACCTGGAAGGACTTCCGCTTCACCTGGCCGGCCCGGAAGAAGGGCGAGTGGGACAACATCCGCCCGGACGCCCGGCCGCTGGAGGTGGCGGCCCCGGCCGGCGCGAGCAGGATCGCCTTCCTCGGCTCGGGCACGCTGGGCGACCCGCAGTCCAAGGTGACGATCACCTACACCGACGGCACGACGAGCACCGCCACGCTCGGCTTCAGCGACTGGATCCTCGACTGGAACCACGACCAGCCGGGCTTCGGCAACGAGATCGTGGCCACCACCCCCTACCGGCTGTACTGGGGCTCGTGGGCGCTGCACCCGATCAACGCCTACGTCTACGCCTCCCAGCCGATCGCGCTGGACCCGGCGAAGCAGGTCAGGAGCCTGACCTTCGGCCCCGTGGACGAGGGCCAGATGCACATCTTCACCTGGGCCTTCGCGTAGGCGCCCCGAATCCCCGTCCGCCCTCGGCTGCCATGGTCCGGGGGCGGGCGGTCCCTTTTTGCGGCCGTCCGGGCTTGCCTTGACCGGCGGGCGGGCAACCAGGAGTGTGACCGTTCCGCAGGACGCGCGGCCCCTCCTGCTGGCGCTGCGCGCGCTCAACCTCGGGGACCTGCTCGTGGCCGTGCCGGCGCTGCGCGCGCTGCGCCGCCGTTACCCCGGCCACCGCCTGCTGCTGGCCGTCAACCCGGCGCTCGCGCCGCTGGTGCGGCTGACCGGCGCGGTGGACGAGCTCGTCCCGCACCGTAGCCTGCGCCCGCCGCCGGTGACGGCCCCTGACGTGGCCGTGGACCTGCACGGCGTGCTGCCCGACAGCGTGCGGGCGCTGCGCGGCACGCGGCCGGGGCGGCTGGTGGCCTTCGCCTGCCCGGAGCACCGGGACGGGCCCGCCCTGCGGCCGGTGGAGCACGAGGTGGCCAAATGGTGCCGGCTGGTGCGCTCCGACGGCGCCGACCCCGACGAGGCCGACCTGCTGCTGGCCCCGCCGCCGCGGCCCGGCCCGCGGCCCGGCGCGGCGCTCGTGCACCCGGGCGCCGCCTACGGCAGCAAGCGGTGGCCTCCGGCGCGGTTCGCCGCCGTCGCGGCGGCGCTCGCGGCCGACGGCCACGACGTGGTCGTCACCGGCACGGCCGCCGAGCGCCGCCGCGCCGCGCGGGTGGCCGCCGCGGCCGGGCTGCCGCCGGAGGCCAACCTGGCCGGGCGGACCGGCCTGGAGGAGCTGGCGGCCCTGGTGCGCGGGGCGTCGCTGGTGGTGTGCGGGGACACGGGGGTGGCGCACCTGGCCAGCGCGTACGAGCGGCCGTCGGTGGTGTTGTTCGGCCCGGCCTCGCCGCGCATCTGGGGGCCGCCCCGCAAGCCCGTCCACGCCGCGCTCTGGCACGGCGACGGCGAGCGGGAGGTGCAGACGGCCGCGCCCGACCCGGCGCTGCTGCGCGTCACCGTGGCCGAGGTGCTGGACGCCGCCTCCCGGGTGCTGCGGGCCGCGTACGCGGCGTAGTTTACGCAGGTGGGCGGCGGGCACGACGGACGGCATGACGGGGGTGCTGGACGGCGTGCGGACGATCGCGGTGCTGCGCGCCAACGCGCTCGGCGACCTCGTCGTGGCGCTGCCGGCCCTCACCGCGCTGAAGGACGCCTACCCGGACGCGCGGCTCGTCCTGCTCGGCGGCGCCTGGCACGCGGCCTTCCTGGCCGGGCGCCCGGGGCCCGTGGACGAGGTCGTCGCCCTGCCGCCGATCACCGGGCTGACCAGCCGGTCGCCGGGCCGCCCCGCCCCGCAGGAGCTGGTCGGGCGGCTGCGCGGGCGGCGCTTCGACCTGGCCGTGCAGATCCACGGCGGCGGCCGGCACTCCAACCCGTTCGTCCGCCGGCTCGGCGCGCGGGTCACCGCGGGCTTCCGCACGCCGGACGCCGAGCCGCTGGACCTGTGGCTGCCGTACCTCTACTACCAGCACGAGACCCTGCGCTTCCTGGAGGTCGCCGCGCTGGTCGGCGCCGAGGCGCGCGAGTTGGAGCCGCGACTGGCGGTCACCGCCGCCGACCGGGCCGAGCTGGCGGCCGTGCTCGGCGAGCCGCCGCCCGGCCTGGTGGCGCTGCATCCCGGCGCGAGCGACCCGCGACGGCGCTGGCCGGCCCGCCGCTTCGCCGCCGTCGCCGACCGGCTCGGCCGGCCCGTCGTGGTGACCGGCACCCGCGAGGAGGCCGGCCTGGTGGCGGAGGTCGTCGCCGCCATGCGCCGCCCCGCCACGCCCGTCGTGGCCGCGCTGAGCATCGGCGGCCTGGCCGCCCTGTACGAGCGCTGCGCCCTGGTCGTCTCCAACGACACCGGCCCGCGCCACCTGGCGGCGGCCGTCGGCACCGCCACGGTCGGCCTCTACTGGTGCGGCAACCTCATCAACGCCGGCCCGCTCACCCGGGCCCGGCACCGGCCGCTGGTCTCGTGGACCCTCACCTGCCCGTGCTGCGGCGCGAGCGGCGTGGACCTGCGGGCGGAGCGCTGCGAGCACGACGCCTCCTGGCTGGCCGCCATCCCGGTGGACGCGGTGGCCGAGCAGGCCGAGGACCTGCTCGGCCAGGGATGACCGCGCTGCTCCACGCTCAGCCCACGGCGGCTCCCAGGATGACCGGCAGGTCGCGCACGTCATCGACGATGAACGACGGCTGCGGCGGCAACGAGCCGGCCGGCCGCGCCAGCGCCAGGTCAGGGAAGCGGGCGAACAGGGCGGGCAGCGCGATCCCCGCCTCCAGCCGGGCCAGCGGCGCCCCCAGGCAGAAGTGCATGCCGTGCCCGAAGGCCAGGTGCTGCCGGTCGCGCCGGTCGATGTCGTAGCGGCCGGGGTCGGGGTTGACGTCGGGGTCGCGGCCGTGGGCGCCGAACCCGATGAGGATCAGCTCCCCCTTGCCGATGACCACGCCCTCGCCCAGGTCGATCTCGGCGGTGGCGTAGCGCAGCGGCAGGTGCACCACCGGCGAGTGCAGGCGCAGGCTCTCCTCGATCACGTCCGCCCAGCGGGCCGGGGCCGCGCGCACCGCCCCGAGCTGGTCGGGGTGGGTCAGCATGGCGACGACGGCGTGGTCGAGGAGCGAGACCGTCGTCTCGCTACCCGCGCCGATCATCAGGATCAGCGTGCTGACCAGCTCGTCCATGCTGAGCCGGTCGTCGCGCTGGTGGGTGGCCAGCAGCAGGCTCGTCAGGTCGTCGCCCGGGTCCTTCCGCTTGGTGCCGACGAGCCGGTGCATCGCGGCGTACAGGTCCCGCTGCATGACGGTCGCCTGTTCGGGGGTGAGGCTGTGGTCGAGGACGGCGTCGATGCTCGCCAGCATGGCGGGCCGCTGCCCGTCCGGGACGCCGAACAGGTCGCAGATGACCCGGCTGGGGATGCGGTAGGTGAAGCGGGAGCGCAGATCGACCGGCAGGCCGGCGGGCAGGCCGGCCAGCTCGTCGAGCAGCGAGCTCACGATCGCCGCGATCGCGGGGCGCATCGCGTCGATGCGGCGGCCGGTGAAGGCCCGGCCGACCAGGTCCTTCAGGCGTTTGTGGTCGTCGCCGTCGGCGGTGAGCATGCTCACCACGTCCACCCAGGCGGTCAGCCAGGCGATGGCGAAGGGCCGGTAGCCCGGCCAGGACTTGCGGGCGTCCTTGGAGACGTCGGGGTGGGTCAGCAGGTGCTTGACCACCTCGCCCCTGGTCACCGACCAGGCGACGAGGCCCCCGGGGAGCAGGACGCGGGCGGCGGGGCCGGCCGCGCGCAGGCGGTCGGTCTGCTCATGCAGGCGGGTTCCGGTGGTGTCGAGAGGGGTGGGTGCCATGGTCACGAGGACCTCCAGCGATCGGCGACGGTGCGGAGGGGGCGTCTGCCGGGTGGGGCCGGAAACGGATTCCGAGGCTGGCGGGGCATTGGTGGAAGGGGCCGTGCCGGTTGGGCGCGAACGGGTCGATGAGGTCGAGGTCCCACAACCGGTCGAGGAGCGTCTCCACGCCGGTCTGGGCGATGATCGCCGCGTGGCTGTCGGCCGGGCAGCGGTGCGGCCCGGCCGACCAGGCCAGGTGCGAGCGGTTGCCGTAGCCGGGGTGCGGCGCGGCGGGGTCGGTGCCGGTGGCGGCGTGGCTGATGAGGATCGGCACGCCGGCCGGGATGGGCACGCCGTGCAGGACGGTGTCGTGGCGGGCGTAGTGGACGGAGAAGTTGGCCATGGGCGAGCGGGTCCACAACACCTGTTCCATCGCCCGCCGCACGGTGACCGCGCCGCCCGACAGGTCACCGGCGTAGCTGTCGTCGGTGAGCAGCAGCCGCAGGGTGGAGGCGATCCACGCGGCGGTGGGGATGGTGCCCGCGCCGATGAGGACGACGAGCTGGTGCAGGATCTCCTCGGCGGTCAGCCGGGCCGGGTGGGCCAGCATCCAGGTGGTGCAGTCGTCGTCCGGCCGGTCGCTCTTGAGCCGGATGATCTCGGCCAGGACGGCGGCGAGGTCGGCCGCCGCCTGCTCGGCCCGCGGGCCGGCGCCGATCATGCCCTGGCAGCCGGCCACCATCCGCTCCACCATGGGCGCGGGGCAGCCGAGCAGGTCGGCGAAGACCAGCAGCGGCAGGACGTCGGCGTACTGGCTCATCAGGTCGGCGTGGCCGTCGCGGGCGAAGCGCTCGATCAGGCGCACGGCGTGGCCGCGGGTGCGGTCGTGCAGGTGGTGCAGGTTGATCCGGGCCAGGCAGTCGTCCATGGCGTGCCGCAGCCGGGCGTGCCGCTCGCGGTCGGCGTACAGCAGGCTGGGACGGAAGGCCATCAGCGCCAGCACCGGGCTGTCGCCCGGCACCTGCCCGCGGGCCAGGTCGCCCCACAGGCGGCTGTCCTTGCTGTAGGTCTCGACCTGGTTGAGCAGGTCGCGGGCGGCGCGCCGGCCGACCACGACGAGCGCCCGCACGCCCGGGGCGATCTCCGCCCAGGCCACCGGGCCCTCGGCGCGCAGCTTGTCGTAGGCGTCGTCGGGGCGGGCGGCGAACTCCTCGCCGAACAGGCGCACGCCGGCGGCTGCGGGGATGGTCATCGGGCGGGCTCCAGACGGGACTGCGTGATGATGGCGGTGACGAGGGCGATCAGGCCCTGCTTGGCGGAGCCGAGCTCGCGCGCGTCCATGCTGACCAGGGAGCGGTCGTCGGGCAGGGCCAGGGCCTCGCGCAGGTCGGCCTCGCGGTGCAGGGGCGAGCCGGCGAAGTGGTTGATCGCGACGGTGTAGGGCAGGCCCGCCTCCTCCAGCAGGTCGATGGCGGGGAAACTCTGGTCGAGGCGGCGGGTGTCGGCCAGGACGAGCCCGCCGAGCGCGCCGTCCATGAGGCAGCGCACCATGCCGCCGAAGCGCTGCTGGCCCGGGGCGCCGAACAGGTAGAGCACGATGTCGGGGGTGAGCGTGAGGCGGCCGAAGTCCATGGCGACGGTCGTGGTGCTCTTGTCGCGCAGGTCGTCGAGGTCGTCCACGAGCTGCCCGGCCCGGGTGAGCTGCTCCTCGGTGTGCATCGGCCGGATCTCCGAGACGGTGCCGATGAACGTGGTCTTGCCCACCGCGAACGGCCCCAGCACGACGATCTTGACGGGGCGGGCCGTGGCGGGCACGTAGCGGTCAGAGTTTGTGGAGGGCATCCAGCACCTGCTGCAGGAATTCGAGGTCGTACTGACCGGCGGTGGGCGCGTAGGGCGCCCGGGTGGTGAGGTGGCCGCTGCGCGAGAGGCCGGTGACGATGGCCTTGACCACCGCGCCGGGCAGCCGCAGGTGGTGGGCGACCTCCGCCACCGACAGCACGCCCGGCCGGCACAACGCCATCGCGCGCTGGGCGTGGGCGCCGAGCCCGGCCACCGGCTGACGGGGATCGGCGATCAGGAGGGTGGCCTCGTCCAGGGTGGAGCGGGACGGCACGGCGTCGCCGTCGATGACGGCGTGCGAACGCACCATCCCGGCCCGCCGCTGCCGGGGCCCGGTCACGACGGCTTGCTCCGCTCCCGGGCGCCCAGCACCGGCTGCAACCCCCTGATCGTCTTCATGATGGCCTGGATGGCCACGGCGACCGGCCCGGTGGTGGAACCGCCGCGGACCGCCGCGGCGAGGCCGGTGCGCTCCCCCGCGGCGAACAGCAGCACGGTCACCTCCGACAGGTCGCTGATCATGTGCCGCCACGGGGCCGACAGCTCCTGCTCGGCGGGCACGCCGCAGAAGCCGGCGAGCTGGCGTTGCAGCGACTGCAGGCCCGCCATCATCGCCGCCGTGCGCTCGGCCTCGTCGCGGCCGAGGCCGCGCGAGCGGGCCAGCAGCAAGCCGTCGGTGGTGAACAACATCGCGTTGATGAGGCCGTCGTTCTCGGTGACCAGGCGGTCGAGGTGGCCGGTCATGTCGATGGTGTCGGCGGTGTGCTGGGTGGTCATGGCTGCGGTTGTCCTTGGTCGGTGTCACGGTCGGCGTACGCGGCGCGGAGCGCTTCGAAGATCGACCCCATGCCGGCGTCGTCGTCGTCGGGCGCGAGGGCGTCGGTCATGGGACGCTGGGCCGCCGGGACCTGCTGGTGCGGCGCCACCGGGCGTTGCCCCCGGCGCTTGGGCAGGCCCGACGCCGTGGTGAGCGGCACCCCGCCCCGCTCGCCGGGCTCCCGGGACTCCTCCCACTCCCCTTGCTCCCGGGACTCCTCCCACGCCCCTTGCTCCTCCCACTCCCCCGGCTCCTCCGCCTCCTCCGGGGGAAAGAGCCGGGGGGCGCGCCCGGCCGCCAGGTCGGGCGGGGGAGGGGCGGCCGGCTCCGGTGGCACCGTCACTTCCGGCAGGACGGCCCAGTCGGGATGGTCAGGCCCGAAGGCGGCGGCGGTGCCGGCCCGCGCGGGGTCGGCGGCGTCGGACGGAACGTGGATGATCATGTGGGTGGGCACCAGGCAGACGGCCTTCACCCCGCCGCTGCTGGAGGGCGCGCCGACATCGACCCGGAAGCCGTAGTCGTGGGCCAGGCGCCCGGTGACGGCGAAGCCGAGCCGCCGCTCGTCCTTGAGCGCGGCCGCGTCCATCGGCGTGTCGCTGGACAGCAGTTGCTCGGCCTCGGCCCGCTGGAAGGTGTTCATGCCGAGCCCGCGGTCCTCCACGACGACGCGGTAGCCCGCCTGGACGGCCTGGACGTAGATGTCGACCCGGTCGTCGGAGTAGGCGGTGGCGTTGTCGAGCAGCTCGGCCAGCGCGACGATGATGGGCTCGGCCACCCGCCCCTCGACCATGACCTCCCCGGCGTCGGGGTGGTAGGTGTAGTCGACCCGCTGGTAGGGCCCGATCCGGCCCCGGGCGCTCTCGATGATCTCGCGGAAGGTGCAGTCCTCGCGCTGGACGCCCGGCCAGGAGCCGGCCAGGATGCGCAGCCGCTGGAGGCTGTGCAGGGCCTGGGTGGACAGGTGGTCGATCTCGACCAGGCCCTGGTGGTAGCGGGGGCTGCCGGCGTGGTCGTCCAGCTCTTCGTCGATCTTGATCTGCAACCGGGTGAGCGCCGCCTGCGCGGTGTCGGCGATGCCGCGCACGCCGGAGCGGGCCGCGGCGGCGACGTCGGCGCGGATGGCGGCGGCCCGCTCCTCGAACAGGCTCTCGGCCTCGCGGCAGTGGGCGGCCACGGCGGTCCCGGCCAGGCACTCGTGCAGCAGCCCCGGGACCTCGACGGCGGGGTGTCCGGCCTCGATGTCGGCCACCGCGCGCAGCCGGTCCACCAATCGCCCGAATTCGGCCACGGCGGCGTCGTACCACTGTTTATTGATCTCGGCCTGCTGCTGGGCGGCGTCCGCGTTTTTCCGCGCCGCCCCGGCTTTCTGCTCGGCGGAGCGGGCCTCGCGCCGGGCGGCGTCGCGGGCTCGGTAAGCCGCGCGTTTGGCGCGCGCCTGCCAGACGAGGGCGCCCGTCAGCACGAAGAGGACGGCCGCGAGCACGGCGCCGAGCAACGCACCGACCAGGAGATCCGGTGTCATCATGACGAGTCCTTGGTTGTCGGGACTGCCTTGACTCCACTTTTACCAGTTCTCCACGTTGACTCTACGGGAAATCGCCCGTCAAATTACCGGCCGGGTAATGAGATATATGTGTCCCCGAGGAAATGCAGTGACAAGACGGCTTATCGGAGAAATATTCACAATAGAGCGTTATTTCAAGGGCTGATAGTCGGTCTCGGGCACCCACACCGCGGGATCGTCGGGGAGCGCCACCGGCCGCAGGTGCCGCAACAGCACCCGCAGCAGCGGGCGCGGGTTGCGCCGGTGCCAGACGATCGACCACGGCAGCAGCGGCTCCGGCTCGACGATCGGGATGCGGCGCAGCCCGCTGCCCGCCGCGTCGATGCTCCTCTCCCCCAGCCCCACTGCTGCCTTCTCGGCGAGGAACTGCTCCACGAGGTGCCGCTGGCCGATGGCGGGGGCGTTGAAGCGCAGCGGCACGCCCAGCCGCCCGGCCAGCCGCTTCAGGTAGCCGCGCCACTCCGCCGCGCCCGCCGGGTCGGGCATGGCGATGCCCGCCTCGCGCAGGTCGGCGGGGCGCAGCACGTCCCTGTCCGCCAGGCGGTGGTCATGAGGCACGAACGCGTGCAGCGGCTCCAGGCGCACCAGCCGGTGCAGCAGCTCGGCGGGCCACGGCGCCGGCGTGTCGTGCACCCGCCCGAACGCCGCGTCGAGCTCCTGCCGCCGCAGGGCCGGCAGCGCCACGGACAGCCCCTGCCGCATGCTCAGCTCGATCCGCACCCGCGGGTCGCGCTCGCTCGCCCGGCGCACCATCCGCAGCGGCGTGAACCGCTCGTCGTAGACGTCCACCCGCAGCGGCTCGTCGGCCGCGCGCACGGCGCCCACCGCCCGGTCGAACGCGGCCACCGCCTCCCGCGCGCGGGGCAGCAGCCGCCGCCCCGCCTCCGTCAGCTCCACGGTCCGGGTCGTCCGCTCGAACAGCGGCGCCGCCAGCGCCTCCTCCAGCCGGCGGATCCGCTTCGACAGCGCCTGCTGGGTGACGAACAGCCGGGCGGCGGCCCGCCCGAAGTGCAGCTCGTCCGCCGTGACGACGAACGCCCGCATGCCCTCGATGTCTGCGTCCACCTGACGCATCGTGGATTATCCACCATGGGTTGTCAATCGGACGCGCATCGTTGTTGGACACCCCTGGACAGGCAGGGTTACCTGGTCTCCCTGACGAAGAGGGGGAACCGAGAATGAAGATCGTGGCGATCCGTCCCGAGCTGCACCTGCTGCTGCTGGAGTTCGGCCAGGCGTACCTGTGGAACGACGCGGGCAGGCTCACCCTGGTCGACAGCGGCATCGCCACCTCGGACGAGGAGATCGCGGCCGCGCTCGAAGAGCTGGGCCTCACCAGGGACGCCGTCCGGCAGGTCGTCCTCACCCACTTCCACGAGGACCACGCCGGCGGCGCCGCCGGGATCGCCGGCTGGGGGGACGTCACCGTCCTGGCCCACCGGCTGGAGGCGCCGGTGATCCGCGGCGAGGTGCCCGCTCCCCCGCCGAACTTCACCGACGAGGAGCGGGCCCTGCACCGCAGCCTCGGCGCGCACCTCCTGCCGCCCGCGCCGCCGTGCCGGGTGGACCACGAGCTGGAGGACGGGGACGTGATCGGCTTCGGCGGCGGCGCGCGGGTGATCCACACGCCGGGCCACACCGGCGGCAGCATCGCGCTGCACCTGCCGAGCGCCGGCGTGCTGTTCACCGGGGACACCGTCGCGCACGTCGACGGGCAGGTCATCCCGGGCGTGTTCAACCTCGACCGGGCCGAGATGCTCGACTCGTTCCGCCGCCTGGCGGAGGTGGACGCGGAGCTGGCCTGCGTCGGTCACGGCGAGCCCGTCACCGGCGCCCGTGCCGCGCTCGGCGCGGTCGCCGCCGGCCTGCCGGGCTGAGGTCCCTCGTACAGGGCCAGCAGGAGGGGCCAGGTGAGGGCGGCCATCTCGGCCGGCGGGCGGGGACAGCCGCGCTGCAGCCAGTCGGTGGCGACGCCGAGGAGCGCGCCCGCGGTGAACGCCGCCGGCACGTCGTGCGGGGTCTCGGGCTCGGTGCCGCCCGCGGTGCCGTCCGCGGGGCCGTCCGCGGGGCCGCCCGCGGGGCCGCCCGCGGGGCCGCCCGCGGGGCCGCCCGCGGGGCCGGCGCCGCGGGCGCCGGTGTAGGAGGCGACCGTGGCGCGGCGGCGCACGTGGTCGATGACGCGGGCGCTGCCCCGCGGCCCCAGGACGCCGCGGTAGAGGCCGGCGTGCTCGGCGAGGTGGCTGAAGAACGTCAGCAGGGTGTCGGAGGCACCGTCGGGGATGGCCTCGACGAGCTCGTCGATCATGGCGGTGCAGGCGGACTCGGCCAGGTCGTGCACGTCCCGGTAGTGGTCGTAGAAGGTGGAGCGGCTCACGCCGGCGCGCCCGGCGACGTCGGCCACGCTGATCCGGGACAGGTCACGGTCCTGGACGAGGTCGATCAGCGCGCGCCGCAGGGCCGCGTGGGTCCTGCGCACCCGGCGGTCGCCCGGCCCACCCGGCCCACCCGGCTCGCCCGCACGCTCTCTCGTGATCGCCACACCTTCAGTGTACTTTCCCTGACATCTGTCGGTTAGCCTGCATGTGTAGGGAAGTTGTGCGGTCGGACACCACACTGAATGGGGAAGACTCTTGACCACTGACTCCGCTGCTGACACCGCTGCTGACCCCGCCGCCGGCGCCGCCGCTGACACCGCCGGGACGCTGCAGGTCACCCGCGGTTGCCCGTTCGCCCCGCCGGAGCAGCACATGCGGCTCCTGCGCGAGCAGCCGGTCGCCAAGGTCACGCTGCCGACGGGGCACGATGCCTGGGTGGCCTCCCGCTACCAGGACATCCGCACGGTGCTGAGCGATCCGCGCTTCACCGCCGACCGGCGCCACCCCAACGCGCCGCGTCTGGTGGACCAGCCCGAGGGCCAGATGTCCATGTCGCCGCTGCCGAAGATGATGCTGGAGATGGACGGCGCCGAGCACGCCCAGGCCCGCCGCGCGGTGGTCGGCGAGTTCACCGTCCGGCGCATGGCGGCGCTGCGCCCGCGCATCCAGCAGATCGTGGACGAGCACCTGGACGCCATGCTCGCCGGCCCCCGCCCGGCCGACCTGGTCGAGGCGCTGGCGCTGCCGGTGCCGTCGCTGGTGATCTGCGAGCTGCTGGGCGTGCCGTACACCGACCACGACTTCTTCCAGGTCAACTCCGCCCAGCTGCTCAACCGGCGGGCCACCGAGCAGGAGCGCCAGCACGCCGTGCTGGAGCTGGCCATCTACCTGGACAAGCTGATCACGGCCAAGGAGCAGGAGCCCGCCGACGACCTGCTCGGCCGCCAGATCGCCAAGCAGCGCGAGGGCGGCGGGGTCGATCGCCCGGCGCTGCTCAGCCTGGCGTTCCTGCTGCTGATCGCCGGGCACGAGACGACGGCCAACATGATCTCGCTGGGCACGTACCTGCTGCTGGAGCGGCCGGAGGTGCTGGCCGAGCTGCGCGCGGCCCCGGACAGGACGGCCGGGGCGGTGGAGGAGCTGCTGCGGTACTTCACCATCGCCGAGTTCGCGATGGCGCGGGTGGCGCTGGAGGACGTCGAGCTGGGCGGCACGGTGATCCCGGCCGGGTCGGGCGTGCTCATGCTGGCCAACGCGGGCAACCGCGACCCGGAGGTGTTCAGGGACGGCGACCGGTTCGACCTCGACCGCGACGACCGCAGCCACCTGGCCTTCGGCTACGGCCCGCACCAGTGCCTCGGCCAGAACCTGGCCAGGGTCGAGCTGGAGATCGTCTTCGAGACGCTGCTGCGGCGCGTCCCCGGGCTGCGGCTGGCGGTCCCGGCCGGGCAGCTCACGTTCAAGGACGAGGCCGCGGTCTACGGCATGCACGAGCTGCCCGTGACCTGGTGACCGGACGATCTTCGCCTGGCGGGTGAACCTCGCCGGGCCGCCGGTCGTCGTACCGTTCATGACACGACACACGATGGCCGGCACGACGCTGGCGGCGGCGCTGGCCGCGGGTCTCCTGCTGGCCGGCGCCGCACCCGCCGCGCAGGCCGCCACCGCCGGCGGCACGTTCGGCCCCCACGGGTACGGGGGCGTGCGGCTCGGCATGAGCGCCAAGGCCGCCAAGGCCACCGGCAGGATCACCCACAAGCGCGGCACGGACTCCGGCACGTGCACCGGCTGGGAGCTCAAGGCCCACCCCGCCGGCCGCGACGCCGTCGGGCTCTACATCTCGAAGAAGCACGGCGTGGCCATGATCTTCGCCCCGAAGGGCGCCAGGACCCCGGCGGGCATCGGCCTGGGCTCCACCCGCACGCAGCTCAAGCGGGCCTACCCGAAGCTGAAGACCGCCGCGAGCGGCTTCCCCTACATCAAGGCGCCCGGCAACCCGAAGGCGTACTACGCCTTCCTCCTCAACGGCAAGGGCCGGATCTACCAGATCGCGCTGGCGCTCGACAACCAGGACTGCGCCAACTAGCGCTCGCCGGACAGGCACGTCCCGGGCAGCGGGAACCAGCGCAGGCGCTCGAAGTCGCCCGGCAGGCCCGGCGGGGTCGGCTCGATCCCGTCCGGGCGCGACTCCAGCAGGGCGCGGGCCTGCTCCAGGTAGCCGGGCAGGGCGTCCTCGCCGGCCCGCTCCCGGGCGGCGACCGGCCGGTACGGCTCCTCGAAGCGCAGGTCCGACAGGCGCAGCGGCGGCTCCGCCGGGCAGCCGCGGTGCCGCCACAGCCCGCTGGCCGGGTCGAAGCGGTAGTCGGGCAGCAGCCGGTGACCGTGGCGGGCCAGCAGGTCCACGGCGCCGATGAGGTAGTCGCAGACGGCACCGGAGATGAAGTAGGGGAAGCTGACCCGCACCCAGCCGGGCTTGATGCCCTGGCAGCCCTGCCCGACCTCCCGCTCGAACGCCCGCGAGCGCGCGGCGTCGATGGCGAGCAGGCGGTGGCCGTACGGGCCCGCGCAGGAGCAGCCGCCGCGCGCCTGCACGCCGAACAGGTCGTTCAGCACCGCCACCACGTAGTTGTGGTGCAGGAACAGCCCGCCCGCCGTACGGACCCGGATGGAGACGATGGGCAGGCGGCGCGAGTGCCGGTCGCCGAGGATCTCGATGTTCGGGTTGTGCTCCCAGCGCGACAGGGCCCGCTGCCAGAAGTGCTCCTCGCGGGCGCGGATGAGGTCGGTGCCGATGGCCTGCTTGAGCCGGAAGACCAGCCCGGCGCGGATCGACTCGACGATGGCCGGGGTGCCGCCCTCCTCGCGGGCCACCGGGTCGTCGAGGTAGCGGTGCCCCACGGGGTCCACGTACAGGACCGTGCCGCCGCCGGGCGCGGTGGGCACCCGGCCGCCGACCAGCTCGCGCCGGACGACGAGCACGCCGGGCGTCTGCGGGCCGCCGGCGAACTTGTGCGGCGACAGGAAGACGGCGTCCTTGTGGTCGCCCGCGCCGGGCGAGCCGGCGGTCATGCGGATCGGCACGTACGGGGCCGCGGCGGCGTAGTCCCAGAACGACAGGGCGCCGTGGGCGTGCAGCAGCGCGGCGATGCGCTCGGTGTCGGTGAGGATGCCGGTGACGTTGGAGGCGGCCGAGAAGCTGCCGATGAGCAGCGGCCGGCGGGAGTGGCGGACGAGCTGGTCGCGCAGGTCGTCGCAGTCGATGTGGCCGGCGGCGTCCGCGCCGATGGCGACGGTGTCGGCGATGGACTCGCGCCAGGGCAGCTCGTTGGAGTGGTGTTCGTACGGGCCGACGAACACCACCGGCCGGTCGGCGGGGCGGAGGTCGCCCCGGCCGGGGGCCCGCAGGTCCAGGATGGCGACGAGCTTGTTGACCGCGGCGGTCGCCCCCGAGCCGCAGAAGATCACCAGGTCGTCGGGGCCGCCGCCGACGCCCTCGTGGACGGCGCGGCGGGCCTGCTCGCGTAATCGGGTGGTCTGCAGGCCGGTGCCGGAGCTCTCGGTGTGGGTGTTGGCGTAGCGCGGCAGGACGTGCTCGCGGATGAAGTCCTCGATGAAGGCCAGGGAGCGGCCGGAGGCGGTGTAGTCGGCGTAGGTGATGCGGCGGGGGCCGTAGGGGCCGTGCAGCACCTCGTCGTCGCCGATGACGGCGGCGCGGAGGCGTTCCAGCAGCGGCGAGGTCGGGAGCGGGGCCGGTGGGGTGACCATGCCTCCAGGATCCGCCCGGCGGCCGCGCGCGTCCACGCCGCCTCACGCGCCCCGCCGGTCAGCCGGTCAGGCGGTCCTGGCGGGCGGGCCGGTGCTGGAGCGGACGATGAGCGTGGTGGCCAGCTCGATGCGCGTCCCTGCGGCGCCGCGCGGATGGGTCAGCTCCTCGCTGATGAGCCGGACGGCCTCGTTGGCCATGTCGTCGAGCGGCTGGCGGACGGTGGTGAGCGGCGGCGACAGGGTCTCGCACAGCGGCGAGTCGTCGAAGCCCACCACCGCCAGGTCGGCGGGCACCCGGACGCCGCGCTCGGCCGCCGCCTGGTAGACGCCGGCGGCCTGGAGGTCGGAGCCGGCGAAGACGGCGCTGGGCGGGTCGTCGCGGTCGAGCAGCTCGGCGCCGCGCCGCTTGCCGCCGGAGACGAGGAAATCGCCGTAGCGGGTCAGGTCGGGGTCGGGCTCGATGCCGAACGTGCGGTGGGCGGCCAGGTAGCCCTCGTAGCGGTCGAGGGTGCACTGCACGTCGAGCGGGCCGCCGATGAAGCCGATGCGGGTGTGGCCGAGCTCCAGCAGGTGGGTGGTGGCCAGCACGCCGCCGTTCCAGTTGGTGGCGCCGACCGTGGACAGGCGCGGGTCGCGCTGGCCGACCGGGTCGAGCAGGACCAGCGGGACGTGCAGCAGCTCCTCGATGGCCCGGATCTCCTCGGAGTTGGCGCGCGAGAGCACGAGCACGATGCCGTCGGTGCCGCGCTTGCGCATGATCCCGATCCAGCGCCGCAGGTCGAAGTCGGGCCGCAGGGAGGAGGTCACGACGAGCGAGAACCCCCAGCGGGCGGCCGCCTTCTCGGCGCCGCAGACGACGACCTGCGACCACGGCGAGCCGAGCCCGTCGATGAGCAGGTCGACGATGCCGGCCCGGGGCGTGGTGGGCGGGCGCGGGGCCTCGTAGCCGAAGGCGCGCACCGCTTCGAGAACCTTGTCCCGGGTGGCGGCGGAGACGTGTTTCTTGCCGCTCAGGACCTTGGACACCGTGGGCACCGACACTCCGGCTGCCGCCGCGACGTCCGCGAGCGTGGCTCGGCGCACGGAAATCTCGCACCTCCACAACTTTTCGGAAAGTATCGGAAAAGCCTCGGGGCCCCGGTGAGCTGGGACAACCGCAGCCATGCCGCTCTTCACGTGGACCTGTTGACATTACTACGAGCCGGAGCCTACCGTAACGCTTCGGCAATGTCACGGTAATATTTCGGAAAGTTGGTCAGAAACTTTCTGACCGAGTTCTGTCAGCGCTTTTTGCAACACCTTCGAGGGATCATGCCTGCACGTGTGGAACAGCCGGTGTCGGAGCTGGAGGAACGCCGCGCCCGGCGAGTCCGGGACCTGATGGCCGAGATGTCGCTCGACGAGAAGCTCGCCCAGCTCGTGGGCGTATGGCTGAACGCCAACCGCGACGAGGGCGTGGTCGCCCCGATGCAGGACTCCATGCAGGGCGAGGAGGTGGAGTTCGAGGCGTTCGCGGGCGCCGGCCTGGGCCAGATCACCCGCCACTACGGCACCCGCCCGGTCGACCCGCGCCACGCCGCCGGGGTGCTGGCCGCCCGGCAGCGGTGGCTGCGCGACCGCACCCGGCTCGGCGTCCCGGCGCTCGCCCACGAGGAGTGCCTGACCGGGCTGGCGGCCTGGCGGGCGGCGGTCTACCCGGTGCCGCCCGCGTGGGGCGCGTCGTTCGACCCGGAGCTGGTCGAACGCATGGCGGGCCGCATCGGGGCGAGCATGCGCGAGCTCGGCGTCCACCAGGGCCTCGCGCCGGTGCTGGACGTGATCCGCGACCAGCGGTGGGGGCGGGTGGAGGAGTGCATCTCCGAGGACCCCTACGAGGTGGCCACCATCGGCGCCGCCTACGTCCGCGGCCTGCAATCGGCGGGCGTCGTCGCCACGCTCAAGCACTTCGTCGGCTACTCCAACTCCCGGGCCGGCCGCAACCTCGCGCCGGTCCACGCCGGCGCCCGCGAGGTGGCCGACACGCTGCTGTTCCCCTTCGAGGTCGCGGTGCGCGACGCCGGCGCGGGCTCGGTCATGAACTCCTACGCCGAGATCGACGGCGTCCCGGTCGCCGCCGACGCCCACTACCTGACCCGGGTCCTGCGCGAGGAGTGGGGCTTCGACGGCACGGTCGTGGCCGACTACTTCTCCGTCGCCTTCCTGCACACGCTGCACGCCGTCGCCGAGGACGCCGAGGACGCGGCCGTGCAGGCGCTCACCGCGGGCATCGACGTCGAGCTGCCCACCGGGGTGGCGTACCTGGAGCCGCTGAAGAAGGCCGTCACCTCGGGCCGCCTCGACGAGGCGCTCGTCGACCGGGCGTTGCTGCGCGTGTTGCGGCAGAAGGCCCGGCTCGGGCTGCTCGACGACGGCTACGAGCCGGTCGAGCCCGAGGGGCCGGTGGACCTCGACGACCCCGGGGCGCGCGAGGTGGCCCGGCTGCTGGCCGAGGAGTCGGTCGTGCTGCTGGCCAACGACGGCGTGCTGCCGCTCGGCGACGCGGCCGGCCGCCGGCTGGCCGTGGTCGGGCCCAACGCCGACGAGGTGGCCGCGCTGTTCGGCTGCTACTCCTTCGTCCAGCACGTGCTGCCGCACTTCCCCGGGGCCGAGACCGGGATCGCCGCGCCGACGCTGCTGGAGGCCCTGCGCGCGGAGCTGCCCGGCGCGGTGATCGAGACCGCGCGCGGCACCGGCGTGGACGACGGCGACCGCTCCGGCATCGCCGAGGCGGCCCGCCTGGCCGCCGGCAGCGACGTGGCGATCGTGGTGCTCGGCGACCGGTCGGGGCTGTTCGGGCGGGGCACCTCGGGCGAGGGCTGCGACGCGGAGAGCCTGGAGCTGCCCGGCGCGCAGCGGGAGCTGGCCGAGGCCGTCATCGCCACCGGCACGCCGACCGTGGTGGTGCTGATGACCGGCCGCGCCTACGCGGTGCCCGGCCTGCTGCGCGACGCGGCCGCCGTCGTGCAGGCGTTCTTCCCCGGCGAGGAGGGCGCGGGCGCGATCGCCCGGGTGCTGAGCGGGGCGGTCAACCCGTCGGGCCGGCTGCCCATGAGCCTGCCCCGGTCGGTGGCCGGCCAGCCCTACAGCTACCTGCACCCCAAGCTGGGCGGGGCCGGGTCGGTCAGCAACATCGACCCCGCGCCCGCGCTGCCCTTCGGCCACGGGCTGAGCTACACGACCTTCGCCTACGCGGACCTGTCGGCCGACGCGACGGCTCCGGCCGGCGGCTCGATCCGCTGCTCGGTCACCGTGCGCAACGCCGGCGACCGGCCCGGCGCCGAGGTCGTCCAGCTCTACGCCGCCGACCGCGTCGCCTCGGTGACCCGGCCGCTCGCCCAGCTCGTCGGGTACGCCCGCGTCGAGCTCGCCCCCGGCCGGAGCGCCAGGGTCACCTTCGAGGTGCCGTCCCGGCTGCTGGCCTTCACCGGCCGCGACGGGCGCAGGATCGTGGAGCCCGGCGAGGTGGCGCTGTCCGTCCGCCGCTCGGTGGCGGACGTCGTCGAGGAGCGGGCCGTGATGCTGACCGGCCCCGTCCACGAGATCACCGGCGCCGAGCCGCGCCTGACCGCCGTGACGGTCGAGCCCGCCGAGCCCACCCAGCCCGCCGAGCCCGCCGAGCAGGAGCGCTGAGATGACCCGCATGGACGCCTTCAGGAGCCGCATGAAGGGCCTGGCCTACGGCGGCGACTACAACCCCGAGCAGTGGGAGCCCGACGTCTGGCGGGAGGACGTGCGCCTGATGCGCGAGGCCGGGGTGAACATCGTCTCGCTGGGCGTGTTCGCGTGGGCGTCGCTGGAGCCGGAGCCCGGCAGGTACGAGTTCGGCTGGATGGACGAGGTCATGGACCTCCTCCACGACAACGGCATCAGCGTAAACCTGGCCACCCCCACCGCGGCCCCGCCCGTCTGGCTGACGCACCTGCACCCCGAGGTGTTCCCCATCAGGGAGGACGGCCAGCCGTTCGGCTTCGGCAACCGCCTCCACTACGACCCGTCCTCGCCGGTCTACCGCCGCTACGCGGCGAACATCACCACCAGACTGGCCGAGCGGTACTCCTTCCACCCGGCGCTGGCGATGTGGCACATCAGCAACGAGTACGGGCCGACCGCCTACAACCCGGCCGCCGCGGAGAACTTCCGCCGCTGGCTGCGCCGCCGCTACGGCACCCTGGACCGGCTCAACGAGGCGTGGACCACCCGCTTCTGGGGCCAGGTCTACACTGACTGGGAGCAGATCGACGTCCCGCACATCCCGCGCACCTGGATGAACCCGACCCGCCGCCTGGACTTCAAGCGCTTCACCTCCGACGCGCTGCTGGAGTGCTTCGTCGCCGAGCGCGACATCGTCCGCTCCTTCCGCGACGACATCCCGGTGCTGACCAACTTCATGCGCTTCTTCCGGCACGCCGACTACTGGAGGTGGGCGCCGGAGGAGGACGCGGTGGCGCTCGACATCTACCCGGACCCGGCCGACGCCGGTTCCCACGTCTCGGCGGCCTTCACCTTCGACCTGTTCCGCTCGCTCAAGGGCGGGCAGCCGTGGCTGCTCATGGAGCAGGCGAGCAGCGCCGTCAGCCAGTGGCGGCTCAACGTCGTCAAGGAGCCGGGCCGGATGCGGCTCGGGTCGCTGCAGGCGCTGTCGCGGGCGTCCGACTCGGTGATGTTCTTCCAGTGGCGGGCCAGCCGGGGCGGGCAGGAGCGCTTCCACTCGGCGATGGTGCCGCACTCGGGCCCGCGGTCGCGGACGTTCCGCGAGATCAAGGACCTGGGGCGGGAGCTGAAGCTGCTGGCGCCGGTCGCGGGCACCACCTCCCGGTCGGAGATCGCGATCCTGTTCGACTGGGACGGCTGGTGGGGGCTGGAGGAGGTCTTCGGCCTGCCGCGCTCCGACTTCAGCTACACCGACATCGTGATGCGGCACTACACGCCGCTGTGGGAGCGCCACCACGCGGTGGACGTGGTGGCGGAGAGGTCGCCGCTGGACGGGTACAAGGTGCTGGTGCTGCCGAACGCGTACCTGATCGGCGACGAGGGGGTGCGGCGGATCACCGAGTTCGCGCGCTCCGGCGGCACCGTGCTCATGTCGTTCTTCTCCGGCGTCGTGGACGCCGACAACCGGGTGCGCCCGGACGGGTACCCGGGGGCGTTCCGCGAGCTGATCGGCGCCAGGATCGACGAGTACTGGCCGGCCCGGCCGCACGAGGAGTTCGCGGTGAAGCTCGCCGGCGGGGGCACGGCCACCGCCACCTGGTGGCGGGAGGACCTGCACCTGGAGGGCGGCACCGCGCTGGCCACCTACGCCGACGGGCTGCTGGCGGGCCGGGCGGCCGTGGTCGAGAACCGCTACGGCGCCGGGCGCGTCGTCTACGTCGCGACCCTGCTGGAGCAGGCGGCCTTCGACGCGCTGGTGGCCGGGACCGTCGAGGCGGCGGGCGTGCGCTCGCGCTTCCCCGGCGTGCCCGCCCACGTGGAGTGCGCCGTGCGCGGTGACGAGCGGCACGAGTACGTGTTCCTGCTCAACCACAGCGGCGAGCTGGGCGCGTCGGTCCCCCTGGACGGCGAGGGCACGGACCTGCTCACCGGGCGGCCCGTGGCGGGACGGGTGGAGCTGGCGCCGCTGGGCGCGGCCGTGGTCAGGATCCCGGCCGTCCCCCCGGCGACAGGGGCCGGGGCGGCGGCCGGCAGGTGACGTGCACCCGTCAGGTGACGTGCACCCCTCAGGTGACGTGCACCCGTCAGGTGAAGTGCACCGACACCGCCGACCCCGGCACGACGGCCAGGAACCCGCAGAGCGCGGCGTACAGGCCCAGCGCCAGCGCGCGCCGCCACCAGCCGGCCTCGCGCGCCGTGGCCAGGACGGCGAACGGATAGGCGAACACCCCGGCCAGCACGATCGCCATGCCCGCCAGGTCGGCCGCGAGCAGCTGCACGGGCAGCAGAAAGGCGGGCCCGGCGAGGGCGACGGGCCAGGCGGGGCGCACCTTCAGCAGGCACAACAACGGCCAGACGAGCACGAGCACCGCCCAGCGGCCCGACTCCCACGCCTGCTGCGGCGGCACCGGCCACCTGGACTCCGCGGTGAGGGCGAGCACGAGCAGCGTCCACCCGGCCTGGACGAACGGGAGCAGCGCTCCGGCCAGCCCGGCGCAGGCCACCTGCTGGGTGAGCCGCTCCCGCGCGGACTCCTGTTCCGACGTCGCCAGGTTCACATTCTCCAGGGTGCAGCACGGCGTCGGCGATGACCAGACGTGCGCGAAGACTCGGGGGGCGCGCGCAGGGATGAACTCCGCCCCGGGCGCCGGGTGCGGGATGCCCGCAGCGCGCGTCCCTGCCGGGCGTCAGGGGGCGGGGGCGGCGAGCCAGGCGTCCACCTCGCCCCGCAGGCGGGTCTTGACCTCCGGCGGGGCGAAGGAGGCGTCGATCGAGGCGCGGGCCAGCTCGGCCAGCTCCCGGTCGCCGTAGCCGAAGACCTCGCGCAGCCGGGCGTACTCGTCGGCCAGGGCCGTCTCCCCGTCGGTGTTGACCGTGACCGCCAGCCCGGCGGCCCGCAGCCGCGGCAGCGGATGCCCGGCCAGCGAGGGCACGAGCCCGAGCAGCACGTTGGAGGTCGGGCACACCTCCAGCGGGACGCCGCGCTCGCGCAGCTCCGCCACCAGCTCGGGGTCGTCCAGCACCCGGATCCCGTGGCCGATCCGCTCGGCGTGCCCGAGCGTGAGCGCCTCGCGTACGCTCGCCGCCCCGGCCGTCTCCCCGGCGTGGTGGGTCAGCCGCAGCCCGGCGTCCCTGGCGGCGTCGCACACCGGCGCGAAGGGCGCCAGCGGGTACGCCTCGTCACCCGCCACCCCGAGGCCGATCACCTCGTCATGCCGCACGGCCAGCTTGTACGTCCGCCACAACCGCTCGACCGGCCGCCGCCTGGAGTGGTCGAGCAGCACCCGGCACTCGATGCCGTACCGGGCCGAACCCTCGGCCAGCCCGTCCAGCACCGCCTCCAGCGGCATCTCCGGCTCCCCCAGCCGCTCCCCGTGCGCGGCGGCGGTGAAGGTGACCTCCGCCCAGCGGGTGCCCTGCGCGGCCTCGTCCTCGCAGAACTCCACCGCGACGCGCCGGAAGTGCTCGGGCGCGCGCAGCAGCCCGCGCACCCGTGCCCGCGCGTCGGCGAACTCCCTGAAACTGGCGAAACCGGTCTCGGGCGGGCGCTCGCCGCCCAGGTCGCGGGCGGTCTCCGGGCGTACGGTGCTCTCCAGGTGGACGTGCAGGTGGGCCTTGGGCAGGGCGCGTACGTCTCTCACGCGACACACCCTAAAGGCCCGATCCGGCCGGACGCAGGTGGTTTTGTCCCCGCCGGAACGGCACCCTCACCCCGGTCTAGCTCAGGTAGTCGCGCAGCGCCAGCGAGCGGGACGGGTGGCGCAGCTTGGACATCGTCTTGGCCTCGATCTGGCGGATGCGCTCGCGGGTGACGCCGTAGACCTTGCCGATCTCGTCGAGCGTGCGCGGCTTGCCGTCGGCCAGGCCGTACCGCATGCTGATCACGCCCGCCTCCCGCTCGGACAGCTGGTCGAGCAGGCTGTGGAGCTGCTGCTGGAGCAGCGTGAACGACACCGCGTCGGCCGGGGAGACGGCCTCGGTGTCCTCGATGAGGTCGCCGAACTCGCTGTCGCCCTCCTCGCCCAGCGGCATGCTCAGCGAGACCGGCTCGCGCCCGTAACCCTGGACCTCGGCCACCCGCTCGACGTCGAGGTCGGTCTCGGCGGCGATCTCCTCGGGGGTGGGCTCGCGGCCGAGGTCGCTCTGCAGCCGGCGCTGCACCCGCGCCACCTTGTTGATCAGCTCGACCATGTGGACGGGGATGCGGATGGTGCGGGCCTGGTCGGCCATCGCCCGGGTGATCGCCTGCTTGATCCACCAGGTGGCGTAGGTGGAGAACTTGTAGCCGAGCCGGTAGTCGAACTTCTCGATCGTCCGGATCAGGCCCAGGTTGCCCTCCTGGATGAGGTCGAGGAACAACATGCCGCGGCCGGTGTAGCGCTTGGCGATGGAGACCACGAGCCGCAGGTTGGCCTCCAGCATGCGGCGCTTGGCCTCGACGCCGTCGGCGGCGATCCACTCCAGGTCGGCCCGCAGCTCGTCGGACAGCCCCTCCTCGGTGTCCAGCCGCTCGCGGGCGAACAGGCCGGCTTCGATGCGCTTGGCCAGGTCGATCTCCTGCTCGGCGGTGAGCAGGGGCACACGGCCGATCTCCTTGAGGTAGGCCTTGACCGAGTCCGCGCCGACGGGCGCATGGCCGTCGGCGCTGTTGTCGTCCAGTTCGAGAACCTCTGCTGCTTCGGACAAGATTCGCTCCTCGCTCGCGTTGGATGGACGCACGGAATGCGGGTGAAGGATGGGACTGCGGCATCGCCACCTTGTGCAATGAAACGGGCATGGCAGGACAAGAAGAAGCGGGACCGTGTGGGTCGTCACCTCCAAGCTACCCAACCTGCGTGGTTCGGCAGCACGCCGTTCCCAAGGTGCCACATGCCCCCGACAGTTCCGCCGGGCACGGGGTCAGCGCGGCAGGGCGGCTTCCGCGTTCAGCAGGTCGTCGAGTGCGGTACGCAGGCCGCCGGCCAGCTCCCAGGGATCGGGGATCATCGCGCGGTCGGTGACGACGCCGATGTCGAGCGAGCCGTTGTAGGAGAAGGCGGTGATGTTGAGGCCGCCGCTGACGTCCGTGATCACCGAGACCGGGTAGTGGGTCAGCAGCAGCCCGCCGCACACGTACAGCGGGAACTGGGGTCCCGGCACGTTCGAGATGATCAGGTTGATCGGCGGGGCGGTCTCCCCCACCAGCGCGAACGCCGAGCGCGAGGCCAGGCCCATGAGCGCGGCCGGCATCGACTCGCTGAACTCGCGCAGCCACCGCGCCGGCGCCAGGGAGAACCGGTCCTTGATCCGGTGCATGGCGTGCCGCACCTCGGCCAGCCGGGCGGCCGGCTCCGCGACGTGCACCGCCAGCGGCGCGGTCATGATCGTCACCTGGTTGCCCCGGCCCGGCACGCCGGCCTCGCGCAGCGAGAACGGCACCCCGGCCACCAGCGGCCGGTCGGGCACGCCGCCGTGCGCGGCCAGCCATCCGCGCAGCGCGCCCGCGCACACCGCCATGACGACGTCGTTGACGGTGACCCCGAACGCCTTGCGCACCGCCTTGACCTCCTCCAGCGGCAGCGACACGAACGCGAAACGCCGGTGCTGGGAGACCGGCCCGCTGAACGGCGTCCTGGGCGCGGGCAGGGACGGCAGCCCCGGCACGCCGCCGTCGCCGGCCAGCCGGCGGGCCAGCCCGGACAGCAGGCGGCTGCCGGGCAGCCAGGACACGACGGGGATCTCGTCCAGGTGCGGCACGGCGGCGGCCGCGAACCGCGCCGCCTGCGCCGGGTTGAGCGCCAGCCGCGCCAGGCCGCGCGCCAGCATCTCCGCCTGTCCGGGCGGCGGCTCGTCCCGCTCGGGCGCGACCGGGGGCGGCGGCGCGGGCTCGGGGGTGACGTCGAGCAGGGCGGCCAGCACGTCCGCGCCGCCGATGCCGTCCACGGCGGCGTGGTGGATCTTGGTGTAGAGCCCCATCCGGCCGCCGGCCAGGTTGTGGATCAGGTAGATCTCCCACAGCGGGCGGCCGCGGTCGAGGCGGCGGGCGTGCAGACGGGAGACCTGCTCGGCGAGCTGCCGGTCGTCGCCGGGCGGCGGCAGGCCGATCTCGCGGACGTGGTAGTCGAGGTCGAGGTCGTCCTCCTGCACCCAGTACGGGTGGTCCAGCCCGAACGGCACCGGCGCCAGCCTGCGCCGCAGGGCGGGCACGTACGGGAGCCGCCGTTCGAGCAGGGCCTGGAGGTCGGCCCGGTTGAGGTCGCCCTCCAGGACGGCCAGGCCGGCGATGTTGGCGACGTTCGTGGCGGTCTCGACGTTGAGGAACTGGGCGTCCAGGGCGGTGAGCTGCGGCATGGGCATACCACCTCCGCCCCGAACAAATCAGACTCCGCCCGTCACTTCAAGGCCGCCGCCGCGACGTCGCCCACGCCGCCGCCGTGGCGGTCGAGCGGGTACTGCCGGGCCAAGGTGGCACGGTTGAGGTCGCGGCGGGTGAGCATCTACCTATCATGCCTTTCCCCATCAAAGCGGTACGCGCCTGCTATCCCGCGCTCAACGACGGCCACGCCTACCTCGACGGCGCCGCCGGCACGCAGACCCCCCGGGCGGTGATCGACGCCATCTCCGACGCCTACCGCTGCGGGATCGGCAACGTGGGCGGCGCCTTCCCCGCCAGCCACCGCTCCGACGCGATCGTGGCGGCCTGCCGCGCCGCCGTGGCCGACCTGGTCGGCGGCGACCCCGCGGGCGTGATCCTCGGCCCGAACATGACCACCCTCACCTACCGCCTGTCCCGCGCGATCGCCGGCCCGGGCGACGAGGTGGTGCTCTCCCGGCTCGACCACGACGCCAACGTCCGCCCCTGGGTCCAGACCGGCGCCACCGTGCGCTGGGCCGAGGTGGACCCGGTGACCGGCGAGCTGCCCGTCGAGCAGTACGCCGGCCTCGTCAACGAGCGCACCCGCCTGGTCGCGGTGACCGCCGCCAGCAACATCCTCGGCACCCGTCCCGACGTCGCGGCGATCGCCGAGCTGGCGCACCGGGCTGGGGCGCTGGTGTTCGTGGACGGCGTGCACGCGACCGCGCACGGCCCGGTGGACATGCGGGCGCTGGGCGCGGACTTCTACGCCACCAGCGCCTACAAGTGGTCCGGCCCGCACGTCGGCGCGGTGGTGGCCGATCCCGCGCTGCTGGAGACGCTGCGACCGGACAAGCTGGCCTGCTCGCCCGACACGGTGCCGGAGCGGTTCGAGACGGGCACGGCGGCCTTCGCCGACCTGGAGGGCGTGACGGCGGCCGTGGACCACCTGGCGGCGATGGTGCCGGGCGCGGGCACCCGGCGCGAGCGGCTGCTGGCCTCGATGGCGGCGGCGGAGGAGCACGAGCTGGAGCTGTTCGGCGCCCTGGTCGAGGGCCTGGAGACGCTGCCGCACGTCACCGTGTACGGCAAGCCGGCCCGCCGCACCGCCACCGTCTACTTCAACGTGGCCGGCCACGCCCCGCGCCGGGTCGCCGAGCACCTGGCCAGGCGGGGTGTCAACGTCTGGAACGGCCACAACTACGCCTGGGAGCTGACCGGCGCGCTCGGCGTCCGCGACTCCGGCGGGGCCGTCCGTGCCGGGCTCGTCCCCTACAACGACCGCTCCGACGTGGACCGGCTGCTGGAGGGCGTGGCCGCGCTGCGCTGAGCCCGCACGGGCCCCCGGTCCCGTGGCGCCGCGCGCGCTCCCGGACCGGGGGTGGCGTTCTAAGATCGTGCGGGTGAGCCTGCCTGCCGTTCCCGGAGCGATGGCGGCGCCGGCGGTCGAGCCGGCGCGCGACCCCTACCACGTCTATCTCGACTCGCTCACCAGCCCGGAGTCGCGCCGCACCATGCGCGGCTGCCTCGACCGGCTGGCCCGGCTGCTCACCGGCGACGAGAGCGCCACGGGCGAGGGCCAGCCGTGGCACCTGCTGCGTTACGAGCACACGGTACGCATCCGCACGCTCCTCACCGGCCAGGGCTGGTCGGCCGCCTACGTCAACAAGCACCTGGTGGCGCTGCGGCGGGTGATGAAGGAGGCCTGGCGCCTGGGCCAGGTGAGCGCCGAGGACCTGGCCCGCGCCACCGACCTCGCGCCGGTGCGGCAGCACCGGCTGCCGTCCGGGCACCACGTGCCGCCGGAGGTGGTCGGCGCGGCCCTGTCCGCGTGCGACGACTCCCCCGCCGGCGTCCGGGACGCGGCCCTGATCGCGGTCCTCTACTCCACCGGCTGCCGCCGCGCCGAGCTGGGCTCTCTCACGCTGGCCGACTACGACCCGGGCGCGCGCTCGCTGCGGGTGCGCGGCAAGCGCGACAAGGAGCGCCTGGTCTACCTGACGACGGACGCGATCGGCCTGGTGGAGCGCTGGCTGGCGGTGCGCGGCCCGGCGCCGGGCGCGCTGTTCAGCCCGCTCAGCGTGGCGGGGCGGCTGCGGGCCCGCGACGGGCGCCCGGTCGGGCTGACCGGGCAGGGCATCGCCGACATCCTGGCCCGCCGTCTGTCCGCCGCGGGCGCGGCCCCCCGCACGGCCCACGACTTCCGCCGCACCTTCATCGGCGAGCTGCTGGACGCCGGCGTGGACCTCGCCACCGCCCAGGCCCTGGTCGGCCACTCCTCGCCGGCCACCACGGCCCGCTACGACCGCCGCCCCGAACGCACCCGCCGCGACGCCGTCGACCGCCTCCGCCTCCCCGCCCCCCGCCCCCTGGCCTGACCCCGCCGACCGAGCCGGCCGTCAGTCGTCTTCCTGGACGCGCGGAGCGAGGGACCGCCCGCGCGTGGGTCGCCCGCGGATGGGTCGCGCGCGCATGGGTCGCCCGCGCATGGGTCGCCCGCGCATGGGTCGCCCGCGCATGGGTCGCCCGCGCATGGGTCGCCCGCGCATGGGTCGCCCGCGC
>NZ_JBFAHK010000033.1:0-76327 GCF_040802095.1 Nonomuraea sp. NPDC050783
GCGTGGCCAGCCCCAGCGCGCACGGGCAGGCGATGATCAGCACCGCCACCGCGGCCGTGAACGCCGCACCCGCCCCGTTGCCGGTGCCCAGCCAGAAGCCCAGCGTGCCGACGGCCAGCGCGATCACGATCGGCACGAACACGCCCGAGATCCGGTCGGCCAGCCGCTGCACCCGCGCCTTGCCGGTCTGCGCCTCCTCCACCAGCCTGGCCATCTGGGCGAGCCGGGTGTCGGCACCGACCCGGGTGGCCCGCACGATCAGCCGGCCGCCCGCGTTCACGGTCGCGCCGGTGACCGCGTCGCCCGGCCCGACCTCGACCGGCACCGACTCGCCGGTCAGCATCGAGGCGTCCACGGCGGAGGTGCCTTCCTCGACCACGCCGTCGGTGGCGATCTTCTCGCCGGGCCGCACCACGAACCGGTCACCGGCCTTGAGCTGCTCGACCGGGACGCGGCGGCCGTCGGCCAGCTCGACGTCCTTGGCGCCCAGCTCCATCAGCGCCCGCAGCGCCGCCCCCGCCCGCCGCTTGGAACGGGCCTCGAAGTAGCGCCCGGCCAGGATGAACGCCGTCACGCCCGCCGCGGCCTCCAGGTAGATGTTGCCGGAGCCGTCGGTACGCTCGATCACGAACTCGAACGGGTGCGTCATGCCCGGCATCCCCGCCGAGCCGAGGAACAGCGCCCAGAGCGACCAGCCGAGCGCGGCCAGCGTGCCCATCGAGATCAGCGTGTCCATGGTGGCCGCGCCGTGGCGCAGGTTGGCCCAGGCGGCCCTGTGGAACGGCCAGCCCGCGTACACCACGACCGGCGCCGCCAGCGTCAGCGACAACCACTGCCAGTGGGTGAACTGCAGCGGCGGGATCATCGCCATCGCCACCACGGGGACGCTCAGCACCACCGCCGTGACCAGCCGCTGCCGCAGCGGCCGCAGCTCGTCCCGCCCTTCCTGCCCCTCCTGCCCCTGCTCCGGAGAGGTCCGCTCGGCCGGAGGGGCGGGGAGGGCGGCGCTGTAGCCCGCCTTCTCCACCTCGCTGATCAGCTCCTGCGGGTCCAGGTCGCGCGGAAAGGTGACCTTGGCCTTCTCGGTCGCGTAGTTGACCGTCGCCGTCACGCCGTCGAGCTTGTTCAGCTTGCGCTCGATCCGGTTGGCGCAGGACGCGCAGGTCATGCCACCGATCGTGAGTTCGACGGCTTCATCCTCGGTCACGGAGGACATCACCTCTCCTTTCGTCGCGTCCCGGATCGTCAGTGACTGTGGTCGTGGCCGGCCGACGGCACGTGCCCGTCGGCGAGGGTGGCCGGAACGGTGAAGCTCGCCGTCCGCACCTGGTCGTCGTGCTGGAAGTCGAGGAACAACCGGTAGGTGCCGGTGCTCGGCACCTCGGCGTAGAACGTGATCTCCGGCCCGGCCTGCTCGCTCTCCTCGGGGTGCACGTGGAGGTAGGCGAGGTCGCCGGCGCGCAGCGCGACCAGATGGCCGTACGCGCCCAGGTAGGGCTGCAGGTCCGTGACCGGCTCGCCGTTCCTGCTGACCGTGAGCGTGAGCTTGCTCGCCTGGCCCGGCACCAGGTTACCGGCGAGGTTCACCGTGTAGTCGCCGACCGTCGCCGTACGGCTGGCGTGCGGCAGCGGCTCCGGCCGATAGTCGCCCGCGGCCTGCAGGTCGGCGCCGAGCGTCAGCTTCGCGCCGCCCGCGCCGCCCTCCGGGGCGAAGTCGGCGAACGCCCGGTAGGAGCCCGGCTTCGGGAGCGCCAGGCGGACCTTCCAGGTGCCGTCCGCCGCCATCTCGGGGTGGACGTGCTGGAAGCTGGTGAGGTCGCGGGAGACGACGATGAAGTGCATCTTCTTGTCGTGCTCGACCTTGTAGGCGGTGACCGGCCTCAGGTCGGGGCCGGTGATCCGGAAGGTGAGGTCCGCGGGCCGGCCGGCGGCCGGGGTGGTGATCAGGTTGAGGGTGTATCCGTCCTGCGACACCTGGAGCCCCCCGGGGGTATCACCCTTGACCTGCCGCACAGCCTCGTCACCGTGCCCGTCCTCGCCATGCCCGTTCCCGCCGTGCTCGTCCCCGCCGTGCCCCTGGCCCTGCTCCACACTCTTCTTCTGATCCTGCGAGGCGGCGGCGACGTCGTCGGGGGCCGTCACCCGGCCCACGCCCAGGGCGCCGCCGAAGACGACGGCCAGCCCCAGGACGTAGACACCGAGCCTGCCGGCCGTGTTCACGACCGGCCCGCCAGTTCGTACCCGGCCTCCTCGACCGCGGCGGCGATCCTCGCCTCGTCGATCGGCTCGTCACTGCCGACCGTCAGCAGGCCGCTGCCCAGGTCGACCTCGACGGAGGTGACGCCGGCGACCTCGCCGACCTCCTCCTTCACCGAGCTGACGCAGTGGCCGCAGGTCATGCCCTTGACGGTGTAGGTGGCGGTGGTGGTCATCACGATCTCCTCAAATGTGGTCAAGTACGTCCTGAACGAGTCTAACACCCTACCCCCCCAGGGTATTTGTCAGGCCCAGCTCTCCCATGACGTACGCACGAACAGGGTCCGGCGACGCCCCGTTCGCTCAGAGCGTCCGCCTCCAGAAACGTATCATACCCCCCTGGGGTATATCCAGCCTCTCCACCCGGACACGCCCGGGACCCACGGACATGGGGACACGGACACGCCGGAGGGTCGATATGGTGGGCTTGGCAAGAACACCTGACCATCGCTCATCCCCCAATCCACACATCTCATAGCCCAATCCGCACATCTGGTCCGCACGCAACACAAGGACCGCGGCCATCCCTTGCTAGGCTGCATGTCAACCGTTGGGTCTCACCCCGGCAGGTGAGACCGTCGAAGAAGTGGGGTCACACCGTGAAGAAGCTGCTCGTTCTGGCGCTGATCGCCCTCGGGGGGTTGCTGATCTGGCGTAAGGTGCAGGCCGACCGCGCAGAGCTCGATCTCTGGACCGAGGCGACCGGCAGCGAGAACTAACCGACCGGCGAGGCGATGAGTGACATCGTCCCCATCAAGCTGGTGTGCCTGGATCTAGCGGGCACCACGGTCGGTGACATCGCCATGGTCGAACGCGCCTTCGCCGAGGCGATCGCGACCCAGGGCATCGTGCCCGGGACCGGAGCGTACGCACGTGCCATGGTTCACGTGCACCGGTCCCGGGGCTGCCCCAAGATCGACGTCTTCCGCGGCATCTTCCCCGGCAACGAGGCCCAGGCCCAGGCGGCGAACCTGACGTTCGAGCGCTCCTACGAGGGCGCCCTGGAGCGCTCCGGCCTCGAGCCCACGCCCGGCGTCCTGGAGGTCCTCGACAAGCTCCGCGGCACAGGCATCAAGCTCGCCCTGATCACCGGCTTCAGCCGCACCACGCTGAGCCGCGTCCTGAGCGTCCTCGGCTGGCACGACAAGATCGACCTGGCCATCTCCCCCGAGGACGCCGGAGGCCGCGGCCG
This sequence comes from Nonomuraea sp. NPDC050783, assembly GCF_040802095.1. Taxonomy (NCBI): domain Bacteria; kingdom Bacillati; phylum Actinomycetota; class Actinomycetes; order Streptosporangiales; family Streptosporangiaceae; genus Nonomuraea; species Nonomuraea sp. NPDC050783. Next base: position 3,449 of record NZ_JBFAHK010000033.1, read on the forward strand.
CCCCTGGCCCGACATGGTCCTGCACGCCGTCCTCCGGCTCGGCGTGGAGGACGTCCGCAACGTGGCGGTGATCGGCGACTCGGAGAGCGACATGCTCTGCGGCCGCCGAGCCGGCGCCTCCGTCGTGGCCGGCCTCATGACCGGCGTCCACAGCCGCGAACGCCTCCTCAAGGGCGGCGCGACCCACATCCTGGACTCGATCACCGACTTCCCGAGCCTGATCCTGAGCGACGACCTGGGTTCGACGCAGGTGGCTTCCTCCGCCCGGTAAGCTATCTTCGTCGAAGGGGCCTTAGCTCAGTTGGCAGAGCGCCTGCTTTGCAAGCAGGAAGTCAGGAGTTCGAATCTCCTAGGCTCCACCGCAGGTGAAAGGCCACTTCCCATGATCGGGAAGCGGCCTTTTCAATCTTGTACAGCTGAAACACAGCTACGGCGGCAACCTTCTACAGCTCCAGAACCCGAGGGTGGGCGTCAGCACGACCATAGGCAAGGATGTGTCGCAGCCCTTGCCGAAGCTGTCCGAGGGCCTGCTCGTCCACATCGAGGACGGCCTCGACCTCGGGCTCGGCCAGACCGAGCGTCTCCAAGGCGTCGACGTCGAAGACGACACGCAGCACGTTGCCCCGCAGAGTGAGTTCTTGGACGGCTCCATAGGCGGTGCCCTGATCGGCGGTAACAACGCAGTAGGTGTCCCAGCCCAGGGCGATGTCCTGATCGTCAGGCTCATAGGTGCAGCACTGGAAGGTGAGCACCATGCCATCACCGGCTTCTGTTTCGCTCACACCGGCGGACATGCATTCATCCTCAGGGTGTTCGTAAGCTCCGGCGACCTGAGCGGTGAACTTGATCGTCATGGCGAGAGGGTAACTGCACGGCAGGGCCGAGCCGGACCGTTGTTGTCCACTATGGCCGTACGAGTCAGACCGATTCAGCCCTTCAGCGGCCCGAGGACCTCAGAAACGCGAAGTCCCGTCCGGCCATGTGAGTCGGACGGGACCAGGTCAACGTGCGTCCAGCCTTCAACCGGCCGCCCCTGGCGACGTACCGGTCGGCGGAGCGCGTCCTGGTGCAGGAAGCAGGAACGCGGACGGGTCCGGCCGGTCACCCGCACCTGGTGGATGCGTACCAGTTGCCGGGCCAGAAGATCGGCGCGCTGCTCGGCTCCGTCCTCGTCCAGTCGCGCGGTGGCGTCGACGGCCTGGAGCGTGGCCGCGGGGATGGCCGTGGCCCCGCAGGCGCCGCATTTCGGCGTCCACCCGCCGCGCAGCCGCTCGGCGGGCTCGATGCGGTCGCCCCGGGCAAACCCTTCTCCACCCACGTACGCGTGGCTTCCCAGCTCGGATCGTCCGTGTCCGCGTTCCCGATCATGCCGGCGGCGTGGCGCCGTACCGGCAAGCCGTGGTGACAGTGGTCATGTGTTCCTGGTGATGGGGACGGCCGGGGCGATGGAGCACGGCACAGGACGATAGGGACATGACGAACAACAGCGGCCAAGGGGCACGCCCGGGCGTGACGGCGGGGGCCCAGAGGTGGTGCCGGCGCGGCGGTCGCTCAGGTGGCGGTTGCGGTAGCCTCGGTCAGGCCGGAGTCAGGGGGTGAGTCACGGATGCCGGAGCCGCTCGACGACGCGGAGCTGGAGCACTACATGCGCGAGACGCTCGCACGCGTGGAATCGTTACGGACAGGGGAAACGCTCCCCGAGGTTGTGCCCGAATCCCCCCGAGCCCATGGCGCGGCCGAGGACGGCCGGGTGCGGGTGATCGTCAGGGCCGGAGCCGTCGAGTCCGTCGTCCTGGAGCCGCGGCTGTTGCGGCTGCCCCCGCAGAAGCTGGCCGAGCTCGTACGGGAAGCCGTCAACGCCGCCATCGACGGGCTTCTCGACGCCTCGACCACCTCCTCGACCCCCACGCCCGACCTGGTGACGCTGGCCAAGGCGCTGCACGAGGCCGGCAACGAGGCCCTGCACAGGATGGACGTCATCGCGCAGTCGATCGCCGAGGCGATGGCCAGGATCCGCGAGCGGACCTCCATCAGCGGCGACCCCTATCCGCGCGGCCTGGAGGACCTCATCGAGATGACGCGCAGCAACCTCGACCGCGCGATGGCCGGGATGGAAGCCACGACCGAGCCGGTGCGGGGTGAAGGCGTGGCCGGGCGGGGGCACGTACGGGTCGTGGTGAGCGACGGCCGGGTGGAGTCGGTGGGGATTCACCCGAAGGCGATGGCCGGGGGCTCGCACGAGCTGGCCGAGCAGTTGCGCGAGGCGATGAACGCCGCCTTCGACGACCTGGCGAGGGCCGGCGCCCGGCAGCACCAGGGCGCGGCCGGCGTGGACCTCGCCGAGGTCGCCCGCCGGGCCCGGGAGACGCAGAGCGCCGGCATCGCGCAGATGCACGCCGCCACGCGGGCGCTGCGCGACATCATGACCAGCATTCAGGAACCGGAGTGAGGTGCTCGGTGACGAACGACGATATCTTGTACCGGCCCGCGCACGCCCGGAAGGCCGCCGAAGGGGTGAGCTCGTCGGCTCAGGAGCTGCAGGAGCGTCTGAGCGCTTTCGAGAAGGAGCTCACCGGGGACGGCGACGCCTTCGGCGCCGACGACCTGGGCACCATCATCGCGACGATCTACGGGGCCATCCATCAGATGGCCTTCGAGTCCTACGGCGACAACACCGGCGAGATGGGGACGTACGCCGGTAATCTGCAGGTGATGAGCGTCAACGAGCAGCGTGCCGAGGACCTGGCCACCGTCGAGGTCAACCGCATTCGCGAGATGCTCGGATAGCGCCCATGGGAATGAAACTGCCCACCGGGCTCGCGAAGTTCATGAACGCGACCGGGCGCCAGTGGCCCATGAGCGACGAGGAGAAGCTTCTCAGGATGGGCCAGGCCTGGCTCGGTCTCAGCGGCGACGTGGGAAGGCTGACGGGCGACGCGGCCACGTTCGCCGCCGGCACCTGGGCGGCTCAGAAGGGCGGCGGGGTCGAGGCCGCCCGGAAGAGCTGGGAAGCCGACGACTCCGCGCACAAGAACCTGCTCGACGGCCTGACGGGCGCGGACATCGTCGGCCTCGGCCTGATGGTGTGCGCCGCGATCGTCCTGGTCCTGAAGGTGAACTTCATCGTCCAGCTCATCCAGCTCGCCGTGCAGCTCTTCGAGGCGATGGCGGCGGCGCCGGCCACGATGGGGGCATCGACGTTGCGGGTTCCCGTTCTCATGGAGATCACCGGCAGGCTTCTCGACCTGTGCATCACCATGGCCATGAACGGCGTCATGGGCGGCTGAGCGCCCGCGCGCGGCCCGGCCCGGCGGGCACGGCCTCAGCCCTGCGCGAGTCCCCGCTCGTACTCCTCCGCCGCCGATTCCTGGGTGTGGTAGGAGGGGAAGTCGATGACCTGCCCGTTCTCCCGCAGGACGAGGAGCGGGCCGGCGCCGGCCACGCCGTCGTCGGGGTCGCGGGTGACGAGGTAGGTGGCGGTGGTGTAGACGAACAACCAGCCGTACGGCCGCTCGATCGTGACCTCGTCGTTGATCGCGAACTCCTCCTGGCCCTCCTCCTCGGGGGCGAACTCCCTGGCGACGTAGTCGCGGGCGATCCGTTCGGCCTCGGCTCTGGTGATCACGACTGTCCTCCGTCACGCCGTCCGGTAGAAATCCCACTGCGGAAACCTGCCGGCGTGCGGGTTGACATCGGCCATCTGCCTGAGCTGCCCGTCCAGGTATGACGTCTTGCCGCCCACGTTCGCGACGTTGAAGACGTGCGCCGTACCTGTGCCGCCGTGCCCAATGATGATGCCACGGGCGCCGGGGTTCTCGGCGATCAGGCGCTCCACGTCGTCCAGGGAGCTCAGCCCCGTCCGTACCTCGGTGGCCTGCTTGCCGAGGGCGCCACGGACGAGGGGGACCGGCACGCCCCTGGGCCTGGCGCCGGCGACCGTGGCACGGCCGGCCAGGATGTCGTCGACCGCCATGGCGATCTCGGAGCAGTTCACCTTGGAACCGGTGGGGTTCACGTGCCGCATGGCGACTCTCGTCTCGTACCGGCTCAAAGGTCTTCCCCCGGCCTCGCGCAGGAGCCGATCGATCTCCCTGTGGGCGTCGCGCATCGCGGCCTGCTGGGCCGCCGTCAGCGGTGAGGTGCCGCCGTCCAGCCTGTGTACGTGCCGGGGGCGCAGCTCGACCAGCGGGATCTTGCCGCGCCTGCTGAGCGCGAAGCGCTCGGCCGCGTCCTCGACTCCGGCCGCCAGCTGGTGGCGCCTGCCCCCGCGCGCCACCGTGCTCCTGAACCAGGGCGCCGCCTTGCGGAAGAGCCCGAGGGCGACCTTCCCCCCCAACTTTGCCATTCGGGATGTATAGCACGCTCGGCGCCAGGGCTCCCGTGGCCCCGCTCGGACCCGAAGGCCGGCGATGGGCCGGTCCGGCCGCTCCTGGACGAGCGCGCAGCTCATCATGGCCGCGCAGGAGGCGCTGATCGGCGAGGGCGTGAGGGTCGCCAGGGAGCGGCCGCGGGGAAGGCCGCGCGCCGCCCTGCCCACCGGCGGTTACGACAGGAGGGGGATCGCCGCCTCCGTCCGGATCTCCGCACGCATGATCTGGGCTTGGACGAGGGAGAGGTCATCGGGTCGCGGGGAAGCCGGTGGGTCCTTCGACGGGACGCGAGCGGCGCAGCGTATCTCGGGCATAAGGGGCGGGTGATGGTGAAGTAGAGCAGAATTGGCGCATGGGAGAGGCTCGGCGGGTTGGGCCGCGGGAGTACCCCGGGGTGGTCGGTGCGCTGGTCGTGGTCCTGGCGGTGCTGCTGCCGGGCGGTCTGGCGTTCAGCGTGTACAGGTACTTCAACCCCCTGGCGGTGGCCGCGCCGGTTCCCGCGGCGGTGGCCCGGTCCGCGGAGCCGCGTCCCGGCGAGAGCGGGAGACGCTCGGGCTCGCCCATCGACGCCGCCGACTACGGCGACTGGAACTTCCGCATGGACGGGGTCACGTTCAAGGCCGAGAAGGCGGGCGGCTGGACGTACGGGTCCTGCGCTCCGGTGGACGGGCGGCCGGGCGTGCTGGCCAAGGGGAGGTGCGAGCGGGCCGTTCAGCTCGCCTACACCGCCTATCGCGGGCATCTCGCGGCGGTCCAGGTCATCATGGTCTTTCCCACCGCGAAAGCGGCCAAGGACGCGGCCGGGCGGCTGGCCGGGTCCTCGGGGGCGGTGAAGTGGCGCCGGGACCAGGTGCTCGACACCTACGTCTACGGCAAGCGCCGGGTGTCCTCGACCGGCCGGTACGTCGTCCTCACGGTCGTCACCGCCGACAGGACCGCCCGGGCGAAGGCCGCGCGGTTCCACCACTACCTGCACGCCGATCTTTCGAGCAGCTTCCTCTTCCGCGACCCGATCGCCTCCGGCTGAGCCCTCTTACGCCCGCCTCGTCCGTAAGCTGAGCATGTGTCTCCCGTACTGGTCCTGCTCGACGGCGTCCGCTGGCGCGGCGCGCGCGTGGTCGGCGAGCGCGCGCAGACCCTGCTGGCCGTGCTCGTCATGCACGGGCGTACGGGGGTCAGCGACGAGCGCCTGGTCGAGGAGTTGTGGCCCGACGGGGCTCCGGCCAACCCGACGAAGGCGTTGCAGGTGGTGGTCTCCCGGACCAGGGCGGCCACCAGCGCCGACGCCGTGGTACGGATGCCGCGCGGCTACCGGCTCGGGCTGCCCCCCGACCAGGTGGACGCGTTGCTGGTCGCCGTCCTGGCGGAGCAGGCGCGGGCCGCCCTCGGCGAGGACGACGTGGTGCTGGCCCGCCAGCGCGCCGAGGAGGCCATGCGCCTGGCGGCCGGCGGCACGGACGGCGGCACGGGTAGCGGCACGGGTAGCGGCACGGGTAGCGGCACGGGTAGCGGCATGGGTAGCGGCATGGACGGCGGTACTGACGGTGCCACGGGCCCGCTGGCCGAGCTGAGGGCCGCGGCCGCGCGGCGGGCGGCCGAGGCGCGGCGGACGGCCGCGATCGCGCGGGCCAGGAGCGGCGCGCACGAGGCCGCGCTGCCGCTGCTGGAGCAGGCCGCGGCCGGCCGGCCGCGCGACGAGGAGCTGCTGGCCTGCCTGCTGCGCAGCGAGTCCGCCGTACGCGGCGCCGCCGCCGCCCTGGAGCGCTACGAGCGCTACCGCGCGGACCTGGCCACCCGGCTGGGCACCGGGCCGGGGCCCGAGCTGGCCCGCGTCCACGCCGAGCTCCTCGTCGCGGACCAGCCGGTGCGCGAGGGGCTGCTGTTCAACGGCTCCTCGCTGCTCGGCCGCGACGACGACATCCGGGCGGTGCACGCCCTGCTGCAGACCAACCGGGTGGTCTCCATCATCGGCGCGGGCGGGCTGGGCAAGACGCGGCTGGCCCATGTCGTCGGCAGGGACGCCGCGCAGCCTATCGCCCATTTCGTCGAGCTGGTCGGCGTGTCCTCGCCCGAGGGCGTGGTGGGCGAGGTGGGCTCGGCGCTCGGGGTCCGGGACTCGGTCAGCGGGCGGCGGATCCTGACCGCCGAGCAGCGTTCCGACGTCCGCGCCCGGATCGCCCGGCATCTCGACCAGGCTCCGGCGCTGCTCGTCCTGGACAACTGCGAGCACGTGATCGAGGCCGTCGCCGACCTGGTGGCGTTCCTGACCGTGACCACCCGCGACCTGCGGGTGCTCACCACCTCGCGCGCCCCCCTGTCGATCCCCGCCGAGCGCGTCTACCCGCTCGGCGAGCTGTCCCCCGGCGACGCAGTGGAGCTGTTCCGCCAGCGCGCCACGGCCGCCCGCCCGGGCGTGCGGATGGACGACGACGTGGTCGGCGAGATCGTCGCCCGCCTCGACGGGCTGCCGCTCGCGATCGAGCTGGCCGCGGCCAAGGTGCGGGTGATGTCGGTGGAGGAGATCGCGCGGCGGCTGGCGGACCGGTTCGCGCTGCTGCGCGGCGGGAACCGCACGGCTCCCGACCGCCACCAGACGCTGCTCGCGGTCATCGAGTGGTCGTGGAACCTGCTGGACGAGCCGGAGCGGCGGGCGTTGCGGTGGTTGTCGCTGTTCGGCGACGGCTTCACGCTGGCCACGGCCGAGCACGTCCTGGGTCCGGACGCCCTGCACGTGGTCAACGCGCTGATCGAGCAGTCGATGCTGAACGTCCGCGAGACGGCGTACGGACTGCGTTACCGGATGCTGGAGACCGTCAGGGAGTTCGGGCGGATGCGGCTGCGGGAGGCCGGCGAGGAGGCGGCGGCCCGGACGGCGCAGCGGGACTGGGCGGCGGCGTACGCGCTGGAGCACTCCGCCAGGCTGTTCGGCCCGGCGCAGTACGAGGCCGCCGACGCGCTGCGCGCGGAGGAGAGCAACCTCGCCGACCTGCTCCGGCAGGCGCTCAGCGAGTCCGACCCCGTCACGACGGTGCAGTTGCTGGCCGGCGCGGGCGCGCTGTGGTCGATCCGCGGCGACCATCCCCGGCTCCTCGTGCTCCGGGAAGCGATCATCCACACGGTCGACGGCTGGCGGCCGCCGTCGCCGTTCGTCGAGGTGACCAGGGCCGCCATGCTGATCACGCTCATGAACAGCATGATCATCACTGACCGCGGCGACAACGTGATACGCGACCTCCTCCGTGCGCTGCCCGTCACCGACGCGACGAACCCCCGGATAGCGGCCATGGTCACGGTGCTGCTCGCCTGCGACACGGACGACGGCGCCGCCGTACGCCGCCGGCTGGAGGAGCTGTGCCGCAGCGACGACCCCGAGGTGGCGCTGGCGGCGACGCAGACGAAGGCCCAGTTCCTGGAGAACGTGGGGGACATCTCCGGGGCGATCGAGGCCGCCGAGCGGACCCTGTCACTGCTGCGCGACGACGAGGGGCCGTGGCTCATCGCGATCATGCACGCCATGCTGGCCCAGATGGTCATGCACCTCGGTGACCACCGGCGGGCGGTCGAGCACGCGCGGATCGCCATCCCGGTGCTGAGCCGGCTCGGCGCCGTCGACGACGAGACCCAGCTCCGCGCGGTGGTGCTCAGCTCGGCCCTGGCCGACGGCGATCTCGACACCGCGGAGGCCGAGCTCGCCGTGATCAACCGGATCAACGACAAGGAGACGATGCTCGGCGGGCTGGCGTTCGCCTCGTTGTGCGCGGCCGAGCTCTCCCTCGTCCGCGGCGAGACGGCCGCCGCGCTCGCGCAGTACCGCCTGGCCGTCCAACGGGCGCACGACCTGCGCCTGCCTGGCCTGCCACGCGCGGAGGTCACGCCGTGGTCGATCATTGCGTCGTCGTTCGCCCTGCCGGCGTTCGCGTACCACGCCGGGCCGGAGGACGTGCGGTACGGGGAGGAGCTGTTCGCCGGGGTGCGGGGCTACAACCTGCTGGCCGCGGACAATCCCATCCTCGACTATCCGCTGTGCGGCTCGATGCTCTTCGCGCTCGGCGTCTGGGGGCTGCTGCGGGGGGCCATGTCCACCGGCGACGCGATCAGGGCGCTGGTGCTGGCCGAGCGGTTCGCGTACAACAACAGCATGCCGAGCATGTCCTTCGAGCGGGTCGAGCCGCACGCGGAGCGGCTCGCGCCCGGGATGCTCGCCGCCCTGCGGGCCGAGTACGGCGACCGGCGCGGCCCCGACCTGCTCGACGAGGCGCGGCGTCTCGTCGAGCGGATCTCCAGCCAGGACGGGCCCGGGCGGAACGAGCCCGGACAGAACGAGCCCGGACAGAACGGGCACGGGTCACATGTGCCGCTTGTAGCTGCGGACCGACAGCGGCGCGAAGATCACGATGACGATCAGGCAGGCCAGGAGCGTCCAGGCCGCCTCCCCGCTGACGGCCCCGTGGTTGGCGAGGTCACGGGTGGCCGTGACCAGGTGTGAGACCGGGTTGAACCGGACGAACGCCGCCAGCCAGCCGGGCAACGTCTCGACGGGGACGAACGCGTTCGACAGGAACGTCAGCGGGAACAAGATCATCATGGAGATGCCCTGCACCGCCTGGGCACTGCGGGCGATCGTGCCGACCCAGGTGAAGGCCCACGCCAGCGACCACCCCGTGACGATCGCCAGCAGGATCGCGGCGAGCACGCCACCGGCTCCGCCACCCGGGCGGTAGCCCATCACCAGCCCCATGCCGAAGGTCAGCGTGGCCGCGATCGTGTAACGCAGCAGGTCGGCGACCATCGGGCCGGCGAGCGGCGCGATCCGGGCGATCGGCAACGACTTGAACCGGTCGAAGACGCCCTTCTCCATGTCCTCGCGCAGCTGCGTGCCCGTGGCCATGCACGTCGTCAGCACGGTCTGGGCCAGGATGCCGGGGATCATCAGGGGGAGGTAGCTCTGCACGTCACCGGCGATGGCGCCGCCGAAGATGAAGGCGAACATCGCGGTGAACAGGATGGGCTGCAACGCCACGTCGAAGAACTGCTCCGGGTTGCGCCGCATCTTCTTCAGCGCCCGCCACGCCATCGTCAGGGTCTGGCCGACCGTCTCGCCGAGGGAGACGCGGCGGCGGGCGGCCGCCACCCGGTCGGCGGCCTGTACCGACGCGCGGGCGGGTGCGATCGTGGTGTTGCTCATCGGCCGTCCTCCTTGATGCGGTCGGTCCGGTCGGTTCCGTCGGTCCGGTCGTGCTCGTTCGTCTCGTGGCCGGTGAGGGCCAGGAACACCTCGTCCAGGCTGGGCTTGGTCACGCTCACCGAGGAGATCGACACCCCGGCGGTGCGCAGCGCGATCAGCACGTCCGCGGCCAGGTCCGCCTGGTCGAGCGCGACATTGAGGCGGCCCTGCTCGGGGCTCAGCACCGGGTCGGAGCCGAGGACGCGCCGCACGACCTCCACGGCGGCCGGCACCCCGCCCGGCTCGGCGAGCAGCAACTGGAGGGTGGAGTTGCCGACCGTGGTCTTCAGCTCGTCGGGGGTGCCCTCGGCGACCTTGCGGCCGTGGTCGATGACGGCGACGCGGTCGGCGAGCTGGTCGGCCTCGTCCAGGTACTGGGTGGTCAGCAGCACCGTGCAGCCGTCGGCGACCAGGCCGCGGATGGTGTCCCACATCTGACCGCGGGTACGCGGATCGAGGCCGGTGGTCGGCTCGTCGAGGAAGATCAGCGGCGGCCTGGTGATGAGGCTGGCCGCCAGGTCGAGCCGGCGGCGCATGCCTCCGGAGAAGTGTGCGATCGCCTTGTCGGCCGCCTCCTCCAGGCCGAACTGGTCCAGCAGCTCGGCGGCGACGCGCCGGGCGCGCGGCGCGGCGACGCCCTGGAGGCGGCTGAAGAGCCAGAGGTTCTCGCGGGCGGTCAGGTTCTCGTCGACCGAGGCGTACTGTCCGGTGACGCCGACGAGCTGGCGGATCACGTGCGGGTTGCGGGCCACGTCCACCCCGAAGATCTCGGCGCGGCCCGCGTCGATCCTCAGCAGGGTGGCCAGCATCCGCAACATGGTGGTCTTTCCGGCGCCGTTCGGGCCGAGGACGCCGAAGATCTCGCCGGGGTACACGTCCAGGTGGATCCCGTCGACGGCACGGTGCTCGCCGAACGTCTTCACCAGCCCTTCCACGTGTACGGCGAGGTCGGCGCCCCCGGCGGGGGCCTCACCGCCCGCGGGGCGTCCGAGTTCTGTGATGCTCATGGCTCCACTGTCGTCGGCCCCGGTTTCACCACGCCCTCGGCCAGGTTTCACGGGTTTCCGGCGAGGGCCCGGCGGTCAGGCGGTCGGGCCCTGGGAGAGGGAGTCGACGAACGCCTCGGCCTCCGACGGGCTCATGTTCTCGTGGCTGCGGGCCAGGAACACCGCCTCCTTGCGGCGGCCGTCCGCGATCAGCGCGCGGACCCTGGAGGACAGGTCGCCCTCCTGAAGCATCGGCAGGTCGGGCAGGACGTCGCCGGCCCGCAGCGCCTGCGCCACCTCGGTCGCGGTCCGCCGGGACACCTGGGACTCCTTGCGGATGAGCTTCACCGCCTCGGCGAACCGGCCCGCCTCGATGAGGTCGTGGGCCCGCGCCTGGATGCCGACGGGCGTCATCAGGCCCAGGTTGACGGAGATGCGAGCCGTCCCGCGCCGTCCTGCCCGCCTGCCGAGCCCGATCCCGATCCCGACGACGACCAGCAGGAGAGCGAGGAACACCGATTCCACCGCGCCTAAGCCGAACATGCGGCGAGCATAGTGAGTGAAACCGACAAATCAAGGATCTTGGTCGTACGCGGGGAGCCTTTCCAGCCCGTAACCTCGCGGGCATGAAGGTCGACGAGCACCCCCGCACCCCCGGTCAACGCCGGCAGGACGTCCTGGACCGGCTGGAGCGGGAGTCGGACGTCTGGGTGGCCTCGGCGGACGCCGGCGGCGTGCCGTACCTGGTGGCGCTGTGGTTCGTCTGGCACGAGCAGGCGGCCTGGCTGTCCACCAGGGCCACCAACCCCACCGGACGCAACCTGCGCGCCGGCGGGCGGGCCCGGCTGGCCTTCGGCGACACCCACGACGTCGTGCTGATCGACGGCGAGGTGACGACCTACGCCGCGCACGAAGTGCCGCGGGCGGCGGCGGGGGCGTTCGCGGCGAAGTCCGGCTGGGACCCGCGCGAGGAGGGCACCGCGTACGCGTTCTTCGAGGTCCGGCCGCGCATGATCCAGGCCTGGCGCGGCGTGCACGAGCTGCCCGGCCGGACCCTGATGCGCGAGGGCACCTGGGTCGCCTGACCCGCACCTCCAGCGGCGCCTCGACGTGGCGGTGAGGAGGGCTCGGACGGAGCGGGGTGAGCCCGGCAGACCCTTCCGGCACACCTGTCACATGACTACGATCGGGCACCAATCGCCTACATGGCTGATTGCCGTCAAGGACGCACCGGACTACCGGACTGTGAGGAGAGTGTCCTGCACGTGGCTGGATGGGGCAGGGGCGGGCGACATGGGAAGAAAGCCCAGAGCGAGGACAGCGGTTTAACCGAGCCCTCTCCGGCCGGTGGCGGCGGCCGTTCCGGGCGGCTGGCCGGGGCCCGCCGGCTGCCCCTGCGTACGGTGCTGCTCATCATCGTGTTCGTGCCGAGCCTGACCTTCACCCCGTTGCTGGCCTCCGGGATGTACCAGTTGTCGTCCCAGTGGCGGGCGGAGCGGGCCCAGCTGGACCTGGCGACCGAGACCGTCGGCAAGCCCGCCGCCGCGCTGTTCTTCAGCCTCGACAAGGAGCGCAGGCTCACCGCCGAGACGCAGGCCGCGCCCGTCGCGGGCACCCGCGACAGGCTCGCCGAGCAGCGCGCGGCGACCGACCAGGCCGTGAACGCCTTCCGTCCCCTGACCGCCCTGGACGTCCCCGACGCGCAGGACGGCCTGACCGAGGCCATCGCCCGCGCCGACCGCGAACTCGCCCTCCTCGGCGAGCAGCGCCGGGCGGTGGACGCCGGCTGGAGCGACGCGCGCAAGGCGTTCGACTACTACAGCGGCGTCATGGAGGCGGACCTCGGCGTGCTCACCGCGCTCGGCCACACCGACGAGGGCCAGGTGAACAGCAGGTCGGAGACGCTGATCGACCTGTTCTGGGTGATCGACACGATCGGCCGCGAGGACGCGATGCTGGCCCGCGGCTGGAGGACCGGCCACCTGACGAGGGAGGAGTACGCCGTCGTCACCGGCGCCATCGGCACCAGGACGCACCTCCTGCGCTCCCGGGTGATCCCCGGCCTCGTCGGCGACGAGACCCGCTACCGGTCGCTGATGACCAGCGAGGCGTGGGGCGACATGGTCGCCCAGGAGGGGCGGCTCGCCACCGACGGCAACGCCGCCGCGAGCGACCAGGTGACGGTGCGCGGCGACGCGTCCCGCTGGCGTTCCTCGGTGGACGCGGTCACCGCGCAGGTGCTGGAGCTGCTGACGCTCCGGCTCGCGACGGTCCGCGACCTCGGTCACGACCACGCCGACATGCTCTTCGTCATCTTCGTCAGCATCAGCACCGTGGGCCTGCTCGCCCTCGGCCTGGTGATCTTCACGAGCTGGCGGCTCACCTCCGTCCTGCGCCGGCGCATCCTCCGCCTGCGCGAGGAGGCCCAGGAGCTGCGGGAGCGGCTGCCCGCGGTGGTCGCCCGGCTGGAGCGCGGCGAGGACGTGGACGTGGACGCGGAGGTCCGCATGGTCCAGCCCACCCCCGACGAGCTCGGCGAGCTGGGGCAGGCGCTCAACCTGGCCAGCCGCAGCGCCGTGCTCACCGCCGTCCGGCAGGCCGAGCAGCACCGCGGCTTCCAGCGCATGTTGCAGCGCATCGCCCGCCGCACCCAGATCCTCATCGGCCTGCAGCTCAAGAAGCTCGACGAGCTGGAGCGCAGGCACGAGGACCCGGAGGTGCTGGAGGGCCTGTTCGACCTGGACCACCTGACCGCCCGGCTGCGCCGCTACGAGGAGAACCTGGTGATCCTCGGCGGCGGGCAGCCGCAGCGCCGCTGGCGCCGGCCCGTGCAGCTGCTGGACGTCCTGCGTGCCGCGCAGGGCGAGGTGCAGGACTACCGGCGGATCACGATCGACGTCGAGGGCGAGCCGTGGGTGGCCGAGCGGGCGGTGGGGCCGCTGGTCCACGTCCTGGCGGAGCTGATGGAGAACGCCACGACCTTCTCCAAGCCGCTGACGCCCGTCGAGGTGCGGGCCGCGCCGGTCAGCCGGGGCGTCGCGGTGGAGATCGAGGACCGCGGCCTCGGCATGGAGCCCGACCAGTACGACGCCGCCAACGCCCTGATGAAGTCCCCGCCGCGGCTCGACGTGATGACGCACGCCGACGACGTGCGGCTCGGCCTGTACGTCGTCGCCCGGCTCTCCGCGAGCCTCGGCCTGCAGGTGGAGCTGCGCTCGTCGGCCTTCGGCGGCACCCGGGTCATCGTGCTGGTCCCGGAGGCGCTGGTGGTGGAGCGTCCCCGCGAGGATCCCGTACCGGCCGCGTCCCCCGAGGAGGTCCCCCCGGTGGCGACCGGCCCCCGGCACCGCCCCCAGGACGACGCGGCGGCGCCCCGGCACCGGGCGGCGGCCGAGAACGGCGCGCTGCCCACCCGCACGCGCGGCCGGGCCCTGGCGGACGTGACGACCACCCCGCTCGGCGGGGACCGCGACCGGGACGCCGCGCCTCCGCCGCCCGCCCGCCGGCCGCTGCCCCAGCGCGTACGGCAGGCCAGCCTCGCCGAGGAGCTCAAGCTCCCCGCCTCCCCCGACCCGGACGCACCGGACGCACCGGACGAGCAGGAGACCTGGGCCACCGGCGACCGGCCCGCCCGCTCCGGCGCCACGATCGGCGCCTTCCAGCGGCAGTCCCGCCTGCGCCGCGGCGGCGACGCCCCCCAGCCGAACGGAACCACCGAGCCCGGCTCCCCTACGACGGAAGATCGATGATGACGCAGCGAACCACCGCCACCAACGCAGACCTGGACTGGCTCCTGGACGGCCTGGTCGATCGGGTCGCGGGCACCCGGCACGCGATCGTGCTGTCCGACGACGGCCTGGTGATCAGCCGTTCCCGGAGCATCCCGCGCGCGGACGCCGAGCGCCTCGCCGCGATCGCCACCGGCCAGCAGAGCCTGGCCCGCGGCGTCGGGCAGCTCTTCAGCGGCGGGCCGGTCCACCAGGTCATCATCGAGATGGCCGAGCTGTGGCTGTTCATCACGGCGGCGGGCCGGGGCACCCACCTGGCCGTGGTCGCGTCCCAGGAGGTGGACGCGGAGCTGATGAGCGTCGCCATGCACACCCTGATCCAGCAGGTCGGCCAGAAGCTGGGCACCGACGCCCGCGCTCCGGAGTCACGGGACATCGGAGGACACGGATGAGACATTGGACGGAGGGGTTCGACGACGACGCCGACGAGTCCCTTGTCCGTCCCTACACGATCACCGGCGGACGGACCGCGCCCGAGCGGGACGACCTCGCGCTGATCACCCTCGTGACGACGGTGTCCGACACCCTTCCCGAGCCGGGACGCGGCGGTCCGCGGCGGTTGCAGCCGGAGCACCGCGAGATCTTCGCCCTGTGCCGGCGGCCCCTGGCGGTGGCGGAGGTCGCCGCCGCGCTGAACCTGCCGGTGTCCGTGACCAAGATCCTCATTGGCGACCTGATCGAGACCGGTCAGCTGCGCTCCCGGCCACCGATGACCTTCGCGCACGCGAGCGGGCTGCCCGACATGGACATTCTCAAGGCGGTGAGGGATGGGTTACGCGAGCTCTGACCACGGGGACACCGCTCCCCTGGCGGTGAAGATCCTCATAGCCGGTGGATTCGGCGTCGGGAAGACCACCCTGGTCGGCGCGGTGAGCGAGGTCGCTCCCCTGCGTACCGAGGAGTACCTGACGCACGCCAGCGTCGGCGTCGACGACCTGGAGGGCCTGAACGGCAAGACCAGCACCACCGTCGCCCTGGACTTCGGGCGCATCACCATCAACCGCGAGCTGGTCCTCTACCTGTTCGGCACGCCCGGCCAGGAACGGTTCTGGTTCATGTGGAACGACCTGGTCCACGGCGCGATGGGCGCGGTCGTCCTGGTGGACACCCGGCGGCTGGACGTGAGCTTCGCCTCGATCGACTTCTTCGAGAGCCGCGGCATCCCGTTCGTGGTGGGCGTCAACTGCTTCCACGGCGTCAGGGACCGGACGCCCGAGGAGATCCGCAAGGCACTCGACCTGGACCCGCAGGTGCCGCTCGTGTTGTGCGACGCCCGCGACCGGCGGGCCGGCCGGGACGTGCTCCTCGCCCTCGTGGACCACCTGATGGCCGCCCACTCCCGCCCCGCGCCGAGCTGACCGGCCCTCCGGTCCTCCGGTCCGCCGTCGCCCGGGGCGCCCGTGGCGGATCCGCAGGGGACCGTAACCGCGGCGTTCCAGGGTGGGGCGGTGGGAGCAACCGGCCGGGCGTGGCCGGTGTTCTCTCACCTGCCCACGCCGCCTCCCCCTGGAGCTCCGCATGCTCGCCCTGCCGGTCCTGCTGGTCGCCGTGTACCTGACCACGCTGGACTTCTTCGTCGCCAACCTCGCCCTGCCGTCGATCCGGGAGGAACTGGGCGCGGGTGACGCCGCCGTCCAGCTCGTGATCGTGGGGTACGGGGCGGCGTACGCGGGCGGGCTCATCGTGGCCGGCCGCCTCGGCGACCTGTACGGGCACCGGCGGATCTTCATCGGCGGCCTGGTGCTGTTCACCGTGGCGTCGGGGGCGTGCGGCCTCGCGCCGGGGGCGGGGGAGCTGGTGCCGGCCCGGGTGGCCCAGGGGGTGGCGGCGGCGATGCTGGCCCCGCAGGTGCTGGTGCTGCTGGGCGTGCTGCACCCGGGCGCGGCGCGGGAGCGGGCGTTCGGCTGGTACGGCACCGTGGTCGGCGTGGCGGGCGTCGGCGGGCAGGCGTTCGGCGGGCTGCTGGTGGCAGCCGATCCGCTGGGGCTGGGCTGGCGGGCCTGCTTCCTGGTCAACGTGCCGGTCGGGGTGGCGGCGGCGGTGCTCGCCCGGCACGTGCTCCCCCGGCCCGCGCGTGTCCGGCCCGCGCGTGTCCGGCCTGTGCGTGTCCGGCCCGTGCTCCCCTGGCCCGTGCGCGTCCGGTTCGCTACGGCCGGGGGCCGGGGCGGGCTCGACTGGGCCGGGGCCGGGCTGGTCGCGGGCGGGCTGGCCGCGTTCGTGCTGCCGCTGGTCGCCGGGCGGGAGCAGGGCTGGCCGTGGTGGACGTGGGTCTGTCTGGGGGCGGCGGGCGCGGCGCTGGCGGGGTTCGGCCGGCGGCAGCGGTGGCTGGCCGCGCGGGGGCGGGAGCCGTTGCTGGACCTCCGGGTGTTCCGGGAGAGCGGGTTCGTGGCGGGGCTGGTGGCGGTGGGCTTGTTGTTCGGGACGTCGGCCGGCCTGTCGTTCGTGATGGCCCTCTACCTTCAGGACGGGCTCGGCCTCGGGCCGCTCCCGGCCGCGCTGGTGGCCACGGCGCTGAACGCCGGGTTCTTCGTGGCCTCGTTCCGCGCCTACCGGGTGCCGCGGGCGGCCGGGGCGCTGGTGCTGGTCGGCGGGCTCCTGTTGCTGGCGTCCGCGGCCGGGTGGGGCGCGGGGGCGTACGCGGTGGCGGGCGCGCTGGCCGTGGCCGGGGCCGGGATGGGGCTGCTGATGTCGCCACTGGTGGCGTCCGTGGTGCCGAGCGGGCGGGGCGGCGCGGCGGCGGGCGTGCTGGGGACCGTGCAGGAGGCCGGGGGAGTGATCGGGGGGACGGTCACCGGCGCCGCGTTCTTCGGGGCGCTCGGCGGCGGCTGGGGGAGCGCCGCCGCGGCCGGGATCGGCGTGACGGCGGTCATGGCGCTGGGGGTGCTCGGCCACTGCCTGCGCCGGCCGGTGCGCGGGACGCCGGCCGCGCCCGCGATGATTCACGTGAATCAACCGTCACGCTAGCCGTACGGGGGTGCGGGACTGGGGGTACGGACTGGGGGGCGCGGGACGGGGGGCGCGGGACGGGGGGCGAGGGACGGGGGACGGGGGGTGCGGGACGGGGGCTGGGCGCCCGCGGGTGTGGGCGGTGGCCGCCGCGTCAGCCGTACCGGCCGCGGGACGGGGCGCGTACGGCGGCGGCGAGGTCGTCGGCGAGCGGCACGATCTCGTCCGGCCGCAGTGTGGAGACGGTGACGCGGAGCGCGGGCGGGGTGCGGACGCGGTTGCGCGCGCCCGGCGCGGCGGCCCAGCCCCGGGCCAGCAGGCGGGTGATCGCGGCGGACTCGTCCGCGACCGGCACCCACACGTTGAGCCCGGTGCGCCCGTGCGCGGGCACCTCCCGCTCGGCCAGCGCCGCCACCAGGCCGTGCCGCCGCTCGCGGTAGGAGGCCGCCACGGCCGCCGGATCCACCGCCCCGGTACGCCACAGGTGCGCCACGGCCCGCTGGAGCAGGTGGCTCACCCAGCCCACGGCCAGCCGCTGCCGCCCGCGCAGCCGGCCCAGCGTGACCGGGTCGCCGGTGACCGGGGCCAGCCGCAGGTCGGGGCCGAGGGACTTGGCCGTGGAGCGTACGAGCACCCACCGGGGCGTGGCGCCGGCCAGCGGGTGCGGCGGGACCTCTACGAAGCCGTCGCCGTGGTCGTCCTCGACGAGCAGCACGTCCGGGTGCCCGGCCAGCAGCTCGCGCAGCTCGGCGGCGCGCTCGGCCGTGATGGCGGCGCCGGTCGGGTTCTGGGCGCGGGCGGTGATCACGACGGCCCGCACCCCGGCCCGCAGCGCCCGGCCCAGCTCGGCGGGGAGCGGGCCGTCGTCGTCCACGCGGACCGGCACCTGCCGCAGGCCCAGCACCGCGACCAGGTCCAGCAGGGCCGACCAGCCGGGGTCCTCGACCGCGATCGGGTCGCCGGGGCGTAGGTGGGCGGTCAGGACTCGCTCGACCGCGTCGAGGGTGCCCGAGGTGACCGCGAGCCCGCCGGTCGGCACGCCGTCGCGGCTCAGGCGGGCGGCGGCGAGGGCGAGCAGGTCCTCGTCGTCGTGGGTGCCGTACATGGCGGGCCGCTCCTCGTGGGCGCGGGCCGCGGCGGCGAGGGCGTCGTGCAGGGGCGGCAGCAGGGCCGCGTCGGGGTTGCCCTTGGACAGGTCGCGCACGCCCGGCGGCACCTCGACGCGGATGTCCTCGCGGGCGGCGGTGCTGGCGGGCCGGGGCCTGACCCGGGTGCCGCGCCGGCCGGCGGTCTCGACGACGCCGCGCTCGCGCAGCAGCCGGTACGCGGCCGCCGCCGTGCCGGGGCTGACCCGGGCCTGCTCGGCCAGCTCGCGCACCGGGGGGAGCGGCGTGCCGGGCGCCAGCCGCCCTTCGGAGACGGCGGCCTCGACCGCGGCGGCGAGCTCGGTGGCCGTACGACCGGCGATCCGATATGTTTCTAGCACAAAAGCCATTATGTACTAATACAAAGAGGTACGGGTGCTCATTCATCCCTGGGACGCGGCCCGCGACGGAGACGAGTGGCGGACCTGGCTGCGTACGCACGACTTCGGCCTACTGGCGGCGAACGGCGTGGACGGCGGCCCGCCGCTGGTGGTGCCCACGCACTTCCTGTTCGACGAGACCGGCGACGACGACCGGATCCTGCTCCACCTGGCCCGCCCCAACCCGGTCTGGGCGGCGCTGGAGGCCAACCCGACCGTCGTGCTGAGCGTCCACGACGACTACGCCTACATCCCGTCCACCTGGCGTTCCGACTCCCCCGACACCGGCGTTCCGACCAGCTACTACGCCTCGGTGCAGCTCACCTGCTCGGCCCGGATCGTGGACGACAGGGACGGCAAGGCGGACATCCTGCGCCGCCAGCTCGCCCACCACCAGCCGGACGGCGGCTACGGCACCGTCGCGGCCGGCGAGGGCCCGTACCACAGGATGTTGTCCGCGATCCGCGGGCTGCGCCTGCACGTGCTGGGCGTGCGCGCCAAGTTCAAGTACGACGGCCACAAGCCGGTCGAGCTCCGCGAGCGCGTCGCCGCCGAGCTGGCCGCCCGCGCCCTGCCGGGGGACGCGGGGGCGCGGGCGCAGCACCTCCGGAGGCTCGCGGAGCGGTGAGGCACGGTGCCCTCGGGCCCCGGTTCACAACCTGTGGATAACCGGCCCTCCCTGTGGATAACCCGTTGCCGCACCCTCCGGCCCCTGGTCGGGCCGCAGCCCCAGGTGACTGTGCCCGTCACCGGTCACGTTCACGCATCGTCCCAGCACAGGCAGGGCATGGAGATCTCCACAGCGCGATCGGGGCACCTCGGCAGGGCCCATCTGGGATACCTTCCACACTCCTCTGGTATACGAACCTGTCCACACACAACCTGTGGACGACGCCATACCGGAGGCGTGACAAAAGCGTGTCACGAGCCCCGAACGAGCACGGCCCTGACGCCTGAGCAGGCACCCGAACGCCGCGCTCTTGTACTTACGGAATCGCCCGTTTCCTGGCAGCATCACCGAGACGTCCCCGATCCGGCGATCAGCACCACCGCGCGAGGATCCAGCGCCCCCTCGACCACCGGCCCCCGCCCTCCCGGCAAGCGCCCCGGCCCTGCACCCGGACTCAACGGGTCCTCAATGCCGGCCCGCCTTGCCCGTACTGGGCGGCGGCCGACGGGGCCGACTCCTGCCGACGACATGGCCGCGCCGCCCGAGCCGCGCGACGAGACAGCCGTTCCGTCATGCCATCCGGAGCATAACGTCATAGCAATATGAATCTTGGACAAGATAACTGCGAAGCCATAGCTTCGGGGGTGTCAGAAGCCGAAGTTCCACCGCGAAGGAAAAGGCTGGACCAACGATGCCCACGCAACGCGAGGTAGACGAAGCCGAGATCCGCGAGCTGATCGACAAGATCGTCGAAGGGCTCCAGGGCAAGGATCTGGAGGCCCTGAAGAAGCTCTACGCACCCGACATCGTGTCCTTCGACATCAAGCCGCCCCTGCAGCACCTGGGGATCGAGGCCAAGCTCAAGAACTGGGCGCCGGTGGTCACCTTCTTCGACCAGGTCAGGTACGAGGTGCGCGACCTGAGGCTGACCGTGGGCGAGGAGGTGGCGTTCGGGCACGCGTTCGCCCGTCTCAGCGGCACGCTGAAGAACGGGACGGCCGCCGGCGGCATGTGGGTCAGGGTCACCTACTGCCTGCGGAAGATCGATGGCGCCTGGCTGATCGTGCACGACCAGGTCTCGGTGCCGCTCGACATCACCAGCGGCAAGGGCGTGGTCGACCTTGAGCCCTGACCCCGCCCCCTGCTGTCCACCCCTCTGCTATGCCGCCGTATCACGTCTCCGGAGGAAGCCATGACCACCGTCCCCGCCTCTGTGGGGATCCCCGGCTATCTGGCCGGCACCTGAAAAGCCGACCCGGTGCACTCCGAGATCGCCTTCACCGGCCAGGACCCGCTGAGCTCGTCGGTGACCGCGACGGTCGACCTGGCGTCCATCGACACCGGCCACGACCTGCGCGACAACCACCTGCGGACCGCCGACTACCTCGGCATCGACACCTACCCGACGCGTCCTCAGCGTTTCTCCTGCGGTTCGCCGGCGATCCAGTTCCAGCCGGCGATCGTGGTGCGCATCAGGCGGGCGGCGGTGGTCAAGTGGCTGCCGGCGCCCCAGTACAGGGTGACCGTGCGCCGGCAGTCAGGGTCTTCGACGGGGACCCAGGCGGCGGGGACCCGCGTGGGGCTGGTCCGGGCGAAGGCGGGGACGAGACCGATGCCGAGCCCCGCGCTGATCAGGGCCGCGATGGCGCTGGGCTCGTCGACCTCGCAGACGATCTTCGGGGTTCGGTCCCGTACGGCGAAGAGCCGGTCCAGGAGACGGCGTTGCCAGTGCCCTTTGCGGGCGCTGACGAAGGGCTGGCCGACGAGCTCGTCGATGCTCACCGACGTACGGCCCGCCAGCGGATGGTCGAGCGGCGTGGCCAGACCGACCACCTCGTCGAGCAGTTGCACCGCTTCCAGGCCCTCGGCCGAGATCGGCTGGGAGGCGACGCACAGGTCGACGTCCTGGGCCCGCAGGTGACGGCCCATCTCCTCGGCCGCCATCCAGTTGAGCTCGACCTCGATGGTCGGGTGGGCTCGTTTGAAGGCCGCCAGCGGCCCGGTGAGCGTGAGGAAGGTCTCCGACGCGAGCCGCACGGTGCCCACGCCCTCGCTGACGGCCTCGGCGACGGCCCGCCGCCCCGCGTCCAGCTCTCCCAGGGAGCGTTCGACGTAGTCGCGGAAGAGCCTGCCCGCGGCGTTCAGCCGCAACCGGCCGCTCCGGTCGAACAGCGGCGTGCCCAGCTCGCTCTCCAGCCGGGCGATGGTGCGGCTCAGCGACGGCTGGGCGACGCGGAGCTCCTCGGCCGCGCCGCTGAGGTGTTCCAGCCGCGCCACCACCAGGAACTGCCTGAGCGAGTTCAGCTCCATCACGCCTCCAGCCATATAGCGTCACAGTGATATCAGCCCTGCCCAAGATAACTTGTGAGCCATGACTTGCGAGGGGAGCGGCCGAGGAAGCCGTCAAGGCTGTCCGGGGCTCATGACGTGCGGAGCCACCGATCCCCAGCGACTCGCTCTCCCCGACCAGGTGGTCCATCGCGGCCAGGCGCGTCTCGATGCCGGCCGTCGTCCGCGCGAACGGGGGCGAAGACCGTGGCACGCACCCGCCGGACCCTCCACACCCTCCTGAGGACCACAGGGCGCCGCTGGCTAGTCCGGCCCGGCCAAGCCGCCGCGGAGGTCGTCGCGGAGCCGGGCGAGCCATTCCGCGCCCAGCCGGCGGCCGTCCGGCAACTGGTCGTCACGGTCCCAGCGCCACGTCGTGGCGATCGCCAGCACGAGGGCGCGGCACTCGCGCAGCAGGCCCCGATCGACGCCCGGGTAGTGCTCGGCGACCTGCTCGGGCGCGTGGGCGAGGTCGAACTCGACGGGCCCCCGGCAGCACGTCTCGAAGTCGATGAACAGCGGCCCGCGCTCCGTGGCGAGCACGTTGCCCGGGTGGGGCTCGCCGTGCAGCAGTTGCCCGGCGCCGCCGCGCTCGCCGACCGCCCGCCCCAGGTCCCGTAGCGTGTCGCCGAGCAGCGCCCGGTCGGCGTCGGCGAGCGCGGGCGTGCGGTCGCGGTCGGCCACGAGCCGCAGGGCCTGCTCGACCCGGTCGGTGAAGCGCGGCGCCGGGACGTCCAGCCCGCGCATGCCGGCGTGCAGCCGCTCCAGCGCGCCCGCGTAGCCTTCCGGCGGGACCTCCCGGGGAGGGGTCGCGGGTTCGTAGTAGGTCCACAGCGTGATCACGAAGCCGTCCCGCTCGTGGACGCGGGGCTCCACCCGGGGATCGAGGGCGGCCACCGGGCACCCGGCTCCGGCGAGCCGCCGGGCCACCTCGACCTCGAACGCCGCGACCTGCTCGGCCACGGGCGCCACCCTGGCCAGGACGTCGCAGGGCAGCAGCCGCAGCGCGAGCTTGTTCGAGTCCTGCAGGACGATCGCGTCGTCGGCCGCCAGCCCGAGCGACGAGGCGACCGACAGGGCCGCCACCACCGCACGCCGGGCCTCTGCCGCCTGCAACGCCGCTCCGCCCCTCCGACGACCATCGAAAAAGGCCACTTCCGGTCTCCGGAAATGGCCTCTGAGCTGGGTGGGGCTACCAGGACTTGAACCTGGGACCTCTTCCTTATCAGGGAAGCGCTCTAACCGACTGAGCTATAGCCCCGCTGCACACCGAACGGTATCGCATCCCGGGGAAGGAGGCGAACCGGTTGTTCGGACGAGGAAAAGCTTACCGCCTCTGGAGAGCTGCTCGCGCCGCCCCGGCCCCGGCGACCCCGGGCCGGGGCGGCGCGAGCAGCCGCCGAGCACGCGTTATTCGGCCTCGCTGAAGGTCACCTCGACGCCGCCGACCAGGTCGGAGGAGATGTTGTAGATGACCGCTCCCAATGTGGACAGGGCGGTGATCAGAACCACGTTCACCGCGCCGATCAGCGCCGTGTAACCGAGGATCCGCACCGGCTCGAACCACGAGGCGATGTCGATCGGGATCGAGCTCTGGCCCTGCTCGCCCTGGCCGAGTTGGTTGACCAGGTCGACGATCGAGTCGAAGACGCCGAGGGCCGACAGCACGCCGTACAGCACCGCCACGGCCACGAACAGCACCACGAAGCACACCAGGGAGACCACGAAGCTGAACTTCATGGCCGACCACGGCTCGATGCGGCGCAGCACCAGGTGGGCCTTGCGGGGCAGGCGGCCACCGCCGGCGTTGTTGCTGGACGAGCCCTTCTTGCTCTTGCCCCCGCCCAGCTCCACCTTGGGCGGGGCCTCGGTGGCCAGTGAGGGGCGCACGCGCATGGTGTCGTTGCCGTCGGCCGGCGCGCCGGGCGCCTGGGTGGGCGCCTGGGACCGCGGCTTCGTGTCGTCCGGGGCCGGGACGGCGGGCTTGCCCTGCGCGGGCGAGGCGGTGCCCTGTGCGTCGTCGACCGGGTTGAAAATCTCGGTTTCTGCGGGCTTGTTGGGCTGCTGTCCGTTGCCGGAAGCCGCCTTGGTCCTGGCGGTGCCACCCTGGGCGCTCATGGGCTACTCTCCTCCCCCGTCATGACCATTCTCCACCGAAGAGGTCTCCACTGGAGAAGTCTCCGCGTCATCCACCGAAGTCTCCATGGACTCCGCGTTCCGGGCGAGTGCCACCACGCTGTCGCCTTCAGCGAGATTCATCAATCGAACTCCCATGGTCTGGCGGCCGGACTGCTTGATCTCGCCGGCACTCGTCCGGATCACCCCACCGGCGGACGTGATCGCGAAGACCTCGTCCTCGGGGTTGACCATGACGGCTCCGACCAGCTTCCCACGGGAACTGACGATCTTCGCCGTCAGCACCCCTCTGCCGCCGCGGCCCTGGACTGGATACTGCTCCACTGGCGTCCGTTTTGCGTACCCAGCCTTCGTGGCGATAAGCACGTCTTGACCATCGGCGATGCGATTCATGGCGAGAAGTTCGTCGCCGTCGAGGAACCTCATGCCGATGACACCGCTGGTGGCCCGCCCCATCGGACGGAGGGCGTCGTCGGAGGCCGTGAACCTGATGGCCTGGGCCCCCTTCGAGACCAGCAGCAGATCGTCGGTCTCGGAGACCAGGCGGGCTCCGATGACCTCGTCGTCCTCCCGCAGGTTGATCGCGATCAGGCCACCCGACCTGGGGGAGTCGTACTCGGACAGGCGGGTCTTCTTGACCAGGCCACTGCGGGTGGCCAGGACGAGGTAGGGGGCGACGTCGTAGTCGCGTAGGTCGAGAACCTCCATGACTGTTTCGTCGGGCTGCATGGCCAGAAGGTTCGCCAGATGCATGCCCCGGGCGTCACGCGCGCCCTCGGGCAGCTCGTACGCCTTGACCCGGTAGACCCGGCCCTTGTTCGTGAAGAACAACAACCAGTGGTGCGTGGTCGTGACGAAGAAGTGGTCGACGATGTCGTCCTGGCGCAGCTGCGCGCCGCGCACGCCCTTGCCGCCGCGCTTCTGGGCGCGGTAGGAGTCGGTCTTGGTGCGCTTGGCGTAGCCGCCCCGGGTGATCGTGACGACGATCTCGTCCTCGGCGATGAGGTCCTCGATGGACATGTCGCCGTCGTAGGCGATGATCTCGGTCTTCCGCTCGTCGCCGTAGCGGTTGACGACCTCGGCCAGCTCCTCGTTGATGATCTCCCGCTGGCGGGCCTCGCTGGCCAGGATCGCGTTGTACTCGGCGATCTGGGTCATGAGGGCGTCGAACTCGTCCTGGATCGACTGGCGCTCCAGGGCGGCGAGCTTGCGCAGCTGCATGTCGAGGATGGCCTGCGCCTGCACCTCGTCGATCTCCAGCAGGCCCATGAGGCCCTGCTGGGCGTGCGAGGCCGACTCCGAGGCCCGGATGAGGGCGATGACCTCGTCGAGCCGCTCCAGGGCCTTCAGCAGGCCGCGCAGGATGTGGGCGCGCTCCTCGGCCTTGCGCAGGAGGTAGCGGGTCCGGCGGACGATGACCTCGATCTGGTGGGCCACGTAGTGCCGGACGAACTGGTCGAGGCGCAGCGTGCGCGGCACGCCGTCGACCAGGGCGAGCATGTTGGCGCCGAAGGTGTCCTGGAGCTGGGTGTGCTTGTAGAGGTTGTTGAGCACGACCTTGGCGACCGCGTCCCGCTTGAGGACGATCACCAGGCGCTGCCCGACCCGGGACGAGCTCTCGTCGCGGACGTCGGCGATGCCGGTGAGCTTGCCCTCGCGCACCAGCTCGGCGATCTTCAGGGCGAGGTTGTCGGGGTTGACCTGGTAGGGCAGCTCGGTGACGACCAGCGCCTGCCGGCCCTTGTCCTCCTCGACCTCGACCACGGCCCGCATGGTGATCGAGCCGCGGCCGGTGCGGTAGGCGTCCTCGATGCCGCGCCGGCCGACGATGAGCGCCTTGGTGGGGAAGTCGGGGCCCTTGACCAGCCTGATGGCGGCTTCGAGCAGCTCGTCGTCGGTGGCCTCGGGGTTCTCCAGCGCCCACTTGACCGCCGCGGCGACCTCGCGCAGGTTGTGCGGCGGGATGTTGGTGGCCATGCCGACCGCGATGCCGCCCGAGCCGTTGACCAGCAGCTGCGGGAAGCGCGACGGGAGGACGTCGGGCTCCTGCGACTTGCCGTCGTAGTTGGGGCGGAAGTCGACGGTCTCCTTGTCGATGTCGCGCAGCATCTCCATGGCGATGGGCGCGAGCTTGCACTCGGTGTAGCGCATCGCCGCCGCCGGGTCGTTGCCCGGCGAGCCGAAGTTGCCCTGGCCGTCGACCAGCGGGTAGCGCAGCGACCACGACTGCGCCAGGCGGACCAGCGCGTCGTAGATCGAGGTGTCGCCGTGGGGGTGGTAGGTGCCCATCACGTCGCCGACGACGCGGGCGCACTTGAAGTAGCCGCGGTCGGGGCGGTAGCCGCCGTCGTACATCGCGTACAGCACCCGGCGGTGGACCGGCTTGAGGCCGTCGCGCACGTCCGGCAGCGCTCTGGACACGATGACCGACATCGCGTAGTCCATGTAGCTACGCTGCATCTCGGACTGGATGTCCACCGGCTCGATGCGGTCGGCCGGAGGAGTGGTGTTCACGTCCGTCACAGGTGAAAGTCCTTAAACATCGAGGAAGCGAACGTCACGGGCGTTACGGATGATGAAGTCGCGCCGCGCCTCCACGTCCTCGCCCATGAGCACGCTGAACAGGTCGTCGGCCTGCGCCGCGTCGTCGAGCGTGACCAGCCGCAGCAGCCGGGTGGCCGGGTTCATGGTGGTCTCCCAGAGCTGGCCGGCGTTCATCTCGCCGAGGCCCTTGAAGCGCTGGACGTTGTCACGCGGCCGGGGGTCGGGCTTGCCGTTGGCGATGCCCTCGGAGATGACCGCGTCCCGCTCGGCGTCGGAGTAGGCGTAGGAGGCGTCCTCGCCCTTCCGGTCCCACTTGATCTTGTAGAGCGGCGGGCAGGACAGGTAGACGTGGCCCGCCTCGATCAGCGGCCGCATGAACCTGAACAGCAGCGTCAGCAGCAGCGTGTTGATGTGCTGGCCGTCGACGTCGGCGTCGGCCATGAGGATGACCTTGTGGTAGCGCAGCTTGCCGATGTCGAACTCGTCGTGGACGCCGGTGCCCAGCGCGGTGATCAGCGCCTGGACCTCGTTGTTCTTCAGGACCTTGTCGATGCGCGCCTTCTCGACGTTGAGGATCTTGCCGCGGATGGGCAGGATCGCCTGGAAGCGCGAGTCGCGGCCGCCCTTGGCCGAGCCGCCGGCCGAGTCGCCCTCGACGATGAACAGCTCGCACTTCTCCGGGTCGTTCCACTGGCAGTCGGCCAGCTTGCCGGGCAGGCCGCTGCCGGCCTCCAGCAGCGACTTGCGCCTGGTGAGGTCGCGGGCCTGGCGGGCGGCGATGCGGGCGCGGGAGGCCTGCAGCGACTTGTTGATGATGTCCTTGGCCTCGCCGGGGTTGCGCTCGAACCAGTCGCGCAGGTGGTCGTTGCAGGCCTTCTGCACGAACGACTTGGCCTCGGTGTTGCCCAGCTTGGTCTTGGTCTGGCCCTCGAACTGCGGGTCGGACAGCTTGACCGAGATGATCGCGGTCAGGCCCTCGCGGACGTCCTCGCCCGAGAGGTTGTCGTCCTTGCCCTCCTTGAGGAACTTCTGCTCGCGGGCGTAGCGGTTGACGATGGACGTCAGCGCCGCGCGGAAGCCCTCCTCGTGGGTGCCGCCCTCCGCCGTGTTGATCATGTTGGCGAAGGTGTAGACCGACTCCGAGTAGGAGTTGTTCCACTGCATGGCGATCTCGACCGCGATGCCGTCGCCCTCTTCCTCGAAGGCGATGATCGACGCGTGCGCCGGCTCCTTCTTGGCGTTGAGGTGCTTGACGAAGTCGGACAGGCCGCCCTCGTAGTGGTAGGTGACCGTGTGCGGCTCGCCGTTGACGTGGTCGGGCCGCTCGTCGGTGAACTTGATCGTCAGGCCCTTGTTGAGGAAGGCCGTCTCCTGGAAGCGCCGCGAGAGCGTCTCATAGTTCCAGGTGGTGGTCTCGAAGACCTCGGGGTCGGGCCAGAACGTGACGGTGGTACCGGTCTCGTCGGTGCCCTCGCCCTTCGCCAGCGGCGCGACGGGCTTGGAGTGCTCGTAGCGCTGGCGCCAGTAGTGGCCGTTCTGCTTGATCTCGACTTCCATGGCGATCGACAGCGCGTTGACGACGGCCGAGCCGACGCCGTGCAGGCCGCCGGAGACCGCGTAGGCCTGGCTGTCGAACTTGCCGCCGGCGTGCAGAGTGGTCAGCACGACCTCGACCGCGGAGCGCTTCTCCACCGGGTGGATGCCGGTGGGGATGCCGCGGCCGTTGTCGACCACGCGCACGCCGTTGTCGGCGAGCAGCGTGACCTCGATGCGGTCGGCATGACCTGCCAGGGCCTCGTCCACCGCGTTGTCCACGATCTCGTAGACCAGGTGGTGGAGACCGCGCTCGCCGGTGGAGCCGATATACATACCCGGGCGCTTGCGAACCGCCTCAAGCCCTTCGAGTACGGTGATTGAGCTAGCGTCGTAGGACAACTGCGAAATCCTCCTGCCGCGGACACGCGGCGGGGGAGGCGATCGTGTTGCGAAGCTGCCCCTGCCGTGCCCGTCACCGTCGTGAGTGCCCCGATGCGCGGTCACCCAGGGGAGTCGGCTCGGTGCCGGGGTGACACGCAAGCGGACGTGTCCGGAATCCTTTTTCATTCTACCGCTTCCGGAGCCCCAAGGTGGCAATGAACGCGCCTGTGGTCGCCTCTAGCTCGTTTTGCCCCCGGTCCAGCATCCCCCCTCCGGAAAGGGGGGTTATCGCTTCTGCGGCTTTCTGATCGCCCCCGGCGCCTAACCGTAGGTGTCTCCCGGGCCGCGGCTTCCGGTCACCCGCAACCCGCCCGCCGGACGCGGCGCGTTCTGCGGCCCTCTGACCTTGACCTTCGTGACGGTGCCCGGCCCCAGCTCCTCGTTGAGCCTGCGTACGAGGGTGCGCGCGAGCAGCCGCACCTGCGTCGCCCAGGCCGTGGAGTCGGCCAGGATCAGCACCTCACCGTCCTCGAACGACTCCGGTTTGGTGTGGGCGGCCAGGTCAGGACCCACGATCTCGGGCCACCGCCCGAACACGCCGCCGACGGCCGCCGAGCGCTCCCAGCCGCGGTCGGCCAGGAGGTCGGCGATCGCCCGGCCGAAGAGCTGGGGATCGCCGCTCTCCCGGCGCGGCCCGGCCGCCCGGCGCCTGGGCTCGCGCCGGGGGAGCTGGCCGCGCTTGGCCGCGTCGGCCTTGGCCTGGGCGAGCTTCTCCCTGGCCATGGCGACGCCCTTGGCCGTCCTGGCCGACGGGTTGTCCTCATCTGACACGGGTCACACTCCCCTCCACCACGTCGAAGCGCGCGCCCGCGAGCTCCTTCGGCACGTCGTCGGGCACGGCCGCGGTGATCAGCACCTGCTCGGCGGGCGCGACCATCTCGGCCAGCCGGCGCCGGCGCTGGCTGTCGAGCTCGGCGAACACGTCGTCGAGGATCAGCACGGGATCGCCGCCGTCGGCCCGCAGCAGGTCGTAGGCGGCCAGCCGCAGCGCCAGCGCGAACGACCAGGACTCCCCGTGGCTGGCGTAGCCGCGGGCGGGCAGCTCGCCGAGGCCGAGGACCAGGTCGTCGCGGTGCGGGCCGACGAGCGTGACGCCGCGCTCCAGCTCCGCCTGGCGGACCTCCAATAGCCGCTCCCGCAGCCGCTCTTCAAGGGTTTTCCCCAAGTCTGTGGATAACGTCTGCGTATCGAAAGATCCCCGCTCACCGGGGAGTTCGCCGCCCGGGGCGGCCTCGTCGTCATCCCCACCTGTGGACAACGTGCTGCGGTAGGCCATCGTCGCCGGGGCGCTCGACGGGGCCAGCGCCGCGTAGGAGGCGGTCACCAGCGGGCGCAGCGCCTCGATCAGCTCCAGCCGCGCCTTCAGCAGCTCGGCCCCGTGCCGCGCGAGGTGGGCGTCCCACACCTCCAGCGTGCTCAGGACGTCGCCGGCGCCCGCAGCGGCGAACGCGCTGTCGCTCTCCTGCCTGCGGGCCCCACGGGCGCCCCTGCGGGCCTGCGCGGCCGTGCGCAGCAGGGCGCCGCGCTGCTTCAGCACCCGGTCGTAGTCGGCGCGCACCCCGGCGAACCTGGGCGCCCTGGCCACCAGCAGGTCGTCGAGGAAGCGGCGGCGCTCGGACGGGTCGCCCTTGGACAGCGACAGGTCCTCAGGGGCGAACAGCACCGTGCGCAGCAGGCCCACGACGTCGCGCGCCCGCGAGACGGGCGCGCGGTTGAGCCGGGCGCGGTTGGCCCTGCCGGGATTGATCTCCAGCTCGACCAGCGCCCGCCGGTCGTCCTTGTGGACGGCGCAGCGCACGATCGCCCTGGCGGCCCCCTGGCGGACGAGGGGGGCGTCGTTGGCCACCCGGTGGCTGGAGTGCGTCGCGACGTAGCCGAGGGCCTCGACCAGGTTGGTCTTGCCCTGGCCGTTGGGGCCCACGAACGCCGTGACGCCCGGCTCCAGGCCGAGCTCCACGGACGCGTAGGACCGGAAGTCGGTCAGCGAGAGGTGGGCGACGTGCACCTCAAGAAGGTTAGTCGGCCGCACGCGCCACCGGGGTCACCGGCGTGCGCTCTGTGGAGAACGTGGCGGCCTGTGGACGACCTCCGAGGCTCAGCGCTCGCTCTCCTTGGGCGGGGTGACGTCCGCGCCCGGCGCGTCGGCGCCCTTGCCCGTGCTGCCCTCGGCCGAGGTGATCGCGTGGCCGCCGAACTGGTTGCGCAGCGCCGCGACCACCTTCATGGCGGGGGAGTCGTCCTGGCGCGAGGCGAACCTGGCGTAGAGCGCGGCGGTGATGACCGGCAGCGGCACGGCGTGGTCGACGGCGGCCTGGACGGTCCAGCGGCCCTCGCCGGAGTCCTGGGCGTAGCCGCGGAGCTGGTCGAGGTGCTCGTCGTCGTCGAGGGCCCGCACCAGCAGGTCGAGCAGCCATGAGCGGATCACGGTGCCGGTGCGCCAGCTCGCGAAGGAGCCCTTGACGTCCTTGACGATGTCGGAGGCCTCGAGCAGCTCCCAGCCCTCCGCGAAGGCCTGCATCATGCCGTACTCGATGCCGTTGTGGACCATCTTCGCGAAGTGGCCGGCGCCGACCTCGCCCGCGTGGACGAAGCCGTTCTCGCCCTCGGGCTTGAGCGTCTCGAAGATCGGCATCAGCCGGTCGACGTGCTCCTTCTCGCCGCCGCACATGAGCGCGTAGCCGTTCTGCAGACCCCACACGCCGCCGCTGACGCCGCAGTCGACGAAGCCGACGCCCTTCCTGGCCAGCTCGGCGGCGTGCTTCTGGTCGTCGACGTAGTGGGAGTTGCCGCCGTCGACGACGATGTCGCCCTCGGCGAGCAGCTCGCCGAGCTCGTCCACCGTGGACTGGGTGGGCTTGCCCGCGGGCACCATGACCCAGACGACGCGCGGCGTCTCCAGGCGCTCCACGAGGTCTTTCAGGCTCTCCGCGTCGCTGATCGAGGGATCGCGATCGTAGCCGACGACCTCATGACCTCCGCGGCGCAGGCGCTCGGCCATGTTGCCGCCCATCTTGCCAAGTCCCACCATGCCGATCTGCATGACTGTCCTCTACCCCCTTGTCAGGCTTTCATCATCGCCGATGACAGGGTCAGCCTGACAGGCGGATGGGCATGATCAGATAACGGTAGTCCGTGGCGGCGCCGTCCTCCACAGGCTTGCCCCCGGTGAGGATAGCGGGCTTCGTGGAGGTGGTCATCTGGAGCCTGGCCACGTCGCTGTCGATGGCGCCGAGACCCTCCAGCAGGAACTGGTGGTTGAAGGCGATGTTCATCTCCTCGCCCTCGTAGTCGACGGGCAGCGCCTCGACGGCCTGGGCCTCGTCGCCGCTGCCGGCCTCCAGCACGACCTCGCCGCTCCTGAACGCCAGCCGCACCGGGGTGTTGCGCTCGGCGACCAGGGCCACGCGCTTGACCGCCTCGACGAACGGCCCTGTGGACAGGTCGGCGCGCGCGGAGAACTCGGTGGGCAGCAGCGAGCGGTACTTGGGGAACTCGGGGTCGAGCAGCCGGGTGGTGGTGCGCCGGCCCGCGCTGGAGAAGCCGATCATGCCCTCGCCGGTGCCGCCCGCCGAGCTGAGCGCGATCTCGACCTCGGCGCCGGTGCTGCCGAGCGCCTTGGCGGTGTCGGCGAGCGTCTTGCCGGGGATCATCGCGATGGCGGAGAAGTCGGGCTGGCCCGGCTGCCACTTCAGCTCGCGCACGGCCAGCCGGTAGCGGTCGGTGGCGGCGAGGGTGACGACGTCGCCCTCGATCTCCATGCGGACGCCGGTGAGCATCGGCAGGGTGTCGTCCCGGCCGGCGGCGACGGCGACCTGGGAGACGGCCGAGGCGAACACGTCGCTGCCGACCCGGCCGGCCGCCGGGGGCATGGCGGGCAGGGACGGGTAGTCCTCCACAGGCATGGTGAGGAGGGTGAAGCGGGCGCTGCCGCACGTGACGACCGCCTTGGGGCCGTCCACCACGAAGTCCACAGGCTGTGCGGGAAGGGCGCGGGTGATCTCGGCGAGCAGCTTGCCGGAGACCAGCACCACCCCGGGCTCGCCGGTGTGCAGCTCCAGCGTCACCTCGGCGGAGACCTCGTAGTCGAAGCCGGACAACTTCAGCCGCTGGTCCTCGGTGACCTCCAGGCGCATGCCGGCGAGGACGGGCACCGACGGGCGCGCCGGGAGGCTGCGTGCCGTCCATGCCACCGCCTCAGCGAGGACGTCTCGCTCGATTCGGAACATCACGGTGATCAGCCTCCTGGTCTGTCGTTGATTCAAGGATCCACTCTCCCGCACTCGCGCTCGGGGAGAGGCCCAACTATGGGTCTTTGATTTCTTAGTTAGAGATAGAAGAGGTCATCACACTAGGGGCTGTGGATACTGTGGACAACTGCCGTTTCAGCAGCTCAGCGGCCCTGAATTCATCCACCGACCCTGTGGGCGGAGCCTGGGGGTAACCGGGGTCGCCTGGGGACGACGAATCTTCGCCCACAGGCCGTCCCCAGATCATGGTCCGTTCATCCACGGAAAACCCGGGGTTATCCACGAGGTTTCCACAGGTTATCAACAGGGTAGAAGAGGGGGTTCTGGAGCCCCAGATCGGTTGTGCACACGCTGTCCACACGTTATCCACTGGCTGTCCCCAGGTTTCCCCAGGATGTCCCCAGCTTTGTCCCCAGCCCTTGTGGGTGGATTTATTCGGGCATAGTCGGGCACCGGAGCGGCTTCTTTTGACGTTTCCGCTGCTCCACAGTGTTATCCACAGGCTGTGCATAATCTTCAGGATCCGCGCTGTGTCTGCTTGATGCGGATTGTCAGCTCGTTGACCTGGTTGTACATCGACTTGCGCTCGGCGATGAGCGAGCGGATCTTCCGCTCGGCGTGCATGACCGTGGTGTGGTCGCGGCCGCCGAACTGCTGGCCGATCTTGGGCAGCGACAGCTCGGTCAGCTCGCGCGCGAGGTACATGGCGATCTGCCGGGCGTTGACGAGCGCCCGGCTGCGCGAGGTGCCGCACAGGTCGTCGATGCTGATGCCGAAGTAGTTGGCGGTCTCGCTCATGATCGCCGCGATGGTGATCTCTGTGTCGGACTCCGAGGTGATGAGGTCCTTCAGCACCACCTCGGCGAGCTGCAGGTCCACACCCTGCCGGTTGAGGCTGGCGAACGCGGTGACCCTGATCAGCGCGCCCTCCAACTCCCGGATGTTGGTGGAGATGCGGCTGGCGATGTACTCCAGCACCTCGGGCGGCGCGGCCAGGCCCTCCTGGATGGCCTTCTTCCTGAGGATGGCGATGCGCGTCTCCAGCTCGGGCGGCTGGACGTCGGTGATCAGGCCCCACTCGAACCGGTTGCGCAGCCGGTCCTCCAGCGTGATGAGCTGCTTCGGCGCGCGGTCGCTGGAGATGACGATCTGCTTGTTGGCGTTGTGGAGGGTGTTGAAGGTGTGGAAGAACTCCTCCTGCGTCTGCTCCTTGCCCTCCAGGAACTGGATGTCGTCCACGAGCAGGATGTCGATCGCCCGGTAGCGGCCGCGGAAGCCGTCGGCCTTGTGGTCGCGGATGCTGTTGATGAAGTCGTTGGTGAACTCCTCGGAGCTCACGTACCTCACCCGGGCGCCGTCGTAGAGGCTCTGGGCGTAATGCCCGATCGCGTGCAGCAGATGGGTCTTCCCCAGCCCCGAGTCGCCGTAAATGAAGAGCGGGTTGTACGCCTTCGCCGGCGATTCCGCGACGGCCACGGCGGCGGCGTGCGCGAACCGGTTGCTGGCACCGATGACGAAAGTCTCGAAGGTGTACTTCTGATTGAGCCGGGCTGGTTCGCCGGGTTTGCTGCTCTTCGCTTCCCACCGATTCGGCGCCGGTTCCGGGGTTTTCTCCACAGGCGCCGCGCCGGGTGGGGAATACGGCTGCGGCTGTTCAAAAGCGAAGCCCGGCTGTGGATATTCTGTGGACGGACGCTCCGCCTCCGGCTGGGGAGAATAGAACTGCGGAGGCTCGGAAGCCTGCTGGTGCTGGGGTGGAGCGGGCTGTGCATAAAGCGGCTGGCTCTCCACACCCTGGGGATAACCGGGAGCCACAGGCTGTTGATGAGTGTCGACGGTGGGCTGCTCAGGAGCCGTCGTGTCGATCATCACCGCCAGCCGCATGGTCCGGCCGAGCTCCTGCGACAACGCGTGCGCGACGAGCGGGCGCAGCTTGCCCTCGATGAGGTCCTTCAGGAAGTCGTTGGGAACGCCGAGCACGATCGTGTCGTTGGCCAGGGCGATCGGGCGCACCATCGACAGCCAGGTGCGCTGCTGGATCGGCACGTTCTCGTTGAGGAAGTTGCCCAGGGCCCTCGCCCAAACCGTGCCGAGGTCGACACTGCTCACAGTGCGGTTCCCCCTCCTCCCTCTCGCGGCCCCCGCGGTAGTTGTCCACATGCCGGCGGCTGCCTGTCGATCTCCGGCCGCCTTTGTCCACAGCCTGCGCGCCGGGCGTCACGCCCAGGTTCTCCACAGGATCTCCACAAGTTGTGCACAGGGTCACAGCGGCTCCAGAAGGGCCGACAGTAGCCATGTGCACAGCTGTGTTCAAGACGTTGTCCACAGCCTAGTGGCACCGGAGTGCACAAACTGTGGACGACCACGGCCTGGGGAAAACGTGCCTGTGGAACAGTGGATAAGCCGTCCGGTTTGACCTGGGAGGGGCTTGCCCCGTAACGTACGACGGTCGGCTTGTCACGCGACGGCTATTTCGCGTGCCCTCGCTATTCCTGACAGGCCATCCATGTGTGTACCGCGCCCACTGGGCGCACCATCGACCTGGAGCCCACCCGTGAGCAAGCGTACTTTCCAGCCGAACAACCGTCGCCGCGCGAAGACCCACGGCTTCCGGCTGCGGATGCGCACCCGGGCCGGTCGCGCCATCCTCGCCTCCCGCCGCCGCAAGGGCCGCGAGAAGCTGTCGGCCTGACCGTCCCGCGCCAGATAGTCGGCCCGCCGGTGGATCTCGCCGGCGGGCGTTAGGCGTATGGCGACATATGGCGATAGGTGCAAACGGTGCTTTCCCGGCAATCCCGCATGCGGCGCGGGGAGGAATTCGAAGCGGCCGTCCGGCGAGGTAAGCGCGCGGGGCGCCCCACTTTGGTGGTGCATCTCCGCGTTTCCGGGGAAGACGCACCTCTGGTGGGTTTCGTGGTGAGCAAGGCCGTCGGGGGAGCCGTCACCCGGAACAAGGTCAAACGACGGCTCCGACACCTGATGCGGGAGCGTCTGGACCGGCTGCCGCGAGGTAGCCTGCTTGTGGTACGCGCCAACCCACCGGCCGCGTCCGCGCGTTTCGAGCACCTGGCCGCCGAGCTCGACACCGCGCTGGATCGTTTGCTCAGGCGGCGCGAGTCCTCGACGGGTGGACAGAGATGACGGAGCAGGCGCACGAGGTGCCGAGCCTCGCGGCTCGGGTGCTGATCGTCCCGATCCGGTTCTATCGGGCGTTCATCAGCCCGCTGCTCGGTCCACGCTGCCGTTTCTATCCGTCGTGCAGTGCCTACGGACTCGAGGCGATCGCCACGCACGGAGCGCTACGTGGCATCTGGCTGACTGTCCGGCGCATCGGGCGGTGCCACCCATTCCATCCCGGAGGTATAGACCCGGTGCCCCCACGCCCGGTTCGGTCCCACGAAACGCAAGGGAGATAGCTCGGTGGAGCTGTCCTGGCTCAACTGGCTGTACACAGCCGTCGCCCAAGTCATCACCTGGATCCACCAGGCATACAGCACGGTCCTCGACCCGAACAGCGGCGTGACGTGGGCGCTCACCATCATCACGCTGACCGTCTTCATGAGGATCCTGATCTTCCCTCTGTTCCTCAAGCAGATGCGTTCGTCGCGGAAGATGCAGGAGCTGGCGCCGAAGGTCCAGGAGCTCCGCAAGCGTTACAAGAACGACAAGCAGCGCATGAACCAAGAGGTCATGGCGCTGTACCAGGGCGCGGGGGCCAACCCGCTCGGCGGCTGCCTGCCCGTCGTGGCCCAGTTCCCGATCTTCATCTCGATGTTCACCGTGCTCCGGGCGATCGCGGCGGACCAGCCGAAGTTCGGCATGTCGCAGGAGCTGGTCGACAGCGCCAAGCAGGCGCTCATCGTCGGCGCCCCGCTGCCCGCGACGTTCTTCGAGGCGCCCTCGGTCATGCAGAAGGTCGTCATCGGCTTCTTCGTCGCGATCAGCTCGCTCACGACCTTCCTCACCGTCCGGCAGAGCGTCACCCGCTCCATGGCGCAGATGCCGGACAACCCCATGGCGCAGCAGCAGAAGATCCTGATGTACATCTCGCCGCTGTTCGCCTTCTTCAGCCTGAACTTCCCCCTCGGCCTGATCCTCTACTGGGTCACCACGAACCTGTGGACGCTCGGCCAGCAGCACTGGTTCTACAGCCGTCATCCCATGCCGCAGTTCGACGCCAAGGGCAACGCGATCCCCGTCCAGGCGAAGCCCGGCTTGATGGCCAAGATCCGCAAGACGACTCCGGAGGAGCAGGCCCCTCCGCCCGCGCCGGAGCCTAAGATCATCAGGCAGCAGCCGACCCGCCAGCCTCGCAGCAAGCGCACCGGCAGCAAGAAGTCTTGAACACGAAGGAGAGGCCGGCCATGACCGAGGCCGAGCAGAAGAAAGCTCCTGATCTCGCCGCTCTGGAGCAGGAGGGCGAGATCGCTGCCGACTACGTCGAGGGGCTTCTCGACATCGCCGACATCGACGGCGACATCGACATGGACGTCGAGGGCGACCGGGCCCTGGTCTCCGTCGTCGGCCTGAAGAGCAACGAGCTGGTGGGGCCCTCGGGGGAGGTCCTGGAGGCGCTGCAGGAGCTGACCCGGCTGGCCGTCCATCGGCAGACCGGCGAGCGCTCGCGGCTCATGCTCGACGTCGGCGGCTACCGGGAGCGCCGGCGGGCCGAGCTGACCAAGCTCGGCACCGAGGTCGCCGACCGGGTCAGGGACGAGGGCGAGCCCAGGTCGCTGCAGCCGATGACGCCCTTCGAGCGCAAGATCGTCCACGACGCGGTGGCCGCCGCCGGGCTCCGCAGCGAGTCCGAGGGCGAGGAGCCCAACCGCTACGTGGTGGTCTTGCCCGCCTGACCCGCCCGCTCTGATGCGGCCGTCTGCCCGCCCCTGGCGCCCGGCAGGCGGCCGTTCTCTTTTATCCTGGTACGTGCCGCGTACGGTCTGGATCGCCTGAAATCGGGACGCAGGTCCGCGTACCGCCGTGCGCCTGCCGGGTCGGCGGCGCGCTCGGAGGTCGCCTTGCGGGCGGCCCGCTAGTCTTCTTTTGTGATCGCCCCATTAGCCTGGGGGAAGAGCCGATGACCGAAGGCGTTCCCCGGCAGGACGTTCACGCCCGGCCACGACCCAGCACCGAGAAAGGGCCTCCAACCAGTGAGCGATGAGCTGCCGGCGCCGCCGGACATAGCGCGGGACGTCTTCGCCGGGGAGGCTTGGGAGCGCGCCAACGCGTTCGCCGAGCTGCTGGCGGGTCCCGGCGTGGTCCGCGGGCTGCTGGGGCCGCGGGAGGTGCCGCGGATCTGGGATCGCCATCTGCTCAACTGCGCCGTCGTCGCCGAGGCCGTGCCGCCGGACGTCGAGCTGGTGGACATCGGCTCGGGCGCCGGGCTGCCCGGTCTCGTGCTGGCGATCGTCCGGCCGGACATCCGGGTCACGCTGCTGGAGCCGCTGCTGCGCCGTACCGTGTTCCTGGAGGAGAGCGCCGAGGCGCTCAAGCTCGGCAACGTCGAGGTGCTGCGCGGGCGGGCGGAGGAGCTGGCCGGCAAGCGGGTGTTCGACGTGGCCAGCGCGCGGGCGGTCGCGCCGCTCGACCGGCTGCTGACGTGGGCGATGCCGCTGCTGCGCGAGGGCGGCGAGCTCATCGCCATGAAGGGCGAGCGGGCCGCCGGCGAGCTGGCCGAGGCCGAGGATCAGCTACGCGCCTGCGGAGCGCGAACGGCCGAGCTTGTGACCGTCGGGCACGGTAAGGTCGAGCCGCCTGCAACACTGGTTCGGGTGGTAGCGGGTCGCGCGCCGGAGCGAGCCAGGCGGCGACGGAGGAGGTGACGGTCGTGCCAGTCGCGCCATGCGGTCTCGGACGGCCGGACAGCCGTACACCTCCGAGTCCCACCGGATTGGCCGGCCCGCATCGGGCGTGTCGCGACAGCAAATTCCCGGCCCCGGCACACCATCGGTTGAAAGGATGGCCATCGTGACCCAGACCCCCCTGAACCCCGGTGATTCGCCGTTGGTAAGAGAGGCGCTCAGCTCAGTGGTTTCACGTGAAACATCCGCGACCCAGACGGCCGCCCAGTCCGGAGACGCTCCCGACGCCGGCGACGGGGGCTGGCCCCGCCCGGCGAAGACGCGGGTGATCGCGGTGGCCAACCAGAAGGGTGGCGTCGGCAAGACCACCACGTCGGTGAACATCGCGGCGGCGCTGTCCATGAACGGCCAGCGCGTGCTCGTGGTGGACCTCGACCCGCAGGGCAACGCCTCCACCGCCCTGGCCACCGAGCACCGCGGGGACGTGCCGGACGTCTACCAGGTGCTGGTGGACGACCTGCCGATGGCGGACATCGTCAAGCAGGTGCCCGACATGCCCAACCTCTACTGCGCGCCCGCCACCATCGACCTCGCCGGCGCCGAGATCGAGCTGGTGTCGCTGGTGGCGCGGGAGGCCCGGCTGCGGCGGGCGCTGTCGGCGTACGACGCGATCGAGCTGGACTACATCGTCATCGACTGCCCGCCCTCCCTCGGCCTGCTGACCGTCAACGCGCTGGTGGCCGCGGAAGAGGTCATGATCCCCATCCAGTGCGAGTACTATGCGCTGGAGGGGCTCGGGCAGCTCCTCCGGAACGTGGACCTCATCAAGGCCCACCTCAACCCGACGCTGCGGCTGTCCACGATCGTGCTGACGATGTACGACGGGCGGACGCGGCTGGCGTCGCAGGTGGCGGAGGAGGTCCGCTCCCACTTCGGGGAGACCGTGCTGAACACGGTGATCCCGCGGAGCGTACGGCTGTCGGAGGCGCCCAGCTACGGGCAGTCGGTGATGACGTACGACCCGGGGTCGAGCGGGGCGATGGCGTACATGGACGCGGCCCGGGAGATCGCCTTCCGCGCCACCGTCGCCTGACACACCTGTTCCCACCCGAAGCACATCTGGGCCGGGCACAGAGACGTAGAAGCGGGAGCCGTGGCCCGGCAGCACGATGCAGTGCCGAGCCGGTGCTGAGCCGCGTGGGGGCGACGCCCGGAACCTGCCCGCGGAGCCGAAGCGCTGGGGCAAGGGTGTGGGGATCCGCCGGTGGCGCGGATAGCCGTGTGTGGGGGGCGGTGTCGAGCCGGCCGTGAGGCGACGGTGCGGACGGGGTGCCGAGGCGGCGTGGTGTGCGCTCGGGTGGTGCGGCTGCTTCTACGGATCTCCACGTCTCTTGTCGTCGTGGTGGCTCCGGTCTCGCCTTGCCTCCGCTGTCCGGCGTCGTGAGCAGCCGCCGCAGGTCCGGTCCGTGGTTTCGCTGTGACGGCGAGAGGGGGCTCCGTAACGGCCGGCGGCCTCGTGCCGGCCGCGTTTCTGAGACCTGCTCGGGGCTGTAGGGCGCTCGCCCGCTCGCACGCCGGCCGTCTGGACGCTCGGTCGTTCCTCCTCGGGTGCCGGTCTCTCGCCTCTCCACGCGTGCTTCGCGACACGGGGGAGGGATGGCCGGGGATGTCGGTGTAAATCCAGCGGGCCGTGTGTGGCGAGGAGACACCCTGTTGGGCTCGCAACGGTAACCTCTCCTGAGGTGACCGGATTTCGGTTGGTGGATGAGGAGACGTAGTGAGTCAGCAGCGGCGGGGATTGGGCAAGGGGCTCGGGGCGCTCATCCCGACCGGTCCCATCGTTGACGGTCCCGGGACGGTGGCGACGTCCACAGCCCCGGCCAACGGTTCGACGGCGACCGGCGAGGCCGGCCCGAAGCCGATTGCCGGGGCGTACTTCAAGGAAGTGGCGCTCGACGCGATCGTTCCGAACCCGCGCCAGCCGCGTGAGATCTTCGACGAGGAGCGGCTGGAGGAACTGGCCGCCTCCATCAGGGAGGTCGGGCTGCTGCAACCGATCGTGGTGCGGCCCGTCGGCGGTGGCCAGTACGAGCTCATCATGGGGGAGCGGCGTTGGCGGGCGTGCCAGCGGGTCGGGCTCGACTCGGTGCCCGCCATCGTGCGCAACACGCAGGACACCGAGCTCCTACGTGACGCCCTCATCGAGAACCTGCAACGGGAGCAGCTGAACGCCCTCGAAGAGGCGGCGGCGTACCAGCAGCTCCTCGACGATTTCCAGGCGACGCACGAGCAACTGGCCGCGAGGGTGGGCCGCTCGCGCTCGCACATCACCAACACTCTCCGCCTGCTGAACCTCCCGCCCGAAGTTCACCGCAAGGTCGCCGCGGGCACGATCAGCGCCGGGCACGCCCGCGCCCTTCTCGGCCTCAGCTCGGCGGAGGAGCAGATCGAGCTGGCCAAGCGCATCATCGCGGAGCTGCTGTCGGTACGCGCGGTCGAGGAGATCGTCGCCATGGGCAGCGTCAAGGCCGCGGCGCCCCAGAAGGCGGCCCGTGAACGCCGGCCCGCCAAGCCCACCGTCCCCGGTCTCAACCACCTCGCCGAGCGGCTCTCCGACCACTTCGAGACCAAGGTGAAGGTCGATCTCGGGCAGCGGAAGGGCCGGATCGTCGTGGAGTTCGCCACGATCGACGACCTGGAGCGGATCATCGGCACGATGGCTCCGGATGCCGTACGGATGATGCACGAATCCGAGGAGTAGGACTCGCCCGATGGGGCCGCTGTTTCACGTGAAACAGCGGCCCCATCGGTTTTTCCTGGCGCGTGTTTCACGTGAAACAGCGATTCAGAGGTGGGTGGCGGCTGCCTTGCGGAGGTCGTCCAGGAAGTCGTCGACGTGCTCGGGCGTGGTGTCGAAGGCGGTCATCCAGCGAACGGTGCCGGCGGTCTCGTCCCAGTAATGGAAGAGGTAGCGGCGGCGGAGGGTTTCCGTGACGGCGTGCGGAAGCGTCGCGAAGACGGCGTTCGACTGGACGGGGTGAGCGAGGGTCACCCCAGGGATGTCGGCGAGGCCGTCGGCCAGGCGGGTGGCCATCTGGTTGGCGTGGCGGGCGTTGCGGTGCCAGAGGTCGTCCGTGAGCAGCGCGGTGAGCTGAGCGGAGATGAAACGCATCTTCGACGCGAGCTGAAGGGACTGGCGGCGCAGGAAGGGCACGGCTCCGCTCAGGGAAGGATCGAGGACGACCACGGCCTCGGCGGCCAGGGCGCCGTTCTTCGTGCCGCCGAAGCTGAAGACGTCCACGCCCGCGTCGGCGGTGATGGTCTTGAGGTCGCAGCCGAGATGGGCGGCGGCGTTGGCGAGGCGGGCGCCGTCCACATGGAGGCGTAGGCCGGCGGCGTGTGCCGTCTCGGCGAGGGCGGCCATCTCGTCAGGGGAGTAGCACGTGCCCAGCTCCGTCACCTGGGAGATGGAGACGACCGCCGGCTGCGACTCGTGCGGGTTTCCCAGGCCGCCCAGCCGGGACTCGATGTCGGACGGGCGGAGCTTGCCCGCTTCGGTGGGGACCGTCATCAGCTTCACGCCGAGGAGGCGTTCCGCGGCGCCTGCCTCGTGGGTGGCGATGTGCGCGCTGTCGGCGCAGATGACGGCGTCGTAGCGGCGGGCCAGCGTGAGGGCCAGGCCCACCATGTTGGCGCCGGCGCCGTTGAGCACCGCGAAGCCCTCCGCTTCCGGGCCGAACACCTCCTTGACCTTCTCCGCGAAGGCGGCGGTCCAGGTGTCGTCGCCGTAGGCGGGGGCGTCGCCCTGGTTGGCCGTTGTCATGGCTTCGAGGATGTCCGGGTGGACGCCTGCGTGGTTGTCGCTGGCAAAGCTCTTGGGGTACATCGCATCGATCAGCACAAGGCAAGGCTACGACTGGTGGTGGTGCGGCTGTTTCGCAGATCAGGAGGGGGAGCGGACGGGGACAGCCGATTCGCTGGACGGCGCGACGCGTTCGCACGGAACGACGGGGGCGGGCGTTCGAGGCGGCCGGGCACGTGGACGGGCGTTCGAGGCGGCCGGGCACGTGGACGGGCGTTCGAGGCAGCCGGGCACGTGAGCGGGCGTTCGAGGCAGCCGGGCACGTGGGCGGCGGGTGTGCTCGGGCCGGAAGGCTGTCCGGGTGCGGGCGTTCGGCCGGGGGGCATGATCCGCGGTAAGAGGGCCCGCCGGATGCATGGTCCGGCGGGCCGAGGAGCGCGTCGCTGGAGGGATCCGGCGACGGGTTATGCGCGGGAGCGGGCGGCGGCGTTCTGGAGGAGGGTGCGGCAGAGGTCGCTCAGGTCCTGGCCGGCCGCCTCGGCGGCCATCGGCAGCAGGGAGGTCTCCGTCATCCCGGGGGCCACGTTGACCTCCAGGAAGTAGGGGACGTCGTCGGCGTCCACGATCAGGTCCGTGCGCGAGATGTCGCGGAGACCGAGGGCCGTGTGGGCGGTGACCGCGGTCTCGGCGCACGCCGCGGCGGCCGCGGGGGAGAGGCGGGCGGGGGCGAAGAACTCGGTGTGCCCGGCGGTGTAGCGGGCCGCGTAGTCGTAGACGCCCTCGTCCGGGACGATCTCGACGGCGGGCAGGGCGATCGGGCCGTCGCCGAGGTCCACCACCGACACGGCGACCTCCACGCCCTCGACGTAGCGCTCGATGAGAGCGGTGTCGCCGTAGGCGAAGCAGCCGACCATCGCGGCGGGAAGCTCCTCGGCCGTACGGACGATCGAGGCGCCCAGCGCGGAGCCGCCCCGCGCGGGCTTGACGAACAGGGGAAGGCCGAGACGCTCGATGATCCGCCCGAGCACGACCGTGGCGCCCAGGTCGTGGAAGGTCTCCTTGGGCAGCGTGACCGACTCCGGCGTACGCAGGCCGACGGAGCGGACGACCGCCTTGGCGGTGGGCTTGTCGAAGGCCACCCGGCAGGCGTCGGGGTCGGCACCCACGTACGGCACGTCGAGGAGCTCCAGGACGGAGCGGATGGCGCCGTCCTCGCCCGCGCCACCGTGCAGGGTCACGAACACCGCGTCCGGGGGATCGGCGAGGATCGAGGGCACGAGGGAGGCGTCGGTGTCGCGGGTCTCGACGTCGACGCCCGCGGCGCGCAGCACCTCGTTGACCCGGCGACCCGAGCGCAGGGACACCTCTCGCTCGTAGGAGAGGCCTCCGGCCAGCACCAGCACATGGCCCAGATCGCTCATCTCTTCTCCTCTGCTGACAGAACGCTGTCCGAGCGTACCGGCGCCGGAGGCGAAGGAGGTACGTGAGGTGCTCGTCCTGGGGTTTCGTCCGGTGATTCCGCCCACGGCGGAGCGGGTCGGGGCAGCGCCGCCGTCGAGTGGCGGTGCTGCCCCGAGTGCGCGAAAGGGGTCAGGCCAGGTCCGGGCCCGGCGTGTCGACGCCGTTGTGGTCGCGGGCCGAGCTGGTGCCGAACGTGTCCCGGAGCTGGATCTCCTGCTCGACCACCCCGGCCAGCCGCCGCACGCCCTCCCGGATCCGATCCGGCTCGGGGTAGCAGTACGACAGCCGCATGTGCCTGGCGCCGCTGCCGTCCGAGAAGAAGCCGGTGCCCGGGACGAAGGCCACCCGCTCGGCGACGGCCCTCGGCAGGATGGCCTTCGAGTCGAGCCCTTCGGGCAGGGTGGCCCAGACGAAGAAGCCCCCGGCGGGCCGGGTCCAGGTGACCTCCGGGGGCATCAGGGCGTCGAGCGCGTCGAGCAGCGCGTCGCGGCGCTCGCGGTAGAGCTCGCGGAAGGTCTTGATCTGCTCCCGCCACGGCTGGGTGGCGAGGTACTGGCCGACGGCGAGCTGCGTGAACGACGAGTGCGACAACACGGCCGACTCCATGGCGAGCACGAGCTTGTCGCGGATCGCGTGCGGCGCCAGCGCCCAGCCGACCCGGAAGCCGGGGGCGAGGGTCTTGGAGAACGACCCGAGGTAGACGACCCCGTCGGGGTTGTCGGCCCGCAGCGCGGGCATGGGCTCGCCGTCGAAGCCGAGCAGCCCGTACGGGTTGTCCTCGATGACCAGCACCCCGGCCCGCTGGCAGATGTCGAGGACCTGCTGGCGGCGGGCGATGTTGAGGGTGACGCCGGCCGGGTTCTGGAAGTTGGGGATCGTGTAGAGGAACTTGATGGGCGCGCCCGCGGTCTCCAGCGCGTAGATGGTCTGGGCCAGGGACTCGGGCACGATGCCCTGGTCGTCCATGGCGATGTGGACCACCTTGGCCTGGTAGGCGGCGAAAGTGCCCAGCGCTCCTACGTACGAGGGACCCTCGGCGAGCACCACGTCGCCCGGGTCGATGAAGATGCGGGTGATCAGGTCGAGTGCCTGCTGCGAGCCCACGGTGACGACCACGTCGTCCGCCACGGCCTGGATCCC
The DNA here is from genome assembly GCF_040802095.1 of Nonomuraea sp. NPDC050783. NCBI lineage: Bacteria > Bacillati > Actinomycetota > Actinomycetes > Streptosporangiales > Streptosporangiaceae > Nonomuraea > Nonomuraea sp. NPDC050783. Next base: position 48,394 of record NZ_JBFAHK010000033.1, read on the forward strand.
CTCCAGCCGCATGACGTCGCAGATCTGCTCGCGCAGGTGCGGGTCACCCTGGCCGGAGCCGTACTGGAGCGCGACCGGGCCGCGCCGCGTGACGAGGTCGGAGACCAGCTCGCCGACCATGTCGAGGGGGAGGGCGGTGACGTACGGCATGCCGCCCGCGAGCGAGACCACCTCGGGCCTCGACGCGACGGCGAAGAGAGCTCGGATCTCGGAAGCGACCATCCCGGTAGCTCGCGCGGCGTACCGATCGACGTAGGCGTCGATGCGCGACCCTTGGGGCGGCGCGGGTGTCTGACCGTGATCCAGCTCTTCCGTCACGGCCCACCTCCTAGGTCTCATATGGGGCGGAAATACCAGATTACGCCAGACGGACATGTCGCACGTGACCGGGCTCGGCGTCGTGGTGTCCGCTGGCGTCTTCTTCACTGAGCTACGATGCCACCTGTGGACGCGGTTTTCGCGCGCTTTTCCGGGTCAACGATAGGGGCCGTAGTTGTCGCGCCGGCTGGTCAACATTACCCTGGACAATCTTGAAGATTTGCCGCGCCGCTGCCGGCGGTGCGTGTTCTGGGAGCTCGACCCCATGAGCGGGGAGCGCGCGCTGGAGTCGGGTGACCCGGGCCTGGAGAAGGAAGCATGGCTCTCCGCGACGCTGCTGGAGTGGGGAAGCTGCGGCAAGATCGTGTACGTGGACGGCGTGCCGGCCGGATTCGTGCTCTACAGCCCGCCCCTGCACACCCCGCGCTCGGTGGCGTTCCCGACCTCTCCGGTCAGCGCGGACGCGGTCCTGCTGATGACGGCGCACATCATCCCGGAGTTCGCCGGCGGCGGGCTGGGGCGGATGCTCATCCAGGGCGTGGCCAAGGACCTGACGCGGCGCGGGGTCAAGGCCATCGAGGCGTTCGGGGACCTCAAGTGGGAGGAACCCAGTTGTATCGTTCCCGCGGAGTATTTGCTGTCGGTGGGATTTAAGACGGTTCGTCCGCATTTGCGTTTTCCGCGGCTGCGGCTCGAACTCAAGAGCGCCGTCTCGTGGCGTGAGGACGTCGAGGTGGCGCTCGAACGCCTTCTCGGCTCCATGAGCCCGGAACGGGCCCTGCGTCCCGTCTGAGAGCCGCTGGCGGCCGCTCCAGGAGCCCCAGTCATGCGATGAGCCCCCCGCGGAGACCGCGGGGGGCTCATCGACGAGCGGGCGCACGCTCGGACGACGCCTGGACGCACGCTCAGATGACGCCGTCGAGCTCGCGCAGCAGCATGGCCTTCGGCTTGGCGCCGATGATCTGCTTGACGACCTTGCCGTCCTTGTAGACGTTCATCGTGGGGATCTGGAGCACACCGTACTGGCGAGGGACCTCGGGGTTCTCGTCGATGTTGAGCTTGACGATCTCCAGCTTGTCGCCGTGCTCCTTGGAGATCTCCTCCAGGATGGGCGAGACCTGACGGCACGGGCCGCACCACTCGGCCCAGAAGTCGACGAGCACGGGCTTGCCGCTCTTGAGAACCTCGGCCTCGAACGTGGCGTCGGTGACTGCCTTCACAGTGCGCTCCTTACTTGTCGTTCTCGGCGAGCCAGCGCTCGGAGTCGAGCGAGGCCGCACAACCGGTGCCGGCCGCGGTGATGGCCTGGCGGTAGGTGTGGTCGACCACGTCACCCGCGGCGAAGACACCAGGGATGTTGGTCGCCGTGCTGGGGGAGGCGACCTTCACGTACCCGTTCTCGTCCAGGTCGATCTGACCCTTGACGAGATCGGTACGCGGATCGTGGCCGATCGCGAGGAACAGCGCGTCGGTCGCCAGCTCGCACTCCTCGCCGGTCTTGACGTTGCGCAGCTTGACGGCCTCGACCTTGGTGTCGCCGAGGACGTCGACGACCTCGGAGTCCCAGACGAAGCGGATCTTGTCGTTGGCGAACGCCCGCTCCTGCATGATCTTGCTGGCCCGCAGCTCGTCACGCCGGTGGACCACGGTGACCATGCGCCCGAACCGGGTCAGGAACGTGGCCTCCTCCATCGCCGTGTCGCCGCCGCCGACGACCACGATGTCCTTGTTGCGGAAGAAGAAGCCGTCACAGGTGGCGCACCAGGACACGCCGTGGCCGGACAGGCGCTTCTCGTTCTCCAGCCCGAGCTCGCGGTAGCCGGAGCCCATGGCCAGGATGACGGACTTGGCGTAGTAGGTGTCGGTGTGCGTCTTGACGACCTTGGGGTTGGCCTCCAGGTCGACCTCGACGACGTCGTCCGCCACCAGCTCGGCGCCGAAGCGCTCGGCCTGCTTGCGCAGGTTGTCCATGAGGTCGGGCCCCATGATCCCGTCGGGGAACCCGGGGAAGTTCTCCACGTCGGTGGTGTTCATGAGCGCGCCACCGGCGGTGACGGAGCCCTCGAAGACCAGGGGCTTGAGCTCGGCGCGCGCGGAGTAGACGGCCGCGGTGTAGCCGGCTGGCCCGGATCCAATGATGATCACGTTACGAACGTCGCTCAACGCTCCACGCCTTCCTCGTCTGCTTGTTGCACCGGCGTCAACAGATCCTAGGCCGCCCTGATTCCCCGCCCTACCCGCGACGCCGCTGCGGCACCGCCGATCCCTCCACCCACCTGCGCGAACGACCGTTTGTGCGTACTTTTCCACAGGGTTTCCGCGCACAGCAGAAGAGCCCGCCGAAGCGGGCTCTTCGCACGATGAACGCGAGCGAGGGCTACCAGCGGCCCAGCGCGGGCTTGCGCAGGTTCTTGCAGTTGAACGGATCGACGATGTCGATGCGGATCTTCTTGGCCGCGCGGTTCTTCCAGGAGGTGACGATGAGCGCCTCCTGGCCGTTGTACTGGCCCTGGTCGACCGCGAAGGTCTCCAGCTTGCTGCGGTCGCCCACCTTGCTGACGCACCGGGACACCGGGTCGGTGCCGGAGTTGTCGCCGCCCATCGGCTGCTGCCCCTGGGCGAAGCCGAAGAACTGCTCCATCGGCTGGCGCAGCTCGTTGTCGCTGTAGTTGTAGCCGCTGTCGGTCAGCTTGTAAGCCCGCGCCGGCGCTTTCGTGAAGTCCTTCGAAGCGCTGGTGGCGGGCAGCGCGACCGGCGCGGACCCGGCCGTCGAGCCGCCGGAGGCGAGCAGGTTCGTCGAGACCACCGCCGTGCCGACCACGGCCGCCGCGGCCGCCGCCGCCACCGCGGGCAGCGCCCAACGGCGCCGCCTGGTGGACCGCGTGCTCGCCGGGACGATGGTGCCGTCGTCGGAGACCACCCCGAGGCGCACGGGCTCGGCGGCGTCCGCTTCCGTACGGCCGCCCGCGCCCGTACGGCTCACGGCGCCCACCGGCTGCGGCACCTCGACCGGCCGCTCCCAGGGGGCGTCCCGCATGAGCTCGTCCCAGTCAGGCGTCTCCGCGAGGCCGACCGCCCCGCGTCGAGATTCCGCCTCGGCCGCCAGGGCCTTGTCGATGCGCAATGCGACACCCATCGGCATGGCCGGGGTGGGGGTCGCCGCGAGCACCTCGCGAACCGCCGCCAGGTCGGCCAGCCGCTCCCCGCAGGGGTCGCATACCGCGAGATGCTCGCGGACCTGGCGTGCCGTGGCAGCGTCCAGGAGATCCTCGGCCAACTCGGCGAGGGTCTCCAGATCGTAGTGCGTATCACCCGTCACGAAGTTCTGCTCCCTTCGCGGATGAGACGCGATTGAGCTCAGATCGGTTCCGCAGATGCGAAAGAATCGGGGCAAGTTTCGCACGCCCGCGGGCGCACCGGCTCTTCACGGTGCCGCTCGGCACCTCCAGCACCTGAGCTGCGTCTTCGACCGAATAACCCATCATGTCCACGAGTACGAGGGCCGCCCGCTGGTCGGCGGGCAGCAGTTTGAGAGCGGCCGAAACCTCCAGCGAGACCTCGCGCTCCAGAGTCTGGTCGGGCATCGGCGTCTCGCGCTCGGCGGCCTCGATGAGCTCGTCGTCGGCCACCGGCCGCACGGACTTGCGCCGCATGCGGTCGAGGCAGGCGTTGACCACGATGCGGTGCAGCCAGGTGGTGACGGCCGCTTCGCCGCGGAACGAGGCGGCCTTGCGATAGGCGGAGACGAAGGCGTCCTGCACCGCGTCGGCGGCCTCGTCCGGGTCACCGAGCGTACGCAGGGCGACCGCCCACATGCGGTCGCGGTGCCGTTTGACGATTTCGCTGAAGGCGTGAGGATCCCCGTTGATGTGCGCGGTCAACAGCTCGGCGTCCGTGACCGCCGGCCGATCCGCTGCTGAAGGTGTATCGGGTGGGGAGTTCACAAGAGAATTTCCTGATTATGCCGATCCGGGAGAGTGCACGACTACTTCATAGATGGTGCCACGAAACATCCCTGCATCCGCCGGAAGTCGGGTAAACCAGATCAAAACGTACTGTCCGCTCGCCGCCTGATCGGGTTTCAGCGTGGTCTTGCCGGACGCGTCCTTGGCCGTGGCGACCGTCTTCAGCGAGCCGAGGTCGGCCGAGCCTCCCACCTTGAGCTCCACGCCCGCGCCCGAGGCGTCGGCCAGCGTCACCGCCACGTCGCTGACCTGGACGGACTTGCCCATGTCGAGCAGCAGGCCGACGCCCTTCTTGAGGTTGCCCAGCTCGGCACTGGTGTAGCTCTGGGTCTTCCACAGGGTGCTGGGCTTGCCGTCGATGGCGAACTTGGCCTCGTCGGTGTTCTCGTCGCCGTCGTCGCCGAGCGGGTCGAAGCCCCGGGCCTTGTCCGGCTTGACCACCTGGGCCGCCGCCGCGGAGGACGAGGACGCCGAGGCGCTCGGCGTGGTGGGCTGCGCCTCCGGCTCGGTGCCGCTGCCCAGGCTGCGGCCGATGGTCCAGGCGCCGACGCCGACCGCGACGATGACGAGCAGCACCACGATCGTCATCAGCACCCGGTTGAGGGTGCTGCCGCCGCCGCCCGGCGGGCGCCGCGGCACGTGCGGCCTCGGGGTCTGGGTGGTCTGCGGGCGGTGCGCGACGTCGAGGCCCTCGCTGTGCGAGGCGGCGGGCACCGTGGGCGTGGCGGGGTAGGCGATGGGGATCGGCATCGGCCTGGCCACGTCGGCCAGCGCCTCGGCGATCTCGGCCGGGCTGGACAGCGCGCCCTGGCCCCTGCGCGAGTCGGGCAGGCAGGCCCGCACCGTCACGGCGTCGAGGTAGCCGGGCACGCCGGCGGTGACCTGGCGCGGCGTGCAGAAGCGGCCGTCCATCATGGGGGCCGGCGGCAGGCCGCCCTCCTCCTCGTCGCCGGGCCAGTGGCCGGTCAGGCCCGCGTACAGCAGCCGGCCCAGGCCCTCGGCGTCGTCGAGCGCCGGCTGGTCGGTGGTCAGGCCGTACATGGCGGCGTCGACCGCCACGCCGAGCACCTTGACGGTGTTGCCGGTGGTCCACACCAGGTGGGCCGGGCGCAGGCACAGGTGGTAGAGGCGGGCCTCGTGGGCGTGCGCCAGGGCCTCGGCGGCCTCGGCCACCAGCCCGGCCGCGCGCTCGGGCTCCATCGGGCCGCCGGCCAGCAGGTCGGCCAGCGAGTCGCCGGTGACCCACTCGCTGACGACGTAGGCGTGCTTGTCGTCCTCGGCCGCGTCGAACACCTGGGTCAGGCGCGGGTCGGTGAGCCGGCTGGCCGCGCGGGCGGCCGTGACGACCTCGTGCACGCGGGGGAAGTCGGGGGCGAAGGTGTGCACCGCCACGGGGCGGGCCAGGATCTCGTCGATGGCCTTCCAGAGCGTCGCGCCGTCGGACTCGCTGACGCGGTCCTCCAGCCGGAAGCGCTCGGCGAGGCGGGTGCCGGGTTCGACGGCCGATGTGCTCACTGGCTCACTCCGCTTGGCCGATCGGGCATGACTCGTCTCTCCCGCGTGGTGTCCCACGAAGGCGCGCTATGCCGGGTGGATCCGCCCACGCCCCTCCTGCTTCCATTCGCGCGTGTCGGACTCCATCGTAGTGCCGAGTTTCTTTACCGACCTACCCGTCTCGCGACCATCCCAACGATCGAGTTGACCTCCGGTATGCGCATTCTGTGAGCCACACCGAGGTAGAGCAGCAGTCCGAGGCCGCCGCCGACCGCCAGGACGATGAGCGAGGTGACGAAACCGAGACCCCCGAACGCCTGCGTGACCGCCCAGACCGCGGCCAGCGCCAGCACGGCGGTGGGCAGCGAGGCGAGGTACATCCGGGTCAGCGCCATGCCGATCGTCCAGCCGTCGAGGCCGTGGACCCGGCGGCTGGCCAGCCACCAGGCGAGGACCGCGCCCAGCCCGTACGCGATCGCGTACGCGAGGGCCAGCCCCATGACCGCGTACCGGGCCGGCAGCAGCAGGTAGAACACCACCATCAGCCCCGCGTTGACCGCGGTCGTGCCGGCCCCGACGTAGACCGGCGTCCGCGTGTCGCCGAAGCTGTAGAAGACCCGCAGCAGGAGCTGGAAGACCGAGAACGGCACCAGCGCCAGGCCGTAGACCTGGAGCACGTTGCCGATGTAGACCGCGTCGGCCACGGTGTTGGCCCCGTGCCCGTAGATCGGCACGGTGATCGCCGGCCCGAGCACCATGAGCAGCAGCGACACCGGCACCATCAGCGCGCAGATGAGCCGCACGCTGGAGCCGAACTCGTCGCGCACCTCGCCGAGCCGGCCATCGCCGACCGCCCGGCTCATGCGCGGCAGCATGGCCGTGATCACCGAGACGCCGATGACGCCGTACGGGAGCTGGAAGAGCTGGAACGCCAGCGAGTAGGGGCTGATGCCGTGGCCCGACACCTCGTCGCCGGCCCTGGCCGCCAGGTTGGTGGTCAGCAGGAAGCCGAGCTGGGTGACGATGACGTAGCCGATCGTCCAGATGCCGGCCTTGCCCATCTCGCCCAGCCGGGCGTTGCGCAGGTCGAAGCGGGGCACGAAGGAGAAGCCGGCCCGGCGCAGCGCGACGATCAGCACCGACGCCTGGGCCACGATGCCGGCCGTGGTGCCGAGCCCGAGCAGCGCGAGGTCGAGGTCGGTGACCGCCTCGACGTTGTCGCGCGCGCTGCTGACCAGCGCGTACGCCACGAACACGCAGATCACGACCAGGTTGTTGAGCACCGGCGCCCACATGGGCGCGCCGAACCGGTCGCGCGTGTTGAGGATCGCGCCCGCCACCGCGCCGATGCCGAAGAAGGCGAGCTGCGGCAGGATGAACCGGGCCAGCATGACGCTGACCTCGTACTTCCTGCTGTCGGGCGCCCAGCCGGTGTAGAGCTCGATGAGCAGCGGCGCGGCGAGCACGGCCAGCACCGCCACGACGGCCAGCGTTACCGTCGCCACGGTCAGCAGCCGCTGCTCGTAGGCCCGGCCGCCGTCGGGGTCGTGCTGCTGGGCCCGCACGATCATCGGCACCACGACGCTGCTGAGCACGCCGAGCAGCAGCAGGTCGAGAATGCTGTACGGGATCGAGTAGGCGGCGTTGTAGGCGTCGCCCAGCGCGGCCGTGCCGATGGCGTAGGCGAGCACCATGGTCCGCACGAACCCGGTGACCCGGGAGACCATCGTCCCGGCCGCCATGATGGCGCTGGCCCGCATCATGCGGCTCATACGGCTTCACTCTCCCGGTTCCTGGCGGCGGTGGCGCGCCTGCGTTCGGCCCTGCGCCGCAGCACCCGCGTCACCACGGCGGCCAGCATGACGGTGAGCGCGGCGCCCACGATCACCGAGGCGATGCCGGTGTAGCCGGTGGTGCGGATGGTCAGGCGCTGCGGCTCGCCGTACGCCTTGCCGTCGGCGGTCTTGAGCTGGACGATCACCGTCGCGTCGCCGCTGGTGCCGGGCGTGGCGTTCATCGACACCTGGACGGTGCCGCTCTGGCCGGCGCCGATGGTCAGCAGCTCCTGCCGGTCCTTCCTCGGGATGATCTGCAGCAGCTTCTGGTCGGCGGACTTGACGTCGATGTAGAGCTTGACCTCGGCGCCGCTGGAGTTCTTCACGCTGATGGGCACCTCGCCGTTGCTGCCGGCCAGCGTCTTCGGCCGGTCGGGCCCGACGCCGGTGATCTGGACGCGGTTGACGCGCTCGGTGACCTCCTTGCTCACGGCGCTCGTCACCGCGCGGCCCATGCGGGTGTTGTTGCGCCAGGCCGAGGAGGCGGCGCGCAGCACCGCGGCGTCGAAGCCGGACGGCGTACGCGTGCTCTTGATGAGCGTGGTGAGCTCGGCCTGCGCGGCGGCTTCCTTGATCGGCCCCAGGTACTTGCCGCTCAGCTCCTCGCGGCGGTCCTGGTCGGTGTAGGTCAGCCCGGCGCGCGGCACCGACGCCTTGCCGGGCTTGACGGACTCCAGCGAGGTGAGCTGGAGCCAGGGCAGCCGTTTCGCGGTGTCGAGCAGGCCGGTGACGAGCGCCGGGTTGGGGTCCCAGCGCCGCGACGGGGCGACGACCACCGAGCGGGGCAGGACCTGGCCGGGCTCCGTGGCGATCATCGCGGTCTCGGCGACGAAGCGCTGCGTGCTGAGCAGCAGCGACGAGCCGGCCTGGGGCTCGAACAGGCGGCTCAGCTCGGTGTCGGCGACCAGCGCCGTGACGGGGCCGTTGACCGTGTCGAGGGTGGCGGCGGCGTCGGGCGTGAACGTGAGCGGCGCTTGTGCCTGCGCCTGCTGCCGCGGCGGCAGGTTGGTGGAGTTGAGCAGGACGGTGTCGACCTTGTCGTCGCTGACCGCGAGCAGGTCGAGCGCGTCGGCGTCGAGCAGGCCCACGGCCGGCCAGTTGATCGTGGTCTTCACGTCGCGGCCGAGCAGTTCCTTGGCCTTCTGGCCGCCGAGTCTGATCGCCCGGCCGGGCTGGTCGTCCAGGCCCTGGTGGGTGAGGGCCGTGATGTCGGGGTCGGCGTACGGGACGGCGACGACGGGGGAGGCGGCCAGCGCGGTGCGCATGGCCTGCAGCCACTGGCCGGCCGCGGCGCTGGCGGGCCTGTCCTGCTCGCCGTCCTTGGTCTTGACCTTGTAGTTCTTGGACATGACGGCGAGGTCGTCGAGCAGCGAGGGCTCGACGAACCACGTCACGCTGCTGGGCGCGGACTGGGCGATGGCCAGCAGGTCGGCCAGGCGGCCCTTGCCGCTGATCGCCTGGCTCAGCTTGTCGTCGACGAACACGGGCTCGTCGGTGGCCCGGTGGGGCTGGTCGATGACCGGCAGGGCCACGGCCAGCTTGGTGCGCGGCAGCTTCTGCGGGGTCGGCGGCGCGTAGGTGAGCAGCGTGCGCTGCGCCTGGAGCGGCACGCCGTACTGGGCGATGTCCACGGCGATCTTGTAGACGCCGAACTCGCGCAGGCCGAGCTGGACCGGCGTGGCCTGGAACTCCCAGCGGGCGCTGCTCCCCGAGGCCAGCGGCTGCAGGTCCATGTAGGAGGTGCGGGTGGAGACGTTGACCGGCAGCGTCGCCGTGGTCTGGTCGTTGAGGTAGGTGGACATGGAGGCGCGGTCGGGCAGCTTTTGGGCGTCGTAGCGCAGGCGTACCTGGAGGCCGGTCATGTCGGTGCCGCTGTCGTTGCGCACCGTGCCGGTGAACTTGATCACCTCGGTCGCGGTGCGCGGGACGGAGGGCGTGATGGAGGCGATGGCGACGGACAGCGACTGCCTGCTGGATGGCGCGCTCGTGGCAGCCGTGCTCGGCGTCACCGCCAGGACGGGGGCGAGCAACGCGGCGGACAGCACGGCGAGCAGCGCGGTCTTACGGATCACGCGGCTGCCCGGGCTGGAGTACGACGACGCACGCCCGCAATGGTACGGGTTCAGTGCCGCCCCGCGACCGCCCCACGTGATCCTCTGGGCCGCGGGCCGCGTAGGTCGACCATCTTGCCTGGCAGGAGAGTCACCAGGTCGAGGGCCCTGATGCTGAGCGCGGTGTGGCGCTCTCCTGTGGCGGTGAAGACGGGCTCGGTGTCGGCCCGCAGCCGGTCGTCGATGAGCAGCGGCAGGGACTCGGGCAGCAGCAGCGGGCACACCAGCCCGTGGGCGTAGTCGGTGGCGGCGTTGACGACGTGGGCCGGCGCCGGGCGCACCTGGCGCACGCCGAGCAGGCCGCCCACGGTGCCGGGACGCGGAGGCGCGGACACCGGGAAGGCGACCGCGACGACGGCCTCGCGGCCGATCCTGGTGGCCACCTCGAAGACCCTGACCATCAGGCACCGCTCGGGCGCGGCGGAGAGCGTCTCGGGGAGCTCTTCCGCGCAAGTCATGGGGCGCGGAAGGCGTACGATCTCATGATGGACCTGGTGAGCGAGGAGCCAGCGGTGGATCGCGAGGGCGTCCTTCATGTAGACCTCCTAGCCTTGTTGCATGGCCCCCGACGGTCCCTTGACCGAAGGTAACCCGGACCTCATGTGGCCCGGGGGATATGTTCCGGATGACGAAGGACCAACCCGGTTGTGGTGGACTCAACTTTGACCGACAGCCAGCGGCAGGCCGTGACCGACCTGTTCCGCAAGATCGCTCCGGTGGCCGACGAGCTCGGCCGCCTGTTCTCCGCGCAGGGGCATGAGCTCGCCCTGGTGGGCGGCCCCGTGCGCGACATCCTGCTCGGCCGGGTCGGCAACGACCTCGACCTGACCACCGACGCCCGCCCCGAGCGGGTGCTGGAGATCGTCAGGAGCTGGGCCGACTCGGTGTGGACGATCGGCATCGACTTCGGCACGGTCGGCCTGCGCAAGGGCAACTGGCTGATCGAGATCACCACGTATCGCAGCGAGTCGTACGACCCGAAGTCGCGCAAACCCGAGGTCATGTACGGCGAGACGCTGGAGGCCGACCTGGAGCGGCGCGACTTCGCGGTCAACGCGATGGCGGTGCGCCTGCCGGGCCACGAGTTCGTCGACCCGTACGGCGGGCTCGCCGACCTGGCCGCCAAGGTGCTGCGCACGCCCGGCCCGCCGGAGCGCTCCTTCGACGACGACCCGCTGCGGATGTTGCGCGCCGCCAGGTTCGCCTCGCAGCTCGGCTTCGCCGTGGACCCCGCCGCGCTGGCGGCGATGACGGCGATGGCCGAGCGGATCGAGATCGTCTCCGCCGAACGCATCCGGGACGAGCTGGACAAGCTCATCTGCGGGCTCTACCCCAGAGAGGGGCTGCGACTCCTCGTCGACACGGGCCTGGCCGCCTGCGTGCTGCCCGAGCTGCCCAAACTCCGCCTGGAGATCGACGAGCACCACCGGCACAAGGACGTCTACGAGCACACGCTGACCGTGCTCGACCAGGCCATCGCCCAGGAGGAGGACGGCAAGCCCGACCGCGTCCTGCGCTGGGCGGCGCTCATGCACGACGTGGGCAAGCCCAAGACGCGCCGGCACGAGGCGGGCGGCCGGGTGTCGTTCCACCACCACGAGGTGGTCGGCGCCCAGCTCACGAAGAAGCGCATGAGCGAGCTGAAGTTCCCCAAGGACGTCGTGGCCGACGTCTCCCGGCTGGTCGAGCTGCACCTGCGCTTCCACGGCTACGGCACGGGCGAGTGGACCGACAGCGCCGTGCGCCGCTACGTCCGCGACGCCGGCCACCTGCTCGACCGGCTGCACAAGCTGACCAGGGCCGACTGCACCACGCGCAACAAGCGCAAGGCGGCCGCGCTCTCGCGCACCTACGACCATCTGGAGGAGCGCATCGCCAGGCTGGCCGAGGAGGAGGAGCTGGCCAAGATCCGGCCGGAGCTCGACGGCAACGAGATCCAGCGCGTGCTGGGCGTCGGGCCGGGGCCGGTGGTGGGCAGGGCCTACAAGTTCCTGCTCGAACTCAGGCTCGACAAGGGCGCGATCGGCAAGGAGGCCGCCACCGAGGCGCTGCTGGAGTGGGCCAGGTCACACGGCCTCGGTGCGTGAGGAGCGGGCGGCGATCCGGTAGGCGAGCGCGGCGAGCGGGTAGCCCAGCGAGATGATCGCGACGGCCGCGTACGACTTGCCGTCGGCCGGCAGGATGGCCGCCGACAGGGCCGCGGCCAGCACGTACATGCCGTTGAAGAGCATGTCGTAGATGGAGAACGCGCGGCCCCGGTAGATGTCCTCGACGTCGCGCTGGACGACGGTGTCGGCGCAGATCTTGACGCTCTGCCCGGCCACGCCCAGCACGAACCCGGCCGCCGCGAGCCCCCACTCCTGGAACGGCAGCACCAGCGCCGCCGACAGCACGCCGGCCGCCGTCAGCGCGATCGGCACCCAGCGCTCGATGGAGAAACGCTCGGTCGCGTACGGGGTGATGAGCACCGCGACGAAGAAGCCCGCGCCGGAGGTGGCCACGACCAGGCCGATGCCCCGCAGCGCGGCGTCGGGGTCGCCGTCGGTGAAGTAGTAGCGGTAGAGGATGATGCCGAGCGCGGTGGCCATGCCGTAGAAGAAGCGGTGGGCGGCCATCGCGCCCATGGTCGCCGCCGCGAACCGGTGCCCGGCCAGGTGCCTGGCGCCGTCGGCCAGGCCGGCGACCACGTTGCGCAGCGCCTCGCGGGCCTGCGGCCGGTCGGGGTCGGGCCAGGGGCCGAGCAACATCCGGTCCATCCGCCGGGCGATCAGCGAGCTCAGCCCGAACACCACGCCGGAGGCGACCAGCAGCGCCGCCACGCCGGGGTCGTCGCCGCCGACCAGCTCGCGCAGCGCGAACCCCACGCCCGCGCCCACGAACGTCACCACCGTGCCCGCGGTCGGCACGACCGCGTTGGCCGACAGCAGCCGGTCGGCCGGGACGACGTGGGGCAGCGAGGCGCCGAGCGCGGCCAGGAAGAACCGGTTGACCGCCAGCACGCCGAGCGCCGCCGCGTAGAACGCCGGATCGGGCACGTCGGCGGCGACCAGCGCGGCGGCCAGCAGCAGCAGCGCGCCGCGCACCAGGGGTGCCACGACCAGGATCTGGCGCCGCGACCACCGGTCGATGAACACGCCGACGAACGGGCCGAGGACGCTGTACGGCATCAGGAGCACCGCCAGCCCGGCGGCCACCTGCAGCGCGGTCGTCCGGCTCTCGGGGCTGAAGAAGGCGAACCCGGCGACGCTGAACTGGAAGATCCCGTCGGAGAACTGGGAGACCAGCCGCGTGCCGAACAGGCGCCTGAAATCCCTGCCCTGGAGGACCACGCGGAGATCGGCGACGAAGGACACGCCGCCAGCCTAGCCGGGCGCGCGTCGTCTAGGATGCGGAGGAGGTTGATGCAGCAGGCCGATCCGGGTGTTCCTGGCGGGTGGCGTCATTGCGTACGCTTCAAAGCGTGACCACAGAGGAACACGTTGTGCTGGTCGACCGCGACGGCCGCGCGCTCGGCACCGCACCCAAGACGTCGGTGCACGGCCAGGAAACCCCGCTTCACCTGGCGTTCTCCAGCTATGTCTTCGATCCCGAAGGCCGCGTGCTGCTCACCAAGCGGGCCGATCACAAGATCACCTGGCCGGGTGTGTGGACCAACAGCTGCTGCGGCCATCCGCTGCCGGGCGAGGCCCTCGACCTGGCCGTGCTGCGGCGGCTGTCGTACGAGCTGGGGCTGAGCGCCGCGGGCGCCGATCTGATGCTGCCCGCCTTCTCCTACCGCGCCGTCATGGCCAACGGCATCGTCGAGCACGAGCTGTGCCCGGTCTACCGGGTCACCGTCGACGGGCCCGTGGCGCCCAACCCGGAGGAGGTGGGGGAGACGATGTGGATGCCGTGGAAGGAGTTCGCCGAGGGCGCGCGCAACGGGCTGCTGGCGATCTCCCCGTGGTGCCGCGAGCAGGTGCCGCTGCTGGCCGAGCTGGGCTCCGACCCGCTGGCCTGGGAGCCCGCCTCCGCCGCCGGCCTCCCGCCGGCCGCGCGCCCCTGAGGCGCCGGCGGCACGCCCCCTGAGAACGCGGCCGGCGCCGCACCCTCGCGGGCGCGGCGCCGGCGTCGGCGGGAGGGTCAGCGCTCGACCTCGCCCCTGATGAACTTCTCGACGTACTCGCGGGCCTCGTCGTCGGAGAACTGCTTCGGCGGCGACTTCATGAAGTAGGAGGACGCCGACAGGATCGGCCCGCCGATGCCCCGGTCGAGGGCGATCTTGGCGGCCCGGACGGCGTCGATGATGATGCCGGCCGAGTTGGGGGAGTCCCAGACCTCCAGCTTGTACTCCAGGTTGAGCGGCGTGTCGCCGAAGGAGCGCCCCTCCAGCCGCACGTACGCCCACTTGCGGTCGTCCAGCCACGGCACGTGGTCCGACGGCCCGATGTGCACGTCGGCCTTGCCCATCTCGTGCGGGATCTGCGAGGTGACCGACTGCGTCTTGGAGATCTTCTTGGACTGGAGGCGCTTGCGCTCCAGCATGTTCATGAAGTCCATGTTGCCGCCGAAGTTGAGCTGGTACGTGCGCAGCAGCTCGACCCCGCGGTCCTCGAACAGCTTGGCCAGCACCCGGTGCGTGATCGTGGCGCCGACCTGCGACTTGATGTCGTCGCCGACGATCGGCACCCCGGCCTCGGTGAACTTCTCGGCCCACTCGGGGTCGGAGGCGATGAAGACCGGCAGCGCGTTGACGAAGGCGACCTTGGCGTCGAGGGCGCACTGCGCGTAGAAGCGGTCGGCCTCCTCCGAGCCCACCGGCAGGTAGGACACCAGGACGTCCACCTGGTTGTCGCGGAGCACCTGCACCACGTCGACCGGGGCCTCGTCGGACTCTTCGACGATCTCCCGGTAGTACTCGCCCAGGCCGTCGAAGGTGTGGCCGCGCTGGACCGTCACCCCCAGGGGCGGCACGTCGCAGATCTTGATCGTGTTGTTCTCGCTGGCGACGATCGCCTCCGACAGGTCACGGCCGACCTTCTTGGCGTCCACGTCGAAGGCGGCGACGAACTCGACGTCGCCGACGTGGTAGTCGCCGAACTTCACGTGCATCAGGCCCGGGACCCGTGTGTTCGGATCCGCGTCCTTGTAATAGTGGACGCCCTGGACCAGCGACGACGCGCAGTTGCCGACCCCGACAATGGCCACGCGAACCGAACCCATCGCACTCGCTCCCTTACTCATCAGTTGACGTGGTATCTCTTTCGGGCCCTTCCGAGGCCCGACGCTCCGTTGCGATCAGCTCGTTGAGCCAGCGCACCTCGCGCTCGACCGACTCGAGCCCGTGCCGCTGCAGTTCGAGCGTGTAGCTGTCGAGCCGCTCCCTGGTGCGTGCCAGCGCCGTGCGCACGGCGTCGAGCCGCTCCTCCAGTCGGCTGCGGCGGCCTTCGAGGATGCGCAGCCGCACCTCGGCCTCGGTGTGCCGGAAGAAGGCGAAATGCACACCGAAGCTCTCGTCCTCCCAGGCGGAGGGCCCGGCTTGGGTCAGCAGCTCTTGCAGCCGTTCCTTGCCCTCGGCGGTCAGCCTGTAAACGATCTTCGAACGGCCGCCGACGATCGTCGAAGGAGCCGGCTGCTCCTCCGCGATGAGGCCCTCGGCGAGGAGTGATCGCAGACAGGGGTAGAGGGAGCCGTAGGAGAACGCGCGGAACATGCCGAGCAGGGCATTGAGGCGTTTACGCAGCTCGTAGCCGTGTAGCGGTGTCTCGTGCAGCGACCCGAGCACGGCCAGCTCCAAGACCCTGCCCTGCCCGCCGGCCATGGGAACCGCCCTCCTCTCGCGTCGATGTATCGAGCCGATACATCCCCAGGATACGTCGGGCCGCTATATCGCTGCAATCTGTGGATTTTCCAAGGCGTTGGGATGATCCGCTGAAACGCCGTAGTCTGGCGCTCATGTGGTCACAGCGAAGGGTGGTGGATTACGGCCTCGCGAAACGGGCGGTCGTCCGCTCCCTGCGCTCCGGGCGCACCTCGCGCGGCGAGGTCTGTGACGCACAGCCCTACCTCCTTCGCGCGGCGCGCCACTTCGGCGAGCCGACCGGACGTCTCTGCCCGGTCTGCGAGAAGGAGAACGTCACCCATGTGACCTACGTGTACGGGGACTCCCTCGGGACACATGCCGGACAGGCAAAGGTCGCGTCGGAACTCGCCGCCATGGCCCACGATTACGATGAGTTCCGGGTGTACGTCGTCGAGGTCTGTCAAGGTTGTTCCTGGAATTACCTGACGGTTTCGTACGTCCTCGGGAACGGGCCGCCTGGCCCCGCGGGCCAAGCGTGACAGGACCATCGAGGGCGCCGAGAAACCTCACGCCCAGACGCCGTTTTTGTTCCGACGACAGTGCGAGGACGTGTGAGTAACAGCATGAATGAGGGGACGGCTCGCCCGGGGAGGCGCCGTCGCTCCAGCTCATCCCGTTCTGTGCCCCAAGGTTCTCCACCTCAAACCGGCGAGTCGCCCTGGAACCAGGCGCAGCCACCGCGTCGTCCGGAAGCCGCCTACGAGCAGACGGGCACCATGGCCGCGCAGCCGTACGACGAGCAGCCGCCGCCCAGGCGTGCCCCCGCGTCTCCGTCCCAGCCCGTGCCCCAGCCCGGGCCCCAGCCCGGCCAGGACGTCCCTCCGGGGCGCGAGGGCCGGCCGCCGCGCCAGGGGCGCCGCGCCCGGCAGGAGCAGGCCGACACGCGGGTGGTGAGCGGCCAGGAGACCATGATCAGCGCGGGTGGCGAGGGCCCGCGCCGCTCGCGCCGCCGCGCCCAGGGCGGCCCGCCGCAGCCGCCGTCCGGCCCGCCCGCGCCGCCGTCCGGGCCGTCCGGCAAGAAGGGCCGCGGCGGCTGGCGCAGGTTCGTCCCGAGCTGGAAGATCCTGGTGGCCGGCTTCGTCATCCTGGCGGCCGGGATGTTCGGCATGGTCATGGTGGCCTACGCCAACACCGATGTCCCCACGGGCACCCAGGAAGACGCGATCGCCCAGCAGAGCACGATCTTCTTCGCCGACGGCAAGAAAGAGATCGCCAGCCTGGGCAAGAAGCGCGAGATCATCAAGCTGTCGCAGATGGCCCAGTCGGTCCGCGACGCCACGATCGCCATCGAGAACCAGTCGTTCTACGAGGACTCCGGCATCTCGATCTCCGGCATGTTCCGCTCGTTGTACATGACCGCGACCGGCCAGCAGCTCCAGGGCGCCTCCACCATCACCCAGCAGATGGCCCGCAACTACTACGACGGCCTCAGCCAGGAAGTGTCGATCAAGCGCAAGATCAACGAGATCTTCGTCGCGGTCAAGCTCGACGAGACCCTGTCCAAGGACGAGATCCTCCAGCGCTACCTCAACACGGTCAACTTCGGTCGCGCCTACGGCGTCGAGGCCGCCGCCAAGGCGTACTTCGGCGACAAGGTCACGGCCGCGAAGCTGACCCCCGAGCAGAGCGCCTACCTCGCCGCCCGCATCCAGCAGCCGGCCTGGTCCGCCGACGCGGACGCACTCAAGGAGCGCTTCAACACCGTCGTCAGGAACATGGCCACCCTGTGGCCGGACAAGTACGGCACCCTGCCGCAGACCGCCAAGTTCCCCAAGACGGTGAAGGAGAACTCCACCAACGAGATGGGCGGTCTCAAGGGCTACATGGTCAAGGTGGTGCTGAACGAGCTGGAGTCGCGCGGCCTCACCGAGGACAAGGTCCGCAGCGGCGGCTACCACATCATCACCACCTTCGACCGCAAGCTCATGCGCGCCGCCAAGGAGGCGGTGACCAGCACGATGCAGGGCATGAGCAAGGAGTTCCACGCCGGTCTCGCCGCCGTCGATCCCCGCAACGGCCGCGTCATCGCCTTCTACGGCGGCACCGACTACATCTCCGACCCCTGGAACGAGGCCTTCCAGTCCAAGAAGCAGGCCGCCTCGGCGTTCAAGCCGTACGTGCTGGCCGCCTGGTTGCAGGCCGGTTACTCGCTCAAGAGCTACGTGCCGGGCAACCGGACGGTGCCGTATCCCCTGCCGGGCCAGCAGGCCGGCGGCATCAGGAACAGCCACAACGTCGGCCAGGCGGTCGACGTCATCAAGGCCACCGCGCAGTCGGTGAACACCGCGTTCGTGTCGATGGCGTACAAGCTGCCCAACCAGCTCGACGACGTGAAGAACCTCGTCGAGGCGGCCGGGTTCGACGCCAAGGACATGGACGAGGACGTCAAGAAGCACCACTACCAGTTCGCCATCGGCAGCGCCCCGGTGACGCCGGTGGATCAGGCCGCGGGCTACCAGATCTTCGCCAACGCCGGCAAGTACACCCGCTGGCACGTGGTCAGGGAGGTCAGGCAGGGCAAGAAGGTGGCCTACCCCGAGCAGCGGCCGGCCAAGCAGGTCGTCGACCCGGGCGTGGCCGCTGACGCCACCGTGGCCATGCAGGAGGTGCTGCGCAGCGGCACCGCGGCGGGCAAGGGCCTGGGCAACCGGCCGGCCGCCGGCAAGACCGGCACCAACAACGACGAGAACGGCGCCTGGTTCGTCGGCTACACGCCGCAGATCTCCGCCGCGGTCGGGTTCTACCGCGAGCAGTGCGTGGCCACCAAGACCGGCAAGGTCGTGCCGCCGCTGCACTCCAACTGCCCGATCACGCCCGGCGGCAAGCCGCACAAGAAGTACAACGTCAACAACCCCTACACCAAGCCGGTCGAGGTGTCCCTCGGCTTCGAGGGCGCCGGCCCGCCCACCCTCGCCTGGCAGAAGTTCATGCTGGCCGCGCACGAGGGCAAGCCGATCGAGCAGTTCCCGCAGAAGGCCGAGATCGGCACGCCGGAGAACATCGTGCCCAGCCCCACGCCCACGCCCACGCCGACGCCGACGGACGACCCGCTCGGCGGCGACGACCCCCTCGGCGATGACGCCGGCAACGCCGACCAGGACTGCCTCGTCCAGCCCTGCGGCGACGACACCACCGGCGACGACAACTTCGGCGTCAACGACGACGGCGGCTCCGACCAGGGCACCGGTGACAACGGCGGCCTGGGCAACGACGGCGGCAACGGCGGTAACGGCGACAACGGCGGGTTCGGCGGGGGCAAGGCGCCCGCGCCGCGCTCCTCAGGACGAGAGGTCTGGTGACCAGCGTCATGGCACGCGTCCCGCTGGCGGCGCGTGCCGTCCCCTTCCTGCCCCTGGGGCTGATCGCGGCCCTGGGGGCGAGCCTCGCGTACGTGGTGCGCCTGCCGTGCCGCACCGGCGGCTGGAACGACCAGGTCACCACCTACACGAACTTCTGCTACACCGACATCTACCCGCTGTTCTTCGACCGGCAGCTGTCCACCCAGAACCCCTACTTCGCCCAGGTGCCCTTCGACAAGCAGGTCGAGTACCCGGTGGTGCTGGGCGAGGTCATGCAGGTGATCAGCTGGGTCGTGCGGTGGGTGGAGCGGGACGTGGTCGCGCAGGCGGTCAGGTTCTACGACCTGACCGTCCTGCTGCTCGGCGCCTGCCTGGTGCTCGGCGTTCTGCTCATGGCCGCGGTGGCCGGGCCGACCCGGCGCTGGGACGCGCTCTGGTACGCGATCTCGCCGGCCGTGGTGCTGGCCGCCTACATCAACTGGGACCTGGTCGCCGGCGCGCTGTCGATGGGCATGCTGCTGGCCTGGGCCCGCAAGCGGCAGGTGCTGGCCGGGGTGCTGCTCGGGCTGGCGATCGCCACGAAGTTCTACCCGCTGATGTTCGCCGGGGCGCTGTTCCTGCTCACGCTGCGTACCGCGAAGTGGCGGCCGTTCCTGGTGACGATGGGGTCGGCGGCGGGCGCGTGGGTCGTGGTCAACGCGCCGTTCATGATCCTCGCGTGGGAGGGCTGGCGCCGGTTCTACGTCTTCTCCGCCGAGCGCGGGGTCGACTGGGGCTCGCCGTGGTTGTTCTTCCAGAACAAGGGCTGGGCCGTCCTGGGCGAGAAGGACGTGAGCACGCTCGGCATGGTGTCGCTGGCGCTGATGTGCGCGGCCGTCGCCGTGCTCGCGCTGGCCGCGCCGCGCCGGCCGCGCCTGGCGCAGCTCTGCTTCCTGGCGCTGGCCGCGTTCATGATGACGAACAAGGTGTGGTCGCCGCAGTTCGTGCTCTGGCTGGTGCCGTTCGCGGTGCTGGCCCGGCCCAACTGGAAGCCGCTGGTGCTGTGGCAGCTCGCCGAGGTCTGGTACTTCGCCGCGATCTGGCTCTACCTGCTCTCGCAGCCGCCGCTGTCGCGGAACGATCTGGGCATCGGCGATGACACGTACTTCACGGCCGTCTGGGGACGGATCATCACGATCGGCATCATGATGGCCTTCGTGGTACGCGACATCCTGCGCCCGGACAAGGACGTGGTACGCCAAGGGGAGATCGACGACCAGGCGGGCGGGGTCTTCGACGGCGCCCCCGACCGGTTGACCGTGGCCACCGTGCTGCGATGATCACCCGCTCCGCCGCCAGGGACGCGCTGCTGCTCTGGCTCGGCTCGCGGGCCGGGCTGCTGATGGCGACGTTACTCGGCGCCACGTTCGCCGAGTACGCCGGCAAGTGGCGCAAGTGGGACGCGGGCCTGTTCATCACCATCGCCCAGTACGGCTACGACGGCGAGCCGGGCCGGCCGCCGGACGCCGGGCTGCCCGCGTTCTTCCCCGGCCTGCCCGTCGCGCTGCGGGCGGCGTACTTCGTGGTCCGCGACTGGGAGACGGCCGGGCTGCTGATCTCGCTGGTGGCGGGCGCGGTGGCCGTGGTGGCGCTGGCCCGGCTGGCCGAGCTGGAGGGCGCCGACGGGTGGATGGCGGTGGCGGCGCTGCTGGCCTTCCCGATGGCGGTGTTCCTGGCGGCGGGCTACAGCGAGGCGCTGTTCCTGGCCTTCGCGGTCCCGGCGTGGCTGGCCGCCCGGCAGGAGCGCTGGCCGGAGGCGGTGCTGCTGGCGGCGGGGGCGTCGTGCGTGCGGATCACGGGGTTGTTCCTGGCCGTGGCGCTGGTCGTGGAGTTCGCGGTGCGCAGGCAGCCGGTGCGGCGGGCGGGGTGGCTGCTGGTGCCCTTCCTGCCGCTGGTGGCGTACTCGGCGTACCACTACGCCAGGTCGGGCGACTGGCTGGCGTGGAAGCACGCGCAGGAGGCCGGCTGGGGGCGGGAGTTCGTCTGGCCGTGGGAGGCGTGGCGAAGGACGTGGGGCTCGGCCATGGGCGGCGACGACTTCGCGGTGGCCTTCCGCATGGAGATCGCCGGAGCCGTGGTGGCGGTCGCGGTGCTGGTGTGGCTGCTCGTGCTGCGGCGGTGGAGCGAGCTGGTCTACACGGGGGCGCAGGCGGCGGCGCTCATGACTTCGGCGTACTACCTGTCGATCCCGCGCTCGCTGCTGCTGTGGTTCCCGCTGTGGGTGCTCGTCGCGAAGGTGGCGACCGGGCGGCGGTGGGTGATCGCGCTGTACGTGCTGATCGCGGGGCCGCTGATGTTGCTGAACACCGTCAGGTTCCTCAGCGGCGCCTGGGCGGGCTGATCTCTCTACCCGTTTTTTCTTCTCAGTAATCCAGGGAAGTTATCCACAGGCTGTGTGTAAACGCTAGAGATTCTTCCGCAGGAACGTGATGTCGTCGGCCTGGCCGTCGCCCGGCGTCTCCACCACGATCGGCGCGCCGGCCGCCCGGCAGACCGCCAGGATCAGCTCGGGGTCGATCGTCCCCTGGCCCAGGTTGGCGTGGCGGTCGGCGCCCGAGCCGAACGCGTCGCGCGAGTCGTTGCAGTGGACCAGGTCGATCCGGCCGGTGATGGCCTTGACCCGCTCGACCAGGCCGACCAGCTCCTCGCCGCCCGCGTGGGCGTGGCAGGTGTCGAGGCAGAAGCCCACGTCGAAGCCGTCGAGGGCGTCCCAGAGCCGGCCGATGCGCTCCAGGGTGCGGGCCATCGCGTTGCCGCCGCCCGCGGTGTTCTCGATCAGCACGGGGATCGGGCACTCCATGCGCTCGAACACCTTGCGCCAGTTGTCGAAGCCCGTCTGCGGGTCGTCGCTCTTGTTGACGTGGCCGCCGTGCACGACCAGGCCCTTCGCGCCCAGCCCGGCGGCGGCCTTGAGGTGCTGCTCCAGCAGCTTGCGGCTGGGGATCCTGATGCGGTTGTTGGTGGTGGCCACGTTGATCAGGTAGGGCGCGTGCACGTAGACGTCCACGCCCTCGACCGGCCGGGCGGGCAGCACCGGCTTGGCGTAGCCCTGCGGGTCGCCCAGGAAGAACTGGACCACCTCGGCCCCGATCTCCGCGGCCCGGCCGGCCGGATCGGTCTGATCGACATGAGCTCCGATGCGCACCATGTCGCCGAGCTTATCCGTTTGGTGCAGACGCCATCGGGAAGTCGCCAGGCACCCCCTACACTAGGAGATTCGATATGTCGAGATGGCGAGTGCGCGCACTGGTCGTCCTGGTCTACGTGATCATCGGCTTATACGTGGCCTGGGTCCACGAGTACGTCACCCCCGGCCTGCTGAAGGACATCGCCGAGGCGCTGCTGGCGGTGTTCCTGTGGTTCCTCGTCCTGCTCGGGGTCGACCTGCACCTCGGCTGAAGGACATCTCTCGGCTGAAAGACATAACGCACCACGACATACACGACGACATACATGACGGCCCCGGAGTTCCGGGGCCGTCGTCCTGTGGTGCGGTGCCTATCGGGGGAGGAACCCGCCGTGCGCGATGCCGAGCGCGGCCCCCACGAACGCGGCGACCAGCCCGATCACGTTGAGCGAGCGCTGCGGCGTGGTCGCGGAGACGTACTGGGAGTAC
This sequence comes from Nonomuraea sp. NPDC050783, assembly GCF_040802095.1. Classification (NCBI taxonomy): domain Bacteria; kingdom Bacillati; phylum Actinomycetota; class Actinomycetes; order Streptosporangiales; family Streptosporangiaceae; genus Nonomuraea; species Nonomuraea sp. NPDC050783. The sequence continues at coordinate 70,913 of NZ_JBFAHK010000033.1, forward strand.
AGGCCGACGCCGAAGCCGAGCGCGCCCACCCAGGCCGAGACGGCGTGCGCGGCCGGCCAGAACGTCGAGAAGAAGGCCACGAGGCCGAGCAGCAGCGTGGCGACGGACAGGATGTTCTCGACGGGATGTGCTCGCCCGTCGGTGTTGAGCGTGAGCCGGAATTTCTCCCTCTGAGAGGGCTGAAGCACATGTGGCACTGCCGCCACCCCCTTGTCTTCTCAGGGGCCTTCCCACGTACCGGTGGCTGGTAACCTTGGGCACGCTGCGTTGTGATGGGTGCTCCATCGCCCCGGCGGCGCCGAAGTGGGCGCCCCGGTCCATACGTCAGCGTCCTCCTGTCACGGCAGAGCGTCGTGACCGCAAGAGTCCAGAGGAGGTTGGAGTCCGCATGCGTCGTTACGAAGTAATGGTCATCCTGGACCCTTCACTCGACGAGCGCACCGTCGCGCCGTCCCTTGACCAGTTCCTCACCGTGGTCCGCAACGACGGCGGCACCGTGGAGAAGGTCGACGTCTGGGGCCGCCGCCGGCTCGCCTACGACATCGACAAGAAGTCGGAAGGCATCTACGCCGTCATCGACCTGTCCGCGGAGCCCGCGACGGTCAAGGAGCTCGACCGGCAGATGAACCTCAACGAGGGCATCCTGCGCACCAAGGTCCTCCGCCCCGACGTGCACTGACTCCCGGCTTTTTGTCGGGGGCCAGCCGTAGTCTGAGCCGTAACCCAAGCAGAGGCGTGCAGGAAGGCGAGCGCAAGCCATGGCAGCAGGCGACACCGTAATCACCATCGTCGGCAACCTTGTCGACGACCCCGAGCTGCGCTTCACCCCCACGGGGCAAGCGGTGGCTCGATTCCGCGTCGCTTCCACTCCGCGGTTCATGGACCGCCAGACCAATGAGTGGAAGGACGGCGAAAGCCTCTTCCTGACCTGCAACGTGTGGCGACAGGCGGCGGAGAACGCCGCCGAGAGCCTGCAGCGCGGCATGCGGGTCATCGTGCAGGGGCGGCTCAAGCAGCGGTCCTACGAGACCAAGGAAGGCGAGAAGCGCACCGTCTACGAGGTCGAGGTCGACGAGGTCGGCCCGTCCCTGCGTAACGCCACCGCCAAGGTCAACCGCACCTCCCGCCAGGGTGGCGGCGGTGGCGGCGGCTTCGGCGGCGGTCCGTCCGACGACCCGTGGGCCTCCGCGACGCCCGCCCCGCCCCAGGGCGGCGGCGGTTACGGCGGCGGCGGTGGCGGCGGTTTCGGCGGCGGCGGCGGCCAGCAGGGCGGCGGCGGCTTCGGCGGCGGCGGCAACGACTTCAGCGACGAGCCTCCCTTCTGATCCCTGTCCATCAGTCCGAGTCCATTCCCGCCCGGAAGGCGGGGCTCTGAAAGGAGCACCACGATGGCTAAGCCGGCACTGCGCAAGCCCAAGAAGAAGGTTTGCCTGTTCTGCCACGACAAGATCTCCTACGTCGACTACAAGGACACGGCCCTGCTGCGGAAGTTCATCTCCGACCGCGGCAAGATCCGTGCGCGCCGGGTGACGGGCAACTGCACCCAGCACCAGCGCGACGTCGCGACCGCGATCAAGAACGCCCGTGAGGTGGCTCTGCTGCCCTACACGAGCACCGCGCGCTAAGGGAGGTCTGTCGACATGAAGCTCATCCTCACCAACGAGGTCTCCGGCCTCGGCGCCCCTGGCGACGTCGTCGAGGTCAAGGACGGCTACGGCCGTAACTACCTCATTCCCCGCGGCTACGCCATGCGCTGGACCCGCGGCGCCGAGAAGCAGATCGAGACGATCCGCAAGGCCCGCGACGCCCGCGAGATCCGCGACCTGGGCACCGCCAAGGAGGTCGCCGGCCAGCTCGGCGCCCTGCGCGTGCGCCTGGCCACCCGCGCCGGCGAGTCCGGCCGCCTGTTCGGCTCGGTCACCACGGGCGACGTCGCCGAGGCCGTCAAGGCCGCCGGCGGCCCGCAGCTCGACCGCCGCCGCATCGAGATCGTCAACCCGATCAAGAGCGTCGGCTCCCACCGCGTCACCGTGAAGCTGCACCCCGAGGTGTCGGCTTCGCTCGACGTCGAAGTGGTCGCCGGCTGACCCGACCGGCAGCCGGCCGCGAACGGCCCGCGAAACGGCCCCGCTCCTTCCCGGAGCGGGGCCGTTCTCCGTTCCCGCGGGCGTGACCTGGGCCGATGGCCGGAGCCTGCGGGTCGCCTCGTAGAATGCCTTTCGTTCCTCAGCACGTCCCCCTGGAGGCTTGGCCATGGCCCGTTCCCTCACGCTGCTCGCGCTGGCCGTGGCGCTCGTCGGCTGCGCGCCGGTCGACGACCCGGCGAGCACCGCCTCGGCCGCCCCGACGGCCCCCACGGCTTCCACGGCCTGCACCAAGGAGCAGCTCACGCTGGTCAACGCCGGGAAGCTGACCATCGGCACCGACAAGCCCGCCTACGAGCCGTGGTTCAAGGACGACGACCCGAGCAACGGGCAGGGCTTCGAGAGCGCGGTGGCCTTCGCCGTCGCCGGCGAGCTGGGCTTCGACCGCAGCGAGGTGCAGTGGGCCACGGTGAAGTTCGACGCGGCGTTCGCGCCGGGCAAGAAGACCTTCGACTTCGACGTCAACCAGATCTCGATCACCCCCAGGCGGGCCAAGGCGGTCGACTTCAGCAAGGGCTACTACACCGTCAAGCAGGCCGTGGTGGCGATCGAGGGCGGCAAGTACGCCGGGGCCAAGAGCCTGGCCGAGCTGAAGGACGCCAAGATCGGCGTGCAGGTGGGCACCACCTCCTTCGAGGCGGTCAAGAGCGTGATCCAGCCCGCCGCCGACCCCAACGTCTACAACGAGCAGATCGACGTCGTGAACGCCCTGAAGAACAAGCAGGTGGACGCGGTGGTCGTCGACCTGCCGACGGCGTTCTACGTGACGGCGGCCCAGGTCGACAACTCCAAGATCGTGGGCCAGTTCAGCTCGACCGGCGGCACGCCGGAGGAGTTCGGGCTGGTGATGGAGAAGGGCAGCGCGCTCAAGCCGTGCGTCGACAAGGCCGTGGACGCGCTGAAGTCCAAGGGTGAGCTGGCCAAGATCGAGCAGCAGTGGCTGGGCTCCGCGGTGGGCGCGCCAGAGCTCTCATGAGCGAGTGGGTCAAGTCCGAGCGGCAGCTCCAGCGGGAGCGTGTCCGCCGCTCGCGCGGCCGCCGGTCGGCCTCGATCGCGACGGCCTCGACGATCGTGTTCCTCGTCCTCGTGGTGTGGGCGGTCACCGGCTCGCCGGGCTGGCCGCGGGTGCGGGAGACGTTCTTCGACTGGGAGCAGTTCGCCGAGGCGATGCCCGACGTGCTGGGCGGGTTCGTGCTCAACATCAAGATCTTCCTCGTCGCCGAGGCGCTGGTCCTGGTCATCGGCCTGCTGACGGCGCTGGCCCGTGGGGTCAGGACGCCGGCGTTCTTCCCGATCAGGGCGCTGGCCACGCTCTACACCGACGTGTTCCGCGGCATCCCGACGATCCTGGTGATCTACCTGGTCGGGTTCGGGCTGCCGGCGCTGCGGTTGCAGGGCGTGCCGACGGACCTGGCGACGCTGGGGATCATCGCGCTGACGTTGTCGTACGGGGCGTACGTGGCCGAGGTGTTCCGCTCCGGCATCGAGTCCATCCACCCGAGCCAGGTGGCCGCGGCGCGCTCGCTCGGGCTGAGCCACGCCAGGACCATGCGGTTCGTGGTGTTGCCGCAGGCCGTCCGGCGGGTGGTGCCGCCGCTGCTCAACGACTTCGTCTCGCTGCAGAAGGACACCGCGCTGGTGGCGACGATCGGGCCGCTGGAGGCGCTCAGGCAGGCCCAGATCCACGTGGCGAGCACGTTCAACTACACGCCCTACCTGGCCGCCGCGCTGCTGTTCCTCCTGCTGACCATCCCGCTGGCCCGCTTCACCGACCATCTGGCCGCCCGTACCCGCAGGAGGCGCGGAGCATGAGCCTGCTGACCATCGACGGGGTGTGGAAGAACTTCCACGGCCACAGCGTCCTGAAGGGCATCGACCTGGAGGTGCGGCCGCACGAGGTGGTGAGCCTCATCGGCGCCTCGGGCTCCGGCAAGTCCACCCTGCTGCGCTGCGTGAACCTGCTGGAGACGGTGGACGACGGCACGATCGTGCTCGACGGCGTGGAGCTCACCGACCCACGGGTCAACGTGGACGACGTACGCAAGCGGCTCGGCATCGTCTTCCAGTCGTTTAACCTGTTCCCGCACATGACCGTGCTGGACAACATCACGCTCGCCCCCCGCCGCGTCCACAAGGTGCCGAAGGAGCGCGCGGAGCAGCAGGCGCACGAGCTGCTGGCCCGCTTCGGGCTGGAGGGCAAGGCGCGCGCCTACCCCGACCAGCTCTCCGGCGGCCAGCAGCAGCGGGTGGCGATCATCCGGGCGCTGGCCACGCAGCCCGTGCTGATGTTGCTGGACGAGGTCACCTCGGCGCTCGACCCGCAGCTCGTGACGGAGGTGCTGGCGATCATCAGGGAGCTCAAGGACTCCGGCATGACGATGATCCTCACCACCCACGAGATGGGGTTCTGCCGCGACATCTCCGACACCGTGTGCTTCCTGGACGGCGGCGTGCTGCTGGAGAAGGGCCCGCCCGAGCAGCTCTTCGACGCGCCGGAGCATCCCAGGACCAGGGAGTTCCTGCGGAGCGTCGTGCACTCGGGCCGTTTCTAGGTCTGGAACGGGCCCCTAGACCCACGCCGTCGCCAGGGTGTCCCAGAAGACGTGCACGCGATCTGCCCCGTACCGGTCGAGGAGTGCGGCGGCGAAGGCGGAATCGCGAGGGACGATGCCCACCGCGACCTTGTTGGCCTCCGGGTCGACGTCGGCCCCCATGATCAGGGGGCCCTCACTCACGCTGCGCCAGAACTCCTGCTCGGAGGCGTATCGGCCAGATCTCAGGAGCGCTTCCCACGAGGTGATCTGGTCCTCCAGGATGAGGTCGGCCAGGCGCTGCAATTCCTGCAGGGTGTTGCGCTGTTCGATCACGTCGAGATGCTCCGGATGGGCGAGCGCGGGGCGGACCTGCGCGGCCACCGCGGCGGGGTCATCGACGACCCCGAGACACATTCTCACGCCGCCCTCCGGCTCGGTGGTGTACGTCCACCAGATGCCTCCCAGACGGTCGGGGTGCTCGTTACCCCAGCGCGACAGCTCGGCCATGTCCTGTTCCAGCTCCGACTGCCGCCGCACGGCGGAGTCCGGCCGCTCTGGGTACTTTCTCGGCGCGGGCCACGCTCCATCGTCGCTCATCCCTTTCTTCCACCCCCTCCGGCTCCCATCACGTCATCCCGATCCCTAGGGAGTGTCTGACAATTCGGCGTTGCGGAGCCAGAGCATGAGTGAGGCGATGGTGACACCCGCCAGGTAGCGGCTGGCCAGCTTGTCGAAGC
>NZ_JBFAHK010000034.1:0-74409 GCF_040802095.1 Nonomuraea sp. NPDC050783
GACCCGCCGATGACCGAGCAGCTGTTCGCCACCGCCTCACCCGTCTTCACCGTGGACGACGGCCGCGCCCCCCGGCGGCACCACGGGGTCACTCGGTGCTGAAGGCCGCGTCGAAGGCGGTGGCCGGCGGGGTGATGGAGTTGAGCTTGCGGATGTAGCCCAGCGCCTCCCGCGCGCCGTCCAGCCGGTCCATGCCGGCGTCCTCCCACTCGATGGAGATCGGCCCCTCGTAGCCGATCGCGTTGAGCGCCCGGAAGCAGTCCTCCCACGGCACGTCGCCGCGCCCGGTCGAGACGAAGTCCCAGCCGCGCCGCATGTCCGCCCAGGCCAGGTGCGACGACAGGCGGCCGCGGCGGCCGTCGCCGACCCGCATCCGGGTGTCCTTGCAGTCGACGTGGTAGATGCGGTCCTTGAAGTCGAGGATGAAGTTCACCGGGTCGAGGTCCTGCCACACCATGTGGGAGGGGTCCCAGTTGAGCCCGAACGCCGGCCGGTGGCCGACCGCCTCCAGCGCCCGCAGCGTCGTGTAGTAGTCGTAGGCGATCTCGCTCGGGTGCACCTCGTGGGCGAAGCGCACGCCGACCTCGTCGAAGACGTCCAGGATGGGGTTCCACCGGTCGGCGAAGTCCTGGTAGCCGGCGTCGATCACCGAGGCGGGCACGGGCGGGAACATCGCGACCGTGTGCCAGATGGACGAGCCGGTGAAGCCCACCACCGTGTCCACGCCGAGCAGCGCGGCGGCCCTGGCGGTGTCCTTCATCTCCTCGGCGGCGGCCCGGCGCACCGACTCGGGCTCGCCGTCGCCCCAGATACGGGACGGCAGGATGCCCTTGTGCCGCTCGTCGATGGGGTGGTCGCAGACGGCCTGGCCGACCAGGTGGTTGGAGATCGTCCAGACCTTCAGGCCGTGCTTCTCCAGCTGGGCGCGCTTCTGCTCCACGTAGGCGGGGTCGGCGACGGCCTGGGCGACGTCGAAGTGGTCGCCGGAGCAGGCGATCTCCAGCCCGTCGTAGCCCCACTCGGCAGCCAGCCGGCACACCTCCTCGAACGGCAGGTCCGCCCACTGCCCGGTGAACAGCGTGACTGGTCGCGTCATCGAATCAATCCTCCACGTTCGTGTAACGGCCGCCGTCGGCCGCGCTGCGCTCGACCGCCTCCAGCACCCGCTGCACCCGCAGCCCGTCGGCGAACGACGGCACGGGGTCGGCGCCGGTGGCGACGGCCTCCAGGAAGTCCTTGATCTCGTGGGTGAAGGTGTGCTCGTAGCCGAGGCCGTGGCCGGGCGGCCACCAGGCGCCCGCGTACGGGTGGTCGGGCTCGGTGACCAGGATGCGCTCGAACCCGCCGCCCCCCTGGGAGAACCACAGCTCGTTCATCGCCTCGAAGTCGAAGGCGAGGCTGCCGTCCTGGCCGTTGATCTCGATGCGCATGGCGTTCTTGCGGCCGGTGGCGAAGCGGGTGGCCTCGAACGAGGCCAGCGCCCCGCCCGACATGCGCCCGATGAACAGCGCGGCGTCGTCCACCGTGACCTCGCCCGTGGACTCGGCCCGCGAGGCGCCCAGCCCGGCCGACTCGCCCGCCAGCGGCCGCCGCTTGACGAAGGTCTCGGTCAGGCCGGAGACGCCGACGACGTGCTGCCCGGTGACGAACTCGGCCGCGTCCACGATGTGCGAGCCGATGTCGCCGAGCGCGCCGGCCCCGGCCTTGTCCTTCTGCAGCCGCCACACCAGCGGGAACTCCGGATCGACGATCCAGTCCTGCAGGTACTGGGCGCGCACGTGGCGGATCTCGCCGAGCCGGCCCTCCTCGACGTACCGGCGGGCCAGCGCGATCGCGGGCACCCGCCGGTAGTTGAAGGCCACCATGCTCTTGACGCCGGGCGGTGCGGCGGCCGCGGCCCGCACCATCGCCTCGGCCTCGGCGACGGTGTTGGCCAGCGGCTTCTCGCAGATCACGTGCTTGCCGGCGGCGAGCGCGGCGACGGCGATCTCGGCGTGCGAGTCACCGGGCGTGCAGATGTCGACGATCTGCACGTCGTCCCGCTCGACGAGCCGCCTCCAGTCGGTCTCCACGGCGTCCCAGCCGAGCTGGGCGGCGGCCGCCTCGGTGCGCTCCTTCGACCGGCCGGCCAGCACCGCCATGCGCGGCGCCAGCGGCAGGTCGAAGAAGGCGCCCACGCTCCGCCAGGCCTGCGAGTGGACGCGGCCCATGAACGCGTAGCCGATCATGCCCACGCCGATGGTGGTCTTGTCTGACATGCAACCCCCGATCAGGATTCGAAGCCGAGTGCCAAGTACTTGTCGACGTTATCCTTGGTGATGGTCTCGGACGCCAGCGTGATCGACTGCGGCACCTGGTTCTCCACGAGGTCACTCATGCCCTTCCCCTGCGCGATCAAGCGGGCCAGCTTGATCGCCGAGGAGGCCATGGTGGGGCTGTAGGTGACGGTCGCCTTGAGCACCGACGTGCCCGACTGGATCTCCTTCATCGCGTTCAGCGAGCCCGCGCCGCCGACCATGATGAACTCGTCGCGGCTCGCCTCCTTGATGGCGGCCAGCACGCCCACGCCCTGGTCGTCGTCGTGGTTCCACATGGCGTCGATCTTCTTGTGCGCCTGCAGCAGCGAGGTGGCCACCTGGTTGCCGGTCTCGACCGTGAACTTGGCGTCCTGCTTGGCCGTCACGCTGAACCCGTACGTCTTCAGCGCGTCGGCGAAGCCCTTGCTGCGGTCCTGCGTCAGCGGCAGCGTGGCGATGCCCTGGATCTCGACGATCACCGGGTTGGACACGCCCTTGTCCTTGAGCTGCTTGCCGATGAAGTGCCCGGCCGCCACGCCCATGCCGTAGTTGTCGCCGCCGATCCAGGTCCGGTAGGCCAGCTTGTCGGGGAAGACCCGGTCCAGGTTGATCACCGGGATGCCCGCCTGGGTGGCCTGGAGGGCGACCTGGTTGAGCTGCTGGCCGTCGTTGGGCAGGATGACCAGCGCGTTCACCTTCTGCGCGATCAGCGACTCGACCGCGGAGATCTGCTGGTTGATGTCGTTGGTCGGCTCGACCGGCTTGAAGTCGACGTCGGTGTACTGCTTGGCGGCGGCCTCGGCGTTCTTGGCGATGGCGGCGATCCAGCCGTGGTCGGCCGCCGGCGCGGAGAAGCCGATGGTGACCTTGGTGCCGGGCTGGTCGTTGCCGCTCGCGGCGGGTGCCGGGGCCGCGGCCTGGCTGCTGGGCGCGGCCGCGGGCTCGTTGCTGGTGCAGCCGGCGGCCAGCAGGGCGGCTCCGCCGAGCCCGCCGACGAGGAATCCCCGGCGCGCGACGTTCTCACTCATGGTGATCTCTCCTTCAGGTTCCGCCGCTGGAGAAGGACGGCGACGACGATGATCAGGCCCTTGGCGATCAGCTGGTCGCTGGTGTTGAGGCCGTTGAGGATGAACAGGTTGGTGATGAGGGTGAAGATCAGCAGGCCCAGGATCGAGCCCATGATCGTTCCCCGGCCCCCGGTGAGCAGCGTGCCGCCGATGATCACGGCGGCGATGGCGTCCAGCTCGTACAGGTCGCCGTGCGTGGACGAACCGGTCGTGGTCCTGGCCATGATGAGGATGGCCGCGATGCCGCAGCACAGGCCCGACAGCGCGTACAGCAGCATGGTGTGCCGGCGCACGTCGATGCCGGCCAGGCGGGCCGCCTCGGGGTTGCCGCCCACCGCGTACGTCCGCCGCCCGAACGTGGTGCGGTTGAGCAGCACCCACCCCAGCGCCACGACCAGGGCGAAGACGTAGACCAGCAGCGGGATCCCGAGCAGCCGCGTGGTCGACAGGTCCACGATGGCGGCGTTGTCGCTCTGGATGAGCTGCGTCCTGCGGTCGGACATGCGCTGGGCCAGGCCGCGCGCGGCCACCAGCATGGCCAGCGTGGCGATGAACGGCACCAGCCGCCCGTAGGCGATGAGCAGCCCGTTGACCAGCCCGGCCCCGGTGCCGACCAGGATCGCGCACAGGGCCATGACCCACGGCCCGTACGACTGGGTGGCCAGCGTCGTCGCCCAGACCGAGGCCAGCGCCATGACCGCGCCCACCGACAGGTCGATGCCGCCGCCGATGATGACGAACGTGGCGCCGACCGTGATGACGCCGATCGTGGCGGCCAGGGACAGGATGCTGACCAGGTTGGAGGTGGTGGCGAAGTTCTCCGGCCGGGTCACCAGGCCGACCACCACCAGGATCGCCAGCGCCCCCAGCAGGCCGAGGTGGCGCATCTCGCCGAGCCGGCGCGCCGTCGAGGGCGCGGCGGCCCCCGCGACCCGGCGCTCCGTCGTGGGCTCGCTCATCAGGCCGCCCTCCCATTCATGATCATGTCCAGTACGCGGTGCTCGTCGAGCCCGGCGGCCTCGCCCTCGTGGATGACCGTCCCCTCGCGCAGCACCAGCACCCGGTCGGCCAGGCCCAGCACCTCGGGCACCTCGCTGGAGACCAGCAGCACGCCGATGCCGCGCTCGGCCAGGTCGTGGATGACGGCGTACAGCTCGGCCCTGGCGCCCACGTCCACGCCGCGGGTGGGCTCGTCGAGCAGGAGCAGCTTGCGCCCGCCGAGCAGCCAGCGGGCCAGCACGGCCTTCTGCTGGTTGCCGCCCGACAGGGTGCGGATCGGGCGTTCGGGGTCGGGCGGGCGGATGTCCAGCAGGTCCGCCAGGCGCTGGGCCTCCTCCCGCTCGCGTTTGCGGTCGATCCAGCCGAACCTGGCGAAGCCGGGCAGGCTGCCGAGCGTGATGTTCGCGGTAACACTCTGGTCGAGCAGCAGGGCCTGGGCCTTGCGCTCCTCGGGGGCCAGGCCCATGCCGCTCCGCACGGTGCCGACCACGCCGCGGCGCACCGGCTGCCCGCCGAGCAGCACCCGGCCGGTGGCGGGGCGGGCGCCGTAGACGGCCTCCAGGATCTCCGAGCGGCCCGAGCCGACGAGCCCCGCCAGGCCGACGATCTCGCCCGCCCGCACCGAGAAGGACACGTCGGAGAAGACGCCCGGCGCGCTCAGGCCCTCCACGCGCAGCACCTCCTCGCCCGGCTCGCGCCCGCCGCGCGGCGGGAAGACGTACTCGACGTTGCGGCCGGTCATGAGGGAGACGATGCGGCTGGTGGGAGTGTCGCGGGCGGGCAGGCCGACGGCGACCGTGCGGCCGTCCTTGAGCACCGTCACCCGGTCACCGATCTCGCGGATCTCCTCCAGCCGGTGGGAGATGTAGACCACGGCGACCCCCTCGGCGGTCAGCTCGCGGATGATCCGGAAGAGGTTGGCCACCTCGTCGTGGGCGAGGGCGGCGGACGGCTCGTCCATGATGATGAGGCGGGCGTCGTGGGAGAGCGCCCTGGCCATCGAGACGACCTGCTTGGCCGCCGGGGAGAGCCGGCCGACCTCGGCCGCCGGGCGGATCTCGGGGTGGCCGAGGCGTTCCAGCACCTGGCGGGCCGCGTTGTGGGCGGCGGCGCGGTTGACGAAGCCGAAGCGGGCGTGCTCGTGGCCGAGGAAGATGTTCTCGGCCACGCTGAGCCCGTCCACGAGGTCCAGCTCCTGGTAGATGGTGGCGAAGCCGAGCCGGATGGCGTCGATGGGGCTGCTCGGGCGCACCTCCTCGCCGTTGAAGACGATGGTGCCCCCGTCCGGCTGGTGCGCGCCGGCCAGCACCTTGATCAGGGTGGACTTGCCCGCGCCGTTCTGGCCGAGCAGGCAGTGCACCTCGCCCGCCCGCACGTCGAGATCGACGCCGTCCAGCGCGCGCACGCCGGGGAACTGCTTGACGATGCCCTTCATGACCAGCATCGGTCGGGTCCTTAAGCGTTGATGATGCGGTTGATGTTGTCGGGTGACAGGTAGTGCTCGATGGCGAGCAGGCCGGCACCGAGCGCGGCCGCGTCGATGCCGGTGCGGCTGGGCGTGATGGACAGGTGGTGCGTGGCCAGCGGCAGCGAGCGCCGGTAGACGGTCTCCCTGATGCCGGCCAGCAGGTGCTCGTGCACCCGCGACAGCGCGCCGCCGATGACGATGACCTCGGGGTTGAAGAAGTTGACCAGGCCGGCCAGCACCTCGCCGATGAGGCGGCCGGCCTCCCTGACCAGGCGCAGGGCCTGGGTGTTGCCGGACTGCACGAGCGCCACGACGTCCGCGCCGGTCTCGGCCGGCAGGCCCAGCTCGGTGAGGCGGCGGGCGATGGCGGCGCCCCCGGCGACGGCCTCCAGGCAGGCGCTGTTGCCGCAGCGGCAGCCGGCGTCCTCGTGGCCGCTGACCCGGATGTGGCCGATGTCGCCGGCCGAGCCCTGGGCGCCGCGGTGCAGCTTGCCGTCGGCCACGATGCCGCAGCCGATGCCGGTGCCGACCTTGACGAACAGCAGGTGGCTCGCGCCGGCGAAGGAGTGGCGGTGCTCGCCCAGCGCCATCACGTTGACGTCATTGTCGACGAGCACGCTGACCTCGTCGCCGAAGTACTCGGGGACGGGGTAGTCGTTCCAGCCCGGCATGATCGGCGGGTTGTTGGGCCGCCCGGTGGCGAACTCCACCGGCCCAGGCACCCCGATGCCGATCGCGCGCAGCATGGGCCGGGCCCGCCCCGCCTCGGCGAGCAGCCGGTCGAGCCGCTGGTCCACGTGGGCCAGCACCTTCTCGGGGCCCTCCCCGACGAGCACCGGGTCCTCGCACGCGGCGAGCACCCGGCCGGAGATGTCCATGAGCGCGACCCGGCAGTGCGTGGCGCCGAGGTCCACGCCCGCGAAGGCGTGCTCCTCGGTGTGCAGGCGGAGCTGGCGCGGCGGCCGGCCGCCCGTGGACTCGCCGCTCTCGATCTCCTCGACCAGGCCGCGCTCGATGAGCGCGTCCACGCGCTGCGAGATCGTGGATCTGGCCAGTCCCGTGAGCCTGGCGAGATCGGAACGGGTCGTCGCCGAGCCGGCGCTGATGAGCGTCAGCACGTCGCCGGCCGAACCCGGCTGGGGGGTCATGTCGGAGACAATAAGATCACCGATGCGGCAAATCAAGAGTCCGAATCGACCAAACTGTCCCGACTTTCGCCGAGGATCGAACAAAGCTCTTGACACAGCGAAAAGCCGGCCCCCGCGAACGGGGACCGGCTTCGGGAGATCAGGGCGTCAGAGCATGGCCTTCATCGAGTCGCCGGCCGTCAGCACGTACGGCTGCTCGGTCATGATCGCCTCCCAGTTCTCGGCGACGGCCTCGGGCGTGATGTCGTCGGTCTTCCAGCCCGGCCCCTCGGCCACGAACACCCGCGCCACCCGGCCCGCGCCGACCGTGAACACCTCGCCGCTCGCCTCGCACGACTCGTGCACCAGGTACGCCACCAGCGCGCTCACCCGCTCCGGCGTGAACTTGGCCTCGAACTCGGCCGGCAGCAGCGCCTCGGTCATCCGCGTCCAGGCCACCGGCGCGATGGCGTTGGCCTTGATGCCGTTGCGCGCGCCCTCGATGCCGAGCGTCTTGGTGAGCCCGACCAGGCCCATCTTGGCGGTGGAGTAGTTGGCCTGGCCGAAGTTGCCGAACAGGCCGGCGGGGCTGGAGGTGTTGACCACGCGCCCGTACCCGGCGGCCTTCATGATCGGGTAGGCGGCGAGGCTGACCAGGAACGAGCCGCGCACGTGCACGGCCATGACGGCGTCGAACTCCTCGACCGTCATCTTGCCGAACGACTTGTCGCGCAGGATGCCCGCGTTGTTGACGACGATGTCGACCCTGCCGAACGCGTCCATCGCCGCGTCCACGACCGACCGGGCGCCTTCGGGGGTGGCGATGTCGCCGGCGTTGGCGACGGCCTGGCCGCCGTTGCCGTTGATGAGGTCGACCACCTCCGCGGCCGGGCCCGAGGAGGCCCCCGTGCCGTCGAGCGCGCCCCCGAGGTCGTTGACGACGACCCTGGCGCCCCGCTCGGCCAGCAGGAGCGCGTGCGACCTGCCGAGGCCGTGCCCGGCGCCTGTGACGATCGCGACCCTGTCATCGAACCGCAGCATGGAACCTCCATCGCAGGAGAACAACGTTCTAGTACGAGTACCATAACCCGGCACGGGGCCGGCGTTACCGATCGTCCCGCGCGGTTTCCCCCGAGTCCGGGACCGCCGCCGGCCGGGCGGCGTGCCACAGCTCGGGCTCGCCCGGCACCCGCGTGAGACGCCCCTTGGCCTCCAGCCACACCAGGTGCGCCAGCGTCTCGTTGTTGGCCGAGCGCCGCATGTGCGGCGCGATCGACTCCCAGGGCCGCGACCAGGTGAGCCGCGTCGCGGTGTCCCAGCAGGTGACGCCGTCGCCGGCGGCGACCACCCGCTCGATCTCGGCCAGCCGCTCCTCGTGGTGCGCCATCACCCGGTCCACCCGCCGCTCCAGCTCCAGGAAGCGGTACTCGTGGGCGGGCAGCACCTCCGCCACGTCGAGCTTGCCGACGGCGGCCAGGGAGTCGAGGTAGTCGGCCAGCGGGTTCGGGGGCGACTGCGGGTGCACGGCCACGATGGGGGTGATCCTGGCCAGCACGTGGTCGCCGGAGAACAGCAGCCTGCGGCCGGGCGAGACGAAGCACAGGTGGCCGGGCGAGTGGCCCGGCGTCCAGAGCGCGCGCAGGTCCCAGCCGGGCAGGCCCAGGTCGTCGCCGTCCTCGACCAGCCGGTCGGGGCGGGCCATGGAGACCATGTGCCGGATCATCATCGACGCGCCGGCCAGCTCGTCCAGCGTCAGCGCGGGCACGCCGCAGCGGGCCAGCAGCGCGCGCTCGCGCCGGACCAGGCCGTCGATGGCCTCGTCGTCGTAGCGCTCGCGCAGCAGGGCCGCGTCGGCCGGGTGCAGCGCGATCCAGGCGCCGGACGCCTCGCGGACGCGGCCGGCCAGGCCGTAGTGGTCGGGGTGGAGGTGGGTGACGAGCACGCCCTTGACGTCGGTGATCCCGTACCCGGCCACCCGCAGGCCGGCCGCCAACGCCTCGAACGCCTCGTCGGTGTTCCAGCCGGCGTCCACGAGCGCGACGCCGTCCGGCAGCTCCAGCGCGTAGACCAGCACGTACCGCAGGGGGTTGATGGGGATCGGCACGGGGATGGACCACAGTCCGGGCCGCACCCGTTCGACCTCGGGCATCGCCCCGCCCACCCACGCCTCCCGCTGCGCCTCGCTGGCAGGGGTCACCACGAATTTCGCCATGGCCTAGATTGTGCCCGAACGAAGTTCTGGATCCGAATCATGTTCTACTAGGACCATGAAGCCGAGCCGCGAGATCTCCGACGATGGCCGCTTCGTCCGGCAGCCCAACCGCTTCACCGAACGCCTCGGCCCGCCCGAGCCCGGCCGCTACCGCCTCTACGCCTCCTACGCCTGCCCGTGGGCGCAGCGCGTACTGATCGTCAGGAGCCTGCTGGGCCTGGAGGACCTGCTGGACGTCACGATCGTCGATCCCCTCAGGGACGAGAAGGGCTGGCGCGTCCCGGGCGGCGACCCCGAGTACCTCTCGGAGCTGTACCACGCCACCGACCCGGGCTACACCGGCCGCTACACCGTCCCGTGCATCTGGGACACCCGGGACGAGCGCCTGGTCACCAACGACTTCCCCCAGATCACCCTCGACCTGGAGATGTCGTGGGGCACCGCGCCCGACCTCTATCCCGAGCGCCTGCGCCCCGACATCGACATCATGAACGACCGCCTCTACCACGGGCTCAACAACGCGGTCTACGAGGCGGGCTTCGCCCGCGGCCAGCAGGCGTACGAGGAGGCGGTGGCCCGGGTCTTCACCACCCTCGACCTCCTGGAGGTGCGCCTGGCCGAGTCGGAGTACCTCTTCGACACCCTCACCGACAGCGACGTGCGCCTCTACACCACGCTGGCCAGGTTCGACGCCGTCTACTACCCGCACTTCAAGTGCAACGTGCGCCGGCTGACCGACTACCCGGCGCTGTGGGCCTACGCCCGCCGCCTCCACGCCATCCCGGCCTTCTCCGGGACCACCGACTTCGACCACATCAAGCGCCACTACTACATGACCCAGACGCACCTCAATCCGAGCCGGATCGTGCCAGTAGGGCCGGAGCTCGACTGGAGCCTGTAGGGGCGGGCATCCGGACGAACAGCAGGGCCGAGGCCAGGGTGACGGCGGCGGCCACGCCCCAGGCGGCGCCGAGCCCTGCCTGAGCGGCCAACGCGCCCAGCGTCAGGTTGGCCGCGACGCCGCCGGACTGCTGGGACAACGAGGAGATCGAGGTCACGGTGGTGCGCTCGGCGGCGGTGACCGCGCGGTGCGTCAGCTCCAGGGCCAGCAGCGAGGTCACCGCGAGCCCGGCGAACAGCACGACGTAGGCGCCGGCGGCGCTCGCCAGGCCGGCCGCGCCGCCGAGCCCCGACGTGGCGGCCAGGGCGCCGACCGACAGCGCGGCCACCACCGCGCCGGCGATCGCGCCCCTGGCCGAGGTGCCCGCCAGCCGGGCCGCGCGGGGCGCGAGCGCGCTGCCCGCCGCGCTGCCGGCGAACCCGAGCGCCGCGACGACGGCGTAGGCGAGGCCGCCCTCCTCGGCCGAGCCGGCCAGCTCGGCCAGGCGGCCGGGCGTCAGCAGCTCGATGGCGAACAGCAGGACGCCCGAGCACATCGCGGCCGCCATGAGCCTGCGCAGCAGCGCGCCGCCGCCCGCCAGCCGCAGTCCGGCGGCGACCGTGCCGGGCACCCCGCGCAGCACGCCCGCCAGGGACGCCCGCCCGCGCGGCGGCTCGGGCAACGCCACGAGGACCGCGGCCAGCAGCCCGGCCGCCGCCACCGCGCCCGCCAGGCTCGGCGCGGCCAGCGGGAACACCAGCTCCGGCGGCACCACGAGCGGCAGCGCGCCGCCGGCCAGCACGCCGGCGCACAGCGCCACGGACTCCGTCGCGCCGCCCCTGGCCAGGCCGGGCTTGAGGTCGGCGTCGTGGCCCTCGACGCGGTGCAGGGTGTCGACGTACCAGGAGGCCGCGGGGCCGCTGGACAGCGCCCTGGCCACGCCCTTCAGCACGCTGACCGCCATGAACGCCCAGAGCGTCGTGGCCACGCTCATCAGCGCGAGGCCGGCGGTGAGGAAGGCGGCGGAGGCGGCCAGCACCACCCGCCGCCCGAGGACGTCGGCCAGCCCGCCGGTGGGCAGCTCCAGGCTCACGGTGACGACCGAGAACACGGTCACCACCAGGCCGATCTCGGCCAGCCCGAGCCCTCGCGCGGTCATCAGCAGCACCATCGAGGGCATCATCAGGCCCTGGGGCAGCCAGGTCAGGAAGCAGACGAGGACGTAGCGGCGTAACGCCGAGCGGGCGGTCATGGCTCCTCCGGTCGCGGGACGGCGCCCATCCAGACGTGCACGTTCCTGGCGTCGGGATGCCCCTGGTAGCGGGCGGTGATCTCGTCGAGCAGGCGCTCGGCCCCCTCGTGGAACTCGCGCAGGGCGGCCGGGGGCAGCGTGCGCAGGTGGTCGCTCATGCCGGAGACGTCCACCCACTCGGGCGGCCAGTCGTCGAGGTCGAAGCGCTCCATCGCCCGGCCGACCAGCTCGACCTGCCGCAGGTGCATGATGTGCACGGCCTCGCGGCCCTCGGGGGTGCCCGCCATCTCGGCGGCGTCCCACGAGGTGTAGCGGTGGCGGGCGCGCCAGCGGCGCTCGCGGCCGTCGCGCCGGTCGTCGTCCTCCTCGACGAAGCCGAACTTGAACAGCTCGCGCAGGTGGTAGCTGGTCGAGCCGGAGCTCTCGCCCACCTTGCGGGCCAGCTCGCTGGCCGTCGCGGGGCCGTCCATGCGCAGCAGGCCGAGCAGGCGCACGCGCAGCGGGTGGCTGACGGCCTTCAGCACCCGCGGGTCACTGATCTTGTACTGCTCCTCCACGCCTCCACCGTAAACCGCAAAGCCAATTTTGCAAAGGGAATTTTGCGGTTGCCGCGCGCTCGTACACTGGGCTGATGCTTGACGACATCTGGGTGGACGACGCCGTCCACGAGCTGCGGCCCGACTTCGCGGTGCTGGCCATGACCGCGCACGGGCTACGCAACGGGCCCACGGACGACCGCTCCCGCGCGTGGCTGGCCGCGGTCGCGGAGCTGGAGGTGCAGAGCGCGAAGATCGACGCGTGGAAGGACGCCTACCGGGCGTTCGGCGCCAAGCCGCAGCGCACCCGGCCCTCGGTGGACGCGCTCACCCGGCGGATGCCGCTGCCCGAGATCAACCAGGTGGTGGACGCCTACAACGCGGTCAGCGTGAAGCACGCCCTGCCGATCGGCGGCGAGGACCTCGACCGCTACGCCGGCCCGGCGCGGCTGGTGCGGGCGAGCGGCGACGAGCCCTCGGAGGAGGCGCTCGGCACGCCCGAGCCCGGCGAGGTCATCTGGCGCGACGACCTCGGCGTCACCTGCCGCCGCTGGAACTGGCGCCAGGTGGCCCGCACCCGGCTCACCGAGGAGACCACCAACGCGATCTTCCTGCTGGAGCGGCTGGAGCCGATGACGCTGGAGGAGCTGAAGGAGGCCGGCGAGGAGCTGGCCGATCTGCTGGCGGAGCTGTCGCCCGGGGTCCGGATCGCCACCAGGCTGTTGTCCCCGGGGAAATAAACCTCGCTCCTGGACGTTGATATCAAATAGTGACATCCACGGCGCCACCCGGATTGGCAAGGGCGGGCGTGACCTCTTTGCGTGGTCCTGAGAGGATCGTTCGAGGCGGCACGCGTTCTTCGGCACGTGCTGCCAGTTCGGGCGAGTAGCCTTGGACAGGTTCTCTAACATCAACGCCGATCTGCGGAAGAGGGCGATTTCCGCCGTGTCGTCTGAGTCGTCGCGGACAAACCCGCTGGCAAGTTTTGGTCAGAACGAGTGGCTTGTCGACGAGCTGTACCAGAAGTACCTCCAGGATCCCGAGTCTGTCGACAAGGCCTGGTGGAACTTCTTCGCTGACTACAACCCTGATTACGGACCGGGCCGTGCTCCGGTCAGGGAGGCGGCCAACGGTACTGCGACCGCTCCCGCCCCCGCGGCAGCCCCCGCTGCCGCTCCCGTGGAGCCACCGGCGGCCGGCAAGGCCCCGGTGGCGACGGCCGAGAAGCCGAAGCAGCCGGCCACCCCCGTGCCCAAGGACGCCGAGGAGGTCAGGCTGCGCGGCGCCGCGGCCCGCACCGCGGCCAACATGGACCTGTCGCTGTCGGTCCCGACCGCGACCAGCGTGCGCGCCATCCCGGCCAAGCTGCTGATCGACAACCGCATCGTGATCAACAATCACCTCAAGCGGGGGCGCGGCGGCAAGGTCTCCTTCACGCACCTGATCGGCTTCGCGATCGTCAAGGCGCTGAAGGTCATGCCGGAGATGAACTACTCCTACGCGGAGGTCGACGGCAAGCCGACGCTGATCAAGCCCGAGCACGTGGGCTTCGGCCTGGCGATCGACGTCCAGAAGAGCAACGGCGAGCGGCAGCTCCTCGTGCCCTCGATCAAGGGCGCCGAGGGCATGGACTTCCGGCAGTTCTGGATGGCGTACGAAGACGTCGTGCGCAAGGCGCGCGCCGGCAAGCTGGGCGTCGACGACTTCGCCGGCACCACCATCTCGCTGACCAACCCCGGCACGATCGGCACCGTCCACTCCGTCCCCCGCCTGATGCCCGGCCAGGGCACCATCATCGGCGTCGGCGCCATGGAATACCCGGCCGAATACCAGGGCGCCTCCCCCGAGACCCTGTCGCGGCTGGCCGTCTCCAAGGTCATGACGCTGACCAGCACCTACGACCACCGGATCATCCAGGGCGCCCAGTCGGGCGACTTCCTGCGCCAGATCCACCGGCTGCTGCTCGGCGAGGACGGCTTCTACGACGAGATCTTCGAGGCGCTGCGCATCCCGTACGAGCCGGTGCGCTGGGTCCAGGACATCTCGGCCACCCACGACGACGACGTGGCCAAGTCCGCCCGGGTGATCGAGCTCATCCACGCCTACCGCGTGCGCGGCCACCTGATGGCCGAGACCGACCCGCTGGAGTACAAGCAGCGCAAGCACCCCGACCTCGACATCCAGTCGCACGGCCTGACGCTGTGGGACCTGGAGCGGGAGTTCGCCACCGGCGGCTTCGGCGGCAAGCCGCTGATGAAGCTGCGCGACATCCTCGGCGTGCTGCGCGACTCCTACTGCCGCACGGTCGGCATCGAGTACATGCACATCCAGAACCCCGAGGAGCGGGCCTGGATCCAGGCGCGGGTGGAGAAGCCGCACAAGTCGCCCGAGCGCGACGAGCAGCTCAACATCCTGTCGCGGCTCAACACCGCCGAGGCGTTCGAGACGTTCCTGCAGACGAAGTTCGTCGGCCAGAAGCGCTTCTCGCTGGAGGGCGGCGAGTCCCTGATCCCGCTGCTCGACTCGGTGATCAGCGACGCCGCCGACGAGGGCCTCGACGAGGTCGTCATCGGCATGGCCCACCGCGGCCGGCTCAACGTCCTGGCCAACATCGTGGGCAAGTCCTACGCCCAGATCTTCGGCGAGTTCGAGGGCAACATCGACCCGCGCACCGCGCACGGCTCGGGCGACGTGAAATACCACCTGGGCGCCACCGGCACGTTCACCGCGCCGAGCGGCAAGACCATCAACGCCTCCGTGGTCGCCAACCCCTCCCACCTGGAGGCCGTCGACCCGGTGCTGGAGGGCGTCGTCCGCGCCAAGCAGGACCTCATCGAGCGCGGCGAGGAGGGCTTCACCGTCCTGCCCGTGCTCATCCACGGCGACGCGGCCTTCGCCGGCCAGGGCGTCGTGGCCGAGACCCTCAACCTGTCGCAGCTGCGCGGCTACCGCACCGGCGGCACCGTGCACGTGGTGGTCAACAACCAGGTGGGCTTCACCACCTCGCCCGCCTCGTCCCGCTCGTCGGTCTACGCCACCGACGTGGCCCGGATGATCCAGGCGCCGATCTTCCACGTCAACGGCGACGACCCCGAGGCCGTGGTCCGCGTCGGCCAGCTCGCCTACGAATACCGCCAGGCGTTCCGCAAGGACGTCGTCATCGACCTCATCTGCTACCGCCGCCGCGGCCACAACGAGGGCGACAACCCGGCCTTCACCCAGCCGCTGATGTACGACCTCATCGACGCCAAGCGCTCGACCCGCAAGCTCTACACCGAGGCCCTGATCGGCCGCGGCGACATCACGGTCGAGGAGGCCGAGTCGGCGCTGCGCGACTACCAGGCCAAGCTGGAGCAGGCGTTCACCGAGGTCCGCGAGGCGGCCAAGAAGCCGCAGGAAGCGGCCGCGATGCGGGTGCCGCCGACCGAGGTCGTCAAGTGGTCGCACGACGACACCCCGACGGCGATCACCCACGAGACGCTCAAGCGCATCGTCGACACCCAGCTCAACCTGCCCGAGGGCTTCACGCCGCACCCGCGCCTGGCGCCGGTGCTGCAGCGCCGCGGCCAGATGGTCGAGCAGGACGCGATCGACTGGGCGATGGGCGAGACGCTGGCCTTCGGCTCGCTGCTGCTCGACGGCCACCCGGTGCGCCTGGTCGGCCAGGACTCCCGGCGCGGCACGTTCACCCAGCGCCACGCCGTGCTGGTCGACCGCATGACGGGCGCCGACCACACGCCGCTGAAGGTCTTCAACCAGGGCACCACGAAGTTCTACGTCTACGACTCGCTGCTCAGCGAGTTCGCGGCGCTCGGCTTCGAGTACGGCTACAGCGTCGTGCGTCCCGACGCCCTGGTGTGCTGGGAGGCGCAGTTCGGCGACTTCGTCAACGGCGCCCAGACGATCATCGACGAGTTCATCTCGTCCGGCGAGCAGAAGTGGGGCCAGAAGTCGTCGGTCACGCTGCTGCTGCCGCACGGCTACGAGGGCCAGGGCCCCGACCACTCCTCGGCCCGCATCGAGCGCTTCCTCCAGGTCTGCGCGCTCGACAACATGACCGTCGCCCAGCCCACCACCCCGGCCAACTACTTCCACCTGCTGCGCTGGCAGGTGGAGTCGCAGCGGCGCAAGCCGCTGGTGGTCTTCACGCCGAAGTGGCTGCTGCGCCACAAGGCGGCGACGTCCAAGGCGGCCGACTTCACCTCGGGCACCTTCCAGCCGGTCCTCGGTGACACCAAGGTCGATCCTTCGCAGGTCACCAGGGTCGTGATGTGCTCCGGCAAGCTCTACTACGAGCTGCTGGCACAGCGCGACAAGCTGGGCCGCGAGGACGTCGCGCTGGTCCGCCTGGAGCGCCTCTACCCGTTCCCCGCCGACGAGCTGGCGGCCGAGCTGGGCCGTTACGGCGGCCAGGTCGACCTGGTGTGGGCGCAGGACGAGCCGGTCAACATGGGCCCGTGGCCCTACCTGGCGCTCAAGCTGGCCGAGGACCCGCAGATGCTGGGCGGCCGGCCGGTGCGGCGGGTGTCGCGCACGCCCAACAGCTCGCCGGCGTCGGGCTCGCACAACGCGCACGACCACGAGCTGGAGGAGATCCTCAAGCAGGTGTACGCCTGATCCGGACGGATCACCAGGTGCCGGTGGCCCTTCCGGGCCGCCGGCACCTGCCGTTTCCGGAGCACCACGACAGAACAGACGGCGGAAGGGAGAGCCATGTACTTCACCGATCGGGGGATCGAGGAGCTGGTCGAGCGGCGGGGCCAGGAGGAGGTCAGCCTGCTGTGGCTGGGCGAGCGGCTGCGCGAGTTCGTAGACCTCAATCCCGAGTTCGAGATCCCGGTCGAGCGGCTGGCCACCTGGCTGGCCCGGCTCGACGACGAGGACGACGAGTAGACGGGGACGACGAGTAGACGGGGACGAGGACGACGCACGAGGGACGCGGACAAACGCGATACATCTTGAGTTTCCGCCGAACGCGACATATCGTGTTATTGAAGGGTTGCGCCACCAGGAGGGCGGGAGCATGCAGCAGTGGATCATCGAAGGGCCCGAACAGCTGACGTTCGGCGCCGTGGAGTCGCTCGACGTCCGCATAGTCTCGGGCCGGCTGGCGGTGCTCGCCAGCGAGGGCCCGCCCACGCTGGAGGTGTCGGAGATCGAGTCGGCCTCGCCGCTCGTCGTCACCTACGACGAGGACGCGAGGTCGCTCACGGTCGCCTACAAGGACCTCACCTGGGACGGCCTGCTCGGCTGGCTGCGGCGCGACCGGCGCAGGACCGTGCTGTCCATCGCCGTGCCCAAGACCTGCCGGGTCAGCGCCGGCGTGGTGTCGGCGCCGGCGGTGGTGGCCGGTTTCGAGCGGTCCACGCACGTCAAGAGCGTGTCGGCGGAGATCGTCCTGGACGGGGTGAGCGGCGACGTGACCGCCAACACCGTCTCCGGCGCGGTCGAGAGCCGGGCAATGCAGGGCGACCTGTCGTTCAAGAGCGTCTCGGGCGACCTCACCGTGGCCGACGGCACCCCGCACCGGCTCAAGGCGAACACCGTCTCCGGCCGCATCACCGCCGACCTGGCGCTGCGCCCCACCGGATATGTGACGTTCACCAGCGTCTCCGGTGACATCCTGGTCAGACTGCCGGAGAACGTGGACGCGGACGTCACCGTGCGCTCCACCTCCGGCCGGCTGATCAGCACGTTCGACGAACTGTCCGGCACCGACACCCCCGGCATGAAGACCGTGGCGGGGCGGCTCGGTGGCGGCATGGCCGCGCTCACGGCGACCACGGTCTCCGGCGAGGTCGCGCTGCTCAAGGGGGAGAAGGAATGAGCCCTGTCTTCGGTCACGGCCGGCTCCGGCTGTACCTGCTCAAGCTGCTGGAGGAGAGCCCGCGCCACGGCTACGAAGTGATCCGGCTGCTCCAGGACCGCTTCCTCGGCGTCTACTCGCCCTCCCCCGGCACGATCTACCCCCGGCTGGCCCGGCTGGAGGAGGAGGGGCTGGTCACCCACGAGGTGGCCGACGGCAAGAAGGTGTTCTCGATCACCGACAAGGGCCGCGAGGAGCTGAACGCCCGCCTCGACGAGCTGGACGACCTGGAGGAGGAGATCTCCGCCTCGGTCCGCGACATCGCCCGCGAGGTCAAGGAGGACGTACGCGAGACGGTCAAGTCGCTGCGCGACGAGCTGACCCGCATCGCCAAGGACGTCCGCACCGGGCCCCGTGAGGACGTCGCCGGCTTCGGGCGGCGGCAGAAGGAGGAGTTCGAGCGGCTGCGGCAGCAGCAGAAGCGGCAGTGGCAGGAGCACGCCTACCAGTGGCAGGGCGAGAGCGAGCGGCTGACCAGGGAGTGGCGCCGGATCTGGACCGAGATCTGGGCCACGCTCGGCGGCGCGCCGCCGAACCGGGCCGACCTCGACGCCGAGCTGGGCGAGCTGCTCGCCGACTTCGTCGCCCAGGCCCGCGAGGAGGCCTCGCGCTCCCGCCTGAGCCGCGAGAAGCTCGACGACCTGCGGACGACCCTGGACGACGCCGCCCGCCACGTCCGCGACATCCTCGAACGCTGACACCCCCGCACGCCGGAGGTCCGGGAGCGGGCCTCGTATCACGCCGGGCCTCGTGTCACGCCGGGCGGAGGCGCCGCTCCAGGCGCTGAGTCGCGCGGGCGGCCCGGCGCGCGTGGTAGGCGATGGGCATGTACCGCAGCCGTTCCGGCAGGCGCGGCGTCAACACCGCGACCGCGTGCCCGAGGCGCCGCAGCCGCCGCTCCTCCCTGGCCGTCCACCGCAACCCGAGCTTGCTCCGCACGGCGGCCGGCAGGGTGCCGACCGTGAGGAAGTGGCTGAGCTCGCCCGCCCCCGCCCCCACCGGCGCCCATAACCGGCGCAGCGGCGCGGGCAACCCCGGCGGCGCGGGCGTGCCGCGGGTGACCGCCAGCACGTCGAGCGCTGTGGGATGCGCCTCCAGCCGTTCGGCCACCATGCGCTCGAAGTAGCGCCAGTAGTCGTCCAGGCTCTCCGGCATCTCCCGTTCGGGCACCCGCAGGATGCGGCCGAGCTGCCGCGACTCCTCGTACAGCCGGCGCTGCTGGCCGCCGGTGAGCGGGGTGCCGAAGTAGCGGTTGAGCGTGACGAACCGCTCGAACAGCGTCAGGTGCACCCAGGCCCACGCCTCGCCGTTCAGCGCGTGGTAGGAGCGGCCGCGCGCGTCCACGCCGCTGATCGTGCGGTGGATCTCCCTGAGCCGCCGCCCCTCGGCCGGGCCGGCCGCGCCGCCGTACACCCACGTCTGGACGGAGGCCAGCGTGCGGTTGAGCCGCCCCCACGGATCGGCCTTGTAGACGGAGTGCTCGGCGACGGCCGCGCCGACCGCCGGGTGCATGGTCTGCAGGACCAGGGCGCTCCCGCCGACCAGCAGGTTGCGGTACTCGCCCGCGGTCTCCCAGTGCATCGAACCCGGGCCGAAGGGCTCAACGTCCATGATCGGGCCTCCCGGTGATACAACTTTACATTCTTTGTATCACCCGGGAGGCGTGGAAGTAACCCGTCACTTATCAGGCGGTGAAGACGATCTTCCCGAACAGCTCCCCCTCCGCCATCGCGGCGAAGCCGTCCCGGGCCTCGGCCAACGGCAGCGCCCGGTCGATCACAGGCCGCACGCCGGTCTGCTCCAGGAGCACCGCCAGCCGCTGGAGCTGGTCACGCGTCCCCATCGTGGAGCCGACGACCGAGAGCTGCAGGAAGAACACCCGGTTGAGGTCGGCGGGCGGCACGCCTCCGCTGGTGGCCCCGCTGACCACGATGCGCCCGCCGGGCTTGAGCGACTTGAGCGAATGGTCCCAGGTGGCCTGGCCGACGGTCTCCATGACCGCGTCCACCCGCTCGGGCAGCCGCGCCCCGGGCTCGAAGACCCGGTCCGCGCCGAGCCGGAGGGCGCTGTCGCGCTTGGCCTCGGAGCGGCTGGTCGCCCAGACGCGGTAGCCGCCGGCCCGGCCGAGCGCGATCAGCGCCGTGGCCACGCCGCCGCCCGCGCCCTGCACCAGCACCGTCGAGCCGGGCTGGAGCCCGGCCTTGTCGAAGAGCATGCGGTAGGCGGTCAGCCACGCCGTCGGCAGGCAGGCGGCCTCCTCGAAGCTGAGCGCGGCCGGCTTGGGGACGAGGTTACGGCGCGGCACGGCCACCCGCTCGGCGAACGTGCCGTCATGCAGCTCCGACAGCAGCGTGCGCTTGGGGTCGAGCGTCTCGTCCGCGCCGGTGCCGATGACGGCGTGCACGATGACCTCGTTGCCGTCCTCGTCCACGCCGGCGGCGTCGCAGCCGAGCACGATCGGCAGCCGGTCCTGCCGGATGCCGACGCCCTTGAGCGTCCACAGGTCGTGATGGTTGAGCGCGGCCGCCCGCACCGTGACGGTCGTCCAGCCGTCCGGTGTCTTCGGCTCCGGGTGCTCTCCGAGCGTCAGGCCGGCGAGCGGGTTGTCGGGGTCGGTCTGTGTGGCGGTTACGGCGAACATGGCCGCACCCTACAAAACCCGTCCCGCTCAGTCCTCGACCGTCACCTTGATCCCGTGCAGCGCCTGGTCCAGGAACTCCTCCGACCCGGAGACCGCGACCTGCACGCCGTCCCGGCACACCGTCCCCACGGGCCGCCCGCGCCCGCCGACCGCGAACGGGATCACGGTCTCCTTCCCGCAGTGCGGCGTGGGCACGAGCGCCACCATCATCCTCGCCCCGCCACCGAACCAGAGCTGCGGCCCGACCGGCGAGCGCTGGAAGGTCTCCCCCGGTCTGGCCAGCCGTACCGGCCCGCCGCCGGAGAGCACGAGGTAGCCGCCCTTGGTCACCTTGCCCCGCAACCGCCGCGCCACGGCCACCCGCTGGTCGAACGTCAGCCCCTCCCCCGGCTCGTACATCGCCAGCGCCCACTTGCCGAACTTGAACAGCAGCACCTGCCCGCGCCCGCCGCTGCCCGCCTGCTGGGGCCACAGGGTGACGTTGGGCGCGTAGGAGCGGATGGGCTTCCCGCCCCGGGTGATCTCGATCTCCCCGTTGTACGGCGCCGTCACCTGCCGGTACTGCCCGTCGATCCACACCCCCTGGAACGGCCGCACGCCCATGCCGGCCAGGTCCAGCTCGGCCGGATAACGCACCGTGGCCCGCTGCCCGTCGGGGAACACCACCTTGATGATCTGCTCGCGGCCCTTGGTCTTGGGCGCGACCTGCAGGATGTTGGGCGGGCTGTCGATCCGCGTCAGCGACCTGATGGGCTCGGGGGTCGGCTGCGCGGCGCGCGGCGGGGGCTCCCGGCTCGCGAGGAGCCCGATGACGGGCACCGACAGCACCAGGACCAGCACCGCCAGCCCGATCCATCGGCGGCGGCCGCTCTGCCCCACCTCGATGACGTCGTACCGGTCAGCCACCGACGTTCCTCGCGCAGTAGTGCGGCTTGCGCCCTCACCCCAAGTTCAGTTGAGCGGCGACCGCCAGCGCAAGCCCTCGAACCGGGCGAAATCCCGATCGCAGGTCACAAATTCACAACCGTGTTCGATGGCGAGCGCCGCGAGATAGGCATCGGGAATCAACTTCCCCGACGCCCCGGCCTGGCAGGCGAGCCGGGCGAAGATCTCCCAGTGCCGCTCCGCGGCCTCCACCAGCGAGGCATGGGGCTGGTTGCGGTAGGTCGCGGCGAAGGCCAGCGCCTCCTGCAACGGAGCCGGACTCTGGTAGATGCGGTGGTTGGTCACCAGCCGGACGAATCCGTTGACGACGAAGTCACTGACCGCGTAGCTGGAGTCGCCGTTCACCATGGCGTCGAGGAAGGCGCGGCAGCGCTCGTGCGCGGCGCTCTCCGGCCGGAAGGCGTTGACGAGGACGTTGATGTCAGCGAGTTGCATCGTGCATCGCCTCGATCAGCTCCATGTCGTCGAGGTCGTACAGGATGTGCTCCAGCGTCTCCCCGGCGTCGAGCCGAACCTGGATCCAGGGCTGGAACCCGGCTTCGGCCGTCGTGGTGGGCAGCTCCAGGCGGGGGCGTTCAGCCACCTCCGCGGAGCGGTTGAGCAGTTGTCGCAAGGCGTCCTCCATCACTGAGTTGAGACTGCGTCCGTTTCTGGCCGCGTACGCCTTCGCCTCGTTGAGGAGTGTCTCGTCGATGCGCACCGTCGTCCTCCGCATGGCTCCAGCGTCCGCGCCTGACATCAAAATGTCAATAGCCGAGAGTAGCCGTACGATCACGCTCTTTGCTCGCGGATGACCTCACCATGAGGCCACATTGACCTTGCCCCCTGGGACCTCGCCCCTGACTCCGGCCGCCGGAACGAAACCCACCCAGTAAGCAGTGACTTTTGATAATCAGGTTTCCCCTGTTACCAGAGACGATTTTAAACCGACCCCCACCTGCGGAGATGCTTTCTCCTCATACATGCGATCCCGCTATGTCCATAACGGAATGGAACCGTTCCATGCTTTTTGACGTCGTTCGCTCGCGGCCCGCTCGCGCCATTCATTAACGTTCCGATCGTTTTCCTGGCCCACCGGGGCGCAGCACCCCGCTCTGGGCCGCCGAGAACTGACGAAGGAGCTCCATGAATCCCCGAGCAAGGCGCATCGCGATCCCCCTCGCGACCCTGACGGCCACCGCGCTGGCCGTGGGGGCCCTCACCGGCACCACGGCGAGCGCAGCGACGGCACCCTCTGACGTCGTCGCCAGGAACGCCGGCACCCCCGCAGAGCAGGCCATCCAGTTCTGGACCCCGGACCGCGTCAAGCAGGCCACCGACTACGACGGCGGCCTGGACCTGTCCACCAAGGGCGTCAAGGGCAGCAACGACAAGCCCGACGGCCCTCCCGGCTCCGTCCCGCCGATCGGCGCGGAGAAGACCGGCAGCAGGAAGAGCAAGCAGGTCAACCTGCCCAACACGGTCGGCCGCGTGTTCTTCACGCTGCCCAGGACCAACCCGCGCGACCCCCGTAACTGGCGCTACTGCTCGGCCACCTCGGTGCAGAGCAAGTACCGCAACCTCGTGGCGACCTCCGCCCACTGCGTGTACGACACCAGGCACAACACCTTCTACGACAACTGGGTCTTCATCCCCTCCTACTGGGACGGGAACAACGCCTGGAACGGCAAGGCCCCCTACGGCATCTACGCCGCCAAGACGTTCAACGCGCACGACGACTTCGTGGTGAAGGAGGACTACGACTACGACTACGCGTTCGTCAACGTCTACAACGGCATCAAGGTCTCGTGGGAGAGGCAGCAGCACGGCGGCGGCTGGCGCTGGACGGTCAAGAACGTCGGCCGGCTCGGTGACAACGTCGGCGGCCAGGGCTTCACGTGGAACCGGAGCACCAAGCTCAAGGTGTTCTCCTTCGGCTACCCGGCGGGCGAGCACCCCGACGGCGACCGCCCGTACAGCGGCCGCACGATGAAGTACTGCTACGGCAAGACCCGCCCGATGCCCGAGGCCAAGAAGTACAACCTGCAGGAGCACATCGGCTTCAGGTGCTCCTTCACCGCGGGCGCCAGCGGCGGCCCCTTCCTCTACAACTACAAGAGCGCCTCGCGCACCGGCTACCTGGTGGGCGTGAACAGCGTGGCGTGGGACACCGACGGCAACGACCGCTACGACTACATCTCCTCGCCGTACTTCAACGGCGACACCTACAAGGTCTACAAGGCCGCCGCCAACCGGTGGACCGGCAACATGCCGTGACGATCCGGCGCCCCGGGCCCCGGGTCCCGCACGGGATCCGGGGCCTTCCCTGACCACATTCCGGACGGCGCCCGCGCCTTCAACCGGCGAAATACGCGCGCCTTCCGGCCGTGCGGACACTCACGCGATCACGCCTCCGACCAGGGGAAACGCGCATACTTTATGATCGTTTGCAAGTATCGGGAGTGATGTGCTGACGGCATCCTTATAGTTCACGATGGAACCTGGATCAGGTAACGAATCCCTATCCGAGCTGCAATACCCTCCGCACATCTGGAAAAATCCCCCCTTACGACCCTAAGAAAGGCATTTCATGATCTCCCGGGCCCGGCATCTGCTGGCGGCCGCGCTGGGCGGCGCGCTGCTGATGCTGCCTGCCCTCACGGGGATCGCCGGCGCCACCGCGGGAGCCGACGCCACCGCCGGGGCCGCTGGAGCCGTCGGGACCGCCGCCGCGGGCAAGGTGCAGAGCATCTCCCTCGCCAAGACCGCCGCGGACGTCAAGCGGGTCGCCGACTACTGGAAGCCCGACAAGTTCAAGCACTCCGACGGCTTCAGCCCGGCCACGCCCGGCACCGCCGCCGCGAAGTCCACCTCCGCCGGCGCCGCCGCCGGCCCGCCCGCGCGCGCCTCCGTCAGCAGGACCACCGCCGGGGCCGCCAAGCGCGCCGCCGGCCGGATCGCCGCGCCCGCCCTTCCGCGCAAGGGCGCCCAGATCGCCAGCACGATGGGCAAGGTCTTCTTCCGCCTCGGCGACAAGGAGTACTGGTGCTCGGCCAGCGCCGTCGCGGCCAGGAACCGCAGCGTGGTCGCCACGGCCGGGCACTGCGTGTACGACCCGCGGCAGGCCAAGAGCGCCGACTACTGGATCTTCGTCCCCAACCCGGGTCCCAACGGCGAGCAGCCGATGGGCATCTACGTCGCCTCCTCCATCAGCCTGCACGAGGACTGGATCGGCCGGGGCGACTACGACTACGACTACGCCTTCGTGACCGTGCACCGCGGCTTCACCTGGGCCGGCAAGGACGGCCAGTACGTCATGCAGGACGTCGGCCGCCTCCAGGACAACGTCGGCGGCCTCGGCCTGGAGCTGAACAGGAAGCCGGGCACCTACACCGCCGCCACCTTCGGCTACCCGGCCGGCGCCCAGCCGGACGGCAGCCGCCCGTACGACGGCAAGACGCTGCGCATGTGCGGCGAGGGCCGCACCATCTGGAACGTCGCCCCGCCGCTCGACCTGCAGAAGGGCGTGCAGCTCCAGGCGTGCGACTTCAGCGCGGGCACCAGCGGCGGCCCCTGGGTGATCGGCTACGACAAGGAGCGCCGGATCGGCAGCCTCGCCGGCGTCAACAGCCTCAACTGGGACAGGAACGGCGACAAGCGCTACGACGCGGTCTCCTCCCCGTACTTCGACACCATGGCGGGCCTGGTCTACCAGCGGGCGGCGGCCCAGACCACGCCGTCGAAGGTGACCTGAACCAGGCCGACACTCCCATACATTCGTAAATGTGGCCCAGGTCACACCCAACCCTTCGATCACTGCACGTGATCAGCCGTTACCCGGGTCTCGGGGCGGTCACGGCGCCGGTCGGGAGGACTGACATGATCTACCCACATTTTCCACGCCAGCAGTCAGCGTTGTAGGTTCCGGGCTGTCCGTTTGCTGAGTTTCCTGAGGTGCGTGAGGCGCCTCATGTCAGCGCAACCTGGAGTCACCGTGTCCCGAACCACCCGAATCCTCCTCCCCGCCACCGGCGCGCTCCTGACCACCGGCCTGCTCGCGGCCGGCCTGTCCGGTGTCGCCCAGGCCGATGGCGGCGTCTCCCACGACCCGATGGCCCGCAGCAACTCCCAGGCCGCCTCCGTCGCCTCCTTCTGGCTGGCCTCGAACGGCGCCGCCCTGCGCGCGGCGACCCAGTACACCTGGGACTCGAAAGAGGTCAGGAAGGTCGTCTCCAAGGGCGGCTACACCCCCGACGGCAGCCCCGGCACCACGGCCCCGACCGGCTCGTCGAAGTCCGGCGGCAACGCGCAGAACATCAACCTGCCGCGGACCGTCGGCAAGGTCTTCTTCGTGGACGGCCACGGCAAGTTCCGCTGGTGCTCGGCGACCTCCATCCAGTCGAACCAGCGCAACCTGGTCGCCACCGCCGGCCACTGCGTCTACGACACCGACACCAACAAGGCCCTCCTGGGCAACTGGGTCTTCGTGCCCGGCTACTACCAGGGCAAGGCCCCGTGGGGCATCTACGTCGGCAAGCAGGCGTACACCCACTACGACTTCGACGTCTACGAGGACTACGACCGCGACTACGCGTTCGTCACCGTCTACAACGGCATCCTCTTTGACAGTGTCAAGCAGGTGAACCGGCGCGACTACGAGCGCTTCACCGGCCCCAAGCGCCGCTGGGGCGGCCGCTACTACCTCCTGCTGTCGAAGGACGCGGGCCGGCTCGGCGACGTCGTCGGCGGCCAGGGCTTCGCCTGGAACCAGGCGACCGGCAAGTACGTCCGCACCTTCGGCTACCCGGCCGCGCCGCACCCCGACGGCAACAAGCCGTACAGCGGGGTGACCCCCAAGCACTGCTACGGCAGGACGAGCGCGAAGGCCGTCGGCGCCTCCTGGCTCAAGATCGAGGAGCACATCGGCCTCAAGTGCGCCGTGACCCCCGGCTACGACGGCGGCCCGTGGCTGCTGAACTACAGCAACGGCAAGCGCCTCGGCTACGTCAACGGCGTGACCAGCACCTTCGCCGACCAGGACGGCAACGACCGCATCGACTACATCACCTCCCCCTACTTCGACGGGGAGACGGCCGCGGTCTACAACGCGGCCAAGAACGCCTGGTCCGGCCGGATCGTCGGCCCGAACGGCGAGCTGTACAAGTAAGCCCCGCCAGGGGAACGAGGGCCTCCGCCGTCACGGCGGGGGCCCTCTTCGCGTTTCCTGAACGTTCCCTGTGAAGATCAGAGCAAATTAGACGGAGCAGGCTCACATCTGGTTCCTGTGATCTGTATCACACTGACAAGTCCTTCCGACTCTAACGGCACTTTCCTCCCGACAGCTACAAACCCCTTGTGTCCTGCACAAACACCTCGGACACGGGACGGCCTCTGACAGATAACGGAAAGGTAACGCGGGCAACGCCCCCCGCCGGGATGGCCAAACCGGGTTCCACCTGCGGAGATCACCCGGCTATGTTTCTTGCAATCCCTTTACTGACGCATGGGACGCATGTGGCGACCCACGACAGAGCAAGGAGCACGTTCCCTTGAAGCGCATCCTCATTCCCGCCGGTGGCACCCTCATGGCCACCGGCCTTCTGGCCGCCGGCCTCGCCGGGTCGGCTCAGGCCGACACGACGACCGCCTCCGACCCGATGGCCACGACCGCGGCCAACGCCAAGGCGATCGCGGACTTCTGGGCGGAGAACAACGGTGCCGCCCTCAAGGCCGCGAAGGAGTCCAACGTCTGGGACAAGGCCGACGTCGCCAAGCTCCAGACCAAGGGCGGCTACAGCTCGGACACCAAGCCGGGCTCGACCGCGCCGATCGGCGAGGAGAAGAAGACCTCGACCAAGACGCAGAACGTCAACATGCCGAAGACCATCGGCAAGGTGTTCTTCGTCAACAGCAAGGGCGAGAAGAAGTGGTGCTCCGCCACTTCGATCCAGTCCAAGTACCGCAACCTGGTCGCCACGGCCGGCCACTGCGTGTACGACACCGGCTCCAACTCCGACGTCCTGTCCAAGTGGGTCTTCGTCCCGGGTTACTACCAGGGCAAGGCTCCTTGGGGCATCTACGTCGGTAAGCAGGCCTTCACGCACTACGACTTCGACGTCTACGAGGACTACGACCGCGACTACGCGTTCGTGACCGTCTACAACGGTGTCTCCCTGAGCGGCGGCACCGCCAAGAAGGTCACCAAGAAGGAGTTCGACGCCCACACCGGCATCAAGGACGCCAAGGACGTCGAGGTCTCGCGGGAGGAGTTCCGCAAGGCCAAGCTCGACCCGACCTCCACGGACTCCTACTGGGTCAAGCGCGGCGAGCACAGCAAGAAGGTCGGCCCGGACTACCCGGGCGCCGTGGTGGAGAAGATCGAGACCACCAAGGACAAGTACTACCGCGCCCGCGTGGGCAAGGGCGAGGGCTACAAGTTCGGTGAGCCCATCACGGAGCAGGTCTCCAAGCAGGACTACGACCGCTACAAGGGCCTCGGCGAGAAGAAGTCGGACAACCACGGCAACTACACGATCACGCACTACTACGTGCAGTCGTGGAGCCTGCCCGGCACGGACACCAAGTTCTACAAGACCGAGTTCTACATCATCGAGGGCGCGGTGAAGGACGTCGGCCGCCTCGGTGACAACGTCGGCGGCCAGGGCTTCGCCTGGAACCAGCCCACCGGCAAGTACGTGCGCGTGTTCGGCTACCCGGCCGCGCCGCACCCCGACGGCAACAAGAACTACACCGGCGTCACGCCGAAGTGGTGCTACGGCAAGACCACCAAGAAGCTGGTCGGTTCCGCCGCCAAGAAGATCGAGGAGCACGTCGCCCTCAAGTGCGCCATGACCGAGGGCGCCGACGGCGGGCCGTGGCTGTACAAGTACAGCAACACCAAGCGCCTCGGCTACGTCAACGGTGTCACCAGCACCTTCAACGACCAGGACGGCAACGGCCGCGTGGACTACATCTCCTCGCCGTACTTCGACGGTGAGACGAACACGGTCTACAAGGCCGCGGCCGCCAGCTGGTCCGGCAAGATCGTCTGAGTGACGCACCGCGACCGGCCCTGAGCCGTTCGTCACGAAGGGCCCGGCTTTCCGCCGGGCCCTTCTGCGTTCCCGCCCCAGAAGTGAAGCCCTTTGGACGCACGCCGCGCCCAGACGGTGCCATCAAGGCGATGTGATCTGCGTCACATCTCGCGCGAGCGGCGGATCATGACGGCACTGCCACCCCGAGAGTCACACTAACAACTTCTTTACGTTGATCAGGGCAAACGACCGCAAGAGCCGCTTCCCCTCACTCCTGCGCATCGGCTTCTTAAACATCACAGAACGATCACGACCGACTTGTCGCCTCTTTTCCTTTCAAAGCGACTACCCGAGTTCAAGATCGACACTGTATGTTCCTGGCTATCCCTTTACTGACGCATGGGACGCAAGAGGCGTTCCACGACAGCGCAAGGAGTCACCTTGAAGCGCATCCTCCTCCCCGCCGGTGGCGCCATTCTGGCCACCGGTCTGCTGGCTGCTGGTCTGGCCGGCACGGCTTCCGCCTCGGGCGTCGTCGACGACGCGCCGCTGACCCCGAACAACAAGGTCGCCGAGACCGTCGACTTCTGGTTCAAGGCGAACGGTGCCGCTCTGCGCGCTGCGCAGGTGTACCGCTACGACTACAAGGAAGTTGACAAGCTCGTCCAGAAGGGCGGCTACACCCCGGACACCAAGCCGGGCTCCACCGCCCCGATCGGCGAGGAGAAGAAGGCCACCGTCAAGGTCCAGAACGTGAACCTGCCGAAGACCATCGGTAAGGTGTTCTTCGAGGGCCGCGACGGCAAGCTGTACTGGTGCTCCGCCACCTCGATCCAGTCGCAGTACCACAACCTGGTCGCCACCGCCGGTCACTGCGTGTACCAGACCGGCGCCAACGGTGACGTCCTCGACAAGTGGGTCTTCGTCCCGGGTTACTACCAGGGCAAGGCTCCTTGGGGCATCTACGTGGGTAAGCAGGCCTTCACCCACTACGACTTCGCCACCTACGAGGACTACGACCGCGACTACGCGTTCGTCACCGTCTACAACGGCATCACGCTGGGTGGCGGCACCGCGAAGAAGGTCACCAAGGCTGAGTTCGACGCCCACCAGGGTCTTAAGGACGCCAAGGACGTCGAAATCTCCAAGGAGGAGTTCCTCAAGGGCAAGCTCGACCCCACCTCGACTGACTCTTACTGGGTCAAGTTCGGCGAGCGCGGCAAGAAGGTTGGCCCGGACTACCCGGGTGCCGTGGTCGAGAAGGTCGAGACCAGCAAGCAGAAGTACGCTGCGGCCCCGATCGGCAAGGGCGAGGGCTACAAGTTCGGCGAGCCCGTCGCCGAGATGGTGTCCGAGCACGAGTGGCGGCGTTACAACGGTCCGGGCGAGAAGTTCAAGGACCGCGCCGGCAACTACGTGATCGTCCACTACTACGTGCAGGCGTGGAGCGTCCCCGGCACCGACACCAAGTTCTTCAAGACCGAGTTCTTCATCATCGAGGGCTTCGTCAAGGACGCGGGTCGCCTGGGCGACAACGTCGGCGGTCAGGGCTTCGCCTGGAACCAGCCGACCGGCAAGTACGTTCGTACCTTCGGGTACCCGGGTGGCGAGCACCCCGACGGCAACAAGCCCTACACGGGTGTCACGCCGAAGTGGTGCTACAACAAGACCAGCACCAAGCGGACCGTGGTCGCGGCCATCAAGGCCGAGGAGCTCGTGTCCCTGAAGTGCGCCGTCACCCCCGGCTACAACGGCTCGCCGTGGCTGCTCAAGTACAGCAACGCCAAGCGTCTCGGCTACGTCAACGGTGTCACCACCGCGGTGTTCGGCGACGTGGACAGCAACAACCGCTACGACACGATCTTCTCGTCGTACTTCGACGGCGAGACGGCCGCTGTCTACAAGGCTGCTGCTGCTCTGTGGTCCGGCAAGATGTCCTAATTCTGGACATCCTCGGAGCTGGGGGTCCAAACCTCAGACCGCCTGCTTTACCCGAAGGGCCTGGCTTTCGCCAGGCCCTTCGGCCTATCTAGAGACAAATCCGAAAAGGCCCCCTACCACAACGATCATCCGGTCGATAGGGTCCTTACGCTGTTTCTTGACAACCGCCGTGGAGCCTCCCGTTGAAGCGCCTGCTCATCCCCCTCGCCGCCGCCGGCCTGACCGCGACCGCGCTGTCCTTCCCCGCCGCCGCGGAGCCCCAATGGGCCACCGACCCTCTCGCACCGAAGCCCGCTGACGCCTACAGCAGCGCGTACTTCTGGCTCGACGCCAACGGCGCCGCCCTGCGCAAGGCCACCCAGTACCACTGGGACTTCAAAGAGGTGCCCAAGCTCGTGGGCGCCCAGAGCAAGACCCCCGACGACGGCAAGCCGGGCCTGACCGCCCCCACGGGCTCCGTCGCGGCCGCCACCAAGGTGAAGAACGTCAACCTGCCCAAGACGCTCGGCAAGGTCTTCTTCATCGACCGCTCCGGCAAGTACCGCTGGTGCTCGGCCACCTCCATCCAGTCCCGCCACCGCAACCTCGTCGTCACCGCCGGCCACTGCGTCTACGAGCACGGCAAGGACGTCTTCCGCAAGTGGGTCTTCGTCCCCGGCTACTACCAGGGCAAGGCTCCGTGGGGCATCTACGTGGGCGCCTACGCCTTCACCGCCTACGACCTCGACACCTACGACGACTACGACGGCGACTACGCCTTCGTGGCCGTCCACAACGGCATCTCCCTGGCCGGCGAGAAGGAAGTCTCGTACGACGAGTACAAGGCGTGGCTCGGCGACAAGTGGATCAAGCCGCAGGAGATCACCAAGGACGAGTTCCTCAAGTGCCAGCTCAACCTCGGCGAGTGCTGGTCCGAGGGCGAGGACAAGCCCGCCGACCTGGTCGGCCCCGACTACCCCGGCGCGGTCCTGGAGAAGGTCGAGGTCGCCAAGAAGGTCTACCAGGACGCCAGGATCGGCAAGGGCCAGGGCTTCAAGTTCGGCGAGCCGGTCGTCGAGCAGGTCTCCAAGAAGCAGTGGGACGAGTACCGGGGGCCTGGCGACAAGGGCACCGGGCCCGACAAGGCCGGCAATTACACCATCACCCACTACTACACGCAGAAGTGGGTGAAGCCCGGCACGTCCCGCAAGTACTTCGAGGGCCACTACATCCTCGGCGTCGCCAAGGACCTCGGCCGCCTCGGTGACGTCGTCGGCGGTCAGGGCTTCTCCTGGAACCAGCCGATGGGCCAGCGGGTCACGGTCTTCGGCTACCCGAGCGCCCCGCACCCCGACGGCGACAAGCCCTACACCGGCCTGACGCCGAAGTACTGCATGGGCAAGACCGCCACGAAGACCTACCAGGTCAACACCTTCAAGGCGGAGACCCACCAGGTGCTGAAGTGCTCGATGACGCCCGGCGCCGACGGCGGCCCCTGGCTGATCAAGTACGACAACAACAAGCGCACCGGTTACGTCAACGGCGTGACGAGCACCTTCGCCGACCAGGACGGCAACAACCGGATCGACTTCATCAGCTCCGCGTACTTCGACGGCGAGACCGCCGACGTCTACAACAAGGCGAGCTACGCCGAGACGAGGGCGATCGTGAGCCCGAAGGGCGAGCTGCTGCAGTAGGAGACGAGCACGGCGGACGGCCCGGAGCGGGGAGACGCTCCGGGCCGTCCGCCGTCTCAGACGGCGGTGAGCAGCGCCCGCGTACGCTCGCGCAGCGCCGTCACCGGCCGCTCGTGCTTGTAGGGCTCCAGCCGCCGCCGCAGATCGGTGGCGTACGACCGGGACCGGGCGGACTGCAGCTCCCCGGCCAGCGACAGGGCGCCGGTGGCGGCCACACAGGCCTCCTCCAGCTCCCCGCACTGCAGGAGCCCGGCCGCCAGCAGGGAGAGGTTGAACATGCGCCCGCGCACGTACCGGGAGTCCATGTCGAGCGAGCGGCGCGCGTGGTGGACGGCCCGCGCGCCGTCGCCGAGGTCGCGGAAGCAGTGGGCGAACTTGGCCGACAGGTAGGCCTCGTCGAAGTAGCTGAGCCACGTGGGCTCGTCGGCGGGCCTGCGGGCGCCGAAGGAGCGCTCGGCCTCGTTGAGCGAGGCGCCGCAGGAGCGGGGGTCGCCCCGCAGCGCGTGCGCGTGGGCCTCCAGGACCTGCGCGGAGGCCAGGAGGGTGTCGACGCCGGCGCCGCGGGCCGCGAGCTGGGCCGCCCGCGCCAGGTCGAGCGCGTGGTCGGGCTGCCCCATGTAGATGGCCTGGTGGGCCATGCCGGCCAGGATCTCGCCGCCGAGGGTCTGGTCGCCGGCGCCCCTGGCCAGGCGGAGCGCCTGGATGAGGTAGCGCTGGGCCAGGCCGTGCTGCTCCATGTCGTAGGCCATCCAGCCGGCCAGGCGGGTCAGCTCGGCGGCCGCCGCGGCGAGCTGCCGGCCGGTGGTCTCGTCGTACGAGCCGTCCTTGAGCAGCGGCGCGACGGCCGTGTCGAGGTATTTGACGACGGACGAGCGGACCCGGCCGCTGCCGAAGCGGTTGTCGAGCTCCCCGAAGGACCGGGTGACCTCATGGATGGCGGCGATCTCGGCGCGGCCCACGCGCCGGGTCCCGTCGCCGGTCGGGTGCTTCTCGGGCGAGGCTGTCAGCCATCGTACGGCCCCGACGGAGCCTGCCCCGATGGCGAATGTCGAGTCGATCAGGAACCTTCGTCTCTCCACGTCGGCCCGCCACAGCGCGGTCACGGTCGAGATCCCCTCCTGCCAGCTGTGCGTGAACTCCTGCCCGAGATCGAGGGGTGTGATGACGGCCGGCATGCCGAGATCCTCCGACGTCACCGGCCTGCCCAGACGCATCGCGAAGATCTCCGTGAGCAGTCCGGGGACCGGGTCCCTCGGGCGCTGGCCTCCGATCCAGCGCAACACCGAACTGTGGTCGTACTTCAGACCAGGGGTGCCGCGAGCGGCGCCCAGGTCGTTGAGGCGCCTGGCCAATCCCTTGTGGGAGAACCCCGCCTCCGCGATGAGCTGCTGCAGCAGCCGATTGGGCTCGCGTTCCATCGCTCTCCTCGTCACGGGAGCCGGTGCCCACATCATTACAGAGAGCTACTGTTATAGCACCTTGAGTAAAGGATTAGGGGCAGTTCACAAAGGTTGCCTAAAATACTGAAGCTTGCGCCGCCGGCTCTGTGCGCGGGCAGGCTGACGGCGACCGGATCTGGACGGATACCGCATCTACCCAAGAACAGACCGGGTATTCAGAAACCGCCCCGACCAGCGGCGAAACGAGCTGGAAACACTCGCCCCGCCGCCGGCCGGGGCCGAGCCGATGCCCGGGGTGTCAGGCGCGGGCGACGCCGTCGGCGCGCGCCTGCGCGGCCACCGCGGCGGTGACGGCGGGCGCGACGCGCTCGTCGAAGGGGCTCGGGATGACGTAGGCCGCGGCGAGGTCGTCGCCGACGACCCCGGCCAGCGCGTCGGCCGCGGCCACCTTCATGTTCTCGGTGATCGTGCTCGCCCGCACGTCGAGGGCCCCGCGGAAGACGCCGGGGAAGGCCAGCACGTTGTTGATCTGGTTGGGGAAGTCCGAGCGGCCGGTGGCGACGACCGCGGCGTGCCGGGCGGCGACCTCGGGGTGGACCTCGGGGGTCGGGTTGGACAGGGCGAAGACGATGGCGTCCTTCGCCATGGAGGCGATGGCCTGCTCGGTGACCGTCGAGCCGGACAGGCCGACGAACACGTCCGCGCCGGCCAGGGCCTCCTCGGTGGAGCCCGTGTGGCCGGCCTTGTTGGTGTCGCGGGCCAGCGCCTGCTTGATCGGGTGGAGGCCGTCCCTGCCCTCGTAGAGCAGGCCCTTGGAGTCGGAGACGGCGATGTCGCCGATGCCGGCCTCCAGCAGGATGCGGGTGACCGCGACGCCCGAGGCGCCCGCGCCGGCCACGACCGCGCGCAGGTCGCCGAGGGTGCGGCCGGTCAGGCGGGCGGCGTTCCGCAGCGCGGCGAGCACCACGATGGCGGTGCCGTGCTGGTCGTCGTGGAAGACGGGGATGTCGAGCAGGTCGCGCAGGCGGGCCTCGACCTCGAAGCAGCGCGGCGCGCTGATGTCCTCCAGGTTGACGCCGCCGAACGACGGCGCCAGGCGGGCGACGGTCTCGACGAGGGCGTCCACGTCGGTGCAGTCGAGGCAGATGGGCACGGCGTCCACCCCGGCGAACTCCTTGAACAGCAGCGCCTTGCCCTCCATGACCGGCATGGCGGCCGCGGGGCCGATGTCCCCCAGGCCGAGCACGGCGGTGCCGTCGGAGACCACGGCGACGACCCGGGAGGCCCAGGTGTAGTCGAGGGCGAGCGCGGGGGTCTCGGCGATGGCGGTGCACACCCGGGCGACGCCCGGCGTGTACGCGAGGGACAGGTCGTCGGCGTCGCGGACGGGGATGGTGGAGCGAACTTCGATCTTGCCACCGCGGTGCAGCGCGAAGGCGGGATCGAGATCGAGTGTCTCGACGGATGCGGAGGATGCGGAAGACGGCGTGGCAGCCACAGCGACCCCTGTAGTCATCGGAAGCGGAAGAACCTTCGGCGGACGAGCGCGAGAGGGCTGGCTTCGGTAGCTGCCAGGATCCCCTCGGCGGTCATCACTGAGGGGGGTTCGGGGGTCACCCGTCACCCCATAGTGCCACATCGTGAGACGGTGGTCGGAGTCGATCTCATGAGATCGGCTCCGGGAGTCACTTGAGGCCGTTCTGTTGACGCATCGTTAAACCCCCGATGACGGAAGACCGCAAAACCCCATTTAAACTGCACAAAACGAAAGTTCTATGGCTTTTCACTTCCTAGGAGGCCGTACATGGCCCTCAGCCCCAAGGGCCGCCGTGGCTACGCCGCCGGCGCGCTCGCCCTGACCGCCGCCCTCACGCTGTCCGCGTGCGGCAGCGACACCGGCTCGGGCGGCTCCGGCACCACCAGCGCGAGCGCCACCTCGGCCGGCGCCGCCGCCGGTGCGAAGCTGGTGCAGCCCGGAAAGCTCACGGTCTGCACCAACATCCCCTACGAGCCGTTCCAGTTCAAGGACTCGAGCGGCAAGATCGTCGGTTTCGACGTCGACATCGTGGACCTGGCCGCGAAGAAGCTGGGCGTGACCCAGAACATCGTGGACATCGACTTCGCGGTGATCAAGAGCGGTGCGGCCATGTCCGCCGGCAAGTGCGACGTCGCCGCCGCCGGCATGACCATCACCCCCGAGCGGGCGCAGAACATCACCTTCTCGGAGCCCTACTTCGACGCCACCCAGGCGCTGATGGCCAAGAAGGGCACCGGCGCGAAGACGCTGGACGACATCAAGGCCAAGAACCTCAAGCTCGGCGCCCAGGCCAGCACCACCGGCCTCGACTACGTCAAGAAGCAGGGCCTCAACCCCACCGAGTACGCCGACTCCGCCAAGGAGCTGCTGGCCCTGCAGGCCGGCCAGGCCGACGTGATCGTCCAGGACCTGCCCGTCGTGCTCACCTGGCTGAAGAAGCCGGAGGTCGCCGCCAAGTTCGAGATGATCGGCAGCCTCGACACCGGCGAGCAGTACGGCATCGGCCTGAAGAAGGACGCCGACCCCGTCCTGCTCAAGGCCATCAACGACGAGATCACCAAGGCGAAGCAGGACGGCACCTACGAGAAGATCTACGTGAAGTGGTTCGGCAAGAAGCCGGGCGAGCTGGGCTGATCCATGGCCGACCTGCCGAAGAGGGCTGAGCCCGCCCGCGCCGGGCTCAGCCCGCGGAAGAAGCAGCGGATCAGCCGGGGCGTCCAGTACGCCGTGCTGGCCCTCGCGCTGGTCGCCCTCGTGCTGTACGCCGACTGGGGCAGCCTGGCACAGAACTTCGCCAAGCCCGGGGTGGCCAGGGAGGCGTTGCCGGACCTGTTCACCATCGCGCTGCGGAACACGATCGTCTACACGGTGGGCGGGTTCGTCTTCTCGTTCCTGGTGGGGCTGCTGCTGGCCCTCATGCGGCTGTCGCAGGTGCGGCCGTACCGGTGGATCGCGATCGTGTACATCGAGATCTTCCGCGGCCTCCCCGCGCTGCTGATCTTCCTGATGATCACCTTCCTGCCGCTGGCGCTGCCCGGCTTCCAGGTGCCCTTCGGCACCTACGGCCAGGGCATCCTCGGTCTCGGACTGGTGGGCGCCGCCTACCAGGCGGAGGTCTTCCGCGCGGGCCTGCAGGCGGTGCCCAAGGGGCAGACGGAGGCGGCCAGGTCGCTCGGCATGTCCGCCACCCGGGCCCAGGTCACCGTGGTCATCCCGCAGGCCATCAGGATGGTCATCCCGCCGACCACCAACCAGTTCGTGGCCCTGCTGAAGGACTCCTCGCTGGTGCTGTTCCTCGGCGTGTCCGGCGAGTACGTCGAGCTGGCCAAGTTCGGCAACGACCTGGCCTCCCAGTACGCCAACGCCACACCGATCATGGTCGCGGGCGTGACGTACCTGATCGTCACCGTCCCGCTGGGATACCTCGCCTCCCGCCTGGAGGGGCGCAAGGGGAGGAGCCGATGACGCACGCCATCGAGATCGCGGGCCTGCACAAGGCCTTCGGCGACAACGAGGTGCTCAAGGGCATCGACCTGACCGTCGAGCCCGGGCAGGTGGTCTGCGTCATCGGCCCCTCGGGGTCGGGCAAGTCCACGCTGCTCAGGTGCGTGAACCTGCTGGAGACGCCGACCAAGGGCAAGGTCTTCGTGGAGGGCGTCGAGGTCACCGACCCCGACGTGGACATCGACGCGGTACGCCGCCGCATCGGCATGGTCTTCCAGCAGTTCAACCTGTTCCCGCACATGACCGCGCTGCAGAACGTCATGATCGCGCAGCGGCGCGTGCTCAGGCGGAGCACGAAGGAGGCCGAGATCGTCGCCAGGGAGAACCTGGAGAAGGTCGGCGTCGGCGACAAGTGCGACTCCTACCCCGGGCAGCTGTCCGGCGGGCAGCAGCAGCGGGTGGCCATCGCCCGCGCCCTGGCCATGAACCCCGACCTCATGCTCTTCGACGAGCCCACCTCGGCGCTCGACCCCGAGCTGGTCGGCGATGTGCTCACCGTCATGCGCAAGCTGGCGGAGGAGGGCATGACCATGCTCGTGGTCACCCACGAGATGGGCTTCGCGCGCGAGGTGGCCGACCGGGTGGTGTTCATGGACGGCGGCGTGGTCGTCGAGGAGGGGCCGGCGTCCCAGGTGATCGGCGACCCCTCTCAGGAGCGGACCAAGACGTTCCTGCGGCGGGTCCTGCACCCCGAGGACTGATCAGGGCCGGCCGTGCGGCGGGGCGCTCCGGCACCCCGCCGCACGTGTAATACTCCGGCATGGACCTGACCTCTTACGCCGAGTGGGCGGTCCGGCTCGTCAACGAGCTCGCGCCGCCGCCCGAGCTGATCCGGCTGCGCCAGGAGCTGGCCGCGGTCTTCGACGCGGCCGGCGACGAGCGGGCCGTGGTGGCGCGGCTCAACGCCCTGCTCGTGCGCTATCCCGTACGGCCCCAGCTCTCGGCCCACGACGGCCGCCCCTGGCACCTGCACCTGGCCGAGGACCCGGCGGCCACCGCGGTGATGGGCCTGGCCGCGGTGGTGGCGGAGCTGGGCGCCGACCGGCTGGGCCGTTGCCGGGAGCCGCACTGCGGCCGGGCCTTCCTCGACACCTCCTCCAACCGCTCGCGCCGCTACTGCTCGGCCCGCTGCGCCAGCCGGGCGAACGTGGCCGCCCACCGCGCCCGCCGCAGGCAGGCGTCCTGACGAGGCCGCCTGACGGGCGCCGACGAGGCCGCCTGGCCGACGCTGACGGGCCGCCTATGAGCGTCTCCTGAGCAGCGGCCAGTAGCGCAGCACGACGCGGCCCACGATGTCGCGGACCGGCCCGAAGTCCCAGCTGTCGCGCCGCCCGCTGGCCCGCTGGTTGTCGCTCTCCAGCCACCATCCGTCCACGCCGTGCCACTGGGCCCGTTTCACGATGAGCCGCTCCGGGTCGTCCGGCAGCCGGGCGACCACGAGGTCTCCTGGGCGCACGGCGACGTTCCTGCGTACGAGGAGCCAGTCGCCCGGCGCCAGCACGGGCCGCATCGAATCGCCTTCGACACGCACTCTCATGGGCTCTCCCCCCTACTCCACCGGTTTCGGGACCCGAGTAAGGTCGGTTGTGGACCAAGCTGATTCAGCATCCGGGAAGGACTTTCTGATGCTCGCACGACTGCTACGACCCAAGCATGTCGCTTCGGCGCACTGCGACCTGCCGTGCGGGGTGTACGACCCCGCCCAGGCCCGCATCGAGGCGGAGTCGGTCAAGGCGATCATGGAGAAGTACGCGGCCAACGAGGACCCGGTCTTCCGGACCCGCGCCA
Organism: Nonomuraea sp. NPDC050783; assembly: GCF_040802095.1. NCBI lineage: Bacteria > Bacillati > Actinomycetota > Actinomycetes > Streptosporangiales > Streptosporangiaceae > Nonomuraea > Nonomuraea sp. NPDC050783. Next base: position 38,650 of record NZ_JBFAHK010000034.1, read on the forward strand.
TCCACATCAAGGAGCAGCGCGCCGATCTGGTCAAGCACCACCTGTGGGTGCTCTGGACCGACTACTTCAAGCCGCAGCACCTCGAGCAGTACCCCCAGCTCCACCAGCTCTTCTGGGAAGCCACCAAGCTCGCCGGCGCCGCCGGCGGCAAGGGCAGCATGGACGTGGCCAAGGCCGACGAGCTGCTGGGGAAGATCGACGAGATCTCCAAGATCTTCTGGGAGACCAAGGCCGCCTGAAACGGCACATAAGGCTCTGCGCGGTTCCTACCGCGCAGAGCCTTTTCCGTAGATGGCGAGTCTGATTCGTCCAAGCACCTCTCCGGAGCGGTAAGTTGCAGTTGGCGTCGGATATGCGAGGAGGAACGTGACCGAGGAAACCGAGACGCGCGCGGAAGGCGTGGCGGGCATCCGTGACGTGGTGAGCATCCGGCTCCCCGCCGCGAGCGCCTACCTGTCTGTGCTGCGTACGGCCACCGCTGGGCTGGCGGCGCGGCTTGACTTCACGCTGGACGAGATCGAAGACCTGCGCATCGCGGTCGACGAGGCGTGTGCCATGCTGCTGAGCGAGGCGGTGCCCGGCACCGACCTCACCGCCGAGTTCGAGCTGACCGGGCAGGAGATGCAGGTCAGGGTCGAGGTGGTGACGGTCGGGACCCCCGCGCCCAAGCGCGACGACTTCGCCTGGATGGTGCTCACCGCACTGGCCGACGACGTCGACGCCACGACCGACAGCACCGACCACATGGCGATCGTCCTCCGTAAGCGCCGAGGCACGGCCCAGAGCACGGCGGGGCCGGCGTGACGGAAAGGACTGGAGCCATGGCCACCAGCGAACACGCCGTGCCCGACCGGGTGCGCGCCCGCCAGCTCTTCGCGGAGCTGGCCGAGCTGGGCCCCGAGGAGCCGCGCCGCCAGCGCATCAGGGACGAGCTGGTCGAGCTTCACCTCCCCCTGGTCGAATACCTGGCTCGTCGCTTCCGCAACAGGGGCGAGTGGCTCGACGACCTGACCCAGGTCGCCACCATCGGTCTGATCAAGTCCATCGATCGCTTCGACCTGGGCCGTGGCGTGGAGTTCTCCACCTACGCCACGCCCACCATCGTCGGCGAGATCAAGCGGCACTTCCGCGACAAGGGCTGGGCGGTCCGCGTGCCGCGCCGCCTGCAGGAGCTGAAGCTCTCGCTGACCAAGGCCATAAGCGACCTGTCGCAGCGCGAGGGCCGCGCCCCGACGGTCGCCGAGCTGGCCTCCTACCTGAAGATGACCGAGGAGGAGGTGCTGGAGGGGCTGGAGTCGGCCAACGCCTACTCGACCGTGTCCCTCGACGCGCCCGACTCCGGCGACGACGACGCCCCGGCGGTGTCCGACTCGCTCGGCATCGTGGACGAGTCGCTGGAGGGCGTCGAGTACCGCGAGTCGCTCAAGCCGCTGCTGGAGCGGCTACCGCCGCGCGAGAAGCGCATCCTGCTGCTGCGCTTCTTCGGCAACATGACGCAGTCGCAGATCGCCACCGAGCTCGGCATCTCGCAGATGCACGTCTCCCGCCTGCTCGCCCGCACGCTGGCGCAGCTGCGCGAGGGGCTGACGGCCGAGGACTGACAGCCGGGGACTGACAGCCGGGGCCGGCGGCCGAGGGCCGGCGGCCGGGGCTCACCGGAGGCGGCGGCGGACCGCTGGGCCGTGCGCCGCTAGGCCGTGCGCCGCTCGTCGCCGTAGAGCGCGTGGGTGGTGGGGGGCGCCAGCAACGCGCCCAGCCCGGCCAGAGCGGCCAGGATCAGCGGGATCCCGAGCTGCGGCAGGTCCGACTGGATCAGCGTGAAGGAGACCGGCAGCAGGAAGATCTGGGTCAGCACGCCCGGCGAGCGGCCCCACCGTTCCATCCTGAACAGCCCGCCCCACGCCACCCAGAGCAGCCCGGCGCCGATCAGCACCCCGAACGCCGACTCGGCGATCGCGCTCGTCAGATCGGCGGGCCGGCCGGTCAGGGTGGCGACCGCGACGAAGACGCCCAGACCGAGAGCGATCAACCCCTCCAGGCTGACGACGACGGCGGCGATCACAAGGGTGAGCGGACGACGGTTCACGCCCGTACCCTACCTCCCCGGACGTATCCGAGAGCCGCCCGCGATCACGGGCTACGCTGGCGGCATGCGCGCGATGCTGCTGGTCAATCCCAAGGCCACGACGACGAACGCCCGGACCAGGAACGTGCTGATCCGCGCGCTCGGCGCGGCCGTGGAGCTGGCCGTCGAGGAGACCCGCTACCGGGGGCACGCCGCCCGGCTGGCCGCGACCGCGCGCGCCAAGGGCTACGACGTGGTGGCCGTGCTCGGCGGCGACGGCACCATCAACGAGACCGTCAACGGCCTGCTCAACCCGGTCAACGGCGAGGGCCCGCCCGTCACGGCCCCGCTCGCCGCAGACCCCGCGCCCGGCGCCCCGACCGGCCCCACGTCTGGTCCCGCGATCGGCCCCGCGACCGGCCCCGCGACCGGCCCCGCGGCCGACCTCGTGGCCGATCCGAGCCGCGGCCGTCCGGCGCTCATCGTCATCCCCGGCGGCAGCGCGAACGTCTTCGCCCGCGCCCTCGGCCTGCCCAACGACCCGGTCGAGGCCACCGGCGCCGTGCTGGAGGCGCTGCGGGAGGGCCGCCGCCGCACCGTGGGCCTGGGCCGGGCCCTGTGGGAGGGGGAGAGCCGCTACTTCACCTTCTGCGCCGGCATGGGATACGACGCCGAGGTTGTACGCGCCGTGGAGGGCCTGCGGGGCACCGGGAGGAAGGCTACCCCTGCCCGGTATGTGAACATGGCTCTACGGCACTATCTGGCCACGGACAAGCGGCACGCCGCGATGCGCCTGACCGGCCCCGGCATCCCAGCCGCCGAGGGCGTCTTCATGGCGATCATCTCCAACACCTCGCCGTGGACGTACGTCGGCGCCAAGCCGGTGCGCCCCACCCCGTGGGCGAGCTTCGAGACCGGCCTCGACCTGCTGGGCCTGCGCCGCATGGGGCTGACGTCGCTCACGCCGCTGATCCGGCACATCCTCACGGAGAGTGAGGTGCTCCCCTCCGGCAAACACCTCGTCCAGCTGCACGACGAAGCCGAGTTCACGCTCACCGCCGACCGTCCCGTGGCCTTTCAGCTGGACGGTGACTACCTGGGCGAACGCGAGTCCGTGACGTTCCGCGCTATCCCGAACGCATTACAAGTTCTGGTCTAGCCGGTTACATTCGGTCATTGTGTGACGCATCCGACATCCATAACGGCCAAAACTTCCCGCCAACCCCCTTGCGTGCACACAGCGTGGCTGACAGTCTCATACTGACGTCGGAACGTAGGACCTTTAACGACCCCCAGGTCCTCCGGCTGCCGGCGGACGACCCCGGCCCTCTACAGGATCCGGGTCCTCGTTCGCCGGAGTTAGTGAAACTCTTCACAAAGTAGTGGCCGCACGGAGCCGACCAGAGGCTCCATCTACTAAGGAGTGGACGCATGGACTGGCGCCACCGAGCTGCCTGCCGTGACGTGGACCCCGAGCTGTTCTTCCCGATCGGCAACACCGGCCCGGCCCTGATGCAGATCGAGGAGGCCAAGCAGGTCTGCCGTTCCTGCTCGGCCGTCGATGCCTGCCTGAAGTGGGCCCTGGAGTCCGGCCAGGACGCCGGCGTCTGGGGCGGCCTGAGCGAGGACGAGCGCCGCGCGCTCAAGCGCCGCACCGCCCGCGCGCGCGTCAGGGCCTCCGCCTGACCGCCCACCCGGCCATCGGATCATCTGCCTGACCGTTCGCCTCACCACCCTCATCCGGCCGGTGGGCGCGGGACCGAGAGCGTGACCTCGGTGCCGCCTCCGGGACGCGGCTGTATGGACAACTTTCCCGACAGCTCCCCCTCCACCAGCGTACGGACGATCTGCAGCCCCAGGCTGGTGCTGCTGTCGAGGTCGAACCCGTCGGGCAACCCCTGCCCGTCGTCCCACACGGTGATGTTGAGCCGGTCGAGCGCCGGCTCCACCACCACCTCCAGCCGCTGGGGGCGGCCGTGCTGCAACGCGTTCTGCAACAGCTCGGTCAGCGCCATGGCCAGCGGCGTGGCGATCAGCGAGGGCAGCGTCCCGAACGCGCCGACCTTGCGCGGCGTCACCGCCGCCTCCGGCGCCGACACCTCCCCCGCCATCGCGATCACCCGGTCGGCGATCTCGTCGAAGTCGACGATCTCCTCGGGCGCGTGCGACAGCGTCTCGTGCACGATGGCGATCGACCCCACCCGGCGCACGGCCTCCTCCAGCGCCTCCCGGCCCTCCGGGACCTGCAGGCGGCGCGCCTGGAGGCGGAGCAGGGCGGCCACCGTCTGCAGGTTGTTCTTCACCCGGTGATGGATCTCACGGATCGTGGCGTCCTTGGTCATCAGCTCGCGCTCGCGCCGCCGCAGCTCGGTGACGTCCCTGATGAGCACCAGCGCGCCGATGCGGCCGCCGCCGACGATCAGCGGAATGGCCCTGAGCTGCACGATCGTGCCGCCGGACTCGACCTCGGTCTCCTTGGCCGCCCGCCCGCTGGCCACGATCATGAGGTCTTCGTTGATCGGCTCGTCGGAGTAGCACAGCGCGGCGGTGACCCGGCCCAGCTCGGCGCCGACCAGGTCGGCGTGCAGGCCGAGGCGGCGGTAGGCGGACAGGGCGTTGGGGGAGGCATAGGTGACGCGCCCGGCCCGGTCGAGGCGCAGCAGGCCGTCGCCGACACGTGGCGAGCGCACCAGGATCGGCTCCTCCCCCGAGAACGGGAAGCGGCCCTCGGCCACCATCTGCGCCAGGTCGGAGGCGCTCTGCAGGTAGGTCAGCTCCAGACGGGAGGGCGTGCGGGCCGACGACAGGTTGGTGGAGCGCTGGATGACCGCCAGGAAGCGGCCCTCGCCGCCCTCGACCGCGCGCCGGACCGGGATCGTCTCCTCCCTGACCGGAACGCCCGTGGACCAGTCGGGGTCGCCCTCGCGGCAGATGCGCCGCTCGTTCCAGGCGGTGTCGATGAGCTGGCGCTCGCCCCTGGCCGCCACGCTGCCGACGATGTCGTCGTGGTAGACGGTGGGGCCGGTGGTGGGGCGCATCTGGGCGATCGCGATCCAGCCGTTGCCTCCCAGCAGGGGCGCCCACAGGATGAGGTCGGCGAAGGACAGGTCGGCCAGCAGCTGCCAGTCGGAGACCAGCGAGTGCAGCCAGTCGAGATCCGCCTCGTCGAGAGCGGTGTGGCGGACGACGAGGTCGCTGAGAGTCGGCACGAGTGCATCATGCGGGCTTTCCCCCTCCACGGCCAAACCGGCGTCCTGGCGGCATGTACGCCTTCGCGGGCATGTGGGCGGCCTTGGGCGGGCACGACTTCGCCGAGGGCGAGCACGCGGGAGGGCGCCGTTCATCCCCCGGGTTCCCGTACGCAATCTCATATTGTGAGAACCGTCACATTGGCGCAGCCGCCCGGGCCCCCCGGCGGGGCGGTGCGGGGCGAGCCGGAGGTGATCTCCACGGGCAGCTGGTGCCGCCGCCACACAGGTCGGACGGGCGCGGGGCCCGCCACCGGCCCCGCGGCGGCGGGCCCGGTCGCCGCCCCGGCCTCGGTTGCGACGGGCCGCACCGCTGTGGATATCCTTCACCATCAGCCTGAGCAGCCCGGATTCGCGCGTGCCCGGCACCGTACGCGCTCGGTGCCGACCGGCCGCCGCCGCCCGAGGTTGACCCTCCTGGCCAATGTGGGTTCCGATGATCTCGCGGTGATCAGACACGCCTCACCGCCGTGGCAGAAGTGAAGGTGAGCGCGTGACAGACGACAGCCCCCGCGTACCGAAGTACTACGACGTCAAACGGGCCCTGCTGGAGCTGACCAAGAGCCTGCCCCCGGGCACCGCGCTGCCGCCCGAGCGCACCCTCGCCGTTCGCTTCGAGACCTCGCGCACCACGGTCCGGCAGGCGCTGACCGAGCTGGTGGTCGAGGGCCGGCTGCTGCGCATCCAGGGCAAGGGCACGTTCGTGGCGCAGCCCAAGGTCGCGCAGGTGCTGCAGCTCACCTCCTACATAGGCGATCTGCGCACGGCCGGCCTGGAGCCGGACACCAAGATCCTGGAGATGGGCTACATCACCGCCGACGAGGCCCTGGCCCGCCGCCTGGCCATCAACCCCGGCGGCCGGGTGCTGCGCATCCACCGCCTGCGCCTGGCCAACGGCGAGCCGGTTTCCATCGACACCACCCACCTGTCGGCCCGCCGCTTCCCCCGCCTGCGGCGCGAGCTGGAGGTCCACTCCTCGCTCTACGAGACCCTCCACAACGCCTACAACGTGCGCCTGACGGACGCCGAGGAGATCATCGAGACCGTCCTCGCCACCCCGTACGACGCCAAGGCCCTCGGGGTGGACGTCGGCCTGCCGATGCTCCTGCTCACCCGGCACGCCTTCGACGCCGACGGCCACCCGGTCGAGTGGGCCCAGTCCCTCTACCGCGGCGACCGCTACAAGTTCGTCACCCGCCTGCGCCGCCCCTGACGCCGGCGCGCGGCACGCGGGCCGGGCCGGGCGCGGCCTCTAGGCTGGCCGGATGAGTGTTCTGGTGGTCACGGGGACGGGCGCGGCGGTGGGCAAGACCGTGGTGGCGGCGGCCGTGGCCGCGCTGGCGCTGGCCAGGGGCGCCGCCGTGGCCGTGGTGAAGCCCGCCCAGACCGGGCTGCCCCCGGGCCGGCCCGGCGACCTGGACGAGGTGATCCGGCTGTCGGGGGTGACGACCACCTTCGAACTGGCCCGCTTCGCCGAGCCGCTGCCGCCTGCCGCGGCCGCGCGGGCCGCCGGGCTGCCGCCGGTCTCCATGCCTACGGCGGCACTGCTGGTGCGCGAGCTGGCCGGCAGCAGCCGCCTGGTGCTCGTGGAGGGCAGCGGCGGCCTGCTGGAGCGCTACGACGAGGACGGCGCGACCATCGCGGACCTGGCGCGGCAGCTGGGCGCGCAGGTGCTCGTGGTGGCCGGCGCCGGGCGCGACGCGGTCAACCACACCGCGCTGACCCTGGAGGCGCTGGCCCACCGCGGCCTGGACCTCGCCGGGCTGGTCATCGGCCGCTGGCCGGGCGAGCCGGCGGCGGCCGGGCGCGGCACGGTGGCCGACCTGGAGATGCTGGCGGCGCGGCCGCTGGCGGGGGCGCTGCCCGACGGCGCGGGCGCCCTGGGCCGCGAGGCGTTCGCGGCCGTGGCCCGCCGGGGTCTGGGTCCCACGCTGGGCGGGGCCTTCGACCCCGCGGCGTTCCGCCAGGAGACGCTGTAGGCGGGGCCGCCAGGAAGCACTGAAGGCCGGGCGGCGCTGAAGGCCAGGAAGCACTGAAGGCCGGGCGCCGCTGAAGGCCAGGAAGCGCTGCAGGCCGGGCGCCGCTGCAGGCCGGGCCGATAGTGGGGCTAACCCCACCACCGAACCGCACACCAAACCCATTTCGCGTCCTTCGCCGCGGTCAATACCGTTGAGCCATGAAAGTCCCCCGACCGTGGTCGGCACGCGCCTGGCTCGACACCGCGCACGTGATGATCGGCCTGCCGGTCGCCGCGACGCTCGCCGCGCTGACGCTCGTCGCGATCGCGGTGCCGCCCGTGCTGCGGGGCGGCATGCCGTACTTCACGCTGGTGCAGCGCTCCCGGTTCGAGGCGTTCCTCGGCGTCCGCATCCCGCCCGTGCGCACGCCCGACACCCTGCGCAGCGCGGCGACCTGGCGGCAGATCGGCTACCACCTGCTCTCGCCGATCGTGGGGGTGGCCGCAGCGGTCCTGGTGGCGCTGGCGTGGGGCGGGGCGGTGGTGGGGCTGCTGGCGTTCCTGCCGGCCAAGCTCCAGAAGCCGCCGATGGAGTTCACATTCGACCTGCGGGACCAGCGGGTGATCGCGGCCTACATGGTGATCGGGCTGGCGCTGCTGCTGCTCGCGCCGATGCTGGCCCGCGGCATGGCGGCGCTGGACCTGTTCGTGGCCCGTACGCTGCTCGGCCCCAGCCGCAGCGAGCTGGGCCAGCGCATCGAGACGCTGACCGAGAGCCGGGCCGGCGTCATCGACGCGGCCGACGCCGAGCGCCGCCGCATCGAGCGCGACCTGCACGACGGCGCCCAGCAGCGCCTGGTGTCGCTGGCCATGAACCTGGGCCTGGCCCGCGCCACCCTCACCGACCTGCCCGAGCCGGCCCGCGAGGCCATCGAGCAGGCGCACGAGGAGGCCAAGCAGGCGCTCAAGGAGCTGCGCGACTTCGTCCGCGGCCTGCATCCGGCCGTCCTCAACGACCAGGGCCTGGACGCGGCGCTGTCCGGCGTCGCCGCCCGTGCCCCGTTCCCCGTCAAGCTGCGCGTCGACATCGAGCGGCGCGTCACCCCGACCATCGAGGCGGTGGCCTTCTTCATCGTGTCCGAAGCACTGACCAACATCGCCAAGCACGCCGCGGCCACGAAGGCCGAGGTGCGCGTGCGGCGCGAGCGCGACCGGCTGCACGTGCTCGTCCATGACGACGGCTGCGGCGGCGCCCGCATGGACGGCGGGACGGGGCTGCGCGGCCTGGCCCAGCGCGTGGACGCCGTGGACGGCGCGCTGAAGCTGTACAGCCCGTTCGGCGGCCCGACGACGATCGAGGTGGACCTGCCGTGCGAGTAGTGCTGGCCGAGGACTCGGTGCTGCTGCGTGAAGGGCTGATCCGGCTGCTCGACGCCGCCGGCATGCGGGTCGTGGCGGCCGTGGACGAGGCGGAGGGGCTGCTGCGGGCGGCCGACGAGCACCGTCCCGACCTGGTGATCACCGATGTACGCATGCCGCCGACGCACACCGACGAGGGCCTGCGTGCCGCGCTGGTGCTGCGCCGCCAGCTCCCGGGCCTGCCGGTCCTGGTGTTGTCCCAGTACGTCGAGGAGCGCTACGCCGCCCGGCTGCTGGCCTCGGCCGCCGACGGCGGCGTCGGCTACCTGCTGAAGGACCGGGTGGCGGACGTGACCGAGTTCATCGACGCGCTGCGCCGCGTGGCCGGCGGCGGCACGGCGCTCGACCCCGAGGTGGTCGCCCAGCTCATCGTGCGCGGCGACAGCGACCCGCTGGAACGCCTGACGCCGCGCGAGCACGAGGTGCTCAAGCTGATGGCCGAGGGCCGCTCGAACGCCGGCATCGGGCAGGCGCTGGTGCTCAGCGAGGGCGCGGTCGGCAAGCACATCGGCAACATCTTCACCAAGCTGGACCTGCCGCCCGCCGAGGGCGACCACCGGCGGGTGCTGGCCGTGCTGCGGTTCCTGAAGATCAGGAGCCTGTCGTGAGGGCGCTGTGGCTGACGGCGGGCGCGATGGCGACCGTGATCGCGCTCGCCTGGTCCACGGCGGCGCTGTGGACGGGGTTCGCCGACGCCCGCGCCCCCGTCGAGACCATGATGCGCTCCATCCCGTTCGACGGCGACCGGGTCCAGATCAGGGCGACGGCCGCGCCGGTCAGCCTGGAGATCCTGCCGGGCCAGGCGGGCGAGCTGCTGGTCGAGCGCTCGCTGCGCTGGTACAGGGGCCGGCCGAAGGTGTCGGAGGACTGGGACCCCGCCGCCGCCACGCTGCGGCTGGACGCCGGCTGCGGGACCGCCGACCAGTCGGCCGTGCCCCTGTGCGTGGCGGACTACACGATCTTCGTGCCGCCGGAGACCGACGTGGTGGCCGGCACGACCGCCGGCGGCCTCTCGGCGGGCCAGCTCTTCGGCGACCTGCGCCTCAGCTCGGTCTCCGGCGACGTCTGGCTCGACGACCTCGCCGGGCCCGTCCAGGTGCGCACCGGCACGGGCGACATCGACGCCGACCGGCTCGGCGGCGAGAGCGCCGACCTGGAGACGGGCGCGGGCGGGGTGCGGGTGATGTTCACCGGCCGGCCCATGTCCGTGCGGGCCGTGGTGCGCACCCGGGGCGACGTCAACGTCCACGTCCCGCCCGGCGACCCGTACGCGGTGACGGCGTCCGGCACCAACGTCACGCTCGACATCGGCAAGGACATGAGCTCACCACGGAAGATCGAGGCGGCCAGCACCGCGGGCACGGTGTCGGTGTGCTGTGGCTGAAGACCTGTTTACGACTGTGACTGGTTGGTAAGTTCCCGGCATGGAGTCTGCGAAGCACGCCGGTGACGTCGCCGTCGCCGTGTCCAAGGCCTATGGCGTCGAGACCATGTTCACCTTGTCGGGAGGGCACGTCTTCCCGCTCTACGACGGGGCGGTACACGAGGGCATGCGCATCCTCGACGTACGCCACGAGCAGAGCGCGGTGTTCGCCGCCGAGGCGACGGCCCGGCTGACCAGGAAACCGGGCCTCGCCGTGCTGACCGCCGGCCCCGGCATCACCAACGGCGTCAGCGGGGTCGCCACCGCCCACTTCAACGGCTCGCCGGTGGTCGTCCTGGGCGGCCGGGCGCCCCAGTCCCGCTGGGGCAGCGGCGCGCTGCAGGAGATGGACCACCCGCCGCTGCTCGAACCGATCACCAAGCTGTCGTTCACCTCGGGCGGCGCCGACTCGGTCGGCCTGGACGTGGAGATGGCCTTCCGCACGGCCGTCTCACCCCACCGCGGCCCGGTCTTCCTCGACTTCCACATGGACCACCTGTTCGCCCCCGCCGAGCCGCACGAGGTGCAGACGCAGACGCCCTCGCCGCTGGAGCCCGACCCCGACGACCTGGCCGGCATCGCCCGGCTGCTGGCCGAGGCCGAGCGCCCGGTGCTGGTGTACGGCTCGGAGGTGTGGATGGACCGTGCCGAGGAGGCCGCCCGCGACTTCGCCGAGGCGTGGCGGCTGCCGGTCATCCCCAACGGCCAGGGCCGCGGCATCCTGCCCGCGGGCCACGAGCTGCTCGTGACGCGCGCCCGCGGCCTGGCCTTCGCCCAGGCCGACCTGGTGATCGTGGTCGGCACCCCGCTCGACTTCCGGCTCGGCTACGGCTGGTTCGGCGGCAAGGACGGCGCGCCCCTGGCCAGGGTCGTGCACATCGCCGGCGCCCCGTCGCAGCTCGCCACGCACGTGCAGCCGGCCGCCAAGGCCGCGGGCGACCTGTCGGTGGTGTTCTGGGGGCTCGGCGCGGCCTGCGGCGAGGCCGGGGTCAAGCCGGACTCCTACGCCTCGTGGGTGTCGAAGCTGTCGGACGCCGCCGCCGCGGCCATCGCGGGCGACGCCGAGCTGCTGGCCTCCGACGCCGACCCGATCCACCCCATGCGCGTCTACGGCGAGCTGGGCAGGCTCCTGGCCGACGACGCCGTGGTGATCGGCGACGGCGGCGACTTCGTCTCCTACGCCGGCAAGTACGTCGAGCCGCGCCGCCCCGGCAACTGGCTCGACCCGGGCCCGTACGGCTGCCTCGGCACCGGCCTCGGCTACGCCGCCGCGGCCCGGCTGGCCCGCCCGTCCTCCCAGGTGGTGCTGCTGCTCGGCGACGGCGCGGCCGGCTTCTCGCTGATGGACGTCGACACCCTCGTCCGCCACCGCCTCCCGGTCGTCATGATCTGCGGCAACAACGGCATCTGGGGCCTGGAGAAGCACCCCATGCAGCTCCTGTACGGCTACGACGTGGCCGCCGAGCTGCAGCCCCAGTGCCGCTACGACCAGGTGGTCACCGCGCTCGGCGGGGGCGGCGAGCTGGTGACCAAGCCGTCGGAGATCGGCCCGGCGCTGCGCAGGGCGTTCGACTCCGGCATCCCCTACATGGTCAACATCGCCACCGACCCGCGGATCGCCTACCCCCGCAACACCACGGGGGTGTGAGCGTCACTTCGAGGTGGTCGGGCTGGCCGTCGGCGTCGGCGTCTCGCAGCTGCCGTCGATGACGACCAGCTTGACCACCTTGCCCTCCTCCAGCATCGTCCCGCCGGCCGGCGACTGGGCCTGGACCTTGCCGCAGCGCAGGCCGTCCGTGGTGACCGTCTTGTTCTCCACCCGCACGTCGAACCCCGCGTACGAGACGAGCTGCTGGGCGTCCTGGTAGCGCATGCCGACGACCTTGGGCACCTGGGCCTTCTCCGCCGTCGAGGTGGGGGTGTGGGTGGGGGTCTTGGTGGGGGTGGAGGTGGGGGTCTTGCTCGGCGTGACGCTCGGGCTCGGCGACCTCTCCTCGGTCTCCACCGGCTGGTGGCGGGTGATGGTCGGCCTGGAGCTGGGGCTGGGACTCTTCGTCCTGGGCCGCTTCGGCTTGGACGTCGACGGGCTGGGCGACTCCTCGACCTCGCTGAGCTGGCTCGTGCTGGGCGGCGTCGGCGTGTCGGTGGTCATGCCGGTGAGCGCGACCGCCGTCGCGCCCGCGCCGAGCACCACCACGGCGGCGATGCCGGCGATCAGCCCGCCCCTGCGCGGCCCGGCCTTGGCGGCCCGCCGGCCGCCGCGCCGCTCGGCGATCGTGGTCTGCTCCTGGGGCGCCATGCGGGCGCCGGTCTTGTAAGCGTCGTAGTGGCCGGTCTGCCCCTGCCGCGCCGCGTAGTCGCCCTGGTAGTCGCCCTGGTAGTCCGGCGGGGCCGCCATGGTGGCCCCGGTGGCCAGGGTCTGCTGGGGCTGCTGGGGCGCCGCCGGCGGCTCGGGGACGGCCGGGGCCTGCCCGCTGGCGATGGCCCTGGCCGCCTCGCTCATGGCCTTGGCGGTGGGGAAGCGCCTGGCCGGGTCCTTCGACAGGGCGACCTCGACGAGGGTGCGCACGGGCTGCGGGATGTCGGCCGGCAGCGGTGGCGGGGCCTCGCGGATGTGCTTGAGCGCGATCGTGACGGCGCTGTCACCGTCGAAGGGCCGCTGGCCCACCAGGCACTCGTAGGCGACCACGCCGAGCGCGTAGATGTCCACCGCGGGCGTGACGGGCGCGCCCTCGGCCTGCTCGGGCGCGCAGTAGGCGGCCGTGCCCAGCACCATGCCGGCGTCGGTGAGCCGGCTGGCCAGGTCGGAGCGGGCGATGCCGAAGTCGGTGAGCACCAGGGTGCCGTCGCGCTGCACGAGCAGGTTGCCCGGCTTGACGTCGCGGTGCACGATGCCCTGGTCGTGGACGGCCTGCAGGGCGGAGGCGGCCTGCGCGATGAGCTCCATGGCCGCCTGCGGCGGGATGCGGCCCAGCCTGGCCAGCAACCGGTCGAGAGGCTCGCCGTCGACGAACTTCATCACCAGGTAGACGGTGTCACCGCTGATGCCGTAGTCGTAGACGTCCACCACGCCGGCGTGGTTGATCGTGGCCATCGCCCGCGCTTCCCCCTGAAAGCGAGCGACGAAGCCGGGGTCCTGCATGCGGCCCGGAAGCAACACTTTGACGGCGACGGTGCGGGCGAGCACGGTGTCCTCGCCTCGCCACACCTCGCCCATGCCACCGGCGCCGATGCGGGTATCGAGACGATACCGCCCCGCCAGTGTGGTTCCCTGGGCCACCATGATTCCCCCGCTACCCTCCTACCTCTGTAACCTCTCGCCCCCGCGGGTTCCCAACAAAGCGAACTTGTGTCGCGGCGAGGTAACACAGTGGTCACGGAACTCAGAGAGTGTACGACTCACCTGACTCACATGCCACTCAAATGTCTTAAGCCGTACAAACCATATCCTGGGGCCTTCTAGTGGCACTTGTCCGCGTTTCCGGGAAGTCGGGGCTCTGTCGATAGGCTGACCCCATGACGCTCGCTCCCGGTCTCCGCTCTCAGCAGCTCATCATGGTCGAGATGTCGGACACCGCGAAGCGGGCGGGCAGCGGCGACGTGCCCGTGCTGGCCACGCCCCGGCTGCTCGCGCTGGCCGAGGCGGCCACCGTACGGGCCGTCGAGAAGCACCTCGCACCCGGCGAGACCTCCGTCGGCACCCGGGTGGAGCTCGAACATCTGGCGGCCAGCCCGCTCGGCACGCACGTCCAGATCGGGGTCGAGCTGACCGAGGTGGACGGCCGGCGGCTGGTCTTCGCCTTCGAGGCCCACGACAAGCACGGCGTCGTGGGCCGGGGCACGATCGAGCGCGTCGTGGTCGACCGCGCCAGGTTCCTCGAGAGCGCCCACCGCCGCCTGGGGTGAGGAACGGCGGGAGCGCGAGCGGGGCGGCCTACTCGATGACGGCGATGAGGTCGCCCTCCTGGATGACGTCGCCCTCGGCGACCTTGAGCCGCGCCACCACGCCGTCGTCCTCGGCGATCACCGGGATCTCCATCTTCATGGACTCCAGGATGACCAGCGTGTCACCGTCGGAGACGGTGTCGCCCTCGCTGACGAGGACCTTCCACACGTTGGCCACCATCTCAGCGCGTACCTCAGCCACCGGGGCTCCCCTCTTTCATGAATGTGTTCACCTTAGGCCCGCCCGCCGCGCATCCGCGCGATCAGGCCCGTGTCGTAGTCGCCGCTGACGAACTCCTCGTTGTCCAGCAGCTCCGCGCAGAACGGCAGGTTGTTCTTGGGGCCGGCGACCGCGAACGCCTCGACCGCCTTGCGCCCCTTCGCCAGCGCGTCGGCGCGGTCCGTGCCGAAGACGCAGAGCTTGGCCATGAGCGGGTCGTAGAACGGGGTCACGGTGTTGCCGGCCTCGTAGCCCGAGTCCACGCGCACGCCGTCGCCGCTCGGCTCCTCCCACGTCGTGATCGTGCCGGGGCCGGGGAAGAACCGCTTGGGGTCCTCGGCGTACACGCGGAACTCGATCGCGTGCCCGCGCGGCGCGACGTCGATCCCGGGGCTCTCGCCGGCCGCCACCCGGAGCTGCAGCTCGACCAGGTCGAGGCCGGTGACCAGCTCGGTGACCGGGTGCTCCACCTGCAGGCGGGTGTTCATCTCCAGGAACACGAAGTCCTGCTGGTCGGCGTCCACCAGGCACTCGACCGTGCCCGCGCCCAGGTAGCCGACGGCCTCGCCGGCCCGCACGGCGGCGGCCAGCATGCGCTCGCGCAGCTCCGGGGTGATGCCGGGGGACGGCGACTCCTCGACGACCTTCTGGTGGCGGCGCTGCACCGAGCAGTCGCGCTCGCCCAGCGCCACGACCCGGCCGCCGGGCAGGCCGAGGATCTGCACCTCGACGTGGCGGGCCCGCTCGATGTAGCGCTCCAGCAGCACCGCGGGGCCGTCCAGCGCGTCGCCGGCGAACCTGGCCGCCGCCCGCGCCGCCTGCTCGTACGCCTTGGCCAGCGCCTCGTCGTCGTGCGCCACGCTCATGCCGATGCCACCGCCGCCGCCCGCGGTCTTGACCATGACCGGGTAGCCGATCTCCTCGGCGGCCCGCAGCGCCAGCGACAGGTCGGTGACCGGCTCGCGGGTGCCCGCGGCGACCGGCACGCCGGCGGCCTCCATGAGGTTCCTGGCATTGATCTTGTCGCCCATGCGGTCGATCGCCTCCGGCGAGGGACCGATCCACACCATCCCGGCCTCGACCACGGCCCGGGCGAACGCGGCGTTCTCCGACAGGAAGCCGTAACCGGGGTGGATCGACCGCGCGCCGGTGGCGCGGGCCGCCTCCAGCACCTTGGCGGCGTCGAGGTAGCTCTGCGCGGGATGGGCGGGGCCGATCAGCACGGCCTCGTCGGCCTCGCGGACGAACGGCAGGTCGGCGTCGGCCTCCGAGTGCACGGCGATGGCCCGCAGGCCCATCCGCTTGACCGTGCGGATGATCCGGCGCGCGATCTCCCCTCGGTTGGCGATCAGAACGGGTCCGAGCGTCTCAGTCAGCACGCCGAATACCCTATGGCCGCGGGCGGCTTCCCCCCTTTCCCCCGAAACCACCGATCCGGTCAGCATGATCTGTAGGATCCCTACAATTGTGAGCCGCCCGCAACGCGGTAGAGCTCCGGCGGAGTGCGGAGGAGCACAACCCGGTCAGAGCCGGCCGCGGTCGATCACCCGGGTCAGCGCCTCCAGCGCGTGCGGGTCGTACGCGCCGCCCGGCGCCAGCCGGATGCGCTCCAGCGCCGCCACCGCCCGGTCGCGGTCGGTCGAGGGGCCCACCAGGTCGTCGTAGGCGTTGGCGACCTTGATGATGCGGCTCGACAGCGGCGGGTCGGCGGAGATCGGGTCGCACTGCCGCCGCACCACCTCGGCCACCCGGTCGAGCACGCCGGTCTGCCTGATCACCTCGGCGCCCAGCTCGGCGATGCGGCGGGCCTGATCGGGGTCGGTGAGCACGGTCGCGCCGCCGGGGATCGGGTCGCGCAGCGAGAGCTGGCCGATGTCGTGCATCAGCGCGGCGTACTCCAGCTCCAGCAGCTCCGGCTCGGCCATGCCCAGCTCCCTGCCGACGGCCACGGCCAGGCGGCTGACCCGGCGCGAGTGGCCCGGCTCGACGTAGCCGCCGACCTCGGTGACACGCGACAGGGCGCGCACGGTCTGCAGGTAGGTGGCGCGGATGCCGGCGTACTTGCGGAAGGCCACCTGGGTGACCAGCAGCGGCGCGGCGAACACCAGCAGCGCCACCAGGTCCATGCTGTGGGTGGCCAGCGCCAGCAGCACGCCGGAGGCGGCCACGGCGGCGCCCAGCGGGAAGGCCATGTTGAGCTCGTCGCGCACCGCCACCCGGAACGCGGTGCGTACCTGCTCGGCCCGCAGCCAGGCGGCGATCAGCACGTCGGCGAGCAGGCTGATCGCGATGAGGGAGACCATCACGGCCAGCGCCGGCCACCAGGTGCTGGTGGGCGGCTCGGTCAGCCGGCGCAGCGGCTCGGCCAGCGGGCGGAAGGCGAAGGCCAGCAGCGCGATGGCGAGCAGGCGGCGGGCCATCGCGTCCAGCCGGGGCGGGCGGCCCACGGCCAGGTGAGGGGCCGCACCCGCCGCCATGCCGACCGCGATCACGGCCACGACCTGCAACGCCGGGTGGTTGAGCGGGTCCTGGCTGAGGTCGAGCAGCAGCGTGTAGCCGAGCGCGGCGGCGGCGCCGATCGGCGCGACCTCCCGGTTGCCCGGCATGGTGAGCCGGGCCAGCTCGCCGACCGCGATCAGCGCGCCGAACCCGATCGCGATCTGCGGCTGGACGAGCCCCACCGTGGCGGTGTGGGCGACACCCGCCACCGCGATCAGCCCGGCCACGCAGATGAGCAGGAGCTGGCCCGGGTCGAGCGTGCGCAGGACGGTGTTGAACGAGCGCCCTGTGGTGTGCGCGGCGCGTCCCGTGGCGATCATGGCCCCGTCACGACCTGGATCGGCATGGTCGGGTCGTCGTGGTCCTTGATGGGCGTCGCGGCGGCCTCGGGCGGCGGCGGATCGACCCGGCGCGGCGGCTGCCACGGCTCGCGGTCGAGCGCGCGGATGAAGGCGTCGACCATGACCGGGTCGAAGTGCGTGCCGGCGCTCTTGCGCAGCTCCTCGATGGCCTCGTGGACGGGCCGCGCCCCCCGGTAGGAGCGGTCGGAGGTCATCGAGTCGAACGCGTCGGCCACCGCGATGACCTTGGCGAACTCGGGGATCTCGTCGCCGGCCAGCCCCATAGGATAGCCGGTGCCGTCGTGCTTCTCGTGGTGGTGCATGATCCCGGCGTACGCCTCGTCGAGGAAGCCGATGCCGCGCACGATCTCCAGGCCGCGCATGGGATGGAGCTGGATGGCGGCGAACTCCTCCTCGGTGAGCGGCCCCTCCTTCTGCAGCACCTTGGTGGGCACGCCGAGCTTGCCGACGTCGTGCAGCATGCCCGCGTACCGGATGGCCCGCACCCGCTCCAGGCCCATGCCGATCTCCTGCGCGATCATCGAGGAGGCGTGCGAGACGCGCGTGCAGTGGCCCCTGGTGTAGTAGTCCTTGGTCTCCACGGCCTGGCACAGGGCGGCGATGGTGGCGTCGTACGAGCGCTGCTGCGCGTGGTACTGGCCGAACGCCCACCGCGCCACGAACAGCGGCAGCAGCACCAGCACCGCCGAGATCGACTGCACGGTCGCCCAGAGCCCGGCCACGAGCAGCCCGAACGTGCCGTACCCCAGGTAGGACAGCAGGAACTGGGCCATGCCGCGCATCGGCATCTCGGTGGCCCGCGCGCCGGTGGCCAGCGCGATCATGGTGAGCGTGAGCGCGATGTTGAGCGGCACGAAGACGGCGGTGGCCGCCGCGTACGGCCCGATGAGGTCGTCGAAGGCGTTGACCTGCGGCACGCCCACCTGCCCGTCGAACGCCAGGTAGACCTGCCCGGCCGCGTAGCCGCAGATCGCGAACTGGGCCCCGTTGAAGAGCCGTTTGATCAGCGGCAGCCCCGGCCGGACGCTGAGCACGGCGGTCAGCCCCACCAGCGCGGCGCCGTCGGGCCCGATGAGCACCACGGCGGCCAGCGAGGCCGAGAAGCTCACCGACACGGCGAACTGCTCCACGTTGAGCAGCGTCGGCATCGACTCGCACACCAGGAACAGCAGGGCGAGCACCAGCAGGACGTCGAGGTCCTCGGTGATCACCGGCGCACCGGTGACGACCGCGCTGCGGGCGATGAGAGCGGCCGCCGCGCCGATGACGACGACCAGGTAGACCCTCGCGGGCCAGGGCAGGTCACGCATGCGGCTCCCCCTACGGCGTCTTCTGGGTTTCACGCTACAGAAGACGGCGCGGTCGCACGGCCGGAGCCGGAAATCGCAAGCAAAGCGTAATCAAGCGGCTACACGCCGCGACGACTTCTGGCCCACTCGACGGTCTGCTTGAGCCCGGTCGTCAGGTCGGTGCGCGGCTGCCAGCCCAGCCCCTCGTGGGCGGGCACCGGATCGACCGCCATGGCCGGCAGGTCGCCCAGGCGCGGCGGCGCGAAGCCCGGCTTGTCGGGGGCGCCGGCGGCGTCGGCGATGAGCGAGTGCAGGCGCCGGTCGGTGGTCTGGATGCCGGTGCCGAGGTTGAACCTGCGGCCGTCGCCGCGCTGCCCGCAGGCGCGGGCGAAGCCGTCGACGACGTCCTCCACGTAGACGTAGTCGCGGGTCTGGGTGCCGTCGCCGTAGACGACCGTGGGCGTGCCGTTGAGCAGGGCGTCGGTGAAGATGGACACGACGCCCGCCTCGCCGTCGGGCGACTGGCGCGGGCCGTAGACGTTGGAGAGCACCAGCGTGGTGTACTCGATGCCGTAGAGGGCGCGGAACATGGCGAGGTAGGTCTCGCCGCTCAGCTTGGACGCCGCGTACGGCGAGCGCGGGTCGGTGGGCGCGTCGCCCGGCACCGGGATGGTCGTGGGCCGCCCGTAGACCGCCACGGACGAGGCGAAGACCACCTTGCGGGTGCGGCCCTCGTGCGCCGCCTCCAGCACGCGGACGGTGCCCTCGACGTTGAGCGAGGCGTCGTGCGCCGGGTCGGCGACGCTCTTGCGCACGCTGATCTGGGCGGCCAGATGGCAGACGACCTCCGGCCGCAGCTCGGCGGCGAGCCCCACCACGGCGGGGTCGCGCACGTCGAGCACGTGCAGCTGGAACCGGCCGCTCTCGGCGGCCCCGGCCAGGTTCTCCCGGCTGCCGGACGACAGGTCGTCCACGACGTGGACCTCGTGCCCGTCCGCGAGCAGACGGTCGACGAGATTCGATCCGATGAACCCGGCTCCCCCGGTGACCAACACGCGCATGGGGAGCATCCTAGTCGGCGAGCTCGGCCCTTACCTGTGCGATGCGGGCCAGGACCTTGGACCGCAGGTCGGCCGGGATGGGGTCACAGCCGCAGTGCTTGGCCACGAGCGCCTTGACCGCCTTGTCCAGGTCGTATTCCTTCAGGCAGGGGCTGCACTCGTCGAGGTGCACGCGGATGTCGACGACGTCCTTCTCGGTCAGCTCGCCGTCGAGATAGGCGTAGACCTTGTCGAGCACCTCGCGGCAGTCGGTGTCGTGCGGGTTGCCACAACTCATTTCGATCCCTCCGCCGGGACCAGGCCGCGCTCGCGGGCGTAGTCCTCAAGGAGGCCCCGCAGCTGCCTGCGTCCCCTGTGCAGCCTCGACATCACGGTGCCGATCGGAGTGCCCATGATGTCGGCGATCTCCTTGTAGGGGAAGCCTTCGACGTCGGCCAGGTAGACCGCGATCCTGAACTCCTCGGGCAACGCCGCGAGAGCCTGCTTGATGTCGCCGTCGGGCAGGTGCTCCAGCGCCTCCACCTCGGCCGACTTCAGCCCGGCGGAGGTGTGGGACTCGGCGCGCGCGAGCTGCCAGTCCTCGATCTCCTCGGTGCCGGACTGCTTCGGCTCCCGCTGCTTCTTGCGGTAGCTGTTGATGAAGGTGTTGGTCAGGATCCGGTAGAGCCACGCCTTGAGGTTCGTGCCCTGCTGGAACTGGTGGAACGACGCGAACGCCTTGGCGAAGGTCTCCTGCAGGAGGTCCTCCGCGTCCGCGGGGTTTCGGGTCATCCGGAGCGCGGCACTGTAAAGCTGTTCGAGATACGGCATGACGTCGCGTTCGAACCGCTCGCTTCGCTGCTCCAGCGTCTCCGCGCCTGTCGCGGGCACCGGACCCACCCCCCTAAGATCACCGGTGGCCGGCTGCTGCGGGACACCGTACTCAGGGGAGGATACCCGCTGAGCCGGGTCCGGCCTGGCATCGGGGAGGGGGTTGGCCAATGTGAGCATGCTCGTCGCAACACACCCGCGCCCTCGTCTGTTCCCGCAAGATAGAAGGTACGAAGGACCCGGTGCGGGGAACGTCATCTGTACCGGCTGGTAGCCCTTTTCCGTCACCCAGGAGTCGCGTGTGCTGCCCATTCCGGCCGAGGAACTCAACGGCTCAGGGACGCTCGGGCCGTACTGGACGTTCTACCGCGCCGTCGCCGCCGAACAACTCAACCGCTGGCTCCCCGCCGAGCCCTCCGTGGTCCTCGACCTGTCCGGCGGCCGGGGCCGCTGGTCCGGGCAGGCGGCCAGGGCGGGGCACAAGGTGATCGAGGTGCTGGACTTCCGCCGGACCGTGGACGGGCAGTCCCGGTTGCGGGACGCTGATCGGGTTCGTCATATACGCGCCGATGATCTGGCGTTCCTGCCCGATGCGAGCGTGGACGCGGTGCTCGCCGAGGAGCGCGTGATGTCGATCGAGCTCATGGCGGAGTCGGCCATGAGCGACGTGGCGCGGGTGCTGCGGCCGGGCGGGCGGGCGCTGGTGTGCGTCGACTCGCTGGTCCTGGGCATGGCGATCCTGGCCGAGCAGGGGCAGTGGCAGCACCTGCGGCAGACCGGCGAGGTCATGCTCGTGCCCTGGCCGGACGGCAGCATCACGCGCTGCTTCAGCAGCGGCCAGCTTCGCGAGCTGCTGGCCGGCGCCGGGCTGGAGGTGGAGTGGATGCGGCCGCGCACGGTGCTGTCGCCGTCCACGGTCGACCACGTGCTCGGCTCCGACGCGCGCTCCCTGACCTGGCTCGTGCGCACGGAGCTGGAGGCCCATCCCGACGACGACGACACCGTCGGCATCCACCTGGTGGCCAGCGCCCGCAAGAAGGGCTGAGACCCGCGCCTCGCGGGGGTCGGCCGCCGTTCTTCGTGTCCGGCGGCGCTCCGCCAGGCGTCCGGGTGTCCGGGCGGTGCGCTCCCGCCCGCGCCGTTACCGGCGGCGCTCCCGCTTGCCCTGGCACTGCACGCACCGGGCGGCCTCGGGACGCGCCTCCAGCCGGCCCTCCGGCACCGGCTTGCCGCAGTCGACGCACTGGCCGTAGACGCCTTCCTCCAGGCGCTTGATCGCCTCGACCACCGCGCGCCGCTGCGTCGTGGCGACGGTCAGCATGGCCTGGGCGCGATCGGCGTCGGTCAGGTCGGAGCCGGCGTCGGCCGCCGAGTGCTCGCGTACGGCGACCGGGTCTCCCTGGAGAACGGCGATCGAGCGATCCAGTTCGGCGAGCATGTCTTCAAGCCGCTCACGAGCGGTCGTGACGTCCACGAATCCGCACCTCCGGGTAGAAGAGGGCAGCCCGCGGCGAGGACCCCCCGGATGTCCCGCCCGGTGCAATGAGAGGGCATGTGAGGCGGTGACACCGAGTAAACGGATGCCCTCGCTTTCCTCACCGGATGCCCACTTACCGTGCTTCTTACACCTTAGAAGAGTGCTGTCTCCTCCCCTTCGGGAAGAGGTTTGATGAGGTCGGGCCCATTGTTCCTGACGTTGTTGACATCCGTCGAGACCGCGTACGCGGTGAGCCGCCCCTGCTCGGCGGGCACCAGCAGACGGGTGGCGTCCTTGGTGTCGGTGAGCTGGGGGTCGAGCCATTCCGCCCAGCGCTCCCGCTCGATCATCATGGGCATCCTGTCGTGGATGCGGCCGAGCTGGTCCTCGGCGTTGGTGGTGATGACGGTGCAGGTGGCGAGCCACTTGAGCGGGTCGTCGTCGTCCCGGGAGGGGTCCTTCCAGAACTCGTACAGGCCGGCCATCGCCAGCACCCCGCCGTCGGCCGGGTGGATGAAGTAGGGCTGCTTCTTGCGCTTCTCCCCCTCGACCGGCATCCACTCGTAGTAGCCGTCGGCCGGCAGCAGGCACCTGCGCTTGGCGAACGCCCTGCGGTAGGACGGCTTCTCGGCCACCGTCTCGATCCTGGCGTTGATCATCCGCGATCCCACGGACGGGTCCTTGGCCCAGGCGGGCACCAGGCCCCACTTGACGATCCTGAGCTGCCGCACGGCACGGTCGCCGTCCTGGGGCACGCGGTCCATGACGGCGTAGACGTTCTTGGTGGGCGCGACGTTGAAGTCGGGGCCGAGTTCCTTGTCGGGCTCGCCGTCCAGCTCGACCTGGAACTCCTCCAGCAACTCGTGCTTCTTGCGCGCCGAGGCGTATCTACCGCACATGACCCCACACTGCCACGTACGGCTTTCGATCGCATGTTCCTGTCGCCCGGCGCGCCCAGGTGACGTACCCGTAGTCCACAGGTTGCGGTCCGCCCCGGCACGCCCCGATAGGCTTTGACCATGCCCGCTCCGCACTGGCCCGCACCCACCGCCACCACTCCCGTCAGCGCCACCGTGCCGCTGCCCGGCAGCAAGTCGGTGACCAACCGCGCGCTCGTCCTCGCCGCCCTCGCCGAGGGCCCCGGCGTGGTGCGCAGGGCCCTGCGCAGCCGCGACGCCGACCTCATGGTGGCCGCGCTGCGGGCGCTCGGCACCACGCTGGAGCCGGCCGGCGAGACCCCGGCGAGCGTCGACTGGCACGTCACGCCCGGGCCGCTGCGCGGCGGCGCGGCCATCGACGCGGGCCTGGCCGGCACGGTCATGCGCTTCGTGCCGCCGATCGCCGCCCTGGCCGACGGGCCGGTCTCCTTCGACGGCGACCCGCACGCCCGCAAGCGCCCGATGGGCCCCATCCTCGACGCGCTGCGGGCGCTCGGGGCCCGGGTCGACAACGACGCGCTGCCGTTCACGATCAGCGGGCCGCCGGCGGGCGGCGAGGTGACGCTCGACGCGTCCGGCTCCTCGCAGTTCGTCTCGGGCCTGATGTTGTCGGCCGCGCGCTTCGCCAAGGGCGTCACCATCCGCCACGCGGGCCCGCCGGTGCCCTCCCAGCCGCACATCCGCATGACCGTGCAGATGCTCAGGGCGGCCGGCGTCACGGTCGACGACAGCGAGCACGACGTGTGGCGGGTCGAGCCGGGGCCGATCGCCGTGCGGGACGTCACGGTCGAGCCCGACCTGTCCAACGCGGCCCCGTTCCTCGCCGCCGCCCTCGTCACGGGCGGCACGGTCACCATCCCCGCCTGGCCGCTGACCACCACCCAGCCGGGCGACGCGCTGCGCGGCCTGCTCACCTCCATGGGCGCCACCGTCACCCGCGACGAGCGCGCGCACTCCGCCGACCTCGTGGTCACCGGCACCGGCGAGATCACCGGCATCGACGCCGACCTGCGCGAGGTGGGCGAGCTGACCCCCACCATCGCCGCGCTGGCCGCGCTGGCCACCACGCCCACCCGCATCCGGGGCGTGGCCCACCTGCGCGGCCACGAGACCGACCGGCTGGCCGCGCTGGTCACCGAGATCAACCGCCTCGGCGGCGACGCCGAGGAGACCGGCGACGGGCTGGTCATCCGCCCCCGCCCGCTGCACGGCGGCGTCTTCCACAGCTACGACGACCACCGCATGGCCACGGCCGGCGCGGTGATCGGCCTGCGGGTGCCCGGCGTGGAGGTGGAGAACGTCGCGACCACCGCCAAGACGCTGCCGGAGTTCGTCCCCATGTGGGCGGCGATGCTGGGAGCCCGGTGACCGGCGCGCCGGGGCCGGCGCGACCGGCGGGGCTCGCGGGTTTCGCGACCGGCGCTCCGGGCACCTCGCAAGGGGGCGACCCGGCCCGGCGTGCTGCCCGCACGCCGCCACCGTCCCTCGCCGGCGCCGCGCACCGGCGTCACGCCGCCCGGAGACCGCACGAAGACCGCATGAGGACCGCATGAGGAAGGAAAGCGAGCGCATGGGAGCGGACCGCTGAGAAAGCGGGAGTACGACGAGGACGACGTACGGGTCAGGCCGGGCAAGGGCTCGCGCCCGCGCACCCGCCTCCGTCCCGCGCACGAGGACGCCGTCGAGGGTTTCGTGGTCGCCGTCGACCGGGGCCGCTACACCACCCTGGTCGAGCCGGAGCGGCCGAAGGGCTCGGCGCAGAAACGCAGGTCACAGCAGCAACCCCGGCTCGTGGTCGCCATGAAGGCGCGCGAGCTGGGCCGCAAGGGCATCGTCGTCGGCGACCGGGTGGCCCTGGTGGGCGACGTGTCGGGCCGCCCCGACACCCTCGCCCGGGTGGTCCGCGTGGAGCCGCGCACCTCGATGCTGCGCCGCTCGGCCGACGACACCGACGACACCGACGGCATCGAGCGCCCGATCGTGGCCAACGCCGACCAGCTCGTCATCGTCGCCGCGCTCGCCGACCCGCCGCCCAGGCCGCGCATGATCGACCGGATCCTGGTGGCGGCGTTCGACGCCGAGATCGACACCCTGCTCTGCCTCACCAAGTCCGACCTCGCCCCGCCCGACGGGCTGGTGGCCATGTACGAGCCGCTGGGCGTGGCGCACGTCGTCGTCCACCGGGGCGGCTCGCTCGACGAGCTGCGCGAGCACCTGGCCGGGCGGATCAGCGTCCTGGTGGGCCACTCGGGGGTCGGCAAGTCCACGCTGGTCAACGCCCTCGTCCCCGACGCCAACCGGGCCGTCTCCCAGGTCAACGCGGTCACCGGCCGCGGCCGCCACACCTCCACCTCGGCGGTGGCGCTGGAGCTGCCGGAGGGCGGCTGGATCATCGACACCCCCGGGGTACGCAGCTTCGGGCTGGCGCACGTGTCGGTGGAGACGGTGCTGGCCGCCTTCCCCGACCTGATCGAGGGCACGGTCGGCTGCCCGAAGGGCTGCACGCACCTGGGCGACGGCTGCGCCCTGGACGCCTGGGTGGCCGCCGGCAACGCCGACCCCGCCCGCCTGGAGTCCCTGCGCCGGCTCCTGTCCAGCCGCGAGGGCACCCTCGACGACCCGGCCTCCGACCGCTCCCAGTGACCCACCCCCTGGCCGGGCCCGCACACCCGGCGGGGGCTCAGGGCCGACCGGGGTCCGGGGCCGGGCCGGGTTCGGGGCCGGGCCGGGTTCGGGGCCGGACCGGGTTCAGGGCCGGACCGGGTTCAGGGCCGGACCGGGTTCAGGGCCGGACCGGGTTCAGGACCGGTTGGGGCGCAGGGTCCAGGTGACGGTGACCGTGGACACCAGCGTGCCGTCGCCGTCCCTGAGCTCCACCCCCACGTCGAACACCGGCCGCTCCCCCGCGTCCAGCTTCGCGACCACCTCGTCCCGCGTCGCCGACAGCCGCGCCTCGGCGCGCACCTCCCCCTTGGCGAGCTTGCGGTACTCGACCGTGGCCCCGGTGGCCAGCGGCACGGCCCGGCTGAGCTGATCGCCCAGCAGGGAGAGCATCGCGGCCCCCGACGCCGACTCGGCCAGCGTGAACAGCGCCCCCGCGTGCGGCCCTGCCACGTGGTTGTGCAGGTCCTCCCGGTCGGGCAGCCGGCAGAGCGCCCGCCCGTCGGCCACCTCGTCGAAAGCGACCCCCAGAGTCCGGGCGAAGGGGACGGTCTCCAGCATCAACGCACCCACATCAAGCGACATGCACACATGCTACTGGTCGGTAACCGGAACGGGAGTTACCAGAAAAGAGCCGCCTGTGACTGATGTTCGGTCTCCCCGACACGGTAGCGTGGGCGACCGTGCAGGGTTACAGCGACGATCTACGCCTCGCGCACGTCATGGCGGACGCGGCCGACGACCTGACCATGCGGCGGTTCAAGGCCGTCGATCTCAAGATCGACACCAAGCCCGACCTCACCCCGGTCAGCGACGCCGACCGCGCCGTGGAGGAGGCGATCCGCGGCACGCTGCGCCGCGCCAGACCGCGTGACGCGGTCGTGGGCGAGGAGTTCGGCCGGACCGGCTGGGGCGCCCGCTCGTGGATCATCGACCCCATCGACGGCACCAAGAACTACGTGCGCGGCGTGCCGGTGTGGGCGACGCTGATCGCGCTCATGGAGTACGGCCGGGTCGTCGTCGGCCTGGTCTCCGCCCCGGCGCTCGGCAAGCGCTGGTGGGCGGCCTCCGACGGCGGCGCGTGGACCGGCAAGAGCCTGGCCAAGGCGTCCAGGATGCATGTCTCGTCGGTCTCCGGCCTGCAGGACGCGTCGTTCTCCTACTCCAGCTTCGGCGGCTGGGAGAAGGCCGGCAAGCTCGACAACTTCCTCGACCTCAGCCGCGCCTGCTGGCGCACCCGCGCCTACGGCGACTTCTGGTCGCACATGATGGTCGCCGAGGGCTCGGTCGACTTCTCCGCCGAGCCCGAGCTGTCGCCCTGGGACATGGCCGCGCTCACGGTCATCGTCGAGGAGGCCGGCGGCGTCTGGACCGACACCGCCGGCGTCCGCGGTCTGGAGGGCGGCAGCCTGGTCTGCAGCAACGGCGTTCTGCACGACGAGGTCATCGCCCGCCTCAACGGCACCAGGATCCGCTGAGCCCGGCGCCCGCCCGCCCGTCCCGCACCGCCGCCCCGCGCCGCCCGCCCCGCGCCGCCCGCCCCACGCCGCCCGCCCCGCACCGTCAACCCCGCGCCCTCACCCCCGGGCCGTAATTCCCGGGTCGTCACAACGCCAGCACCCTCCGCACCGCCTCCATCAGGCTCGCCCGGTAGGCCCCGCCGTACAACACCACGTGCACGAGCAGCGGATGCAACTGGTGCAGCGGCACCCGCTCCCGCCACCCGTCCGCCGGCGGCCACTCCTCCCGATAGGCCCCCAGCACCCGGTCCAGGTAGGGCAGCCCGAACAGCGCCAGCATGGCCAGGTCCGTCTCCCGGTGCCCGCCGTGGGCCGCCGGGTCGATCAGCACCGCCGATCCGCCCGACCACAGGACGTTCCCGCTCCACAGGTCCCCGTGGATCCGGGAGGGCGGCTCGGCGGGCCCCGCGACCTCGGCGAAGCGCGCCACGGCCCGCTCGACCTCGGCCACGTCGGCGGCGGGCAGCCGCGCCCGCCGCAGGAACGGCAGGACGCGCCGCTCGGCGTAGAACTCCGGCCAGGAGGCGCACGGCCGGTTGTCCATCGGCAGCTCGGCGATGAACCCCGGCCACGGCGCCCCGAAGCCGTCCGCCCCCGCCCGGTGCATCCGGGCCAGCTCCCGCCCGAACCGCTCGGCCGCCGCCGGCTCCGGCCGCTCCTCCTCGACCCAGGACAGCACCAGCCGTTCCGGCCCGGCCTCGATCACCTCGGGCACCGCGATCGCCTCGCCCAGCCACCGCAGCCCGGCCGCCTCCGAGACGAGCACCCCCGACGCCACCGCCCCCTCGGACCCGGCCGACTCCGCCGACTCCGCCGACTCCGCCGACCTCGCCGGCTCTGCCGCCCCCGCGGGCCCTGCCGGCCCCGCCGCGGCGGGCCCGCTCTTGACGAACACCTCGCGCCCGTCGTCCAGCACCCCCCGCAGCAGCCGCCGGCCGTGGGACGCGCCGAGCTCGCTAACCGATCTCATCGGCGATGTGCTTGGCCACGCCCTCGGCGGCCGCCTCGACCAGCGACAACACCTCCACGAAGCCCTCGCGGCCCCCGTAGTAGGGATCGGGCACCTCGGCCCCGGACGGCGCGGCCGGGTCGAAGGAGCGGAACAGCCGCACCTCCACCCCGGCGGGCGCGAGCCGCCGCAGGGTGGCCAGGTTGTCCCGGTCCATGGCCAGCACCAGGTCGTAGCGGTCGAACCAGTCGGCGGTGAACTGCCGGGCCCGGTGCTCGGCCCCGTCGTAGCCGTGCTCGGCCAGGATGCCGAGGGCCCGCTCGTCCATGGGGTCACCGACGTGCCAGTCGCCCGTCCCGGCACTCTCCACGATCACCTGGTCGCCCAGCCCCCGGTCCTCCAGGACCTTCCGGAGCACGACCTCGGCCATGGGCGACCGGCAGATGTTCCCCATGCACACCACGCACACGCGATAAGTCATGCCTTCCATCATGAGGGTGACCGGGGGCGTTCACCGTACGTTCACCCTTCCTAGGGAACCGAGTCACTTTCGCTGCGTAACTTCATGGCCGACTAAGGACCAAGTGGGAGGAACCCAACCGTGAAGTATGCAGGCCGGCTCGCCGCCGTCGCCGTCGCCGGCGCGCTCTCGCTCGCTGCGTGCGGCACAGACAACAACGCCGCCACCGGCAGCGGCGGCCCCTCGACCGCCAGCGCCGCCGCGGGCAACGACAGCGGCCTGAGCGGCACGATCAACGCTGCGGGCTCCTCTGCCCAGGCCAACGCCATCGACGAGTGGAAGAAGAACTTCCAGGCCACCAACTCCGGGGTGAGCATCAACTACCAGCCCAGCGGTTCGGGCGCGGGCGTGCAGGCGTTCATCCAGGGCACGGTCTCCTTCGCCGGCTCCGACTCGGCGCTGAACGACGAGAAGGGCGAGCCGGCCAAGGCCGACGCCCGCTGCAAGACCGGCAAGGCCATCAACATCCCGATGGTCACCGGCCCGGTCGCCGTGGTCTACAACCTGCCCGGCGTGGACGGCCTGCAGCTGTCCCCCAAGACGATCGGCGGGATCTTCAGCAGCAAGATCACCAAGTGGGACGACCCGGCCATCAAGGCCGACAACCCCGACGCCAAGCTGCCCTCCACCCCGATCCAGGCTTTCCACCGCTCGGACGAGTCGGGCACCAGCGACAACTTCACCAAGTTCCTCAAGGCCACGGCCGAGTGGCCGTACGAGCCGGCCAAGGCGTGGCCCGCCGAGGCCAAGGGCCAGGGCGCCAAGGGCTCCGACGGCATCGCCTCCTCGGTCAAGGACACCGAGGGCGCCATCAGCTACGTCGAGATGTCCTTCGCCGAGAACTCCCAGCTCCAGAAGGCCAAGGTCGCCAACGGCTCGGGCGAGTTCGTCGAGCTGACCGCCGACAGCGCCGCCAAGACGGTCGAGACCGCCGAGGTCAAGGGCACCGGCAACGACCTCAAGCTGTCGATCGACTACGCCACCAAGACCGCGGGCGCCTACCCGATCGTCCTGGTGACCTACGAGATCACCTGCGAGAAGGGGCTGCCCGCCGAGGAGGCCAAGCTGGTCAAGTCGTTCCTCACCTACACGGCGAGCGACGAGGGCCAGGCCGCGCTGAAGGAGCTCGGCTACGCCCCGCTGTCCGGCGGCCTGCTGACCAAGGTCCGCTCCGCCATCGAGGCCATCTCCTAGCCCCCGATGGCGACCCACACGAAGACCCGCGGCGGCGGGCCGGCCACGCGCCGGCCCGCCTCGCGGCGCACCTCCGGTGAAGGACCCTTCGCGTTCCTGGCCACGGCGGCCGGCGTCGTCCTGCTGGCGATCATGGCGGCCATCGCCGTGTTCCTCGTCGCCGAGGCGATCCCGGCGCTCCAGGCCAACAAGGGCAACTTCTTCACGGACCTGATCTGGGAGCCCAACAGCAGCCAGGTGTTCGGCATCGGCGCGCTGGCGTTCGGCACCGTGCTCAGCTCGGGCATCGCGCTGGTCATCGCGACGCCGATCGCGGTCGGCGTCGCGCTGTTCATCTCCCACTACGCGCCGCGCCGCCTGGCCGGGCCGCTCGGCTACCTCATCGACCTGCTCGCCGCGGTGCCCAGCGTCATCTACGGCCTGTGGGGGCTCGCCTTCCTCGTCCCGCTGCTGCGGGAGCCGTCGAAGTGGCTCAACGAGAACCTCGGCTGGTTCCCGCTGTTCGCCGGCGAGGGCGCGATCGGCGGCAAGACCATGCTGGCCGGCGGCGTCGTCCTGGCCATCATGATCCTGCCGATCATCGCGGCCATCTCCCGCGAGGTCTTCCTGCAGGTCCCCCGGATGAACGAGGAGGCGGCGCTCGCGCTCGGCGCCACCCGCTGGGAGATGATCCGGATGGCGGTGCTGCCGTTCGGCCGGCCCGGCATCGTCAGCGCGGCGATGCTCGGCCTCGGCCGCGCCATGGGCGAGACCATCGCGGTCGCGCTCATCTTCCCCGCCACCTTCGACCTCAGCATCCAGATCCTCACCCCGCACGGCAACAGCATCGCCGCCAACATCGCCAACGGGTTCGGCGAGGCCACCCCGATCGGCCGCGGCGCGCTGATCGCCTCCGGCCTGGTGCTGTTCATCATCACCCTGCTGGTCAACACGGGCGCTCGCCTGATCATCAACCGCCGCAAGGAGTACGCGAGGGCCGGCGCATGACCCTGCAGAACGAGGCCGTGGCCAGACCACCCGCCATCCAGCACATCTCGACCGGCCGTCGGATCAAGGACCGCTTCGTCCAGGGGCTGGTCTACCTGGCGTTCGCGCTGGCCGTGGTGCCGCTGATCTCGGTGCTGTGGCTGGTCGTCTCGAACGGCCTGGCCCGTTTCGACCTGGAGTTCCTCACCCACTCGATGCGCGGCATCGGTGCCCGCGACGCGGGCGGCGGCGCCTACCACGCCATCATCGGCACGCTCGAACAGGTGCTGCTCGCCTCGCTCATCTCGGTGCCGATCGGCCTGCTCACCGCCATCTACCTGGTGGAGTACGGCAACGGCGGCCGGCTGAGCCGGGCCATCAGCTTCTTCGTGGATGTCATGACCGGCGTCCCCTCGGTCGTCGCCGGCCTGTTCATCCTCGCGTTCTGGATCCTGTTCCTCGGCATGCCCTACAGCGGGTGGGCGGGCGCGATGGCCCTGTCCATCCTCATGATGCCGACCGTGGTCAGATCCACCGAGGAGATGCTCCGCCTGGTCCCCGCCGACCTGCGCGAGGCATCGTACGCGCTGGGCGTGCCCAAGTGGCGCACGATCCTCAAGGTCGTGCTGCCCACCGCGTTCACCGGCATCATCACCGGCGTCATGCTGGCCGTGGCCCGCGTCGCCGGCGAGACCGCGCCGCTGCTGCTCACCGTCTTCTACACCGACTCCATCAACAACGACCCGTTCAGCGGGCCGCAGATGGGGCTTCCTCTCTACGTCTTCGACCAGGCGGCCCGTCCGAACGACACCGCCATCGACCGCGCGTGGACCGGAGCCCTCACGCTCATTCTGATCGTCATGCTGCTCAACTTGGTGGCGCGCCTGATCGCCTGGTGGCGTGCGCCCGCCAAGGGCCGATAGGGGGTACCGCCGCTCATGTCCAAGCAGATCCAGGTCTCGGGTCTGGACGCGTACTACGGATCGCACAAGGCGATCGAGGACGTGTCGATGACCATCGAGCCGCGCTCCGTCACCGCGTTCATCGGTCCTTCCGGATGCGGCAAGTCGACGTTCCTGCGCACGCTCAACCGCATGCACGAGGTGATCCCCGGCGCCCGCGTGGAGGGCAAGGTCCTGCTCGACGGCGAGGACCTTTACAGCACCTCCGTCGAGCCCGTCTCGGTGCGCCGGATGATCGGCATGGTCTTCCAGCGCCCCAACCCGTTCCCCACGATGTCGATCTACGACAACGTCGCCGCCGGCCTGCGCCTCAACGGCCGCGTGTCGAAGTCGGAGCTCGACGGCATCGTCGAGGACTCCCTCAAGGGCGCCAACCTCTGGAACGAGGTCAAGGACCGCCTCAACAAGCCCGGCGCGGGTCTGTCCGGCGGCCAGCAGCAGCGGCTCTGCATCGCCCGCGCGATCGCGGTCAAGCCGCAGGTCCTGCTGATGGACGAGCCCTGCTCGGCCCTCGACCCGATCTCCACGCTGGCGATCGAAGACCTGATGGCCAAGCTCAAGGACGAGTTCACGATCGTCATCGTCACCCACAACATGCAGCAGGCCGCCCGCGTCAGCGACCGCACCGCCTTCTTCAACCTGGCCGGCCAGGGCCAGCCCGGCAAGGTCGTCGAGATGGACGAGACCTCGCGCATGTTCACCAACCCGAGCCAGAAGGCCACCGAGGACTACATCACGGGGCGCTTCGGCTGATGACCCGACAGCAGGCGGCATCCACGATGCTCGGGGACGTGCGGACCAAGCCCGTGCTGCTCATCGCCGATCCCGACCGCAATGTGGTCGACGACGTGGCGAGCGCCCTCGAACGCGAGGGCGTGTCCGTCACCGACGCGCCGGACGGCGCCCAGGGACTGCTGCAGGCGGGGGCCCTGCAGCCGGACGTGGTGCTCGTCTCGGCCATGCTCCCGGTCATCGACGCGGTGGAGTTCGTCCGCGCGGTACGGCTCGCCCGGGCCGTACCGGTGCTGCTCGGCGTCGGTGAGGGGCACGCCGAGCAGGCCGTCCGCGCCCTCGCGGCCGGGGCCGCCGCCTGCGTGGCCAGGCCCTACCGGGTGCCGGAGCTGCTGCCGTTCATCCAGGCGGCCTCGCCCGAGTCGCGCAAGGTGCTCCAGGTGGGCGGCGTCGAGCTGGACGTGCAGGCCTACCAGGTACGGGTCGGCGGGCGGGCGGTCCACCTGCCGCTGCGGGAGTTCGAGTTGCTCCAGTACCTGATGCGCAACGCCGACCGCACGGTCACCCGCGAGCAGATCATGCGGCACGTGTGGCACACGGCGGCCGCGACCTCGACGAACACCATCGCCGTACACGTCAAGCGGCTGCGCGCGCGGCTGGGCGACGAGGACGACCAGCTCATCCAGACCGTACGCGGCGTCGGCTACCGCCTGGTCACCCCGGGCATGACCGGAACTCTCGCATGACGCTCCGGACGACGCCCTCGACGGTCGCGATGCCGTAGCCGACCTCCGGGCTGCCCTCGCTGAGCACGGCCACGGCGTAGTCGTGGTCCTCGTCCCTGATCAGCCCGACGCTGATGACGGCCCAGCGCTCGGTGGAGACCCGCTTGAGCCAGCCGTTCTTCAGCGCCACCCGCTCGCCCCGGCACGCGGCGGCGCTCAGGCCCCAGTCCTGGCCGTCCGCGACCTCGCCCATGAGGGCGAGCACCCGCTCGCGCTCCGCGGCCTTCAACGGGCTCCTGGCGGACACCAGGGCACTCATGAGGCGGATCTGGTCATCCACCGACGTATGGGTGATTCCCCAGCAATACAGGTCAACGCAGGCGCCCGGCACGCCCTGGGTGTGCTTGAGCCCGAACCGCCGCGCCGCCTTCGTGAACCCGGCCGCGCCCCCGATCCGCAACCAGAGCCGGTCGGCGGCGTGGTTGTCGCTGGAGCGGATCATGAGCTCGGCGTCGCGCCGGACCTCCGCGGACAGCTTCCGCCACGGGGTTTTCAGCAGCAGCCCCATGAGGATGAGCACCTTGGAACTGCTCGCGGTGATCAGCCGCTCGCCCGGGTGGTAGCGGTAGAGCCGCCCCGAGGCCAGATCCTTCACCATCGCGGTGACCGGTCCCGGACGGCCCGCCAGGAAGCGGTCGAGCCGCCCGGTGACCCGCTTCGCGGAGATCGGCTTCAGCGCCTCCTCGGCCGCCACCTGCTCGATCCGCCCCAGAGAGGTGCCCGTACCGGTACCGGCGCCGGTGCCCGCGTCAGCGCTCGTGCCCGCATCGGCGCTTGTGCCCGCGTCA
Organism: Nonomuraea sp. NPDC050783; assembly: GCF_040802095.1. Taxonomy (NCBI): domain Bacteria; kingdom Bacillati; phylum Actinomycetota; class Actinomycetes; order Streptosporangiales; family Streptosporangiaceae; genus Nonomuraea; species Nonomuraea sp. NPDC050783. Next base: position 72,440 of record NZ_JBFAHK010000034.1, read on the forward strand.
GCGCTCGTACCCGCATCGGCGCTTGTGCCCGCATCAGCACCTACGCCCGCGTCCGTGCCCGCACTTCGGACGAGCGCGCCTCCGCGGATCCCCGCCTCAGCTCCTGCCTCCGCCCTTGCCTGCGCTCCTGTCCTTGCTCCTGTCCTTGCTCTTGCCTGCGCCTCTGCCCTCGCCACCGCTTCCGCTCCCACGGGGGCCGCCGTCCCGTGCCACCACACCGCGTGGACGGCCGACACCGCGGGCACCGCGACCAGCGACAGGACCAGGGCGACAGCGAGCAGCACACGTACTGCCGCTTGCCCCCGGCGCGTGATCACTCGGGCATTATGGCGAAAACCCGGATGAACCCGCTAGGCAGCCGAAGCCATCAGCTTCGCGATCGAGTCGTCGTCGCAGGACTCCCAGAAGCCGCCCACGACGTCCTCCAGGTGCTCCAGCGACTCCGCCTGGAACAACACATCCTGATATTTCGTGATGTCGTAGTGCATCGTCCCCATCGCCGCCAGCTCCAGCGGCCGGATGTCCATGCCCCGGAACTCCTCGATCTCTCCGTACGACGACAGGATGCCCGCCCCGTACGCCCGAAGCTCGCCCTGGTCCCGCATCACCCCGAACTCCAGGGTGAACCAGAACACCTTCGACACGAACTCCAGCGCCTCCTCGCTCTCCACCCGCCGTGCGGCCTGACCCGCCAGCCGGTAGAGGGCGGCGTAACGGTCGCTGGCCAGCGCGTTGGCGTGCCCGATCACCTCGTGGACGACATCGGGCTCCGGCGTGTAGAAAGGCACCGAATGGTGGCGGATGTACTGCGTGGAGTGAAAGAAACCATCCGCGAGCACCCCGTAGAAGTCCCGCAGCGGCACCAGCCCCGCCGCCGGCAGGTACCGGAACCCGGTGAGCGGCTCCAGCAACCGCGAGACCTCCTCCAGCTGCGGGATCCGGTCCGCCGGCAGCCCCAGTCGGGCCGCGCCGTCGAGGAACTCGGCGGTGGCGTACTTGGCGTGCTTGATCGCCAGCTCCCGGCTGACCATCGCCCACACCTCGTGCTCCTGCTCGGTGTACTCGGCCTCCGGAATCGGCGTTCCCGGCCGGTAGCCGACCGCCAGCCCCGCGATCGCGTTCCGCCGCGCCCGGTACACCGGGTCCGCGAACCCCGGATGCGACGCCGCCAGCTCGACCACCACCGACCCGTCCTCCTGGGCGGAGACCGGCGCGAAGTACTGTGCTTCCTCAAACATGACCAGATAACAGCAAGTCCCGCTTTTCCTGGCAAGAGCGCTCAATCCAACTGCGCGATACGCTCAATTCCGTACGCCGGAAGCGGCTTCCACTGGTCGAATCGCACACTCCCCTGGAGGGCTCTCATGGACGAGCTCGACGCCCGTCTCCTCGTGACCATGCGCGCCCACCCGCGCATCGGCCTGACCGAGCTCGCCCGGCTCCTGGGAGTGGCGCGCGGAACCGTACAGGCCCGCGTCGAGAAGCTGACCGCCCGGGGCGTGATCGAGGACTTCGGTCCCACGGTGTCCCCGGCCGCCGCCGGGCATCCCATCCTGGCCTTCGTCTGGCTGCAGATCGCCCAGGGCCGGCTGGAGGAGGCGGTGGCCGCCCTGCGCGCCGTCCCTCAGATCTTGGAGGTCCACGGGACCAGCGGACAGCACGACCTGTTGTGCCGCGTGGTGGCCAGAAGCACCGATCACCTACAGGAGATCATCGCCCGCGTCCTGGCCTCGCCCGCCGTGCAACGCACGGACACCACGATCGCCCTGAGCACCCAGATCCCGTTCCGCATCGAGCCGCTTCTGCAACAACCCCCAAATGCAGAAGGGCCCCGACGCTAAACGTCGAGGCCCTCCACAAAGATTGTCCGGCGGCGACCTACTCTCCCACACCCTCCCGAGTGCAGTACCATCGGCGCAGAGAAGCTTAACTTCCGGGTTCGGAATGTAACCGGGTGTTTCCTTCCCGCC
>NZ_JBFAHK010000035.1:0-70349 GCF_040802095.1 Nonomuraea sp. NPDC050783
GGTGGTGCGGAGCCGGGCGTTGGAGCGGATGGCGGGTTCGGGTGCGATGGCGGCGCTGGATGTGCCGGCTTCGCGGGCGGAGGGGTTGCTGGCGGCGCGCTGGCGGGGGCGGTTGTGGGTGGCGGTGGAGTCGGGTCCGGCTGGGTGTGTGGTGGCGGGGGAGGTGGCGGCGGTGGAGGAGCTGGTGGCTTTGTCGGCTGCGGCCAACGAGCCGGCCGTCAACGAGCCGGCCGCCGACGAGCCGGATGCGGTGGTCTCCGAGGAGCTGGTGGTGTTTCGGGGGGTGCGGGTGCGGCGGATCGCCGTGGACTACGCCTCGCACACTCCGCACATGCGGGTGTTGGAGGGTGAGCTGGCGGCGGTGCTGGCGCAGGTGCGGCCGGGGCGGGCCGAGGTGGGGTTCTGCTCGTCGGTGACCGGCACCGTTTTGGACGGGCCGGAGTTGACGGGCGGGTACTGGGTGGACAACCTGTGCCGGGCGGTGGCGTTCGACGCGGCGGTGCGGGTGGCGGCCCGGCAGGTCAGCAGGCCGGTGTTCGTGGAGGTCAGCCCGCATCCGGTGCTGGTCAACGACGTGGCGGAGATCTGCCGTGACGCCGAGGTGGCGGCGGGGGTGTGCGGGTCGTTACGGCGGGGTGAGGGCGGTGCGGCCCGGTTGCTGGCCTCGCTGGCCCACGCTTGGGCGCAGGGCGCCCCAGTGGACTGGCCGGCGGTGCTCGGGGACGGTCCGCGTCCGGATCGGCAGCCGCCGACCTACGCCTTCCAACGCACCCGCCACTGGCTCGGCGACGGCCTGACCACGAGCCGCCCGACCGGCACGGGCATCGAGCCCTCCCACCACCCGCTGCTCGACACGGTGGTGTCCGCCGCCGACGACACGTACGTGCTCAGCGGCCGGCTCAACCGCAGGACCACCCCCTGGCTGGCCGACCACGCCGTGCGGGGCGCGACCCTGCTGCCCGGCGCCGCCCTCGCCGACCTCGCGCTCGAAGCGGCCGCCCACGCGGGCTGCGACCGCCTCGACGAGCTGGTCATCGAGACCCCGCTGTACCTGTCCGGCACGGTCGCCCTCCAGGTCACCGTCGGCCCGCCCGAGGCCGGGCGCCGTCAGGTCGCGGTCTTCTCCCGCCAGGCCGGCGGTGACGTCTGGCAGCGCCACGCCACCGGCGTCCTCGCCGCGGATCCGGCCGCCGCCGCCGCGTACCCGTGGGCCACGGCCTGGCCGCCCCCGGGCGCGATCCCGGTGGACCTCGCCGACGGCTACGGCCGCCTGGCCGAGCAGGGCTACGAGTACGGCCCCGCCTTCCAGGGCCTGCGCGCCCTCTGGCGTTCCGGCGACGACCTGTACGCCGAGGTCGGCGTGCCCGACGGCCTCGACGTGACCGGTTTCGGCATCCACCCGGCCCTCCTCGACGCCGCGTTCCACCCGCTGGTGCTCGCCCGCGACGGCGACGAGCTGCGCCTGCCGTTCGCCTTCACCGGCGTGCGGCTGCACTCCGCCCAGGCCGACGCCCTGCGCGTCCGGCTGTCCGTCACCGGGCCGGACGCCGTCGTCGAGGCCGCCGACGCCACCGGCGCCCCGGTGCTCGCGATCGAGGCGCTGCGGACGCGGGCCACCGCCGCTCCCGCCGCCGCGCCCGTCCCGTACGGCGTGGACTGGGTGGAGGCCCCGCTCGCCGCCGCCGGGGCCGCCGAGCCCGTCGTGATCCGCTGCGTGAGCGGCCACGCCGACCCGGCCGCCGCCGCCCGGGACCTGACCGCCCGCGTCCTCGACGCCATCGCCGCCCACCCCGACGACGTGCCCCTCGTGTTCGTCGTGCGGCCGGGCGACCTGGCCGGCGCGGCGGTGCGCGGCCTGGTGGGGGCGGCGCAGGCGGAGCAGCCGGGCCGCTTCACCCTGGTGGAGGCCGAGGACGCCGACACGACCTGGGGCCCGGCCGCCGCCGTCGGCGAGCCGCGGGTCCGGGTACGGGACGGCAAGCTCCTGGTGCCCCGCCTGGCCCGCCGCGAGCCCGTCCCGGCCGTCTTTCCCGACCTGCCGGGAACGGTACTGGTCACGGGCGGCACCGGCAGCCTGGGCGCGCTGGTCGCCCGGCACCTCGTGGAACAACACGGCGCCCGCGACCTACTCCTGGTATCCCGCCGCGGCCTCGAAGCACCCGGCGCACTGGACCTGGTCGCCGAGCTGGAGGAACTGGGCGCGCACGTCACCGTCACCGCCTGCGACGTCTCCGACCGCACCGCCCTGCACGCCATCCTCCAAACGGCGCCCCGCCTGACCGGCGTCGTGCACACGGCCGGCATCCTGGACGACGCCCTCGTCCAGGACCTCACCCCCGACCGGGTGACCGCCGTCCTCGCCCCCAAAGCCGACGCCGCCTGGCACCTGCACGAACTGACCCGCGACCACCCCCTGTCGATGTTCGTGCTGTTCTCGTCCCTGGCCGGCGTGCTGGGCAACCCCGGACAAGGCAACTACGCCGCCGCCAACGCCTTCCTCGACGCCCTCGCCGAGCACCGCCACGACCTCGGCCTGCCCGCCGTCTCCATCGCCTGGGGCCTGTGGGACGCCGCCTCCGGCATGACCGGCACGCTCAGCCCCGCCGACCTGGCCCGGCTGGCCCGCGCCGGCATCGCCCCGCTCACCACCGACCAGGGCCTGGCCCTGTTCGACACCGCCCTCACCACCACCGACCCGCTCCTGGTCGCCGTCCGCTGGAACACCACCACCCTGCGCGCCAGGGCCGAGCACGGCGACCTGCCCCCCGTACTGAAGACCCTGGTCCGCGCCCCGCGCAGGACCGCCACGCCGGGCCAGGCGAGCGCGCCCCCGGCCGCCGGGCTCGCCGCCCGCCTGTCCGCCCTGCCCCGGGCCGAGGTGCTGCGCGTGCTCACCGAGACCGTCCAGGCCCACGTCGCCGCGGTGCTGGCCCACTCCGGCGCCGACAGCGTGGACGTGGAGCGCCCCTTCAACGAGCTGGGCTTCGACTCCCTGACCGCCGTCGAGCTGCGCAACCGGCTCGGCGCCGACACCGGGCTGCGCCTGCCCGCCACGCTCGTCTTCGACCACCCGACCGTCACCTCGCTCGCCGCGCACCTGTTCGCGGCGCTCGCCCCGCCGCAGGCGCCGAAGGCCCCGCCCGAGGACGCGCTCCGCGCCGCCCTGGCCCACCTCGACCAGGTGCTCGAACACGCCAACGGAGAGGCCGCCGCGATCCGCGAGCGGGCCGTGTCCCTCCTGCAGAACGCGCTCACCAAGCTCGGCGCCGTCCTGGTCCCCGCAGGCGGCGTGCTGGACGAGATCGACTCCGCCTCCGACGAGGAGATCTTCGCGCTCATCGACAACGAACTGTGACCCACGCCCGCGACCACGCCCGCGACCGGAAAGGCTTCCCGATGGGGACCGAGGAAAAGCTCCGCTCCTACCTCAAGCGCGTGACCGTCGAACTGGCCCAGACCCGCCAGCGTCTCGCCGAGGTGGAGGAACGCCGCCACGAGCCCATCGCCGTCGTCGGCATGGCCTGCCGCTACCCGGGCGGCGAGACGGTCGAGGACTTCTGGGACCTGCTGCGGAGCGGCGGCAACGCGGTCCGCGAGGTCCCGCCCGCCCGCTGGGACATCGACGCCTACTACGACCCGCGGCCCGGCGCCCCGGGCGGCATGTACACCCGGTACGGCGCCTTCCTGGACGACGTCGCCGGCTGGGACGCCGCCTTCTTCGGCCTGTCGCCCCGCGAGGCGCTGCGCATGGACCCGCACCAGCGCCTCCTGCTGGAGCTGGCCTGGGAGGGCCTGGAGAACGCCGGCCTGCCGCCCGCCCGCATGGCCGGCAGCCGCACCGGCGTGATGGTCGGGTTCATGGACACCCTCCAGTACGGCCGGCTCCAGATGGAGGGCCAGGGCGACGAGGCCGTCTCCGACCCCTACCTCGGGCAGGGCGCGATCCCCAGCGTCGCGGCCGGGCGCATCGCCTACCAGCTCGACCTGATCGGGCCCACCGTCACCGTGGACACCGCCTGCTCCTCGTCCCTCATCGCCATCCACCTGGCCGCCGAGAGCCTGCGCCGCGGCGAGTGCGACCTCGCGCTGGCCGGCGGGGCGTCCCTCACGCTGCACCCCACCACCTTCCAGCAGGCGTGCGCCGGGCTGATGATGTGCTCCGACGGGCGCTGCAAGACCTTCGACGAGCGGGCCGACGGCTACGTGATGGGGGAGGGCGGCGGGCTGCTGGTGCTGGAGCCGCTGTCCAGGGCGCTGGCCGCCGGCCGCCGCGTCCGGGCCGTGCTGCGCGGCTCCGCCGTCAACCAGGACGGCCGCAGCAACGGCCTCACCGCCCCCAGCCGGCGCGCCCAGGCCGACGTCATCACCCGCGCGCTCGCCGCCGCCCGCGTCGAGCCGGACGAGATCGGCTACGTCGAGGCGCACGGCTCCGGCACCCACCTGGGCGACGCCATCGAGCTGTCGGCGCTGCACGACGTCTTCGGCCGGCGGCCGTCCGCGCGGCCCCTGCGAGTGGGCGCGGTCAAGACCAACATCGGCCACACGCAGGCCGCCGCCGGGGTGGCCGGCGTCATCAAGACCATCCTCATGCTGGAGAACGGCCTCATCCCGCCCAGCCTCAACCTGACCACCCCGGCCGCCGCCCTCCCGGAGGACGGCACCATCCAGCCGGTCACCGCCGCGCTGCCCCTGGAGGACGTCACGCTCGCCGGCGTCAGCTCCTTCGGACTGTCCGGCACCAACGCCCACCTGGTCCTCCAAGCCGCCCCCGCCCCCGCCCCCGCCTCCGCTTCCGGCTCCCCGGACGCCGCGACCCCGGCCGCCGCGGGGCCGTACGTGCTGCCGGTGTCGGCCGCCGCGCCCGGCGCGCTGCGCGAGCAGGCGGGCCGGCTGGCGGACTGGCTGGCCGGGCACCCCGGGACCGACCTCGCCGACCTCGCGCACACCCTCCAGACCGGCCGCGCCCCGCTCGACCACCGCCGTGCCCTGATCTGCGCCGACCCCGGCGAAGCCGTCCGACGGCTGCGCGCCCTCGCCGGTGACGGTGACGGTGACGGGGACGGCGGCGGGCACCGGGTCAAGGGCACGCCCCGCGTCGCCTTCCTGCTCCCCGGCGTCGGCGACCAGTACGCCGGCCTCGCCAGTGACCTGTACGCCAGGGAGCCCGTCTACGCCGAAGCCGTGGACCGCTGCGCCGACCTGGTACGCAGCCGCACCGGCGTGGACCTGCGCCCGTACTTCGCCCCCGCTCCGGCGCCCGCCCCCGCCGCCGACCTGGCCGCCATGCTCGGCCGCGGCGAGCCGGGCCCCGCCGACGACCCCCTCGGCCACGCCACCGTGGCCCACCCCTTCCTCTTCACCGCCGAGTACGCTCTGGCCCGCCTCCTCCGCCACTGGGGCGTCGTCCCCGACCTGCTCATCGGCTACAGCCTCGGCGAGTACGTCGCCGCCTGCCTGGCCGGCGTGTTCAGCCTGGAGGACGCCCTGCACGTCGTCATCGAGCGCGCCCACCTCATCGCCGCGGTCCCCGCCGGTCGCATGGTCGCCGTCGCCGCCTCCGAGGACCGCATCCGCGACCTCCTCCCGGCGGCCGGGGCGGAGGTGGACGTGGCCGCGCTGAACGGCCCGGCGATGACCGTCCTGAGCGGCCTGCCCGCGGAGATCGAGACCGCGACCGCGCTGCTGACGGCGGCGGGCGTGGCCTGCCGCCCCCTGCGCTCCGCGCACGCCTTCCACTCGGCGCTGTTGCAGCCCGCCAGGGAGAAGCTGGCCGCGGTGCTGGAGACGGTCCAGCGCAACGCGCCCGCCGTCACCATCGTGTCCAACCTCACCGGCCGGCCGCTCACCGCCGAGCAGGCCACCGGCACCTCCTACTGGGCCGACCAGCTCGTCGGCACGGTCCGCTTCGCCGACGGGGTCCGGCACTGCCTGGAGCAGGACGTGACCGCGTTCGTCGAGCTGGGGCCGGGCCAGACGCTGGGCGGGCTGGTGCGGCAGAACCTGGCGGGCGGCGACCCCGCCGCCGTCCTCGGGACGCTGCCGCCGTACTGGACGGGCGGGACGCGGCCCCGCGACGCCCACGCCGACCTGCTGGCCACCTGCGCCGCGCTCTGGGAGCTGGGGGCCGACGTGGCCTGGGAGCGTACCCGCCCGGCGGGTGGTCGCGTCCTGAGCCTGCCCACCTACCCGTTCCAGCGCACCCGCTTCTGGCCCGACCCCCTGCCCGCGCCCAGCAGGCGCGCCGGAACGACCTTCCGGACGGCGACCACCCCCGGCGCCCCGGCCGCCCCCGCCACCGCCCCCGGCGCCCCGGCCGCCCCCGCCGCCGGACCCGCCGCCACCCCGCACCACACCGAACCCGCCCCCTCCGGCCGCACCGCCCCGGCCTCCACCGCCTCCACTCCTGCCGGCCAGAACCCTGCCGGCCAGAACCCTGCCAGTCAGAACCCTGCCAGTCAGAACCCTGCCGGCCAGAACCCTGCGGACCACGCCTCCGCCGCCCACGCCTCCGCCAACCCCACCCCCGCTGACCACGCCCCCGCCGACCACGCCTTCGTGCCCACCTGGCGGCGCGACCCCGCCTCCCGTTCCTCCCTCCCCGCCACCCTGAGCCTGCCCGGCCCCCTCGTCGTCTTCGCCGACCCCGAGGGGATCGGCTCGGCGCTCGCCGGCCTCGCCACCGCCTCCGGCACCCCGGTCCTGGAGGTGACCGCCGCGCCCGGCTCGGCCGAGCCGCGCTGGGAGAGCAGGGAAGGCAGGGAAGGCGGGGAAGGCGGAGAAGGCGGAGAAGGCCGGGAGAGCCGGGAGAGCCGGGAAGGCCGCGTGCTGGCCATCGACCCGGCCGCGCCCGCCCACTACGCCCAGGTGTTCGCCGCCCTCCCGCCGGAGGGCCCGGTACACGTGGCCCACCTGTGGAGCCTGGCCACGTCCGCCGGGATGCCGGGCGACGACGAGCTGCGGGAGGCCGTCACCCGCGGCTTCGACAGCCTCATGCTGGCCCTCCAGGCCCTCGGCGACCGCCCCGCCCGGCTGCTGACCGTCAGCCGGGGCGCCACCGAGATCCTCGGCGGCGACGTGCCCGCCCCCCACCAGTCGCTGGCGCACGGCCTCGGCCGCGCCGCCCGGCACGAGTACCCCGGCCTGACGTGGAGCGGCACCGACCTCGACCCCGAGACCGACCGCACCGCCGCGTCCGCCGCGTCCACCGCGTCCGCCGCGTCCGCCGCGTCCGCCGCCGTGTCCGCCGCCACCCAGCTCGCCCGGGAGCTGGCCCTCACCCCGCCGGACGACGCCACCACCCCCGACGCTTCTGACGCCCCCGACCTGCTGGCCGGCTGGCGCCGAGGGCACCGCTGGGTGCGCACCTGGACCGAGGCGCCCGTCCCGCCGCCCCCGTCCCCCGTCTGGAACCCGGACGGCGCCTACCTCATCACCGGCGGCACCCGCGGCCTCGGCATGGCCCTCGCCCGGCACGTGGCCCGCGCCGGCGTCCGCCGCCTCGCCCTCCTCGCCCGCACCCCCCTCCCCCCTCCGGGCAGCGGGGACGACGGCCCGGCCGCGCGGGCCTCGCGCGACGTGGCCGCCCTGGAGGCGGCCGGCGTGGAGGTGCTGCTGCTCACCGCCGACGCCGGCGTCCCCGACGAGCTGCGCGCGGCCCTGCGCCGCGCCCGCGAGCACTTCGGCCGCCTCACCGGCGTGGTCCACGCGGCCGGCCTGCCCGCCGGCGGGATGCTGCGCCGCCGCACCCCCGCCGAGGCCCGCCGGGTGCTCGCCCCCAAGGTGCTGGCCATGGGCCCGCTCGCCGAGCTGGCCGGCCCCGCCACCCCGCCCGCCGAGCGCCCCGAGCTGCTGGTCCTCTACTCCTCGGCCGTCACCGCGTACGGCGGCGTCGGCGAGGCCGACTACTGCGCCGCCAACACCCTCCTCGACGCCTACGGCCAGGCACTGTCCGCCGCCGCCCCCGGCACCCGCGTCGTGTCGGTCGCGTGGGGCCCGTGGCAGCACGACGTCTGGCAGTCCGAAGGGCTCAAGGCGGCCGGCGGCGGCCTGGCCGGGCGGGTGGCGGACTACCGCGCCCGCTACGGCTTCGCCGACGACGCCGGCTGCGCCCTGCTCGACCGCCTCGCCGCCGCCGGCCACGGCAGCGTCATGGCCGTGCGGCAGCCGCTGCGCGAGGTCCTGCGCGCCTGGTCGGCCATGCTCGACCTGGACGACCTCGTCGGCTCGGCCGCGGCCGTCCCCCAGGGGCAGCGCTTCCCCCGCCCGCAACTGCGCACCGACTACGCCGCGCCGCGCACCGACCCCGAGACCAGGATCGCCGAGCTGTGGGGCGCCTACCTCGGCATCGACCGCGTCGGCGTGCACGACCCGTTCTTCGACCTCGGCGGCAACTCCCTGCTCGGGATGGCCATGGTGCTCGCCCTGGAGAAGGAGCTGGGCCGCCCGGTGGCGCCGGCGCTGCTGTTCGAGCACCCGACCGTGGCCGAGTTCGCCGCGGCCCTGGACGGCGACGCGGACCAGGGGGAAGCGCTCACCACCAGTTCGGCACGGGGGCAGCGGCGGCGCCGGGCCCGTTCCAGCAACCGCAAATGAGGCCGGAAATGAGGACGGTAGACGTGAACGACGACATCGAAGGTCCGGGCAGCGACATCGCGATCGTCGGGATGTCCGGCCGCTTCCCCGGGGCGTCCGACGTCGCCGAGCTCTGGTCGGTCATCCGGGAGGGCCGCTCCGGGATCACCCGCTTCGGCGAGGACGAGCTGCGCGCCGCCGGGGTGCCCGAGGAGGTGCTGGCCGATCCCGCCTACGTCAGGGCCGCCCCCGTCATCGACGGCGTGGAGCTGTTCGACGCCGCCTTCTTCGGCTTCAGCCCCAAGGAAGCGCAGATCCTCGACCCGCAGCACCGGCTCTTCCTGGAGCACGGCTGGGCGGCGCTGGAGGACGCGGGCTGCGACCCCAGGCGCTTCGACGGCGCGATCGGGGTGTTCGGCGGCTGCGCCCACAGCTCGTACCTGCAGAACAACCTCCTGCCCAGCGGCCTGGCCGCCGTCATGGGCGATCTGGCGCTCGGCCTGGCCAACGACAAGGACTCGCTCACCACCCGCGTCGCGCACGCGCTCGGCCTGTCCGGCCCCAGCTACGGCGTGCAGAGCTACTGCTCGACCTCGCTCGTCGCGGTGTGCGCCGCCGCCACCAGCCTGGCCGGGTTCGAGTGCGACCTGGCGCTGGCCGGGGGCGTCGCGGTCAACGTCCCGCACCGCGTCGGCTACCTCTACCAGCAGGGCGGCATCGCGCCGCCGGACGGCGAGTGCCGCGCCTTCGACGCGGGCGGGCTCGGCAGCCCGCTCGGCAGCGGCGTCGGCGTGGTCGCGCTGCGCCGGCTGGAGGACGCGCTGGCCGACGGCGACCAGATCTACGCCGTCATCCGCGGCTGGGCGGTCAACAACGACGCCGGGCGCAAGGTCGGCTTCACCGCCCCCGGCGTGCAGGGGCAGGCCGCCGTCATGGCCGAGGCCCTGGCCAGCGCCGACCTGACGCCCGCCGACATCGACTACGTCGAGGCGCACGGCACCGGCACCGCCCTGGGCGACGCCGCCGAGCTGGCCGCGTTGCAGCAGGTGTTCCGCGGCCAGTCGCTGCTGCTCGGCTCGGTCAAGACCAACCTCGGCCACCTCGACCGGGCGGCCGGCGTCACCAACCTCATCAAGGCCGCCCTCGCCCTGCGCCACGACGAGATCCCGCCCACGCTCAACCTGTCCGAGCCCAACCCGCAGCTCGCCTCAGGCGATGCCCGCCTGGAGGTCGTGACCGGCCTGCGGAGCTGGCCGCGCGAGGCCGGCCGGACCCGCCGGGCCGGGGTGAGCGCGTTCGGCATCGGCGGCACCAACGCGCACGTCGTGCTGGAGGAGGCGCCGCTGGTGCCCAGGACCGAGGAGCGGGCCCGGCCCGAGCCGCTCGTCTGGTCCGCCCGCAGCGCCGACGCCGCCGACGCGATGACCGCCCGCCTCACCGCCCACCTCGAAGGGGAGGGGAGCGAGCAGCGGCTGGCCGACGTGGCGCACACCCTGCAGACCGGACGCCAGGTGTTCGGCCACCGCCGGATGCTGGTCGCCGCCACCCCGGCCGAGGCCGCCGCGGGGCTGCGGGGCGAGGCGGTGCTCGGCCGCGCGGAGAGCCGCGCCGACCGGCCCGTGGCGTTCCTCGTCGCCGGTACGGGCGAGCAGTACCCGGGCCTGGCCGAGGAGCTGTACCGGTCGGAGCCGGTCTTCCGCGAGGCGCTCGACCGGTGCAGGACCGAGCTGCGCAGGCACCTGGACGGCACGGACCCGCTCGCCGCCATGCTGGCCCCCCGCGCCCGCCCCGGCGGCGACGGCCTCGGCCGGCTGCTCGGCCGCGGCCCCGCCCCTGACGCCGCCATCCCGACGGAGATCCTGCAGCCCGCGCTCTTCGCGGTCGAGTACGCCCTGGCCGGGCTCGTGCGGTCCTGGGGCGTGCGGCCCGCCGTGCTGGCCGGCTACAGCCTCGGCGAGTACGTCGCCGCCACCCTGGCCGGCGTGCTGTCCCTGCCGGACGCCCTCGCTCTGGTCGCCCACCGCGCCCGGCTCATCGGCGAGCTGCCCGCCGGCGCGATGAGCGCGGTCCCGTTGCCCGCCGACGACCTCACCGGCCGCCTGCGCGACGCCGGGATCACCGGCCTGGACGTGGGCGCCGTCAGCGGGCCGTCCCTCACCGTCCTGTCCGGCGAGCCGGACGCCATGCGGGCCGCCAGGCGGCTGCTGGAGGCCGACGGCGTGCCGTGCCGGCCGCTGGACACCACGCACGCCTTCCACTCCCGCATGATGGAGCCGATCCGGGAGCGCCTCACCGCCTGGATCGCGGCGAACGTCACGCTGCGCGCCCCCGAGGTCCCGTACGTGTCGAACGTCACGGGCGAGCTGATCACCGCCGAGCAGGCGGGCGACCCGGCGTACTGGGCCGAGCACATGTGCGCGCCCGTGCGGTTCGACGCCGTCCTGGACACCCTGCTGGGGCTGGACGGCGAGGCGGCGCTGCTGGAGATCGGGCCGGGCCGCTCGCTCGGCGCGATGGCCCGCGGCCACCGGGCCTGCCCGCCCGAGCGCTGGCCGCTCATCGTGGCGACCCTGCCCGGGGCCGACGATCCGCGTCCTGCGCAGGAGGTCCTGGCGGAGGCGGCCGGGCGGCTGTGGTTGTCGGGCGTCCCGATCGACTGGCCCGGCTACCGCCAGGACCGCCCGGTCGCCAAGGTCGCGCTGCCCACCTACCCGTTCCAGCGCGCCCGCTACTGGGTGGACCCTCCCGCCACAGGCACCCCGGCCCCGGGCACCCCGGCCCCGGGCACCCGGATCGCGGGCACCCGGCCCGTGGCCTCGGGCACGACCTCGGGCGCGGGCTCAGCCCCGGGCTCGGGCGCGATTTCGGCCTCGGGCATGGTCCCGGGCTCGGGCGCGATCCCGGCCGCGGGCACGGCCCCCGCCCTTGCCTCGCCGACGGCCCCCGCCGCAAGCCCCGCCACAGGCTCCGCCACGGCTCCCGTCCCGTCTGCCGCCGCGCCCGCCGAGCCGCCGCAGGTGCGGCTGATGGCCCCGCACTGGACGCCCTCCCCGCTCCCGGCCGGCGGCACGCCCGGCGGCACCTGCGTCGTCCTGGCCACCCACGCCGCGACCGCGTCCCCGCTGGCCCACGCCCTGCGCGCCACCGGCGCGGACGTCGTGACCGTCCTCTCCGGCACCTCCGACGTCTCCGGCGGGTCCGGTGCCTCCGGCGCCGCCGACGGGCCGACTGCTTCCCGCGGGCCCGGCGCCTCCAGCACCCCAGGTGCCTCCGGTGGGGCCGGGGCCTCCGGTGCGGAGGACGTCGTCTTCCTCGGTGGCGGGGCGGCGGATGACCACGCCGCGCTGGCCCGTCGCCTGCGCGGCGCCGCCGTCGTCCTGGACCTGCGGCTGCTCGACCACGACCCGGCCACCGCCCACCCGGACGGGCGCGACGCCGTGCCCCCCGTGGCGCGCCTGCTGCACGCCTGGGGCGAGGAGGGCGGGGACGGCACCCGGGTCATCCTCGCCACCCGGGGCGGCCAGGCGGTGCTCGGCGGCGAGGCCCCGCACCCCGGCCAGGCCGCCGCCGCCACCCTGCCGATGGTGGCCAACCAGGAGTACCTCACCCTCGACTGCACGACCGTGGACCTCCCCCCGGACGCCACCCCGGAGAACGCCGCCGCCGCCCTGGCCGCCGAGGCCGGGCACCCCGGCGAGGACCCGTTCGTCGCCTACCGCGACGGGACCCGGCTCGTCCGCGGCCACGCCGAGATCCAGCCCGCCGAGATCCAGCCCGCCGAGATCCAGCCCGCCGAGATCCAGCCCGCCGGGGCCGTGCCCGCGGGGGCCGTGCCCGCCGAGCCGTCCGCGCCCGCCGTCCGTCCCGGTCGCACCTACCTGATCACCGGCGGGCTCGGCGACGTCGGCCTGCTCGTGGCCGAGCACCTGGTCCGCGCGGGCGCCGACCACCTCGTCCTGACCAGCCGCGGCGGCCTGCCCGCCGACGAGGACGACCCCCGCCACCGCGCCGTCCGGCGCCTGCGCGCCTCGGGGGCCGAGGTCCTGACCCCGCGCGTGGACGTCACCGACCCCGTCGCCATGCGCGCCGCCCTCGCCGAAGCGCTCGGGACCGGCGGCCGGACGCTCGGCGGGGTGGTCCACGCCGCCGCCGAGACCTCGCCCGGCACCTTCCTGCCGCTGCGCGACCTCGACGGGCCCGCCGTGGCCCGGCACTTCGCCGCCAAGGTGACCGGCGCCCTGGTCCTGGAGCAGGTGCTGGCCGGGCTGGGGGAGCGGCCCGCCGGGGAGCCGCCGGCGTTCTGCGTGCTGTTCTCCTCCACCTCCGCCCTGCTCGGCGGCATCACGTTCGGCAGCTACGCCGCCGCCAACGCCGCCCTCACCGCCCTCGCCCACCGCAACCCGGGCTGGGTGGCGGCGAGCTGGGACACCTGGCAGGTCACCCTCGACCGGCTCGACGACGGTCTCGGCGCCGCGATGGCCGCGCACGCGATGCCGGCCGCCGAGGCGCTGGCGGCCTTCGACCGGCTGCTGCCCGCAGCCCGGCCCGACGTGGTGGTGGCCGCCGGCGGCCTGGCCGACCGCCTGCCCAGGAGGGCCACGCCCGCCGCGCAGGGGCCCCGCGACCGGTTTCCCCGCCCCGAGCTGCCCCAGCCGTACGCGCCGCCGCTCACGCAGGCCGAGCGCGACCTGGCCGAGCTCTGGTCCGAGGTGCTCGGTGTCGAGCCGGTCGGCACCCGGGACAACTTCTTCGACCTCGGCGGCAACTCCCTGGTGGCGTTGCAGATGCTGGCTCTGGTGAAGCAGCGCTTCGGGGTGGCGGTGCCGACGGTGGTGCTGTTCGAGGCGCCGACCGTTCATACCCTGGCCGCCGCCCTCGGTGAGCGCGCCGCCCCGCCGGAGCCCCGGCGGCCCGCCCCCCGGGTCACGGAGCCGGAGGACCGGCGCGACGACCGGCGCGACGGCGACCGGCGCGGTGACCGGAACGACGACGACCGGCGCATCGCCGTCGTCGGCATGGCCGGCCGTTTCCCCGGCGCGCCCGACGTGGAGACGTTCTGGCGCAACCTGCGCGAGGGCGTCGAGTCGATCAGCTTCTTCTCCGAGGAGGAGCTGCTGGCCGCCGGCGTGCCCGCCGAGCAGCTCCGCGACCCCGCCTACGTCCGGGCCCGCCCGGTGCTGGACGACGTGGCCGGCTTCGACGCCGCCTTCTTCGGCATGAGCCCCCGCATGGCCGCGATCACCGACCCGCAGCAGCGCGCCTTCCTGGAGGTGTGCTGGGAGGCGCTGGAGCAGGCCGGGTACGCCGCCCCGGAGCACCGCGGCCGGGTCGGCGTGTTCGGCGGCGCGAACATCAGCACGTACCTGCTGCGCCAGACCGCCCGGCTGCTGGGCGGCGGCGACCAGCAGGAGTTCAGCGACTTCGAGGTCATCATGGGCAACGACAAGGACGCCCTGCCCACGACCGTGTCGTACCTGTTCGACCTGCACGGCCCCAGCGTCGCCGTCCAGACGTTCTGCTCCACCTCGCTGGTCGCCGCGCACCTGGCGGTGCAGAGCCTGCGCAACGGCGAGTGCGAGCTGGCCCTGGCGGGCGGCGTGTCCATCCGGGTGCCCGACCGGGTGGGCCACCTGTACGGGCCCGGCGGCCAGGAGTCGCCCGACGGGCACGTCCGGACGTTCGACGCCGCGGCCAAGGGCAGCATGTTCGGTGACGGCGCCGCCGTGGTGCTGCTCAAGCGGCTGCCCGACGCGATCCGCGACGGCGACCACATCTGGGCGGTGATCCGCGGCTCGGCCATGAACAACGACGGCGCGCTCAAGGTCGGCTACACCGCCCCCAGCGTCGTCGGGCAGGCCCGGGTGATCGCCGACGCGATGGCCGACGCGGGCGTCACCGGCGACGACATCAGCTACGTCGAGGCGCACGGCACCGCGACCGAGCTGGGCGACCCCATCGAGGTGGCCGCCCTGGCCCGCGCCTTCGGCCCCACGAGCGGCACCGGGTACTGCCCGATCGGCTCTGTCAAGACCAACGTCGGCCACCTGGACCGGGCGGCGGGGGCCAGCGGCCTGATCAAGACGTCGCTGGCGCTGCGCGAGGGCGTCATCCCGGCCAGCCTCCACTACACCAGCCCCAACCCCGAGATCGACTTCGACGACGGCCCGTTCTACGTCAACATCGAGCTGTCGCCCTGGCGGACCAGGGACGGGCGGCCCCGCATCGCCGGGCTCAACTCGCTCGGCATGGGCGGCACCAACGTCCACATGGTGGTCGAGCAGCCGCCCGGCCGGTCCGGCGGCGAGCCGGCCGCGCACCGCTACCACGTCCTGCCCGTCTCCGCCCGCGGCGCCGCCGCCGCCGACGAGGCCGCCGCCCGGCTCGGCCGGTACCTGGCCGCCGCGCCGGAGGCCCGGCTCGCCGACGTCGCGTACACGCTGCAGGTGGGCCGCAAGACGTTCGAGCACCGCCGCGCCCTCGTCGCCGACGCCACCGCCACGGCGGCCGGGACGCTGGCCGGCGAGGGCGGGCTGATGAGCCGGGTGGACACCGCGCAGGGCCGCCGGGTCGCCTTCCTCCTCGCCGGCGTCGGCGAGCAGTACCCGGGCCTGGCCGGCGACCTGCACCGCCACGAGCCCGCCTTCCGCGCCGCGCTGGACGAGTGCCTCGGCCTGCTCGGCGACTCCGTCCCCGGGCTCGCCGGGCTGCTCACCGGCGAGCGCGACGGGACCGGCGGCTCCCTGGCCGCCCTGCTCGGCCGAGCCGACGCGGACGGGGGAGGCGGGGAGCGGGCGGCGGCGCTCGAACGCACCGAGGTCGTCCAGCCCGCCCTGTTCGCCGTCGAGTACGCCCTGGCCCGCACCCTCATGTCGTGGGGCCTGCGCCCCGCCCTCATGCTCGGCTACAGCCTCGGCGAGTACGTCGCCGCCACCCTGGCCGGCGTCCTGTCGCTGAAGGACGCCCTGGCCCTGGTCGCCCACCGGGCCCGGCTCATCGCCGAGCTGCCCCCGGGCGCGATGCTCGCCGCGTCCCTGCCCGCCGACGCCCTGCGCCGCCGCTTCCGGCTCGACGGGCGCGGCCTGGACGTGGCCGCCGTCAACGGCCCCGAGGTCACCGTCGTCGCCGGCCCGCAGGACGCCGTCACCCGCCTGGCCGACGACCTGCGGGCCGCCGGGGTCGCCTGCCGCCCCCTGGAGACCACCCACGCCTTCCACTCCCGCATGCTGGAGCCGGCCGCCGCCGAGCTGACCCGCTGGGTCGAGGCCAACGTCAGGCTCAACCCGCCCGAGCTGCCGTACGTGTCGAACGTGACCGGCGGCCTCGCCGACGCCGGCCTGGTGTGCGACCCCGGCTACTGGGCCCGCCACATGTGCGGCACCGTCCGCTTCGCCGACGGCGTGCGGCTGCTGCTGGACGAGCCCGAGCTGGCCGTCGCGGAGATCGGTCCCGGGCAGTCGCTCGGCGCGCTGGTGCGCGGCGCGGGCTGCCCGCCGGAGCGCTGGCCGCTGATCACGCACACGCTGCCCGCCGCGAGCGACCCCCGCCCCGGCGACCAGGTGCTGGCCGACTGCGTGGCCCGGCTGTGGTTGTGCGGCGTCACCCCCGACTGGGACGCCTACCACGGCAGGACCGGCGACACCGGCCCGGCCGCGCTGCCCGGCCGGGTCCCGCTGCCCACCTACCCCTTCCAGCGCCAGCGCCACTGGCTCGAACCGCCCAAGGCCGGGCAGGCCGGGCAGGCCGGGCAGGCCGGGCAGCAGGTGGCGGCCGAGCCGGACGACCTGTTCGAGGCGATCACCAGCCTGCCCAAGCTGCCCGAGGAGGACTGGCTGCACCTGCCGGTGTGGCGGCGCGCCGCCCCGCCGGCCCCCGCCCCGGACGACGGGAGCCCGTGGCTGGTGTTCACCCGCGACGGGCTCGCCGACGCCGCCGCCGAGCTGCTGAGCGCGGGCGGCGCCCCGGTCACCCTGGTCCGCCCCGGCGACGCCTACCGGGCGGCCCCCGACGGGTACACGGTCCGCCCGGGCGACGTCGCCGACCTGCGGGCCCTGCTGCGCGACCTGCGCGCCGCCGGCCGCCCACTGGCCCGGGTGCTGCACCTGTGGACGCTGGAGCCGGGGCCGGACACCGTCGCGCGCGGCCTGCACACGCTGGCCGCGCTGGCCCGCGCGGCGGGCGAGGCCGGCGTCGCCGCCTGGTCGCTCGACGTGGCCGTGTCCGGCACGCAGGAGGTCACCGGCGCGGAGGTCGCCCACCCCGAGGCGGCCACGCTGGCCGGGCCCTGCCTGGTGATCCCGCTGGAGTACCCCGGCGTCACCACCCGCCTGGTCGACCTGCCCGCCGAGCCCGCGCCGGGCGACCTCGCCGCGCTGGCCGCCGAGCTGGCCCGCCCGCGCGGCGAGCGCGTCGTGGCCCTGCGCGGCGGCCGCCGCTGGCTGCCCGGCTACGAGCGGCTGCCCGCCGGGTCCGCCATGCCCGGCGCGGCGGAGCCGTTCCGGGACGGGGGCGTCTACCTGATCACCGGCGGCCTCGGCGGCATCGCGCTCGGCCTGGCCGCCCACCTGGCCCGCGACCACCGCGCCAAGCTGGTCCTGCTGGCCAGGCACGGCCTGCCGCCCCGGGAGCGGTGGCCCGCCGTCCTGGCCGGGAACGAGGCCGCAGACGGGGCCGCGAACGGGATCGCAGACGGGGCCGCGAACGGGGCCGGGGACAGGGCCGCGAACGGGGCCGGGGACAGGGCCGCAAGCGGGGCCGGGGATGTGGACCCGGCGCTGCGGCGGCGCGTCGCGCAGGTGTCGGAGCTGGTCGAGCTGGGCGCCGAGGTCGAGATCGTCACCGGCGACGTGGCCAGCCCCGCCGACGCCCGCCGCGCCGTCGAGACGGCCCTGGACCGGTTCGGCGCGCTGCACGGCGTGCTGCACGCCGCCGGCGTCCCCGGCATGGGCCTCATGCAGTTCAAGCGCCCCGAGGAGCTGGACCAGGTCCTGGCCCCGAAGGTCGCCGGCACGCTGGCCCTGGCCGAGGCGCTGCGCGTCGGCCGCCCCGGCGAGGTCGAGCTGGACTTCCTCGCGCTGTTCTCCTCGATCACCAGCGCCACCGGCGGCGGCCCCGGCCAGGTGGACTACTGCGCCGCCAACGCCTTCCTCGACGCCTACGCGGCCCGCCAGGCCGCCACCGGCCGCCGCGTCGTCGCCGTGGACTGGGGCGAGTGGACCTGGAACGCCTGGGAGGCCGGCCTCGACGGCTACGACGAGGCGCTGCGCGCGTTCTTCAAGGACAACCGGGCCAGGATCGGCATCGGCTTCGCCGACGGCTGGCGGGCGCTGCGCCGCGTCCTGGCCACCGGCGAGCCGCGCGTCGTGGTCTCCACCCAGGACTTCGCCACCCTGGTCCGCGGCAGCTCCAGGTTCACCCTGGAGGCCGTCACCTCGCCCGCCGTGAGCGGTGGGAGCGGCGAGCTGCACCCCAGGCCCGAGCTGGTCACCGCCTACCAGGAGCCGTCCGGCCCCGCGGAGGAGGCGGTCGCGGCGATCTGGCGCGAGTCGCTGCGGCTCGACCGGGTCGGCGCGCTCGACAACTTCTTCGAGCTCGGCGGCAACTCCCTGCTCGGCGTGGCCATCGTGGCGGCCGTCCGCGCCGCGTTCGGCCTGGACGAGCTGCCCCCGCACATCCTCTACGAGGCCCCCACCGTGGCCGCGCTCAGCCGGACCGTCGAGGCCCGGCAGGCGGGCGCCGCGCCCGCCGCGGGCGGCGACGGCGACAGCCAGGTACGCGCCCAGCTACGGCGCTCCGGGCTGGAGGCCTCCGCCGCCCGCCGCCGCGGCCGGCAACCCCAGGAAACGACCCGATAAGCGAACGAGTGAACGGAGCGGACATGACCGTCATCGGAGTCATCGGCGCCGGCGTGATGGGCGTCGGCGTCGCGCAGAACCTGGCCCAGACCGGCCACGACGTGGTGCTGGTCGACAAGGACGAGAAGATCCTCGCCGACGCGCTCGGCGCCATCGCCCGCAACGCGCGGATGAGCCGGCTCATGGGCGGCCCCGCCCTCGACCCGGACGAGGTGCTGTCCAGGATCACCACCTCGGTCGGCGTGGCCGGCGCCGCCAAGTGCGACCTGGTCGTGGAGAACGTCACCGAGAACTGGGACGTCAAGCGGGAGGTGTACGAGGCGCTCGACGCCACGTGCAGCCCCGACACCGTCTTCGTGGTCAACACCTCCGCCATCCCCATCACCAAGGTCGCCGCCGTCACCGGCCGGCCGGACAAGGTGATCGGCGTGCACTTCATGAACCCGGTGCCCGCCAAGCCCGCCGTGGAGCTGATCCCCGGCTTCCACACCTCGCCCGCCACCGTCCAGCGCACCCGCGACCTGCTGACCGCCATGGGCAAGAAGTCGGTGGACGTCAAGGACTCCTGCGGCTTCATCTCCAACCGCGTCCTCATGCTCACCGTCAACGAGGCCGCCTACCTCGTCCACGAGGGCGTCGCCGACGCCGAGTCGGTGGACGAGGTCTTCCGGAGCTGCTTCGGCCACCCGATGGGCCCGCTGGAGACGGCCGACCTCATCGGCGTGGACACCATCCTCTACAGCGTCGAGGTGCTCTACGAGCACTACGCCGACAGCAAGTACCGCCCGTGCCCGCTGCTCAAGCAGATGACCGACGCGGGCCTGCACGGACGCAAGTCCGGCCGCGGCTTCTACACCTACAGCACCGCCAACTGAACGACACGCCAACTCATCGACTGAAGGAGTCATCGCACATGTCGAACAACGCCAAGGAGCAGATCCTCGACTTCGTCCGCGGCCGGTACCCGCAGGCCGAGATCGACGAGACGCAGGACATCTTCGCGCTCGGCTTCGTCAACTCGCTGTTCGCGATGGAGCTGGTGATGTTCGTGGAGAAGACGTTCGGCGTCACCATCCCCAACGAGGAGCTGCGCATCGACAACTTCCGCACCGCCAACGCCATGGCCGAGCTGGTGGCCCGGCTCTCGCCGACGCTGGCCGTCGCGTGACGCTCACCGCCACGGCGCCGCCCCGGGTCGTCGACCGACGCTCGGCCCGGGCGTTCGTCGACACCCACGTCGTGCCGTACGCCGACGACTACGACAGGAGCGGCCGGGTCCCGGAGGACCTGCTGCGGCAGGTCGCCGCGGCGGGCCTGTGGGCGCCGTTCCTGCCGCCGGAGTCCGGCGGGGCCGGGATGGACCTGGTCACGCTCGGCGAGGTGCACGAGGAGGTGGGCCGCGGCTGCTCCTCGCTGCGCAGCCTGCTGACCGTGCACACCATGGTGGCCTGGACGCTGCAACGCTGGGGCACCCCGCTCCAGCGCGAGCGGTGGGCCCCGGCGCTGGCCGCCGGGGACGTGCTCGGCGCGTTCTGCCTGTCGGAGCCGGGCGCCGGCAGCGACACCTCGGGCATCACCACGACCGCCACCGAGCGCGGCGACGGCTGGGTGCTCGACGGCGTCAAGAAGTGGACCACCGGGGGCCAGCGGGCGGACCTGTTCCTGGTCTTCGCCCGCACCGCCACCAGCATCGGCGCCTTCCTGGTGCCGCGCGACGCGCCCGGCGTCGAGGTCCGCCCCATCGACGACATGCTGGGCACCCGCGCCTCCATGCTGGCCGAGATCACCTTCCGGGACGTCGCGCTCGGCCGCGACGCGCTGCTCGGCCCGTCCGGCTTCACCGCCGGCATGGTGCTGACCGGCACGCTCGACCTCGGCCGCTACAGCGTGGCGGCCGGCTCGGTCGGCATCGTCCAGGCGTGCCTGGAAGCCTCGGCCGCCTACGCCGCCCAGCGCCGGGTCGGCGGCAGGCCGCTGGCCGAGCTGCCGCTCGTCCAGGCCAAGCTGTCCGACATGGTGACCGACGCGCGGGCGGCCCGGCTGCTGCTGGCCGAGGCCGGCCGGCTGAAGGACGCCGGCGAGTCCGGCACGATCATGGCCACCTGGATCGCGAAGTACTTCGCCTCCACGGCCGCGGCCCGGCACGCCGCCGAGGCCGTCCAGATCCACGGCGCGAACGGCTGCAGCCCGGACTACCCGGTCGCGCGGCTGTACCGGGACGCCAAGGTCATGGAGATCATCGAGGGCAGCAACGAGATCCAGCGCATCACCATCGCCGGCCAGGCAGAGCGGGAGACCACCTCATGAGCGTGACCACCGAGCGGCAGGACGCCGCCGCCCCGGTGCTGCCGGGGAAACCCCGGCGGGGCCGCGTCAAGTGCATCGTCTGGGACCTCGACAACACCCTCTGGAACGGGACGCTGCTGGAGGACGGCGAGGTCACCGTGCGGCCGGCCGTCGTCGAGCGCATCCACGAGCTCGACCGCATGGGCGTCCTGCACTCCATCGCCAGCAAGAACGACCGCGACGCGGCTCTGGAACGGCTGGCCGCGCTCGGCCTGACCGACATGTTCCTCCACCCGCAGATCAACTGGAACGCCAAGTCCGACTCCATCAAGGCCATCGCCAAGGCCCTCAACCTCGGCGTGGACGCCTTCGCCTTCGTCGACGACCAGGAGTTCGAGCGCGCCGAGGTGGCGCACGAGCTGCCCGAGGTCATCTGCGTGGACGTGCTGGAGCTGGAGGAGGCGCTGGCCCGGCCGGAGTTCCGGCCGCGTTTCGTCACCGACGAGTCGGCGCGGCGGCGGGAGATGTACCGGGGGCAGCTCGCCAGGGACGAGCTGGCCGAGACGTTCGTCGGCACCAACGAGGAGTTCCTGGCCGGGCTGGGGATGGAGTTCACCATCGCGCCCGCCCACCGGGAGGACCTCCAGCGGGCCGAGGAGCTGACCGTCCGCACCAACCAGCTCAACTCCACCGGCCGCACCTACTCCTACGACGAGCTGGACGCGCTGCGCGAGTCGCCCGACCACCTGCTGCTGGTCGCCTCGCTGACCGACCGCTTCGGCAGCTACGGCAAGATCGGGCTGGCCCTGGTCGAGAAGGGGCCGGACGGCTGGTGGCTGCGCATGATGCTGATGTCGTGCCGGGTGATGTCGCGGGGCGTCGGCATGGTGCTGCTCAACCACATCCTGCGGCTGGCCGCCGCCGAGGGCGTGGCGCTGCGGGCCGACTTCGTGGAGACCGGGCGCAACCGGATGATGCAGATCACCTACGCCTTCGCCGGGTTCCGCGAGATCAGCCGCGACGGCGCCCACGTGGTGCTGGAGGCGGACCTGGAGGCGGTGCAGCCGCCGCCTCCCTACGTGCGGCTGGAGATCGAGACATGAGCATCACGATCGACGACGACGTCCTGTCGCGGTGGCTGCCGTTCCGCGCCCTGACCGGCGCGGAGCCCGGCGCGCTGCCGCTGTACTGCCTGCCGCACGCCGGGGGCGCCGCCTCGGCCTTCCGCGCCTGGCAGGGCAAGGTGCCCGGCGTCGCCGTCCAGCCCGTGCAGCCGCCGGGGCGGGAGTCGCGGCACCGGGAGCCGCCTTACCAGCGGATGCCGCCGATGGTGTCCGACCTGGCCGACGCCGTGCTCGCGGACGTGGAGACGTCCGCGGCCGGCCGCCGCTACGCCCTCTACGGGCACAGCCTCGGCGCGATCGTGGCGTTCGAGCTGGTGCGCGAGATCCGGCGGCGCGGCGGGCCGCAGCCCGTCCACCTGTTCGTCTCCGGCTCCGACGCGCCGCACCTCACCTACGAGGCCGGGCCGCCGGTGGGCGGGATGAGCAGGGAGCAGGTCGTGGCGCTGCTGCGCACGCTGGGCGGCACCCCCGAGTGGCTGCTGGCCGACCCGGGGGCGCTGGAGATGATCCTGCCGGCGGTGCAGGCCGACTTCACCGTGAAGGAGACCTACCGGTACGAGCCGGAGCCGCCGCTGGACGTGCCGCTCACCGCGATGCCGAGCGACGCCGACCCGCGGGTGGCGTCCGCGAAGGTCGCCGGGTGGGAGGCGCTGACCGGCGGGCCGTTCGAGCTGCACCCGTTCGAGGGCGGGCACTTCGCCGTCTTCGAGCAGGCCGGGCGCACCCAGGCGATCGTGGCGGAGGCGCTGCGGCCGTGGGCGTGACCGGACCCGCGGCCCCGCCTCCCCGGCCCCCGCGCCAGGGGGCGGGACCCGCGGGTCCCGCCCCCACCCCTGTCCCCGCTCCCACCCCTGTCCCCGCTCCCACCCCTGTCCCCGCTCCCACCCCTGTCCCCGCCCCCGTCCCTGCCTCCCCGTCCCGGGTCCTGCCCGAGGTTCCGCCCGAGGTCCTGCCCGTCCCCCTGCCCGTGCCCTTGACCGTGCCCTTGACCGGGGCCTGCCGGGGCGTGCGGGTGTGGAAGGTGTTCCTGGACGGCCCGGAGCACCCTGGGTGGTGGCGCCTGCTGTCGGGGCGCGAGCGCGACAAGGCCCTGGCGCTGGCCGGGGCGCTCGACCGCCGCCGCTACGTGGCCGCGCACGCCGCCCTGCGCGCCGTCCTCGGCCGCGCGTGCGGCGTCCCGCCGGAGCGGATCCGCCTCGCCACGGACGCCACGGGCCGCCCCTGCCTGCACCCGGACGGCCCCGCCGCGCCGGCCCGTCCCGTCGCGCCGGACGGCCCCGCCGGGTCGGGCGGTCCCGCCCCCTCGCTTCCAGGGGCCCGGGTCGACTTCAACCTGTCGCACTCCGACGCCTGGGCGCTGATCGTGCTCGCGCCCCCGGGCGTGCGCGCCGGCGTGGACGTCGAGCGGATCCGCGCCGACCTCGACCCCCTGGCGATGGCCCGCCGCCTGTACCGGCCCGCGGAGACCGCCCGCCTGCTCGCCGCCGCGACCCCCGCCGCCGCCCTGGCCGGCTACTTCCGCCTGTGGACCGCCAAGGAGGCGTTCGTCAAGGCCACCGGCGCCGGCCTGCCCGGCCTGTCCGACGTGGCCGTGACCGAGGACGACGGCCCAGGCACCGGCCCAGGCACCGGCACCGGCCCAGGCACCGGCACCGGCACAGGCGAAGGGAGCGCGACCTCGATCCGGTCACGCTCCCTGTCCGGCCCCGTCCGCTGGCTCGACGTCGCCCCCGGCTACGCCGCCGCCCTGGTCACGATCGTTTCGACACCGGCACCACGTACCGGCTGAACACCAGGTCCCGCAGCACGTCGTCGCCGCCCTCCACGATGGACACGTACCGCATGTCCCGCAGCAGCTTGCCGATCACCGACTCGTGCGTGTACCCCAGCCCGCCGAACATCTCCGACGCCGCCGAGGCGATCCGCCACCCCGTCTGCCCGCAGAACATCTTCGTCGTCAGCGCCTGCTTCAGCGTCCCCACGCGCAGGAACTCCTCGCCCGCGTCCGCGCGGGAGGCGATCTCGTCGTAGGCCCGCGCCGCGGCCAGGCACTGGTTCGCCATCACCTCGATCTCCATCTCGAACTGCCCGAGCCGCCCGGCGAAGACGGCGTTGGCGGTCAGCGGCGCGCCCTTGACGGACTTGGTCTTGGCGTACTCCATGCACACGTCCCGCACCCGGCGGGCGATGCCGAGCGCGGTCGTGGCGATGAGGATGCGGCTGGCGTTCAGGCCCACCTCCAGCAGGCGCAGCCCGTTGCCGCGCAGCACGTTCCCGGCCGGGACGCGCACGCCGGACAACGACACCTGGTACGTCGCCGACGAGCGCAGCCCGATCACGTCCCACCGCTTGTCCACGGTGACGCCCGGCGTGTCGCGCGGCACCAGGACGGCCAGGTACCCGGCCGGGTCGTCCTCGGCCCGCGCGATCACCACGATGAACCGCGCGAAGTCGGTGTTGGTGGAGAACGCCTTGTGCCCGTCCAGGACGACCGTGTCGCCCTCGCGCCGCACGGTGGTCGAGATCCTGGCCAGCTCGCTGCCGGCCGCGTGCTCGCTGCCGAGCGTGGCGCAGAAGCCGCTCGCGGCCACCAGCGGCCCGAGGTGGCGCTCCCGCAGCGCGCCGTCGCCGTACCAGGCGACCATGCTGGTGGCCAGCACCGGGATGAACAGGGTGAAGGCCGCGCCGGCGTCGGCGTAGGCCAGCTCGGCGGTGATCCGGACGCTCTCCTCCAGCCCCATGCCGAGCCCGCCGTACTCCTTCGGCACCCACCAGTTGGCCAGCCCCGTGTCGGCGAAGCGCCGGTAGAGCGGCAGCGGCGCTTCGGCCAGCGAGTCCAGGTACGCCTCCTTGCCCAGCAGCTCGCGCCGGGCGAAGCCCTGCACGGTCCGCAGGTACTCGGGCTGCTTCACGCGCCCCCCTCCCCGCCGTCGCGGTCGTCGAGCAGCTCGGCGAGCTGGCGGACCGTGGGGCACTCCAGCAGGCCGGTCACCGGCACCGACGCCGACAGCGTCCGCCGGATCCTGGTGGTCAGCTCGATCGCCAGCAGCGAGTGGCCGCCCAGCTCGAAGAAGTTGTCCAGCGCCCCGATGGGGTCGATGCCGAGCACGCGCGACCAGATGTCGGCCAGCGCCGCCTCGGTGCCGGCGCGCGGCTCCACGTACGGGTTGTTCAGCTCGGGGCGCGGGTGCCGCTCGCGGTCGTCGAAGTCGTCGTCGCCGTCGTGCAGGTCGCCGGTGACCCACTGGGCGATCCTGGACTCCAGCGAGCCGGTGGAGATCACCAGGTGGCCGACGCGGTCGGCGGCCGACAGCGCCCGCTCCAGGACGTCCACGCCCTCGGCCGGGGTCATCGCGTAGTCGATCACCGCGCCGCTGTGCCCGGCCACCCGGTCGGGGTCGATGTTCCAGGTGTCCCAGTCCACGGTGACCCAGCGGCCGGCGCCCGCGGCGCGGGCCACCCGCACGTACGCGTCCAGCGCGGCGTTGGCCGCCGCGTACGGGCCGAGCGTCATGCCGCCGAGCACCGCCGCGATCGACGACAGCGTGATCCGCCGGTCGGCGGCGTGCTCGCCGAGCACCTTCTGCAGCACGTGGAAGCCGGTCACCTTGGCCGCCAGGTGCGCCTCGCACTGCGGCCGGTCCATCAGGTGCGCGAAGTTGAAGTACGCGCCGTCCTGGACGCCCGCGCCGTGCACGACCGCGTCGATCGTGCCGAACCGGTCCAGCGCCGCCTCCACCACGGCCCGCATCCGCTCCTCGTCGGCGACGTCCGCCGACAGGGCGAGCACGTCGGCGCCCCGGCGCTCCAGGTCCAGGAGGTTGCCGAGGTGCCGGGCGGTGCGCTCGCCGCCGGGCGGGGGCGCGGCCAGGTAGCTCTCCCACTCCGCGCGCGGCGGCAGCGGGGAGCGCGCGGTGAGGACCAGCCGGCAGCCGTACCGGTCGGCCAGGTGGCGGGCCAGCACCAGGCCGACGTCGCCGAGCCCGCCGGTGATCAGCACCGTGTCGCCGTCGCGGAAGGGCCGCTCCTGCGGCTCCGGAACCGGGTACGGATCGTAGCGGCGCAGCCACGTCTCGTCCCCGCGCACCGCCATCGGCCCCTCGTGCGGGCACACGGCGGCGGCCAGCACCCGGGCCGCCCAGGCGCCGGCGGCCGTGCCGGGCGCGGCGTCCACGTCGATGTGCCGGCAGCGCAGCCGCGGGTTCTCCTGCTGGAGGCTGGGCGCGAGCGCGGCGAGCGTGGCGTGCTCGGGATGGCGCAGGTCCGGCCCGGCCACGCCGACGGCCTGCGGCGTGAGCAGCACCAGCTCGGCCCTGGGCGCGGAGCCGGTGTTGTCGACCAGCTCGCGGGCCAGGGCCAGCGCCGAGTAGAAGCCGTGCCGCTGCCCGGCCGCGAAGCGCGCCACCGGGTCCTCCCCGGGCTCGGGTGGCGGGGCGGCCAGGCTGAGGCCGTGGACGATCGCCCGCGGCACGGCCACCAGCGAGTACATCAGCTCGGCCACGTCGTCGGGCTTGTCGGCCCTGATGGTGAAGTCACCGCTGTCCTCCTGCGCGAACCGGTCGCCCACGCGCACCGCGGTCACCTCGGCCCCGGCCGCGCCGAGCCGCTCGACCAGCGCCTCGCCGCGTTCGTCGGCGGTGAACACCAGCCACGGGCCGGCCTCGCGCAGCCGCTCGTCCAGGTCGGCGACGGGCAGCGGCCGCTGCCGCCAGGACGGCAGGTGCGTCCACTGGGCGCGGTCGTACGTCTTGCCCTCGCCGGCCGCCACGGCCTGCGCGGGCGCGGCCTTGACCCAGAAGCGGCGCCGCTGGAACGGGTACGTAGGCAGCTCCACCCGCCGCCCCAGCCCGCCGTGCAGCGCGGCCCAGTCGGGCGAGGCGCCCGCCAGCCACAGCCGCGCCACGGTCGCCAGCAGCCACTCCGCCGCCGTCAGCCCTTCCTCGGGGGCGACCACGACCTCCTCGGCCTGCCCGGCGCCGTCCCGCGAGACCGGGACGCCGATCCCGCCCAGCGCGTCGGCCAGCGCGCCGAGCGCCGCCTCCCGCGAGGAGGACGCGGGCGCGGGCCCGTGCCGCAGGACGGCCTCGACCGCCGTGTGCAGCTCGCCCCACCAGCCGGCGGGCGGCTCCGCCTCCGGGACGGCCAGCCGGACCTTCGGGTTGCGCCGCTGGGTCCTGCCGCCGATCCATCGCTCCGGGTCGCCCAGCGCCGCCACGGCGTCCTCGCGGTCCCGGCACACCACCGCGCGGCGCAGCGCGAAGCCGCCCCGCGACGCCTGCAGCGTGAACGCCACGTCCGCCAGGTCCTCGGGGCCGCCCTCCTCCAGGTAGGCGCGCAGCCGCTCGGCCACCTCGCCGAGCGCCTGCTCGTCGGCGGCCGAGAAGGTCAGCAGGTGCGGCCCCGGCCGCGCGGGGCGGGCCGGGCGCGGCGGCGCCTGCTCCAGCACCACGTGCGCGTTGGTGCCGCCGAGCCCGAACGAGCTGACCCCGGCCCGGCGCGGCCCCGTCCCCTGCGGCCACGGCTCGTCCCCGGTCAGCACCGTGAAGCGGTCCTGCGCGGAGGCCAGGGCCGGGTTGGGCGTCACGTAGTCCGGCACGCCCGGCAGCACCTCGTGCTCCAGCGCCAGCGCCGCCCGCATCAGCCCGGTCACGCCGGAGGCGCGGTCCAGGTGGCCCAGGCTCGGCTTGAGCGAGCCCAGCACGCACGGCGTCTCGCGCGGCGTGGCGAAGACCCGGTTCATGGCCGCCAGCTCGATCGAGTCGCCCAGCATCGTGCCGGTCGCGTGGCACTCGACGTAGCCGACCGTGTCCGGCTTGACCCCGGCCACGCCCAGCGCCGACTCGATCACGTCGGCCTGGCCGTCCACGCCGGGCGCGGTGTAGCCGGCGCGCAGCCGGCCGTCGTTGTTGGCCGCCGAGCCCAGGATCACCGCGTGGATCACGTCGCCGTCGCGCAGCGCGTCCGACATGCGCTTGAGCGCCACCGCGCCGGCCCCGCTGCCCATCACCGTGCCGGCCGCCTCGGCGTCGAAGCTGCGTACCCTCCCGTCGGGCGACATGATGCCGCCCTGCTCGTACAGGTAGCCGGCGGGCTGGGGGAGCGGGGTGAACGCGCCGCCGGCCAGCGCCACGTCGCACTCGTACGTCAGCAGGCTCTGGCAGGCCAGGTGCACCGCGACCAGCGAGGTCGAGCAGAACGTCTGCACCGACACCGCGGGCCCGCGCAGCCCCAGCTTGTACGACACCAGCGAGGCCAGCGAGTCCCGCTCGTTGCCCACCGCCATGAGCAGCGCCCCGCCCGGCTGGGCCGGCAGGTGCTGCAGGTTCTGCACGATGTAGTCGGGGAACCCGCACCCGCCGAACACCGCCACCTGCCCCGGCACGTCCGTCGGGCAGTAGCCGGCCGCCTCCAGCGCCTCCCACGAGCACTCCAGGAACAGCCGGTGCTGCGGGTCCATGGTCTCGGCCTCGCGCGGGTTGATGCCGAAGACGGTGGCGTCGAACCGGTCGAGGTCGTGCAGCGGGCCGCCGACCCGCACGTACCGGGGGTCGGCCAGCCGGCCGGGATCGACCCCGGCCTCGCGCAGCTCCTCCTCGGTGATGGCCCGCAGCCCCTTGGTCCCGGCGGTCAGGTTCCGCCACAGCTCGGTGACGCTCCGGGCGCCGGGGAAGCGCCCGGACATGCCGATCAGCGCCACCGCGGAGTCGTAGTCGGTGCCCGCCTCGTCCGTTCCTGCCATGTCGTCGGTCCCGGTCATGACGTCCTTCCGCTTCTGAGCATGTTGCGCCGCTGGGCGATGCGGGAGCGCTGCTGGTCCCTGGCCTGGCTCGGCTGCTCGCCCGCGTCCTGGTCGGCCAGGGCGGCCTCGGCGAGCGAGGCGATCGTGGGCGCCTGGTAGAGGATGTGCGGCGGCAGGTACGACAGCCCCAGCGTCCTCCTGACCTCGGCGATGATCTCCATGCCGAGCAGCGAGTTGCCGCCCAGCTCGAAGAAGTTGTCGTGCACGCCCACCTGCTCCAGGCCCAGCGCCTCCGACCAGACGGTGGCGATGGCCTCCTCCGTCTCCGACTGCGGCTCGACGTAGGCGGTGGACAGGTCGGGGCGCGGATGCCGGCCGAACGCGTCCCGGATCTTCTTCACCGTCGCCTGGTGGCTCTCGATGGACGACCTGCGGCTCATCGCCACCAGCGGCGCGAAGTCCTGCGTGGAGGCCACGACGTGCCGCTCGCCGCTGGCCAGGGCCCGCAGCAGCGTCTGGAAGCCCTGGTCGAAGGTGAGCCCGAAGTTCTCCCGGTACCAGGCGAAGTACTGCTTGGAGCCCTCGTCGTAGTTCTCCAGGCCCTCGGTCCAGCCGTTCCACGTCCACTCGCACCAGTCGACGGAGACCACCGCCGTGCCGGGCAGGACCTCGCCGAGGGCGAAGGCGTCGAGGAAGGCGTTGGCGGCGCAGTAGTCGACCTGGCCGGCGCCGCCGCCGGTGGCCGAGGTCGTGGAGGAGTACAGCGCCATGAAGTCGACCTGGTGGCCGCGCAGCGCCTCGGCCAGCGCGAGGGTGCCCATGACCTTGGGCGCGAGCACCCGTTCCATGTCGGCGACGGTCTTGAACTGCATGAGCCCCACGGCCGGCACGCCGGCGCAGTGCAGCACGCCGTTCAGCTCGCCGAAGCGCTCGATCGCGGCGTCCACCGCGCGGCGGGCGTCCTCGGGGCGGGAGACGTCGCCGGCGACGGTGACGACCTCGGTGCCCGCCGCCTCCAGCCGGCGCAGCCCCTCCAGCCGCCTGCGCACCTCGGGCACGGCGCTGTCGGAACCGAGGATCGTGCCCCACTCCTCCCGGGGCGGCACGGGGGTACGGCCGAGCAGCACCAGCCGCGCCTGGTACTGCTCGGCCAGCCGCTCGGCCATGGCCAGCCCGATGCCGCCCAGGCCGCCGGTCACCAGGTAGACGCCGCCGTGGCGCACCTCGGCCGCGGGGGTCCCGGCCTCGATGACGGACGCGTCCAGCACCTCGTAGTCGGGGATCCAGCGCCGCCCGCCGCGCAGGCCGACGACCTGGTCCTCCGGCTCGGCGCGCAGCTCGGCCAGCAGGGCCTCCCCGCCGCCGTCCACGTCGATGAGCCTGGTCCGCACCCGCGGGTACTCCACGGGCACGAGCCGGGTCGGGCCGAGCAGCGTGCCGAGGACGGGACGCACCCGGTCGCCGGGCAGCACCCGCTGGCCGCCCGCCGTGACGATGTCCAGCGTCCAGCCGCCGAGCCCGAGGTCGCCGGCGGCGCGGGCGAGGGCGACCAGGGTGTACAGGCCGCGTTGCAGGCCGTCCGCCAAAGGGCCGTCCTGCGCGGGGCCGTCCGCCGACCACAGGTGGACGACGCGCTCGGGCTCCCAGCCGCGGCCGGCCAGCTCGCGCAGGGCCGCCAGGGCGTCCTCGGGCGAGCCGGGACGCACCCGCAGGCCGTCGGGGCCGCTGGAGAAGCGCTCGCCGGGCCGCACCGGCACCACGTCCGCGCCGGTCCCGGCCAGGTACGCCAGCAGCGGCGCGGCCAGCTCGCCGGCCGGCCCGTCGTCGGTGTAGACCAGCCAGCGGGCCGCCTCCTCCGCGCGGGGCGGGCGCGTCGTGGTCTGCCGCCACACCGGCGCGTGGATCCAGCGGGTGTCGGGCAGGCGCGGATACGCCTTGGCGATGCTCGTCGGGTCGCTCTCGTCGTAGGCCGCCGCCGCGCCCCGGCCGGCGCTCTGGTCGATCTCCAGCCAGTAGTCCTGGTGCTCGAACGGGTACGTCGGCAGCGGGACGCGGCCGGGACGCCAGCGCTCGCCGCCGCCGTCCCCGCCACCGTCCCCGTCGCCCTCGTCCGCGTGCAGCGCGTCCCAGTCCACCGGCACGCCGGTCAGCCAGAGCCGGGCGACGGCGGTCGCCAGGGCCGCGCCGGCGTCCTGCGGGTCGTTCGCGGCCGGCAGGGTGGTCACGATGAGCGGCCACTGGGCGCGGTCGCAGGCCGGGTGGCCGCGGGTGAGCGCGCCCAGGGACTGCCCGGGGCCGATCTCGGCCAGCGCCAGGTCCGCCTGCCCGAGCAGGTGCCCGAGCCCGGCGCCGAACTCGACCGTCTCGCACATGTGCCGCGCCCAGTACGCCGGATCCGTCACCACCTCGGCGGTGGCCGGCTCGCCGGTCACGTTGCTCAGGTACGGCACGCGCGGCGGGTTGAGCGTGATGTTGTCGGTGATCCAGGCGGTCAGCTCCCCGGCCACCGGCTTCAGCATGCGCGAGTGGAAGGCGTGCGTGGTCTCCAGCCGCCGGTGCCCGATCTTGGCCTGCAGCAGCAGCGCGGCGGCCGCCTCGACGGCCTCCTCCGGCCCGGCCAGCACCACCTGCGAGCCGGTGCGCACGGCCACGTCCAGCTCGCGCTCGAACAGCTCGCCCAGCAGCGTGCGCAGGCGCCGCTCGTCGGCGGAGACCGCCAGCATCGCGCCCTCGGGGCGGGAGGTGATGAGCTTGGCCCGGTAGGCCACCAGGCGCAGCGCGTCGGGCAGCGACAGCACGCCGGACAGGCACGCGGCGACGTACTCGCCGAGGCTGTAGCCGATCATGATCTCGGGCGCGATCCCCCAGCGGATGAGCCGCTTGGCCAGCGCGTACTCGGCGACGAACACGGCCGGCTGGATCAGGTGGGCGTCGCCGGCGGCGCGCGGGGCGGCGGCGCCGGCCCGGCCCAGCAGCCGGGCCAGGTCGTCCGTGGCCTCCGCCGCCCGCCCGGCGGGCACGAACATGTCGGAGAGCTGCCCGGCCTCGGTCAGCCCCAGCACGGCCAGGCACTCGTCCACGTCGGCGCGGAAACCCGGCTCGGTGGCGTACAGCTCGGCCACCATGCCCGGGTACTGCTCGCCCACGCCCGCGATGAGGAAGCCGGCCCTGCGGCCCACGGTCGAGTCGGCCCGGCCCAGGGAGCCGGCCGGGTCGGCCAGCTTCGCCGCGGCCGCCCGCGCGCTGTCGGCCACGACGACCTTGCGGTGGCCGAACACCTTGCGCCCGGCCTGCAGCGTGTACGCGACGTCGCCGAGGTCGTCCCCGCCGTCGCCCGCCAGGTGTTCGGCCAGCCGGGCGCACGACTGCTCGGCGGCGGCCTGCGTGCGCGCCGAGACCGGCAGGATCTGCCAGCGGCGCCTCCGCGCCCCGCGCGCGCCCGGCTGCGGCGCCTCGGTGACGATGGCGTGCGCGTTCGTGCCGCCCATGCCGAGCGAGCTGATGCCCGCGATGCGCGCCCTGCCGGGGTCGCGCGGCCACGGGGTGGGCTCGGCGGTGACGCGGAAGGGGCTCGCGGCGAAGTCGATCTCCGGGTTCGGCGAGCGGTAGTGCAGGGTGCCGGGGATCAGCTCGTTGCGCAGCGACTGCACGACCTTGATCAGGCCGGTGACGCCGGAGGCGCGGTCGAGGTGGCCCACGTTCGGCTTGATCGAGCCGAGCACGCAGTACTGCTTGCGCTCGGTCGGCCCGAAGGCCCGGGTCAGCGCGGCCACCTCCATCGGGTCGCCGACCTCGGTGGCGGTGCCGTGCGCCTCGACGTAGGAGATGTCGGCCGGGTCCACCCCGGCGCGGGCGAGGGCCGCCGAGACGCAGCGGCGCTGGCCGTCGATGCTGGGCGCCAGGTAGCTGAACTTGACGGCGCCGTCGTTGTTGATCGCCGAGGCCCGGATGACGGCGTGGACGGTGTCCCGGTCGGCCACCGCGTCCCTGAGCCGCTTGAGCGCGACGACCGCGGCGCCGTCACCGAACATGCTGCCCCGGCCCTCGGCGTCGAAGGTACGCACGTGCCCGTCGGGCGACTCCTGGCCGCCCTCCTCCCACAGGTAGCCGACGCGGTCCGGGATGCGTACCGACACGCCGCCGGCCAGCGCCATGTCGCACTCGCCGCGGCGCAGGCTCTCGCTCGCCAGGTGCACCGCGACCAGCGAGGTCGAGCAGAACGTCTGCACCGACAGGCTCGGGCCGTTGAGGTCGAGGCGGAAGGAGACGTTCGTGGCCAGCGAGTCCTTGTCGTTGCCGATCATCAGGGCGCTGGTGTCGATGCCCATCTCGAACGCCATGAGCCGGGTCAGCAGGTAGCCGCTGATGTTCATCCCGGCGAAGACGCCGACGCTGCCCCGGCCCTCGGGGGCCGCGTACCCGGCGGACTCCAGCACCTCCCACACACATTCCAGGAAGATGCGCTGCTGCGGGTCGGCCAGCGCCGCCTCGCGCGGGTTGTAGCCGAAGAAGCCCGCGTCGAAGCCGCGCACGTCGTCCAGGACCGGCCGCACCCGCACGTAGTTCGGCTGCTGGAAGGTCGCGGGGGAGACGCCGGCGGCCAGCAGCTCCTCGTCGGAGAACCGGGTGAAGGACTCCACGCCGGTGCTGATGTTGCGCCAGAACGCCGGGATGTCCGAGGCGCCGGGGAACCGGCCGGACATGCCGATGATCGCGATGCCGTCGTCGCCGGTCGAGTCGCCGGGGGAATGGTGCTGATCCATCCACATGCCCTTCTTCACGCCTTTGTCATGGTGGTTGCACTCACAGCAGCCCGCCCCGTCCCCAGCCGCGCGCCAGGCGGCGGGCGGCGAACATCCCGGCCAGCAGGCCGAGTGCCAGCAGGACGGCGGCCGGCCCGAGGATGCCCGCCAGGTCCGCGCGGACCGCGGCCTGCATCATGGCCAGCGCCCAGTAGCCGGGGGAGACGTGCGCGGCCACCTGGGCCCAGTCGGGCATGATGCTCAGCGGCACCAGGGCCCCGCCCAGCGAGCTGAGGGTGAGCGCGCCCACGTCGGAGATCACGCTGAGCTCGCCGTGGCTGCGCACCAGCGTGGCCAGCGCCGCGCCGATCGCCAGCAGCGCGAACGCCCAGATCAGGATGGCCACCAGCACCAGCCCCGGGGCCGAGGGCATGGGCAGCCCGATGACCAGCACCCCGTACACCAGCAGGATCGCCTGCTGCGCGACCAGCACCCCGAACAGCGGCAGCGTCTTGCCGATCAGCAGCTCCGCGGCCGGCGCCCGGCTGACCCGCAGCCGGTCCCAGGTGCGCCAGGTGCGCTCCGACAGGATCGAGTTGCCCGCCATCGAGATCGCGAACACCGAGAACATCACCATCAGGCCGGTGGCGATCTGCGTGGCCCCGCCCGGCATGGCCCGCACGTACAGGGGTTTCAGCACCAGCATCAGCACCATCGGCATGACGATGTAGCTGATCATCTGCCCGGGGTCGCGCAGCCGCAGCGTGAGGTTGTGCCGCGCCAGGGCCGCGATCCGGTGGGCGGAGTCGAGCACGGCCGGCCGCCGCCCGGCGGCCGGCCCGACGCCGTTCGACGGAGTGCCGTTCGACCCGGTGCCGTTCGACGGGGTGTCAAGGAGCATCGTGGACCGCCAGGGATCGGTAGAGGTCGTCCAGGGACGGGTTGCGCACGTCCACGCCGGTCACCGGGCGTTCGGCCCGGCCCAGCAGGTCGATGAGGGTCGCGGCCGGCTCCCGGGTGGAGACCGCGATCTCCTCCTCGCCGTCCAGGGTGACCCGGACCTCGCCCGGCAGGTCGCGCAGCAGCTCGTCGCAGGCGCCCCTGGCGATGATCCGGCCCTCGCGGGCGACCGCGATCGTGGCCTGGAGCTCGGTGAGCTCGGGCAGGTAGTGCGTGGTGTAGACGACGGCCGCGCCCTCGCCTGCGCGCTGCTTGACGACGTCCAGCATGGCCTGGCGGGTCTCCAGGTCGGCGCCCGCGGTGGGCTCGTCGAGCAGCAGCAGGCCGGGCCGGTGCACCAGCGCGCTGGCGGCCTGGGTACGGCGCTGCTGGCCGCCGGAGAGCTTGCCGGCCCGCCGGTCCATGAGCCCGGTGAGCCGCAGGACGGCCGACAGCTCCTCGACGGCCGCGTGCAGCGCGGCCCGCCGCAGTCCGGCCAGCCTGCCGTAGAGCTCCAGGTGCTCGCGCACGGTGGCGGAGGGGTACAGCGCGATGTGCTGGGGCGCCACGCCGACCTCGCCGCGGGCGGCGGCGGGGGCCTTGCCGTCGATGGTCACCCGTCCGCCGTCGGGGCGGATCAGGTGGGACACGATCTCCACGAATGTGGTCTTGCCTGCGCCGTTGTGCCCGAGGAGACCGACGATCTCACCGGGCGCCACGTTCAGCGAGAACCCGTCGAGGGCCTGGATCGTGCCGTACCGCTTGACGAGATCGGTTGCCACCAGCAACGTGTCACCTCCCCGTGTTCCGGGTTCCGGATGGAATTGAGCGGGTGTATACGGTTGAAGCCATCGTGGCTGGATCGCCGGGGGAAATAAGCGCTCCGCAGGTGGCAGGTAGTTGCCGGAAAAGTCGGCCAGCGGCCTGACATTTCGTAATTGGTCTTGACTACCTAATCTGACCGATATGCATGTTGGGTCGTTGATCGCGTCCGGTTGCGACTGCGAGATCTTCGAAGCCGGTCCCGGCCGGGTCGTCCGCCGCGCCCGCGACGGCCGCAGCCTCGAACGGGAGGCCGCCGTCATGCGCCACGCCCGGCGGCACGGCTTCCCCGCCCCCGAGGTCCTCGACGCCGACGGCCCCGACATCCTCATGGAGCGCCTGGAGGGCCCCAGCCTCATGGAGGAGGTGGCCAGCACGCCCGGGCAGGCGGCCGAGCACGGGCGGCTGCTGGCCTCGCTGCTGCGCCGGCTGTCCGGCGTGCCCGCCCCCGGCTGGCTCCAGGCCGCGCCGGGCGGCCCCGGCAACCGCCTGCTCCACCTGGACCTCCACCCCGCCAACGTGCTCATGACCCCGGACGGGCCCCGGGTCATCGACTGGGCGAACGCGGGGCGCGGCGCGCCCGGCGCGGACGTCGCCTGCACCTGGCTGGTCCTGGCCACCGCCCCGGCCGGGCCGTCGCTGGAGGGGTGGCGGGACGGGGTGCTGGCGGCGTTCCTGGAAGGTGTGGACGCCGCCGCCGCCCGCCGTCACCTGCCCGCCGTCGCCGATCGCCGGCGGGCCGACGAGCACATTTCCGCGGTGGAGAAAGCGGAAATAAGCGCGTTTGTCGCCCGCGAGACCGCGCTCACCTGACCCCCTCCACGAGCCCTTTACCCGAAGACAGGCGGGAGTTTCCCATGGACCAGCACCGCGACGTACGGGCCTCCGTCCCCGGCCCCCAGTACCGCGGCGGACGGGACTCCGACCCAGCTCCCCAGCACCACGCCGGACGGGGCTCCGACCCAGCTCCCCATCACCACGCCGGGCGGGGCTCCGACCCAGTTCCCCAGCCCGGCGCCGGATGGGGCTCCGGCCCGGCTTCCCAGCACCACGCCGGGCGGGACCTCGGCCCGGCTTCCCAGCACCACGCCGCATGGGACGCCGACGCGGGTCCCCGGCACCGTGCCGGGCGGCACGCCGGCCCGGACGCCGGGCAGCAGGCCGTGCGGGCGTCCGACGCCGACCGGGAGGCCGCCGCCGAGCGGCTGCGCGTGGCCGTCGAGGAGGGCTGCCTCGACTTCGGGGAGTTCAACGACCGCATGGGCCTGGCCTACCAGTCGGTGACCCGCGGCGAGCTGGCCGCCCTGGTCGCCGACCTGCCCGCCGAGCCCCGCCCCGCCGTCGCCCCCGCCACCCGCGGCCGGGCCGCCCGGCGGCGCCTCCCCCGCTGGGTGAAGGTGCTCTGGGCCGGCTGGGGCACGGTCTTCACGGGCAACGTCGCGGTCTGGGCGGCCATGAACGCCGCCGACCCGTGCCCGGTCGAGTTCTGGCCGTCCGGACTGTTGCCACCCGGCTTCATCCTGGCGATGGTGACGGTGGGCACCATCCTCCGCAACCGGGACGCGCGAGCCGAAGGATCCTGACCATGCCGCAGACCACGCCCCCGACGGACGACCGGACCGGCGACCGTACCGGCGACCGTGCCGGCGACCGGACGGATGACCGGGCAGGAGACCCGGCGGGTGGCGGGCGGCGGACGGAGCTCGACCCGCTCCGCGTCCTCATGGTCGCCGGGCTGGTGTTCTTCCACGCCGCGCTGGTGTTCGACGCCCACGACGACTTCTACGTGCGCAACGCGCAGACCACCGAGCTCGCGCTGGTCGTCGCCGCGGCCGGCGTGTTGTGGGCGATGCCGCTGCTGTTCTTCGTGGCGGGCCTCGGCGCGTGGCACTCGCTGCGCCGCCGCGGCACCGGCGGGTTCGCCGCCGAGCGGGTGCGGCGGCTGGGCGTGCCGCTGGTGTTCGGGACGCTCGCCCTCGTCCCCGTCCCGCAGTGGCTGCGCCTGCGCGGCGAGACCCACCAGGAGATCTCCTACCTGGAGTTCCTGCCCCGGTTCTTCCGGATCCGCCTGGAGCCGGGCAACTTCCCGTTCGTGCTCCAGGGCGACTACTTCGAGACCGGGCACCTGTGGTTCCTGGTGCTGCTGCTGACGTTCTCGCTGATCCTGGCCGTGCTGCGGTGGTGGTTGCCGGCCGGGCGGGCGGACCGGCTGCGGGAGCGGGCGGCGGCGTACGCGCTGCGCCGGCGGGGGGTGCCCCTGCTGCCCGCCGTGCCGCTCGCGTTGTTCTGCGCGCTGGCGGGGCTGGAGCAGGAGTACGCCGGCTGGAACCGGTGGGCGTACCTGATCTTCTTCCTGCTGGGCTTCGCCTTCACCGCCGACGGGCGCTTCCGCGCCGCCCTGCGCCGGGACGTGCGCCTGGTCGTGGCCGCCGGGGTGGTGCTGTTCCTCGCGGGCGTCCCGGTGATGCTGGCCGCCGGCGACGGGGCCTTCACCGCGCTGACCCCGCTCGCGATGACCGGCCGGTTCCTGTACGGGGCGGCGGGATGGTGCTGGCTGGTGAGCATCCTCGGCCTCCTCGACCGCCCCCGCCGCCCCCGCCCGGCCGGTGCCCCGGCCCCCGACGCCCGGCCCCCGGCCCCCGACGCCCAGCCCCCGGACTCTGACGCCAGGGCGCCGGGCCGCACGTCCCGCCGCCGTGCCTACCTGGCCGAGGCCGTGCTGCCGCTCTACGTCCTGCACCAGCCGATCGTCGTCGCCGTCGCCTACGTCGTGGTGCGCTGGGACGCGCCGATCGCCGCCAAGTACGTCACGATCGTCGCCGTCTCGCTCGTCCTGCTCGCCGCCTCCTACGACCTCCTGGTACGGCGCACCGCCCTGACCCGCTTCCTGTTCGGCATGCGCCCCGCCCGCCCGCGCCGTACGCGCGTACCGACGCGTCCCAGCCCTCCCCGGCGGCCACGTCAGGACCGCTGACCGGCACCTCCGGGGAACGTTTCCCGAGGGCGCCGAGCCCCGGCGCGACTGACGGCCACTCGGCGGCCCGCCCGGCGGCCCGGGAATGAGGGCGGGGCGGTGTGGCGTTACGTATCCGACGCTTTACCCACCGAGGTAGATCTATGCCGGATATATGGCGATTTGTTTGCCTATGTCCGGTTTAAAGGGTAGAGTGGTACACGTGGCCATCGGGTGGATTCCTCCACCGATGGCATCGGACCCCCGGAATCTCCGGATCCACCGCGCTCCACGTAGCGACCGCATGGCTCAGCCCGGCTACACCAGTCAAGCGAGCGCGATGCCCGTGTCCCCTAACAAAGGACCTTCTTGCCCATGTCCGCTCGCACGCGAGCCCTCAGCCTGCTGACCGCCGCCACGCTCGGAGCCCTGAGCACCGGGGCGACCGCCGCGCACGCCGACGCGCACGCCGACGCGGGCAGCGCCGCCAAGGCGCGCACCGCCGCCACCGCCCAGAGCAAGGCGGCCCTGCTCGCCGGTTCGACCACGGCCTCCTACTTCTGGGACGACTCCTCGGGCCGGGCCGGTGACACCGGACTGCCGGCCGCGGGCAAGCCCATGCAGAAGGGCCTGGCCGCCAGCCCGAGCTGGCCCCTCATGACCGAGGGTTACGTGATGTACCAGGGCAAGAAGCTGCCCTTCTTCGTCGGCGACCGCGGCCCCGGCGAGCCCTCCGACCGCGGCGTCATGCTGGACCTGGACGCCAAGACCTTCGCCGAGCTGACCGGCGGCCGTTTCAACCCCGACACGCTCGGCGTGGACGGCGCGAGCGGCGAGGGCCACATCAAGATCCAGTACGTCATCACCAAGTGGGGCGACGGCGTCGGCCGCAAGAGCCACCCGGTCGCCTTCTCCACCGGCGCCTGGGCCGAGAAGGACGCCGGCACCCGGACGCTGTCGGTGAAGAACCACTGACCCGTCCCACCCGCGCGAAGGGCGTCCCCCACGGGGGGCGCCCTTCGCGTTCCGCCCGTACGGCGACCGCTCACCGGCCGCCGGGGCGCCCGCCGAGGAGGCGGGGCACCGGCACCCGCGACCAGTCCAGGTCGGAGGCGAGGTAGAAGCTCGGGTAGGCGGGCTGGTTGTAGGCCGTCTGCTGCCGCGCCACCTCCGCCCGGTACTGCGGGTCGTGCATCAGCGTGTACAGCTTGCGGTCGGTGACCTCGGTGCTGAGGTAGAAGCGCAGGGCCGAGCTGTCGGCCGTGCGCACCAGCAGCTCCTCGCGCCAGTCGCCGAGCACGTCGGCCACCAGGCCCGGGTTGCCCTTGGTCCAGTTGTTGGTCAGCGTGCCCTCGGCGGTGAGCAGCGTGCCGCGCCTGTGGTCGTCGATGGTCGGCGTCTGCAGCACGGTGGTGGCGGTGCCGTTGACGAGTTGGGTAGTCATGTCGGCCGCCCACCGGATGCTCATGTTCGTGCCGGGCGCCCGGCGTCCCAGGTAGTCGCCCCGGGCCGACCACAGGCCCGCCTGGACGGCCTGGTCGGGCGGCATCGAGGACCACGCCTCCATGCCGCGGACCGCCGGGTCGATGTCGCCGACCATGCCGCGGCCGGTGTCCACGCCGCTGTAGCCGCCGAACAGCACCTTCCCGGTGGCCGCGTCCCGCATCGCCCAGCCGTAGGGGGCCGAGGCGCCGCCCTCGTGGACCGTCCAGATCTCCAGGCCGGGGCGGTCGGGGTCGAGGTCGCCGACGTGCATGGCGTCGCCGTGGCCGAGCCGCACGTTCTGGCCCGGCACGTTGCTCTGCGGCGGGCCCTCGGCGAAGGACGAGTACAGCACGTCGCCGTCGTCGTCGAGGGTGGCGGCGCCGTACACGATCTCCTGGCGGCCGTCGCCGTCCACGTCGGCCGCGCTCATCGAGTGGAAGCCCTGCGTGGTGATGTCAGCATATTTCGGGTTGGTGCCGGGCCGGCCGTGCGGAGCGGCGTTGAACGGGTTCGCCATCGGCACGTGGCCGCTGTCGGCGTACCAGCGCTCCTTCAGCCGCCTGCCGTCCCAGTCGTAGGCCACGAGCGTGGCGCGCGTGTAGTAGCCGCGCGCGAAGACCGCCGACGGGTGCCGGCCGTCCAGGTAGGCGACCGCGGACAGGAACCGGTCCACCCGGTTGCCCGGCTCCACGCGGGCCATCGCGTAGTCGCCCCACAGCAGGCCGTCGTCGCCGCGGCCCGGCTTGTAGGGGACGGTCTGCAGCTCCTTGCCGGACGCGCCGTCGAACACCGACAGGTACTCCGGCCCGCTGAGGACGAACCCGGCGAACTCCCGCAGCCGGTTGTTGCCGCTGCGCGCCGGCGCGTAGGTGTCCACGAAGTAGGTCGCCAGCTCGACGGCGGCCTCGTGGGAGAGCGGGTAGGTGTGCGCGGGCGCGATGCCGAACGCCTCCTCCAGCGTCCTCGGCCAGTGCCCGGCCACCACCTCGGGGTGCTCGTGCCACTTCTCGAACATGGCCACGAGGTGGTCGAAGTAGCCGGCGGCGCTCAGCCGGTAGTCGTCGGAGTGGGCGTAACCGGCCCGGACGTCGGCCTTCGGCATCGTGACGTAACGCTCCGAGACGACCTCGCCGCGCTGGCCGTACCGGATGATCCTGGTGCCGGGAGCGGTCTTGAGCATCATCTCCGAGCGGCCGTCGCCGTCGAGGTCGTAGACGAGGAACTGCGTGTAGTGGGCGCCGGAGCGGATGTTGACGCCGAGGTCGAGCCGCCAGCGCAGGGTGCCGTCCAGCTCGTAGGTGTCGAGGTAGGTGTTGCCGGTGTAGCCGCGCTGGGAGACGTCCTTGGAGTTGGACGGGTCCCACTTCACGACGTACT
This sequence comes from Nonomuraea sp. NPDC050783, assembly GCF_040802095.1. NCBI lineage: Bacteria > Bacillati > Actinomycetota > Actinomycetes > Streptosporangiales > Streptosporangiaceae > Nonomuraea > Nonomuraea sp. NPDC050783. The sequence goes on from NZ_JBFAHK010000035.1 coordinate 40,890, forward strand.
CGTACTGGCCGTCGCCGTCCACGTCGCCGACGCTGACGTCGTTGGCGGCGTAGGTGTACGCCTCGCCGGCGGGGGTCACGCCGTCGGCCGGTTTCGTCAGCTTGAGATCGTAAAACGATTTAAGCCAGGGCGTGACAACGGCGCTGCGGCGGCCCTCGCGGCCCCTCTCGACGGGGGCCACCTGGTAACGGGAGGCGGGGGTGCCGGCGGCGTCGAGGTAGTTCGTGCTGCCGGCCACCGTGGCCACCGGGCGGCCGTCGCGGTAGAGGCGGAAGTCGGCGCCGGTCATGCCCGTGGCGCCGTGGCCGGTGACCTCGTCGCCGAGCAGCCGCCAGCTCAGGAAGACGCCACCGCTGGTCGGAACGGCCACCAGGCCGCGGTCGAGGTGTTCGAGCTGCACGCCCGCGGCCCTGGTGGCGGCTCCCGCGGCGGGCGTGGCGGCGGCGGCCGCCGGGGTCGCGGCGAGCGGGGCGGCGAGGAGTGCGGCCAGCGCGAGCGTGACGGCGCCGCGGCGGCCGGTGGGGGATCGCATCGTGACGGGCTCCTGGGGGTGAGGCCCGCATGGAGGCGCGGGATTGAATCGATATAATCAAGGCGCCCGTGAGGTTTGTCAAGAAGACATTTCACGCTGTTTAGTACGGCGTTTTCGCGAAATTCCTGCAAACGGTCATGGCCTGGCGATCTCCACCGGGACCTCCGGGAAACCCGGCGGCGGAGGCGCGTCCGTCACCAGGCGCTCGGCGGCCTCCCATCCGCAGACCCGGATCGGCGCGCTCAGCGCGAACTTGCGCGCGTCGCCGACCACGATCGTCCGGCGGGCGACGGCGACGAGCCGGCGCTTGGTCTCCGCCTCGTACGGCGTCGCCCCGTACACGCCCGCCGTGTCGAGCGCGGTCGCCGCCAGGAACAGCGTGCGCACGCGCAGGTGCTCCAGCGCCGCCAGCGTCTCCGGGCCGCCGAACGAGCGCGTGTCCCTGCCGTACTGGCCGCCGACGCCGATCAGCGTGATGTCCGCGCGCGGCGCGAGGACCGCGATGGCGGGCAGCGAGTGGGTGACCACCGTCAGGCGCGCGCCGGCGGGCAGCAGCCGGGCGATCTCCAGCGCGGTGGTGCCCGAGTCCAGGGCGACCGCCGTGTCCGGCTCGACGTGCCGCACCGCGGCCGCCGCGATCGCCCGCTTGGCGCCGGCCGCCTGGGCGCTGCGGTCGGCGAACGGCACCGCCCCCGCGTCCACCGCCGCCGCGCCCCCGCGCACCGCCCGGACCAGGCCCTCCCCGGCCAGCCTGCGCAGGTCCCTGCGGACCGTGTTGGCCGAGACGCCCAGCTCGCCCACCAGGTCGGCGGCGGCGACGTACCCGTCCAGCTCGATCCGGCGCAGGATCGCCTCCCGGCGCGTGGGGGAGGAGGAGTAACGCAGAGCCGGGCCGGTGTCGTTCATGGCCACCATCATGGCCGACCCGCCTTACCCAAGTTGGCGGATTTACGCCAACTTTTACTCGTATAGTGGCAACATGGCGCTGCCGGCCGGCCCCGCGCCGGAAGCCCGGGCCCGGCACCCGCCCACCCGATCGGAGCCCGCCGCATGACCATCCCCACAGGGACCGCCACGCCCACGCTCGACCTGCTGGCCCGCCCCTCCGGCGGATTCGCCATGGTGGCGATGGACCAGCGCGAGAGCCTGCTGCAGATGTTCGCCGCCGCCACCGGCCGGCGCGTGGACGACGCCACGCTGGCCGCGTTCAAGCTGGCCGTGGCCCGCCGGCTCGGGCCGCACGCCTCCGGCTTCCTCATCGACCAGGATCACGGCTTCCACCAGGTGGCCGCCCGGGGCCTGGTCACCGGCGGCGGGCTGATCGTCGCGGCCGACCTGCTCCGCCAGGCCCCGGACGGCCCCGTCAAGGACACCTCGCTCGACGAGGGGGTGGACCTGGGCGCCGCCCGCGCGGCCGGCGCGGTCGCCGCCAAGCTGCTGCTCATCTGGCGCGACGACGAGGAGCGGGGACGCCGCCTGGAGACGGCCGCCGAGTTCGTCCGCCGGTGCGCGGCGGCCGGGCTGCTGTCCGTGCTGGAGGGGGTGGCCAGGCCGGCCGCCGGGCGGGAGGCGGCCTTCGACGGGCCGGCCGCGATCCGGGCGGCCGCCGCCGAGCTGGGCGGGCTGCGTCCCGACCTCTACAAGGCGCAGGTGCCGCTCGGCGGGGCCGCGCCCGAGGAGCGGCTGGTGGAGGAGTGCGCGCGGCTCGACGCGGTGATCCCCGTGCCCTGGGTGGTGCTGTCGCAGGGCGTGGAGCGCGACGACTTCCCGGTGGCGGTGCGCGCCGCCTGCCGCGCGGGCGCCTCCGGGCTGCTCGCCGGCCGCGCCGTGTGGAGCGACCTGGTGGGCGAGGACGAGCTGGACGCCGCGCTGGAGGCGCACGCCGTGCCCCGGCTGCGGCGGCTGGCCGCGATCGTGGACGAGCACGCCCACCCCTGGAGCACCCGATGACCCGCCCCTCCGACCCCGTGGGCTACCCCGCCGACCCCGTGGGCCACCGCGCGAGCCGTGCCGCCGAACCGCCGAGCGCTCCCGCCGACCCCGCGAGCCGACACCTCGCCGGGCAGCCCGTGGATCCCCCCTCGGCCGGCTCCGCCGCCCGGGTCGCGATGTTGCACACCGTCCCCGCGCTGGCCGGGCCGCTCGGCGAACTGGCGGCCGAGGTGCGCCCCGGCGTCCAGGTCGTCCACTTCGCCGACGAGAGCCTGCTCCAGGACACCATCGCCCACGGCGGCCCGCCCCCGCACGTGCTGCGCAGGCTGGTCGCGTACGCCGCCTTCGCCAAGGAGTCGGGCGCCGGGACGCTGCTGGTCACCTGCTCCTCCATCGGCGAGGCCGCCGAGCGGGCCCGCCCGTTCGCCGAGCTGCCGATCCTGCGCATCGACCAGCCGATGGCCGAGGAGGCGGTGGAGGCCGGCGCCCGCGTCGGCGTGCTGGCCACGCTGTCCGCCACGCTCGGCCCCACCACCCGGGCGGTCCGCCGGGCCGCCGCCCGGCGCGGCCTGGAGCGGGAGATCGTCCCGCACCTGTGCGAGGGCGCGTTCGAGGCGCTGCGCGCGGGCGACGCGGCCCGCCACGACGCGCTGGTGCTGCGCGGGTTCGCCGGCCTGGCCGGGAAGGTGGACGTGGTGGTGCTCGCCCAGGTGTCGATGGCGCGGATCGTCACGCGGGCCGGCGGCGGCGTCCCCGTGCTGTCCTCGCCCCGCTCGGGAGTGGCCCAGCTCGCGACGGCCTGACCCCGCCCGCCGTCACGGGGCCGGGGCGTAACCGGCGGGGCGGGTGGTGAACGTGCCCCGCCCCTGCGTGCGGCTGCGCAGGCGGGTCGCGTACCCGAACAACTCGGCCAGCGGCACGACCGCCGTGACGACCACCGTGCCACCCACCGTGCCACCCACCGGGCCGCCCACCGGGCCGCCCACCGGGCCGGGACCGGGGCCGGTGCCCGCCCGCGTCGCGGACCCGGACACCCGCCCGCGCCGCGCCGCGAGGTCGCCGAGCACCGCGCCGGCGGCGTCGTCCGGCACCGTCACCGTCACCTCGGCCACCGGCTCCAGCAGCGCCATCGCGCACGAGCGCAGCGCCTCCCGCAGCCCCAGCCGCCCGGCGGCCCGGAAGGCGAGCTCCGAGGAGTCCTTCGGATGCGTCGCTCCGTCGGTCAGCGTCACCCGCAGCCCGGTCACCGGATGGCCGCCGAGCGGGCCGGCCGCCAGCGCGTCCCGGCAGCCGGCCTCGACCGCCCGCACGTACTCGCGCGGCACCCGCCCGCCGGTCACCGAGGAGCGGAACTCGAACCCCTCGCCGTCCAGCGGCTCGACGTCCAGCACGACGTGCGCGAACTGCCCGGCGCCGCCGTCCTGCTTGACGTGCCGGTACAGCACCCCGGACACGCCGCGCGCCACCGTCTCCCGGTAGGCGACCTGCGGCCGCCCGACGGTGACCGCCAGGCCGTGGTCGCGGCGCAGCTTCTCCGCCGCCACCTCCAGGTGCAGCTCGCCCATCCCGGACAGCAGCGTCTGCCCGGTCTCGGCGTCCGCGCGCACCGACAGCGACGGGTCCTCCTCGGCCAGCCGGGCCAGCGCCGCCGCCAGCCGGCCGGCGTCGGTGCTCCTGCGGGCCTCGACCGCCACCGACACCACCGGCTCGGCGGAGCCCGGCGGCTCCAGCACGACCGGGGCGTCCGGCGCGCACAGGGTCGCGCCGGCGCGGGCCGACCTGGGGCCGGCCAGCGCCACGATGTCCCCGGCCACCGCCCGGTCCACCTCGGCGTGCCGGTCGGCCTGCACCCGCAGGATCCGCCCGACCCGCTCGGTACGGCCCGCGCCGGCGTCCAGCACCACGTCCCCCTTCCTGAGCGTCCCCGAGTAGAGCCGCGCGTACGTCAGCCGCCCGGTCGCCGTCGCGCTCACCTTGAACGCCAGCGCCACCAGCGGCGCCGCCGGATCGGCGGCGTGCGCGGCGGCCGGGACGTCCAGCGGCGACGGCAGGTAGGCCACGACCGCGTCCAGCAGCGGCTCCACCCCCCGGTCGCGGTACGCGGCCCCGCACAGCACGATCACGCCGGTCCCGGCGAGCGTCAACTCCCGCAGGGCCCGCACCAGCGTCGCCTCGGAAACCGCCGCCCCACGGGCCGGGTCCGCGGGGACCGCGCAGAACTCCTCCAGTACGCCCGGATGCAGCTCGGCCACCGCCTCCTCCAGCAGCCCGCGCCGCCGCCACGCCTCCTCCACCAGCTCCCGGGGCACGGGCTCCTCCCGCACCGGCCGCCCGGCGTCCCAGACCAGCGCCCGCATGCGGACGAGGTCCACCACGCCGCGGAAGCCGTCCTCCCGGCCGATCGGGAGCTGGACGACCAGCGGCGCCGGGTGCAGCCGCGCCCGGATCGAGGCGACGGCGGCGTCCAGGTCGGCGCCGGCCCGGTCCATCTTGTTGACGAACGCCACGCGCGGCACCCCGTACCGGTCGGCCCGCCGCCACACCGACTCGCTCTGCGGCTCGACCCCGGCCACGGCGTCGAACACGGCCACCGCGCCGTCGAGCACCCGCAGCGACCGCTCGACCTCGTCGGAGAAGTCGACGTGGCCGGGCGTGTCGATGAGGTTGATCCGGTGCCCGTCCCAGTCGCAGCTCACCGCGGCGGCGAAGATCGTGATGCCGCGGTCGCGTTCCTGCGGGTCGAAGTCGGTGACGGTGGTGCCGTCGTGCACCTCGCCGCGCTTGTACGTGGCGCCGGTCAGGTACAGGATCCGCTCGGTGACGGTGGTCTTGCCGGCGTCCACGTGGGCGAGGACGCCGAGGTTGCGGACGACGGCGAGGGGGTCGGCTGTGACGCGGGTGCGCATGGCCCGTGGCCTTTCATCGAAGGTCAGGAACGAGGACAGCGCGATTCACCCGGCGAACGGCCGGAAAGGAGGGTCCGGGGGCGTTCGTCAGGGCGTCCGGTGGCGGCCGCGCAGCCGGCACCGGGGCGACGAGGACACCAGGATCACCTCGTACCGCGACGGCGACGGGAGGACGGCGGCGACACTGCGGTGGCGCATGGCGCGTTCCTCCCCTTCTCGCATGATCACGGCTGCTTCGGTGCGAGTGTAATGAAACAGCCTTCACGGCAAAACGGGTTTTCCCCGGCCCGCCGGCGCACGCCGGACGCCGCGCTGGAGGCGGGCGCGGGTGCCGCCGTTGCCGTTGCCGTGGTCGCGCCGCGTCACCAGGCCCACCAGGGCCGAGCCCGGCTCGCTGCGGTACCAGGTCCACCGCGACGCCGCCGACCCCACCACCCTGGTCTTCTACGAGCTGTGGCGCTCGGCCGGCGACCTGGCCCGGCGGGGGCGTCACGCCGGGACGACGTGGCCGACCCGGAAGAAGCCGTCCGGGTCGTAGGCCCGCTTGACCCGCCGCAGCCGCGCGTGGTCATCCGCGGCGTACGCCTCCGCGGTACGCCGCGGGTCGGCCAGGAAGTTGAGGAACGTCCCCCCGTTGTCGTACGGCCGCAGCGCCTCGGCCAGGCCGGGCACCGGCGTGTCCACGATCACCGACAGCCGGGTGCCCCGGTGGCTGACCGGCCCCGCGTCCGGCCCCGGACGGCCCATCGCGCCGCCCCAGTGCCGCACCTCCACGGTCTGCGCCTGCCCGGCCGCCTCGACCAGCAGGTCCACGACCGCGCCCGGCACCTCCTCCAGCATCGACATGTGCCGGTTCGGGGTGCCGCCCATCGCCGTCGCGGCGTACGTGGTCGTGCGGGTCTCGTCCAGCAGGGCAGGGCCCGCCGCCCGCCACAGGGGCGCCAGCAGCCGCCGGCCCTCGGCCTCCTCGCCGGCGTGCACGACCTTGAGCTGCACGACGTGCCGGCCGGGCAGCGGCCCGTCGGCGGGCATCCGCCTGAGCACGACCGCGGTGCTGAGCTCGTCGGGGGCGCCGTCGATCCACGTCCGGTACGCCTCCAGCACCTCGCCCGCCGCCTCGATCGGGAAGTACGCGAACCCGCTGTAGACCCGCGACACCGGGTGGAGCCGGAACTCCAGCGCGGTGACCACGCCGAACCCGCCGCCGCCCCCGCGCAGCGCCCAGAACAGCTCGGGGTGGCTGTCCGCGCTCGCCGTGACGTGCCGGCCGTCGGCCAGCAGCACCTCGGCCCGCAGCACGCTGTCGGCGGCGAAGCCGTAGCGGCGCGCCAGCCAGCCGAGCCCGCCGCCCAGCGTGTAGCCGGTGACGCCGACGCCGGGCGCCGACCCCGACAGCGGGGCCAGCCCGGACGGCGCCGCCGCCGCCAGCACCTCGCCCCAGCGCGCGCCGGGCCCGACACGGGCGATCCGGCGGGCCGGGTCCACCAGCACCGACGCCATCGGCGACGTCCTGACCAGCACCCCGCCGTCGGCCGCGGCGTGCGTGCCGTGCCCGGTCGCCTGCACCGCGAACGGCACCCCATGCGCCCGCGCCGCCAGCAGCGCCGCCCGCACGTCCGCCACCCCGTACGCCTCGGCGACCACGGCCGGGCGGGCGTCCACCGCGGGGTTCAGGCCGCGGCGCAGCTCGTCGTAGCGCTCGTCGCCCGGCCGGTGCGCGGGGCCGGTGAAACCGTTGAGCGTGATCTCGTCCTCGATGATGTACGGCCGGCTCATCCGACTGCCCTTCCTCGCGTCGTCCAACGTCCTGGGATCACTGTGCGGAAGGGCGCTTACGGTCTCGTTCCCGTCGCCTTACCGCATCCCTATAGACCGGATGCAAGCCAGGATCTCGTCGCTGAGCGGCCGGCGAATCCGGCCGTGGTCGTCATCGCCGTTACACCGCCCGTGGTAGACGCCGGCCGGCCTGCTGCGGCGGAAGTGGTACACCTGTCCGGCCGGCGCGGTTTGCCGGAGGTGCGGCTGGAGATCTATCATGTCGATAGTTCGCGAAACGTCGGCATGATGGAGCACGATGGCCGAGCCTGGAGACCTGGTGTTCGAGGCGCTGGCCGACGGCACCCGCCGGCAGATCCTGAGCCTGCTCGCCGAACGCGGCGAATGCACCGCCTCGGAGATCTCCGACGCCATCACGAGCGTGGGGCGCACCACCGTGTCGAGCCATCTGCGCGTGCTGCGCATGGCCAACTTCGTCCGGGAGCGCCGTGACGGCCGCTTCCGCTATTACTCGCTGATCCGGCAGCCCGCCGACGAGATGGTGGATTTTCTCCGGGGACTGTATCAGGGCTCGCTCGCCGACCTCAGAAACACCGCAGAACGGCAAAGTTCGGTCGACCTGAGCGAGGCGACAGATTGGGCTCAATCCTCGTAACGGACGAGACGCACGTCCGTGCCGCTCCTGACGACGTGTTCGCCCTGTTCGGGCAGGGGACGGGGGCCGGCTGGCTGTTCGACGCGGATTTCGACGACCTCGTACGGGGGGCCGTCGTCCGGTTCGCCATCCCCTGGCCCGCCTGGCTCGGCGGCGAGGGCAGGCTGGAGGCCACCGGGAGGATCATCTCGGTCTCTCCCGGCCGCCGGATCGTCATGGCGCATGAGACCCCGTGGCGGGGCCGGGTCGTCTGCACCCTCACCCCGGACGGCGGCGGCACCCGGGTGAGGGTCGTCGCCGAGATCGACGACAGCGGGCTCGCCTGGCTGCTGACCAGGTACGGTCTCGAACCGCCGGACCAGGCGGCCGAGTCGGGCACGCACCGGATCGGCCTGCTGGTCAGCCTGTCGGGCTCGGCCAGCGTGTTCGCCGCGGCCAGCGAGAACCTGGCCCGCATGGCGGTGGAGGAGGCCAACGCGGAAGGCGGCGTGCGCGGCAGCCCGTTGCGGCTCCTGGTGGCCGACGACGCCACCAGCGCGCGGGCGGGCGCGGTGCAGATGCGCCGGCTGGTCCGGGCCGGCTGCCGGGCCGTCTTCACGAACGTCACCTCGGCCACCTTCGACGCGATCGAGCCGGTGGCCAGAAAGTCGGGCGTCCTGCTGATCCACACGCCGGTCAACGAGGGCGGGCGCGGCGGGCACGGGCTGCTGCGGCTCGGCGAACGGCCGGCGGCCCAGCTCTCCCTCGCGGTGCCGTACCTGATGCGGGACTCCGGCGGGCGGCGCTGGTACCTGACCGGCAACGACTACGTGTGGCCGCGGGCGAGCAACCGGCAGGCGCGGCGGATCATCGCCGCGGCCGGGGGCACGGTCGCCGGCGAGCGGTACGCCGCCATCGGCACGCGCCGCTTCGACCGGCTGCTGGAGGGCATCGAGAGGTCCGGAGCCGACCTGGTGGTCTCCACGTTCGTGGGCGCCGACGAGGCCGTCTTCGAGCGGGCCTTCCACGCGGCGGGGCTGCGGTCGCGGGTGCGCACGTTGTCGCTCGCGCTCGACGAGGCGACCCGCGAGCACATCGGGGACGCCGCCGCGACGGGCCTGTACAGCGCGTTCGGCTACTACCAGCAGCTCCCCACGCCGGGCAACCGGGCGTTCCTGGCCCGTTACCGCCGCCACTACGGCCGGCTGGCCCCGCCGGTGTCGAGCATCAGCGAGTCGGTGTACGAGGCGGTCCACCTGTACGTGGCGGCGGCCCGGCGCACGCGGGACGGCGAGCCCGCCATGATCGGCAAGGAGTTGCCGGGCACCTCCCTGGAGGTGCCGCGGGGCCGGATCCGGGTGGCCCGGCCGGATCTCCTGGAGCAGCACATGCACCTGGTACGCGCCGTTCCGGGCGGCTTCGCCCGGGAGGCGTCGACCGAATCCCCATGCTCCCTCGCATAATTCAATATGTCGTGACTCATTGACATATCGGAGGGGGCTGGCATAGCGTCCCGGACAGTCGAACCGACCGTCCGGAGCACCCCATGAGCGTCCACCCGCCCAGCCCTGCCGAGCTCGCCGCCCTCTCCGACCGCTACGGCTTCCGCCTCGGCCCCGCCGGCCTCGCCGCCTTCCGCGAGCTGATCGGCGGGACCCTGGAGTCGTACGCCGTGGTGGAGCGGTTGGCCGCGGCCGGGGCGCCGCGCCCGCCGCGGCGTGACCCCGGCCGCTGTCCCGCCGCGGCGGAGAACCCGCTGGGCGCCTGGGCCTGGCGCACCTCGATCAAAGGCGAGGGCGGGGGCCCGCTCTCCGGCCGCACCGTCGCGGTCAAGGACAGCGTCTGCGTCGCGGGCGTGCCGATGGCGAACGGCTCGGCGTCCCTGGAGGGCTTCGTCCCCGCGCGGGACGCCACCGTCGTCATCCGCCTGCTGGCGGCCGGAGCGGAGATCACCGGCAAGGCCGCCTGCGAGGACCTGTGCCTGTCGGCCGGCAGCCACACCGCCGCCTCCGGCCCCGTCCGCAACCCCTGGGACCCCTCCCGCAGCGCGGGCGGTTCCTCCTCCGGCAGCGCCGCTCTGCTCGCGGCCGGCGAGGCGGACCTGGCAATCGGCGGCGACCAGGGCGGATCGGTGCGCATCCCGGCCGCCTGGTGCGGCGTGGTGGGGCTCAAGCCGACGTACGGCCTGGTGCCCTACACCGGCGCGGCGTCGATCGAGCCCACCCTCGACCACCTCGGCCCCATGGCGCGCACCGTGGCCGACGTGGCCGTCCTGCTCTCGGTGATCGCCGGGCCGGACGGCCGCGATCCCCGCCAGGCTCCCGGGACCGCGCTCCCCTGCCCGCCGGCCGCCCTGGACGGCGGCGCGACCGGGCTGCGGATCGGCCTGCTGAGCGAGGGGTTCGGCTGGCCGGGACGCGGCGAACCGCGCGTGGACGACGCCGTGCGCGCCCTCGCCGGGCGGCTGGCCGGACACGGCGCCGACGTCCGCGACGTCAGCGTCCCCGAGCACCGCGACGGCGAGCACATCTGGACCGTCCTCCTCGTCCAGGGCGCCGCCACCCAACTCCTCGACCTGGACGGTGCCGCGGCCGGCGGCGACCCGCTGCTGGCCGCCGCGCTGCACCACGGGCGGCGGTCCAGGGCGGAGTCCCTGTCGGCCACGGTCAAGCTGGTCGCGCTGCTGGCCGGCCACCTGGCCGTGACCGCCGGCGGGACGTACCACGCGATGGCGCGCGAGCTGGCCGCGGGGCTCGGCGCGGCCTACGACGCGGCGCTCGGCGAGGTGGACGTGCTGGCCATGCCCACGGCGCCGATGACCCCCACCCCGCTCCCGCCGCCCGGCGCGCCGCCGGGGGAGCAGGTCGCCCGCGCGCTGGAGATGATCTGCAACACCTGCCCGTTCGACGTCACCGGACATCCGGCGATCAGCGTGCCCGCGGGCCTGACCGGCGGCCTGCCGGTCGGCCTGATGCTGGTCGCCCGGCACGGCGACGAAGCCACCCTGCTGCGGGCGGCCGCCACCTGCGAGCGGCTGGCCGGCGGCTTCGCCGCTCCTCCCGCCACGACCGCGACCACAGGCACGACCACGACCACAGGCACGACCGCGACCGGAGGACTGTCATGATCCCGTCACGACCGCGTTCGATCCGTACCACCCAAGCCGTCGACCGGCTGCCCGACTTCCCCTTCGACTACGGCGGCTACCTGGGGAGGGACTCCTCGGGGCGGCGCAAGTTCATCGGCACCCTGCCCCAGGTCGCGCAGGGCACCCCGGTCGCGATCATCGGGGCCGGCGCCGCCGGCCTGTGCGCCGCGTACGAGCTCATGCGCATCGGCCTGCGGCCGGTCCTCTTCGAGGCCGAGACCGACGCCTCAGGGCGGCCCCGCATCGGCGGCCGGATGCACACCTACTCGGCGCACCCGGACGACCCGGCCAAGGCCGAGTTGGGTTGCATGCGCTTCCCCAGCTCCGCCACCCTCCAGAAGGGGTACGTCGAGGATTTCGGCCTGACTTACGAGCTGTTCCCCGACCCGTTCGTCCCGGACGCGGTGGGCATGACCACGGTGGACATCGGCGGCCGCCAGTACTCGGCCGCCACCATCGAGGAGCTCTACCTCCAGCGGCCGGACTTCGCCAAGATCCACGACGCCTGGAACGCGGCGCTCGACAAGGCCGGCTTCACCGACCTCGCCAACGCGATCGAGAGCGGTGACACCGCGACCGTCAAGAAGCTGTGGAACCCGCTGGTCGAGCGCTACGACCACACGAGCTTCTACGAGTTCCTCGCCGAGAGCGGCACCATGAGCGCCGAGCAGATCCGGATCTTCGGCCTGATCGGCTTCGGCACCGGCGGCTGGGACTCCTTCTTCGACATCTCCTGGCTGGAGATGCTGCGCATGCTCGTGACCGGCATGGACGCCGACCAGATGCTGCTCGTGGAGGGCGCGAGCGCCTTCGCCGAGGGCTTCTGGAACCACGCCCCTGACGACATCCGCCACTGGCCCAAGGGCACCAGCCTGGCCTCCCTGCACGGCGGCACCCCGCGCGGCCGTGTGATCGCCATGGAGGGCAGCCGCCTGCGGCCCGGCCAGATCGACCTCACGGTCGAGGGCAGCGGCCGGGAGACCTTCGCCGCGGTGCTGCTCACCCCGCAGCTCCACGCCGTCGAGACCCAGATCATGACGCCCCGCAACTTCCCGCCGGACTCGGGGCAGATCCCGCTGTTCGGCGACCGGCTCTGGAACGCGATACACAAGACCAGCTACTGGGCGTCGGCCAAGACGTTCTCGCTGATGGGGGCGCCGTTCTGGGTGGACGGGAAGGGCACGTACCAGATGGGCGTGACGCTGTCGGACAGCCTGCCACGGGCCACCTACGTCTTCGACTATGGCCGCTACCGGCCCACGCCCGCGGGCCGCCACGGGGCCTCGATCGCGCTCAGCTACACCTGGGTCGAGGACGCCATGAAGGTGAGCGCGTCCTCGCTGGAGGAGCGGGTCCACCTGTACGCCCGCGAGCTGTCCAGGATCCACCCCAGCCTGTCCCACGCGATCTGGTCGAACTGCCGCCCGGACAACTCGGTGACGATCTCGTGGGAGAACGAACCGAACTTCCGCGGCCTGTGCAAGTTCAACCGGCCGGGCCAGTACGACCTGCAGTGGAACCTGTTCTCCCACTTCATGAAGGACCAGATCCCGGGCGAGCCCGCCAACAACCTGTTCCTGGCCGGCGACGACATCTCCTGGTCGGCCGGCTGGGTGAACCACGCGCTGCAGTCGGGCCTGAACGCCGCCTGGGCGATCGCCAAGCGGGTGTTCGGCGCCGACACGAGCGCCAACCCCGGACCCGGCGACCTGTGGAAGCAGTTCGCCCCCGTTCCGCCCACGACCGCGGGCGACCGCCCGCGGCGGGACAAGAGAAGGAGCTGAACCATGTCGCACAGCGAACACGAGCTGCCCGAGCCCAAGAGGGACTACAAGGAGGAACTCGAAGAGGTCGCCGAGGAGTTCGCCCGGCATACGGACGACCCCGGCAAGGCGGCCGCCCGCCGGCTCGCGATCGAGATCAGCGGCGAGGTCGGCGCGCTGGAGATGCGGACCTTCAACGACCCGGTCGTCGAGAACATCCAGGACGGCCAGGTGGTCCAGAACGCCGACGAGGCCGTGGTCGGTTCCGACGCCGTCATCAAGGACCTGCGTGAGCAGCTCGCCAAGCTGTCGGTGAAGTTCGCCGAGCAGGAAACGTCGCGGAAGTCGTACAACCTGTCCAGGTTCCTGGCGGTGTTCAGCGTCGTCAGCGCGCTGGGCGCGATCGCCACGCTCATCTACAACGGGCTCCGCAACGCCAAGCTCGACAAGCCGATCCCGCCGGAGATCCCCGCCGACGTCGCGAGCAGGATCCGCGACCTCGTCAAGCAGTGGAGCGACGACACCGACCCGTACTACTGGCACAGCATGGCCGACTACGTCGAGCTGTCCGAGCGGCAGGGCACCCCGCTCACGCTGGCCGACCAGGTGCTGTTCATGGACTACACGATCGGGCTGTTCCCCTGCGACCAGATGTTCCTGTGGGACTCGGGGGCGGACATCAAGGCGTTCGTGGACCAGCTCGTGGCCGCCTACGGCGAGGCGGGCGACTCCACCCCGGCGATGTACCGCCTGGTGCCCGAGCTGCGCTACCACGGCGAGCCGCTGCCGCGCGGCGTGGCCGCCGGCCTCTTACGGTACGCGCTCACCCACATCCTCGTCCTGCTGCCGGCGGCCGGCCTCGGCGGGCCCGGGGAGGGCGAGGAGGGCGACCTGTCCAAGCCGAAGGACGAGGAGAGCCAGCGTGAGGAGAGCAGGGAAGAGGTCGAGGAGCGGCGCGAGCACGACGACTACGCCGCCCAGAACGCCCACACCGCCGACGCCGTCAACAGCGTCGTCTCCACGCTCTCCGTCCGCAGCGCCAACACGCAGGCGGTGGACGCGGCCAGGGACTCGGTGCCCGCCGTGACCAGCAGCGGCATCCGGGATCCCCGCCCCGACGCCCGCTACGGCGAGCTGACGGACAAGGCGGCCACCGCCGCCGACAGGACGGCCGCGGCCCCCGAGGACGCGAAGAACAACAACACCCGCCGCTACCTGTCCGGGTTCATCCTGCTGGTCGCCGTCGGCAGCACCGCCGCCGTGATCATGGAGTATCTGATCCGGCAGGCCCGCAAGCAGCCCACCGACGACCTGCCGCCCATCCCCGACGCCACCAAGCAGCAGATCCAGCAGCTCGTCCAGGCGTGGAACGCCCAGCCGGACGCCACGTACTGGGCGAGCCTCGCCGACTACGCGGACGCGCACGACGACCTCACCGCCGCCGACCAGATCCTGTTCTGCAACTACACGATCCAGCTCTCCCAGGCGAGCGGGTTCTTCCTGTGGGACAGCGCGGCCGACAAGACCAAGGTCGTCGACCGGCTCGTCGCCGCCTACGCCAAGGGCGGGAACAGGACGTCGGCCATGTACCGGGCCGCGGCCGGGCTGACGTACCACGACAAGCCCCTGCCCAGGGCCGACACCGCCGACGTGCTCCGGCTGGCGCTGGCCTGGATCTTCCGCACCGCCTTCGCCCCCGACCAGCCGCGGGAGCCGGCTGTGGAGAGCGCCGCGCACCTGCTGCCCCGGATCCGCGTCGCCGCCGTGGCGGACGGGCACAACCCGGACGTCTACCTCCGCGGGCTGTTGGGCCACCTCTACCCCGACCTGCCGCCGCACGCGGCCACGGCGGTCCGCCACCTGACGGTGACGCGGAGGGAGCCGTACGAGCTGCTCGACGCGGACGAGGCCGTGCGGGCGCTGCCACCGGCGGCCCGGGCCCGGCTCGGCGACAGGTACGCGCTGCTGCGGGCCAAGCTGCAGCGGACCTTCCCGGTCCCCGACGGTGAACGTCTGGAGCGTTCCACGCTCACCGCCCTGGCCGAGCCGCACGGATCGCTGCCCGCGGGCACGGTCGTCTGGGTCCGCGCCACGGACGCCGCCACCGTCCACTTCGCGCTGCCGCACATCGTGGTGGACGCCGCCACCGGGCAGCCGCGGCTCACCGGCCTCCCGGCTCGGCCCGCCCTGCCGCCCCGCACGGAGCTGCCCGACGTGCAGGTCGGCGGCGCGGCCGACGCGGCGCTCCAGGTGGCCGGCTGCCTCGTGTGGGGCCTGCCGGAGCCGTGGGGGCCCATCGCCGCGGCCGGCGTGACGCTGGTCTCGATGTTGTTCGGCCCCGACAACCCCGACCCGTTCCAGGCGGTCGTGACCCGGATCGAGGACTTCATCAAGCAGCAGGACATCACGCGGCAGGCCACCGTGATCAGGGGCTTCGCCGACTGGATGGTCCAGCAGCAGGGCGTCCTGGAGAGCACCCAGGGCGACAACACCGAGTACATCCTGCAGTCGCTGCTGCCCGAGCTGCGCAAGATGACCGCGCCCGGCGACGAGAGCGTGTACAACGCGATCTACGACCTGGAGAACTACCTGACCGTGCCCGGCGCGTTCGACCTGCTCGTCCTCGGGGTCTCGGTGCACCTGCTGGGCCTGAAGATGATCGTGCAGCTCGACGCGCTGGTCGCCTCGGCCGCGCACAAGCGGGACGACAACGCCACGTACGAGTCCTACAACCAGCTCTGGCGCAGCGACTACGCCAACTTCCACGCCGCCGTGCTCGGCGACTCGGCGCAGCCGGGCTGGGCGCGGCGAATCGGCAAGCACATCGCCGACTTCGAGAGCTCCCGGCTCGGCCAGATCACCGAACCCTACCGGTACGACGACCGCGAGGTCATGACCGACGGCACCGGCGTGTTCATCTACGACAACTGGGGCTGGACCTACCGCGACAGCGCGCTCGGCGAGGACGACATGCGGCACTTCGTCGCCGACACGTTCGTCACCAGCGGCTGCTGCGACTCCGACTCCACCAGGGTCGAGCACCGGACGGAGGTGCAGACCGCGCGCGACCAGCACGTGCAGGACGTCGTCAAGCAGCTCGACCAGCAGTACGGCGGCCACGTCCAGACGGCGAAGAAGTGGCAGGACGCCATCGACCAGTGGAACGAGCACCTGCCGCCGCAGCGGCCCGCCCAGGCGCCCACGATCAGCTCGACGGGCTGGGCCTACACCACCCCGCACGGCGCCTGGTGGGTGGACGGCAACAAGGTGTCCTACTCGGTGGTCTTCGTCAACAGCAGCGGGCCCTCGCCGGCGGGCCCGTACACGCCGCGGGTCACCATCCAGGGCAAGGCCGGCGCGACCTTGACGGGCCTGCCGGACGACCCGCTGGGCATGGCCACCGCCCGCCAGGTCATCTGCCGCATCGACACCCCGGCGAACGACTCCCAGACCGCCGTCGTCGGCGGGACCACCTCCATGTCGGCCCACACCTACCAGGACGTGAACCCCCTGAGCTGACCGCGTCCCGAAGGGCGGCGGCGGGTGCGGGCACCGGCCGCCGCCCGGGGAGGTTCCGCCCGTGTCACCGTGGGGACGACGGGCCGAAGGGGCGGTCGCCGCGCAGCGTGATGCGGTGCATGACCCGGTGGGCGGTGCCGTAGTCGCGGTTGGCGTAGTGGGCGGTGCTGCGGTTGTCCCACATGGCCACGTCGCCGAGGCTCCACCGGTGCCGGACGACGTGCTCCGGCTTGGTCAGGTGCGAGTACAGCAGGTCGAGGATGTGGCGGCTCTCGGCCTCCGAGACGCCGACGATGTGCGAGGTGAAGCCGGGGTTGACGAACAGGCCCTTGCGCCCGGTCTCGGGGTGGACGCGGACCACGGGGTGCTCCACCGGGTCCAGCCGGGTGACGACCTCGCCGTCCCAGACGCTGCCCTTGCCGCCGCGCCGCTGGGCCAGGTAGTAGCCGAACTCGCGGTTGCCGTCGTGCACGGCGGTGAGCTGGTCGGCCAGGTCGCGGACGGGCGCGGACAGGGACTCGTAGGCGAGCTGGCTGTCGGCCCAGCTCGTGTCCCCGCCGGTGGGCGGCAGGACCACGGCGCGCAGGATCGAGCCGAGCGGCGGGCGCGGCATGAAGGTGACGTCGGTGTGCCAGACGTCGGCGAAGCCGTTGTCGGCGCTGTCGAGGGCGTAGATCTCCGGGTGCGCCTCGTCCACGCCGCCGACGACGGGGTGGGAGGCGGTCAGCTCGCCGAGGCGGCGGCCCAGGTCGACCTGGCTGTCCTCGTCGAGGTTCTGCCCGGAGAAGAAGAGCACCTTCCGCTCGACGAGGGCGGCCCGTACGGCGGCCAGCTGCTCGTCGTCGGCGGTCGCCAGGTCGAGCCCCTCGACGCGGGCGCCGAAGTGCGGCCCGAGGGGGTGCAGGGTGAGCTGGGCGGCCAGTGCTGTGGACATGTGCGCTCCTGTTCGGGTGGTGCTCATCCGGCCGCGTCGCGGACGGCGTGGCTGACGGTGGCCCGCAGGGCCGTGTACTCGGGGAGGGCGCGGAGCTCGTCGGGTTCCAGCCCGGTGCGGGGCAGGGGGATGTCGAGGTCGAGGGCGACGCGGCCGGGCCTCTTGGTGAGCACCACGACGCGGCTGCCGAGGAAGACCGCCTCCTCGACGCTGTGGGTGACGAAGACGGAGGTGCGGCCGGTCCGCTCGCTCACCCGGCGCAGGTCCTCCTGCAGCCGCTCGCGGGTCAGCGCGTCCAGGGCCGCGAACGGCTCGTCGAGCAGCAGCAGCGGGTCGTCGCCCGCCAGCGCCCTGGCGATGGCCACCCGCTGCTGCTGGCCGCCGGACAGTTGCCAGGTCCGCCGGTGGGCGACGTCGTGCAGGCCGACCCGCTCCAGCAGCTCCGGCACCCGGCGGGCGCGCTCCTCGCGCGGGACGCCGGCGTAGCGCAGCGCCAGCTCGACGTTGCCGCCCACGCTCTTCCAGGGGAACAGCCGGGGCTGCTGGAACACGATCCCGGCGCCGGTGCCGGGGACCGGCGGCACGCCGGCGGCGCGTACCTCGCCCGAGGTCGGCCGCTCGAAGCCGGCGATCAGCCGCAGCAGCGTGCTCTTGCCGCAGCCGGAGGCGCCGACGATCACGAGGAACGAGCCCCGGGGGACGTCGAGCGAGATCGGCCCCAGGGCGGTCACGGCGTCGGCGCCCGTCCCGTACACGTGGACGACCTCGTCCACCCGCACGGCGGTCCCCGTGGCGTTCTCCGCGGCGGTCCCCGTGGCGATCTCAGGGGGCGAGGACATCGGGCAGTCCCTTGGTGTAAATGGCGTTCCGCACGGTCGCCAGGTCGGGCACGGCTTCGATCTTCTGCAGGTCCTTGAGGAACTGCGCGGCGCTGACGAGGTTGTCGGCCAGCGCGCCGGGCTTGCCGGGCGTGCCGAGCCATTCGGGGGAGGCCAGGTCGGCGGGCTTGAGGAAGACGCCCTGGCCGAGCTGCTCCTCGGCGTCCTCCTTGGTCAGGTTGAGCTCGGCGGCCACGGCCGCGGCGGCCGCCGCGCGGTCGTCGGCGATGAGCTGGAGGGCCTTCGCCTCGGCCCTGCGCCAGGCGTCCACCGCGTCGGGGTGCGCCTCGGCGAACGCGGTGGACACCACCCCGAGGTCCAGCGTGGGCTTGCCGGCCGTGGCCAGCTCGCGGCTGGCGATCAGGACCTTGCCGTTCTTCTTCAGCTCCTTCAGGGTGGGCAGCCAGGTGTAGGCGGCGTCGATGTCGCCCCGCGTCCAGGAGGCGAGGATGTCCTGGGGTTCGAGGTCCACGATGGTCAGCTCCGACTCGCGGATCCCGGCCTGGCCGAGCGCGGCCAGCAGGCTGTAGTGCGCGGTCGAGGCGAAGGAGGTGGCGACCTTCTTGCCGCGCAGGTCCTCGATCCTCGACACGTCGGCGCCGTTCCTGGCGACCAGCGCCTCGTTGTCGCCGGCCACGTCGAGCACGAACGCCACCTGGTAGGGGATGTTCAGCGGCGCCGACAGCCCGCGGGCCACGGGGCTGGAGCCGATGGCGGCGATGTCCACGCTGCCGGCCACGAAGGCGGTGTTGATGCTGGCGCCCGAGTCGAACTTCGTCCACTGGATCTGGTAGCCGGGCAGCGCCTCCTCCAGCCACCTCTTGTTCTTGACGACCAGGTCGCCGCTGGGGAAGGCCTGGTAGGCGAGGCGGATGCGCTTGGCTGCCGCGCCGCCGTCACCGCCCCCGCCGGCGCCCCGGGAGGCGGTGCCGTTCCCGCAGGCGGCCAGGGCCGCGATCAGCACGAGGGCCAGCAGGGGTCTCAAACGCATGGGGATCTTCCTCGGGTGCGTGCGGCGGGTCACGATCGGCCCCGCCACGGGATGAGCCGTTTCTCCACGACCCGCAACAGGCCGTCGATGAGCAGACCGGACAGGCCGATGGCCAGCAGACCCAGGACCACGACGTCGGTCTGCAGGTAACGCTGGGCGTCGCGGACCATGCCGCCGATGCCGGGCACGCCGTTGACCGTCTCCGCGGCGACCACGGACGAGTACGCGATGCCGACGGCCAGGCGCACGCCGGTGAAGATCTCCGGCAGCGCGTTGGGCAGCACCACGTCCCGGATGACCTCGCGCCTCCTGGCGCCCAGCGCCCTGGCCGCCTCGACCAGGTCGGCCGGCGCCCCGTGCACGGCGGCGGCGGTGGCCACCGCGACCGGCGGCAGCGCCGCGATCGCCAGCAGCCACAGCTTGGGCGTCTCGTCGATGCCGAACCAGATGATGAGCAGGCTGAAGTACGCCAGCGGCGGCAGCGCCCGCACGAACGTCACCACCGGCTCGGCCACGACCCGGATCCACGGCACGGTGCCGAGCACGACGCCGACGACGAGCCCGCCGGCCACGCCGATGGCCGAGCCGATGAGGATGCGCCGCAGGCTGACCCCCAGGTGCTCGGCGAGCAGGCTGCCGCTGTAGCCGCGGATGCCGTCGTGCGTCGTGGACAGCAGCAGGAGCTGGTTCCACACGGCGCCGGGGGAGGGGATGAAGGAGGGGTTGGCGGCCGCGGCGGCGGCGAGCTGCCACAGGCCGAGGAGCACGGCTCCGGCGAGCACGCGCATCACGATCCTGCGGGCCGCCGGGCGCCGCCGCCGGGCGGAGGACGCGGGCCCGCCTGAGGGGCGGCCGGCGTCGCCGTCGGGAGCGGCGACCGAGGGAGCGGCCGCCGGGGAGGGCGCGCTCATGGCCTCGGACGCCTGGTCGGGTTACGTCCCTGGGTCATGGCCACGAAGCTACGGCAGCGCCCGCCCTATAGTCAACATTTCCGACTGGATTTACATGCTTTAGGGCGGGCGGAGCCCGTCCGCGCAGGTCCGCGCCGGTCGTGCCGTCAGCGGGCGCCCGCGGGGCCGCGACCGTAGTAGTCCTCGATGGGGACGCGGGCCTCGTCGAACAGGGCCGGTCCGTCCTGCGGCACCACCGGCCAGGTGCCCGACGGGTTGAGCCCGACGAGCTGCTCGGTGGACAGCGCGTAGACGACGCGGCCGAGCCCCGAGCGGGCGATGCCCCCGGCGCACATGCCGCAGGGCTGGCAGCTCGTGTACATGGTGGTGCCCGCCGCGGTGCCGGGGTCGAGCTCCCGGGCCGCCCAGCGGGCCAGCTTCAGCTCCGGATGGGCGCTGATGTCGTCGTCGCGCCGCACCGTGTTGTGCGCCTCGGCGAGGACGGTGCCGTCCGGGCCGGCCAGCAGGGACCCGTACGGCGCGTCGCCCAGGGCGACGGCGCGGGCCGCGAGGGCGATCGCGCGCCGCAGGAAGTCCTCGTCGGCAGGGGTGATCATGATGTGGTCCTCCAGTGGGTGGCGACGGCGGTGAGCGCCTGCCAGGCCGTCTCGGGCCTGCGGGTCTCCTCGGGGTCGCCGTGGTACGGGTCGAGCAGGACGGTGCCGGCGCCCAGCGCGCGGAGCTGGGCGAGGTCGTCGAGGACCTGTTCGAGGGTGCCGACGCCGGCCAGGCGCCCGCCGTCCTCGACGGGCTCGGCGGTCAGCCGCAGGGCGATGCGGGGCGCGAACGCGACCTCCGGATGCCGCGCCACGGCCGAGCGCATCCAGGGGAGCGTGCCGCGCAGCGGATGCCAGGCGTGGCCGAACCTGGCCGCGCGCCGGATCGCCGCCTCGCTGTTGCCGCCCACCCAGACGGGCACGGGGGAGTCGCCGCCCCCGGTCCCCGCGTGCCAGGCGTCGTGCAGGGCGGTCAGGTACTCGTCGGTCAGCCTGCCGCGCTCGGCGAACGGCACGCCGAGCGCGGCGAACTCCTGCGACGACCAGCCGACGCCCACGCCGAGCACGAGCCGGCCGCCGCTGAGCCGGTCGAGGTTGGCGGCCATGCGCGCCACCAGCAGCGGATGCCGGTACGGCAGCACGAGCACGGTCGTGCCCAGCCGCACCCTGGTGGTGACGCCGGCCAGCCAGGACAGCGTGGTGAACGGCTCGTGGAACGGCTCCGGGTACCGCTCGGCCACGTCAGGGGTGATGACCACGTGGTCCGACACCATGAGAAGGTCGAAGCCGAGCCCCTCCACGGTGCGGGCCCACTCACGCAGCACGCCGGGATCGGTGCCCGGGCCGAAGTTCGGTACGTTGACGCCAAGGTGCATGACGGGAAGCTATCCCGGCGCATGGCCATCACGGAACCACATTCTCCCTGTCGTACCCGCGTTCTCCCGTGGATCTGCCGGTAAATTCGCCGGATGACCATCAATCTCGACGACGTCGACTGGGCCATCATCGCCCAGCTCCAGCAGGAGGCGCGCCTGTCGCTCAGCGAGCTGGGGCGGCGCGTCAGCCTCAGCGCGTCGGCCACCACCGAGCGGGTACGCCAGCTTGAGGCCCAGGGCGTCATCACCGGCTACCGCGCGGTGGTCGACCTGACCAAGGTCGGCTATCCCGTCCTGGCGCTGGTCCGGCTGAAGTACCCGGGCAACCACCACCAGCCGCTGCGCCGCCTGCTCGCCGAGCGCCGCGAGATCCTGGAGTGCCTGCGCACCACCGGCGACGACTGCTACACGCTGAAGGTGGCCGCGACCTCCATGGCGCATCTGGAGACCCTCGTGGACGAGCTGGCCGGCTTCGGCAGCACGACCACCAGCGTCGTCTACAACCAGACGCTGCCCTACCGCGGCCCCGCCCGCCCCTGACCGCCCGCCCCTGACCGCCCGCCCCTGACCGCCCGCCCCTGACCGCCCGCCCCTGACCGCCCGCCCCTGACCGCCCGCCCCCCGCCCGGCCCGGCCCGCCTGGGCGTGCCGCTCGCGGCGGGCGCCCGGCGGCCTCAGGTGACGGGGACGATCTCGGCGCGGATCAGGGTGCCGTCCTCGACGGTGAGCAGGCCCAGGGTGCCGTGCGGCTGGCGGCGGCGGTCGGTGGGGGAGCCCGGGTTGAAGATGCGCAGGCCGTCGCCCGACTCGTCCAGCGGGATGTGGGAGTGGCCGAACACGACCAGGTCCGCGCCGGGGAAGCGGCGCCGCATGCGGGCCAGGCGGCCCCTGGCCGGGCCGCTGTCGTGGATCATGCCGACGCGCAGGCCCTCCAGGGTCAGCTCCAGCGTCTCCGGCGCCGTCACGTCGGGGCCGTCGTTGTTGCCCTTGACCGCGTGGACCGGCGCGTAGGCGGCCAGCTCGGCGAGCACCGGGGCGACGCAGACGTCCCCGGCGTGCAGGATGACGTCCGCGCCGCGCAGGTGCTCGGCGACCCGGGGCGGGCAGGAGCGCCAGCGGCGGGGCGCGTGGGTGTCGGACAGCACGACGACGTTCATGCGGTCCCCCTGCCCGGCGCCCGCAGGCTTGTCACTCCTCGTCGCGGTGCAGGCGCTCCAGCCACGCCCGCCACGCCGGCCCCTCGCCGTCGTCGCCCGCGTACAGCAGGTGGGAGGCGATCATCGATCCGCCGAAGCCCTGCAGGACGCGGTGGACGGCGTGCCCCGAGCGGATGCCGATGGCCTGGGGGTTGACGTGGTAGACGACGCCTTCGGCCGGGCCGAGGCGCACCCGGTCGCCGGGCGCGGGCCGGCCGCCCAGCTCGGCGTACACGGCCTCCCAGGCGCGCGCCCAGTCCCGCACCGGCGGCCCGAACTCCGTGACCGGCGTCGCCGTGCGGCCCGCGAAGTGGCCGAGGTATTCGACCAGGGTCGCGAAGTACATCTCCAGGCCCCTGGACATGGCCTCGAACTCGTCCTGCCAGTCGTCGCCCGGCAGGAAGCCGCTGGTCACCAGGCGGACCACGGTGCTGCCGCGCTCGCGGCCCTCGACCAGGAACTCGTAGGCGACGAAGCGGCCGTCGCCGGCCGGGTCGCTGGAGTGGGCGAAGCGGTGCGGCGGGTCGGCCGCGGTGACCGCCGAGTCGGGCAGCTCGTAGCCGCCGAACGCGGTGCGTACCACTCCACCCTCGACCTCGCTGCGGCCCATGAACCACGAGGTGATGCCGGGGCCGGTGGAGATGGCGTCCCAGACCTGCTCGGGCGTGGCGGCGACGGCCGCCTCGTGGGGCAGCTCGAACGCGTGGCCCACCTCAGCCCTCCTGCCGCTGGACGGCCGGAGAGCCGGCAGGGTGGACGGGGGGATGCACGGCAGGGGGAGCGGCGGGGGGGACGGCGGGATGCACGGCGACGACCAGCCGGTGCGGGCGCCCGCCCTCGGCCGTCTCGTCGTGATATTTGCTGATGAGAGAGGTCACGGAGTCGGCCAGCTCGCGTGCGAAGGCCGCCCGGTCGGCCGCGGAGGCGAAGCGCACCTCGCCGTCGATCGCGAACGTCGCCACCCGCTTCTGCGCCTTGGCCGCCCCGGTGACGAGCGCGCCGACGTCGCGCACGAGCTGCGCGGCG
Source organism: Nonomuraea sp. NPDC050783 (assembly GCF_040802095.1). NCBI lineage: Bacteria > Bacillati > Actinomycetota > Actinomycetes > Streptosporangiales > Streptosporangiaceae > Nonomuraea > Nonomuraea sp. NPDC050783. The sequence continues at coordinate 64,447 of NZ_JBFAHK010000035.1, forward strand.
AGGGCCAGCAGCCAGCGCGCCGACAGCCGGTCGGGCGCGCGGGACGGGTCGGGCTGCACGGAGGCCAGCGCGTTCGGGGAGATGACGAACGAGGCCGCGGTCGCCCGCATCACGCGCTCGGTGACGTTGCCCTTCCTGCGCTCCTCGACCAGCTCCACCAGGCCGTGCTTCTCCAGCGTGCGCAGATGGTAGTTGACCTTCTGCCGGGCCAGCCCGACCTTGGCGGCCAGGGACGTGGCGGAGCCGGGCTCGGCCAGCTCGGCCAGGAGCCTGGAGCGCATGGGGTCGAGCGACGCCTCGGCCGCCGCGGGATCCTCGATCACCTCGACTTCGTGCATGAGATCACGATGGCACCGAAAACAAATATTGTCAAGACAAACGGGACGCTCGGCGCTGGAGGTAGTCCCGCTCCGGCACGCTCGCCGTCAGCCGGGCCGCCTCCCGGTACGCCTCGGCCGCCCCCGCCGGATCGCCCGCCATCTCCAGCAGGTGCGCGCGGACCGCCGCCGGCCGGTGGTGCCCGTCGAGCCGCCCCCGGGCCGCCAGGTCGTCGAGCCGGGCCAGCCCGGCGCGCGGGCCGTGCACCATGGCCACGGCCACCGCGTGGTTGAGCTCGACGACCGGGTTGTCGTCCAGGCCGGACAGCACCTCGTACAGCGCGAGGATCTGCGGCCAGTCGGTCTCCGCGGCGGTGGGCGCCTCGTCGTGCACGGCCGCGATCGCCGCCTGCACCTGGTAGGGCCCCAGCTCGGCCGTGGACAGCGCCTTGCTGACCAGCTCCACGCCCTCGTCGATCAGCCGCCGGTCCCACAGGCTCCGGTCCTGCTCGGCCAGCGGGATCAGCCGCCCGTCGGGCCCGGTGCGCGCCGCCCGCCGGGCCTCGGTGAGCAGCATGAGCGCCAGCAGCCCGGTCACCTCCCCGTCGCCGGGCAGCAGCCGGTGCAGGGCCCTGGCCAGCCTGATCGCCTCCCCGGTCAGCTCGGCCCTGTGCAGCTCGGGGCCGGAGGTGGCCGTGTAGCCCTCGTTGAAGATCAGGTAGAGCACGTGCAGGACCACCCGCAGCCGCTCGGCCCGCTCGTCGTCGGGCGGCATCGCGAACCTCGCCCCGGCCGCCTTGATGCGCTGCTTGGCCCGGCTGATGCGCTGCGCCATCGTCGCCTCCGGCACCAGGAACGCGCTGGCCACCTGCGCCGTCGTCAGCCCGCCCACGGCCCGCAGCGTGAGCGCGAGCTGCGAGGGCTGCGACAGCGCCGGATGGCAGCACAGGAACAGCAGCGTGAGCGTGTCGTCCTGGTCGCCGGGCCGGTCCTCGCCGGGCGCGGCGACCGTGAGCGCGTCGGCCGGCGCGCTGGCCGCGACGCTCTCCTCCCGCCGCCGGCGCGCGTGCTCGCCGCGCATGTGGTCGATGACCCGCCGCGAGGCCACCGTGGTCAGCCAGGCGCGCGGGTTGTCCGGCACGCCCTGCTCCGGCCACTGCACGGCGGCGTCGAGCAGCGCCTCCTGAACGGCGTCCTCGCAGGTGCCGAACTGCTCGTAGCGGCGGACGAGGATGCCCAGGACCTGCGGCGCCAGCTCCCGCAGCAGCCCCTCGACCTCGCCGCTCATCCCCGCGCCGGATCCGCCCGGGCCGCCGGGTCCTGGGAGGCGTCCACCTCGTCGATGACCGGCCACACCTCCATCGCGCACAGCCGCGCGTCCGGCCACCGCGCCGCGATCTCCGTGGCCCGCTCGATGCTCGCGCACTCCACCGTCAGGTAGCCGGCCAGGAACTCCTTGGCCTCCAGGAACGGCCCGTCCGTGACGGCCGGCACCCCGCCGCGCACCCTGACGGTCCTGGCCGAGCCCGGCCCGGCCAGCGCCTGCCCGCCCACCAGCTCGCCGCTGTCGGCCAGCTCCTTCATCAGGGTGTCCACCTCGGCCATCACCGCGTCCTCGTGGTCGGCCACGTGCTGCTGCGACTCTGCGTTGGCGTAGATCATCAGCATGTACTTCACCCGCCCATCCTAGATGACCTAGAACCCGGCGAAATCATGGCAAAACCCCAGCTCGGCCCGGGGGCCCGCTCCATGGCAGCGCAGGTCGAGACCGGCGTCCGTGCTGTCGTTCGGCTCCACGACGAAGCGCCTCGGGGAGCCGGTGCCGGCGCCGCCCGGCGGCCTCTCGAAGGAGACCCGGGGGGAGCGCGCTCGGCCTCGACCCCGGCGACGCGGACGGTTCCGGTAGTCGCAGTGGTTCCCGTTCCCGCGCGGGGCGATGGAGCCCTCGGCGCCGTAGTCGTCGAGGGAGGGACCCTGCCGATCGGCGAGGCCGCGGCGAAAGTTTCACAGCGGGCTTGACTCGGCGGCCCGCCAGGCGCAAAGTGTGTCGCGATTCTCCTGCTTTATTTGGACGCCATCCAAACTAATACCGGCAGTCCCGCTGGCAGAAGGGATGAACCATGCGCAGGATCGTGTACGCGGCCACCCCCTTGACCGTCCTGGTGCTCGTCGCCGTCCTCGTCGCCCCGCCCGCGCTCGCCGCCACCTGGTCCTCCACTGACCGCTGGGGCACCTGGACCAACGGCGGCTACACCCTCTACAACAACATCTGGGGCAGCGGCGCCGGCCCCCAGACGATCTGGGCGAACTCCTACAGCAACTGGGGCGTGTGGGCCGATCACCCCAACACCGGCGGCGTGAAGTCCTACCCCAACGCCACCCGGTACGTCGGCAAGCGCGTCAGCGCCCTCGGCAGCGTCACCAGCAGGTTCAGTGTCACGGTGCCGAGCGGCGGGGCGTACACCACCGCGTACGACATCTGGGACTCCGGCAACGCGTACGAGATCATGCTCTGGATGAACAAGCGCGGCGCCGTCGGCCCCCTCGGCACCCGCCAGACCAGCACGTCCGTGGGCGGCCACAGCTGGGACGTCTACCGCGGCAGCAATGGCGCCAACCAGGTCTTCTCGTTCGTCAGGACCGGCAACACCAACTCCGGCACTGTGGACATCAAGGCCGTGCTCAACTGGCTGCGCGGCAACGGCTGGATGGGCGACGTGACGCTCGGCAACGTGCAGTTCGGCTACGAGATCACCTCCTCCAGCGGCGGGATGGACTTCGTCACCAACAGCTTCTCGGTCACCTCCAGCTAGATCGCTGACGCGGCGGACGTCCCGAGGCGGCCGGCAACGGTCACCCATCGCGGGTCAAAGGCCCAACTCCAGGATCCCGGTGCCGGAAAGCTGGGAAACGCCGCTGCCGGAGCAGGCTGTGAGATCGGTCGCGAGCACGGTGATCACCTCTTTGGCGGGGTCACCGCCGAAGAGCCCGCCCGGGACGATCGATCCGGTGGCGGTGTAGACGATGTTGCCGTTGAGGCGCGTGGAGGCCCAACTGTAGGACATGACGCTGGTCCCGCCGTTGGCCCACACGAAGGTGCGGGTGGCTTGTCCCGGGGTGAACAGGTTCGTGCAGGACGCCCCCGGTACTGTGCCGCTCTCGAAGTAGCTGCCGGAGGGGTGAGCCCAGTTGGAGCAGCCGCTGAGGTGCCCCTCGGCGGTGTAGGCGAGGGTCTGTGGCGTGTTCGTCAGAGGCGGGTCCCAGGTCAGTACGACATTGTCGGAGCAAACCTGATCGAGGATCACGGCGTGGGCGGCGTGCGAAGGCCCGGCCAGGAGACCGGCGGCGAGAACGGAGACTGCGGCGAGCGAGGGGATCGTGTTCATGTCGGCACCTTCGCGGAGGAGAACCCGATGAGTAACTACATGTCCGTAACGTTACGAATGTGACTGCATCCGCATTGTTGCCTCGCCGGGTCATGGCGCCAAGCGGGTCCCGGTAAGAAGACCCTCGCCTGTCAGTGAGTCTGCTGCCCCCTGCCGGGAGCGGCAGATGCCCGCCTTCCTGGCCCGAGACTGGACCCGCCCGCCGCTCGCCGCCCGCCGTCCACGCGTACGGCTCGGTGCCCTCGGCCCTGCGACGATCGCAGCCGTGGGGCGCGTCGGTTGTCACCTTGATCCCTCCCTCCACGGAACTGCCGGTTCGGTCATGAGTGGACTTTCTCTCGAAAGAGGGCAGGTCCAGGAACCGTGGCCAGTACGCGGGACGCTTCTGGGTGGCGATCCCGGGAGCCGCGCGCCAGGGGCGGAAAAGGCTCCGGGAAGAGGGGGCCGGGGTCAGGCCGGTCCATCGCCGCCATCGGGCCAGGGAGCCGGCCACAACCATGGAGGCGGGGGCCAGGCCGATGATGGTGCCGCCCGCGCGGACGTGGGTGCGTAGCCAGGGGTCGGCGGGCAGGCCGTCGGGGCGGGTGCGCAGGGCGTAGTCGGCCATCGGGGTGTGCGGTTCGTGGTGTTTGCGGGTGGGCCGGACCGGGGCGACGACATGCGCCAGCCCGGCGCCGCGGGCGGTGACCTGATCCGCGGGCCCGGTGGCGGCGACGGAGAAGTGGGGGAGCGCTCTTACAGACGGGCGTGCCGGCCCCAGCGACTCGCCAGGTCGTGGGCCAGGAAGGCGGGCATCTGCCGCCCCTGCTCGGCGTGCACGCGTTCGGCATACCCCTCGGGGAGGTCCGGGTGCGCGGGGGTCTCCTGCGCGGTGGGCCACTGGTGGGCGACGTCGGCCAGGTGGGGGCGCTGTCGCACAGGCAGCCGTCGTTGCCGGCCGCGGCCACGATCAGCACGCCCTGGTCGCGGCAGCGGCGCACCGCCCGGGCAAGGGTGTCCTCTGCCTCGCTGGCGTCGGCGAGCTGGCCGCCGCTGATGCTGATGACATGCGCGCCGGCGTCGGCCGCGAGATCGATCGCGCGGGCGAGGTCCAGCTAGGCGGTGTGGCGTCCCTCGGCGAACACCGGCACGCTGACCGCCCGGCAGCCCGGTGCCATGCCGGGGGCCGGGCCGTCGTGCCGGCCGAACAGCACGCCGGCCACCGCCGTGCCGTGGGCGGCCTTGGCGCCGGAGGCGTCGCCGCCGGGTCAGGCATCGAGGATCTGGGTCAGCCTCACACGGGTGAAGGCGGGATGCGCCTCGTCGATCAGGCCGTCGATGACGGCCACCGTGATCCGGTCATCGCCCGTGGTCAGCCGCCACAGCTCGGCCACGCCGGAGATTGCGGGCAGCTCGCCCATGTCGCTCCTGTCGTGCGGACTCACCTGTCGCTCGGCTTCATCGGCGCGGTGAGCGCCCGCCATCCCTCACACCTCCAGCGGGGATCTCGGACGCTCACCGGTTCACCAACTGGCTACTCCTCGCTCTCACTGGCGAACGGCACCCGATACCTCTCCACGGACTGCTCGGCGGCGGGGGCTCCGGTGATGGTGCGACGCACGAGGACGGATTGGATGGGCAGGGTCATTGATCTTCCCTTTCGGTCGGACGGTAGATCATGGGGTGGTGATCAACCTTTATCAATGCGCACCCAACGTATTTGTATGGTTACATAAGTGAAATATTTGTCGTGAGAACCCGCTGTCCCTGTGACACAGAACTTGCGTTACCTGTCACATCTACCCTTCGCCAGTTGCCCGTGCCTAGTTCGCCCCTGCCTTCGGCCGTCCCGACTCGGTAGTGTTACCTATCGCGCTCCTCCCCGTTCAGTGTTCGTGGGAGGTTCGTCATGCCGGTCGCCCCACCCCCACCTCCGCATGCGCCCGATTCCGGCCCCGGTTCCGGCCTCGACGTCGACGGCGCGGTCGCCCGGTTCCTCGCCTCGCTCGGCTCGGCCACCACCCGTGCCGGCTACGCCCAGACCCTGGCCCGCCTCGTCGCCGTCACCGGCCCGCATCATCTGGTCGCCGACCTCGCGCCCGAGGACTACGCCGCGGTGATGGATTGCTGGTCGGGTGCGGCGGCGGCTACCTGGAACCGGCATCTGTCGGCGCTGGTCTCTTTCACCACCTGGGCTCAGCGTCAGGACCTGCTGGCCACC
>NZ_JBFAHK010000036.1:0-70250 GCF_040802095.1 Nonomuraea sp. NPDC050783
CGGCATCGACCTGTACGTCCGCAGCGACGCCGGCCGGCTCGCCCACCTGGTGGCCCTGGTCGACTCCGGCGACCTGCGCGTCCAGGTCGCCCAGCACGTGCCGCTGGCCGAACTGCCGGCCGTGCACGCCCAGGCCGCCGCGGGCACGCTGCCCGGCGGCAAGACCGTCATCGTCGTGCCCACCGCCTGACACCCCGTCGTCCCCCTCCGACAGCAGGACCGGAAGGAAACGACCATGCCGCTCTCGCTCGATCCCGGGATCGCCGAGAGCCGGCCCCGATGGCCGGCCCCGGCGGCCGCGTTCGCGTCCTGGCGGCCGGTCCGCGGCGTTCGCGGGCCGTACGGCGTCAGGGGGTTCCGTACCTCGGGTCCAGCCGGTCGGCCGTCCAGCGGAGCGAGTGGGCCAGCCGCGCCCGGACCTTCGGGCGGCGCTCGCGGTGCGGCCTGCGGGGCGCGCCGGGCAGCGCCTCCCCGAGCGGCCCGCCGAGCCCCATCGCCGTCTCGTGAGCGAGGACTTGCATCGCGTCCATGGCCATTCCTCCTTCTTAATCAATTAAGACCTTAATTGATTAAGAGCGGGGTGGCAAGGACCCGGGATACCGTTGCCCCATGCCCAGGGTGACGCTCCAGACGATCGCCGACCGGCTCGGCGTGTCCCGGGCCACCGTGTCCTACGCCTTCTCGCGCCCTGACCAGCTCAGCGAGGGGCTGCGGCAGCGCATCCTCCAGGTCGCCGACGAGCTGGGCTACGCCGGCCCCAACCCGACGGCCCGCTCCCTGCGGCTGGGCCGGGCGGGCGCGCTCGGGCTCATCTTCAGCGAGACGCTGGCGTACGCGTTCGCCGACCCGTACGCGATCGGGTTCTTCCAGGGCCTGGCCACGGCCGCCGAGGACGCCGGGGTCGGGCTGCTCATCCTGCCGCTGCCGCACGGCGACCGGCGCAGCGAGACCGTGCGCGACGCGGTGGTCGACGCCTTCTGCGTGATGTCACTGCCCGACGGGCATCCGGCGCTGGCGGAGGTGCTGGCCAGGAAGCTGCCCGTGGTGATCGTGGACGAGCCGTACGCCGAGGGCCACCCGTTCGTGGGCACCGACGAGCCCGCGGCCGGCGCGGATGCCGCCCGCCACGTGCTGGAGCTCGGGCACCGGCGCCTGGGCGTGGTCATGGCGGGCCTCCACGAGGACGGCCACAGCGGCTGGGCCGGCCGCGAGCGGCAGGAGGGCGCGGTGTTCGCGGCCATGAGGGCGCGGCTCGGCGGCTACCGGCGGGCCTGCGAGGAGGCCGGGCTCGGGTGGGACGAGGTGCCCTTCTACGAGGTGGCGCGCAACTCGCGCGAGGCGGGCCGCAGGGCCGGGCACGCCCTCCTGGGCCGCCGGCCGCGGCCCACGGCGATCCTCGCCAACACCGACGTGCTGGCCCTCGGCGTCCTCGACGCCGCCGCCGACCTGGGGCTGGAGGTGCCGGGCGAGCTGTCGGTGGTGGGCTTCTCCGACAGCGCGGCCGAGGAGGCGGGGCTCACCACGATCCACCAGGCCAAGCAGGAGATGGGCGAGACGGCGGGCCGGCTGCTGCTGGCGGGCGCGGGCGCCGGGCCGGAGCGCCTGATCTTCCCTCACCGGCTGGTCGTCCGCGCCAGCACGGCGCCGCCGCCCGCCGGTCTCGGTACGCCGTAGGCCGGCGGCGCGGCCCGGGCCTCCCGCCCGGGCCTGTCAGTGTTGCGCGACGCAGCCGCGTCCTTGGGCGTCGACGAAGGTCACCGCAGCGGCGCCCGGCTGGAAGTCCCCGTCCTCGGCGTATCCGTCGGCGTCGTACCCGAAGGCGACGTGCGGGCACCCGCTGACGGGGCGGACCGACAGCCGGAGGTCGTTGCCCTGGACGCGCGCCCTGTTCATGCCCGTCACCGCGATGCCGGTGCCCACCACCGCGGTCAGCCCGTTCGTCGTGTTGCCGGTGACGGCGATCCCGGTGCCGGGGTCCGAAGCGTCGCCGAACCACGACCGCGTGCCCACCGCCAGGCCGATGTCCACATGGGTGTCAGGCCCCGTCCAGAAGGCGTTCTCCGCCACGCTCGCCCCGGTGAAGTCGTGCGTGGTGTTCCTGCTGTGCAGGCCGTCGACCCCGATCGCCCCGAACGCCGGGTTGCCGGCGTTGAGAACGAGGTTGCGGCGCACCGACGACCTCTGCGTCTCAGGGCTGGAGCGGAACAGCACGATGCCCACGTCGGTGGCGTCGATGATCCCGTTGCCCTCGATGAGGGCGTTCTCGCAGGCGACCGAGAGCCCGTCCGTCCACCGCTCTCCCACGTGCTCGGAGGAGTAGGCGGTGACCAGGTTGCCGATGATCTCCGTGCTCCGGCAGGGCTGGTTCTCGTAGCTGCCGAACGCCTGCAGGCTGGTCCAGCCGAGGCTGTTGGAGATCGTGGAGTCGCTCACCCGGGTGCCGTCACCGCCCATGAGCTGGATGTTGACGGCGTCCCTGGAGTAGTTCGCGGATGCGCCCCGCTGGCCGTCCACCCAGACGTTCATCAGCCGGCCGCCCGGCATGACGCGGATGACCGGGGCTCCGAAGGGGCCGGTGCGCACCAGCCTCGCCTGCAGCGCGTACTGGTGCGGGGTCGGCGCGCCGGTCGTGAGCAGCGTCCGGCCCGGCGGGACGACGAGCGTCCCGCTGATGCGCACGACCGCCTTCTGCGCCAGCGCGACCACGCCGTCCTGGGGCGCGGCGTCCAGCAGGGCCTGGAGCTGCTCGCCCGTGCCGCCGGTGAAGCCGGCCCCGGACGTGGGCAGCCGCGGCGCGGGGGTCGTGCCGAACTGGTAGCCGGAGGAGGAGCCGCAGATCGTGCGGGCGAGCGCCTCGAACTCACCGCTGCCCGTGAAGACGTCCACGAGCTGCGGCCAGGTACGCGCGCCGGTGGCGAGCTGGTCGGTGAAGTGTTCCAGCCCGCCCTGATCGGGCTCACGGTTGAGCGCGCCGCGGTAAAGGGTGAGCACCCTGGCCGCATGGTCGTACGGCAGCGCGAGGTACTCCGCCGAGGTGTAGAAGCCCCGCACCCGCTCGCCCAGTCGTTCGCGGCCGCATCCGTGCGTGGCGAAGTCGTCCACCATGCTCGCCCACCCGCCCGGATCCGGCATCCTGCCCAGGGCCTCGCTGTACATCTTCGCGAAGAACTGCGCCGGCACCGTCCCGGCCGCCGCCGCCCGGCCCGGACCGCCCGTCAGCGTCGCGCCGCCCGCGACGAGGGCCAGCACGAGCACGAGGACTCTGGTAGTGCCCAGGAACATAGGGGAGCCTGTCTTCTCTGGCCGGGCGCTCGCAGGGGCCGTCCGGCCGCAGGAGTGTCCGGCGATGCCGATCCGCACGTGATCCCGGCCATGTCTAGCCGATCGGGTCCTGCCCGGTAAAGCCGCTTTCCGGCCGTTCACCGCGTCATGACCGCCATTCTTCCTCCGGACCCGATCGGGGGAGCGGCCTCAGATGTATGCGGATCGCATATAGTTCCGGGTATGGACTCCAGCCTGGAAGCAGCGATCAACGAGTGGCACGCGAGCGTCAACGACGGCGACCCGCGGCGCGCCGCGGGGGCCGTCGGCGACCCGATCGTCGTCCTGGGCCCGAAGGGCGCAGGACCGATCACGCCCGCGCAGTTCGCGGAGTGGGTGGAGCGATCGGGGATCACCCTGATTCCCCGGTCCTGGCACCCGGTCAGCGAACGGCTGATGGTGGTCGAGGAGGACGCCACCTGGCCCGGGAGCACGCGGCCCACGCGGGTGGCGACGGTCTTTCGCGCCTCCGGCGGGAAGGTCACGGCCGCGCTGCGGCTGCCGGACCTCAGGTCCGCCCTCGAACTGGCCGCCGTCTGCCGCGAGATGGCGGCATCCGAGTGACCGGCCACGGCCCCGGCCAGGTCCTGTTCCACTTCGTCCGGCACTGGGCGCGCCGGCCCGTGACGGCGTCGGCGGCGGACGCCGGCGGCGACCAGGGCCGGCTCGTCCTGGTCTGCGAGGCCGTCCACGCCCTCGGCCGGCGCGGGACCCCGGCAACGGTCAACGCGATCGCGTACGAGATCGGGATCGACCAGAGTAGCGCCTCGCGGCTGGTCAAGAGCGCCACAGCGGCCGGCTACGTGCTCATGGCGGCATCCCCGGCCGACGGCCGGCGGCGCGAAGCCTCGCTCACCGCCGCGGGCCGGTCCATGCTGGACCAGGCTCATCGCTGGCAGGAGGAGATCTTCGCGCGGTTGACCGCGGGCTGGAGCGACAAGAGGCGCCGCGACTTCCAGCAGGCGATGACCGACCTGATGGACCGCTCCTACGCGCTGGACGCACCAGCCACGCGAACGCTCCGGTGAGCGGCGAGGGACGCCGCCGCCGGGTGGAGCCTCGCGCCGGAGGTGTCCCTCGGGCTGGGGTCAGCGGTACCGGATGGCGGGGTCAGCGGTACCGGGTGGTCACCGTGCTCGGGTCCGGCGCCTTGATCGAGACCTTGGCGCCCCACCCGGTGTAGCGGCTGTCGACGGTGACCTCGTTGAGCTTGCCGTCCTGGGTGATCGTGTACGACGTCCGCAGCCGGTTCACCAGGCCCGAGGAGCCCAGCGTGAGGGTGTAGGACATCTTGATGCCGTCGTACTCCTTGCCGACGCCGGCGGCGGCGACCCAGGCCGAGACCGCCTTGAGCTCCTTGAGGGTGATCGAGCCGGTGACCGCGTTGCCGCTCCTCGCGCCCTTCTTCATGAGCGCGGCCAGGGTCGTGGGCTCGGCCGGGTTGAGCCACTGGGCCCAGGAGTCGGGGATGGCGCCGCCGACGCTCTTGAGCCAAGTCTTGCCCTTGGGGAGCACGCCCTCCAGGACGCCGCCCGAGTAGTAGCCGGTCCTGCCGATGGAGATGACGCGCTCCCGCTCGTCGCCGTAGTCCATCGTGAGCTCGAAGGCGGCCACGCCCTTCTTGCCGAACTGGAAGGTGCCCTTGGCGTCGCGGGCGCCCATCTCGTCGAGGCCGTCCCCCCAGGTGACGGTGTCGGTGAAGCGTACGCCGTGGCCGGGCGTCATCGTGGCCTTGAGCGCGCTGACGGGGTCCTTCGGCGCCGCGTGCGCCGCGTGCGCCGGAACGGCGACCAGCGCCAGCACGCCGCAGGCCACCACTAAGGTGATCGTCTTCTTCATGGGAAGCGATCGTGCCGCAGGGAGATCACAACCTGGAGTCACAACCGTCCCGGGGGACGATCGTTATCCCAACGTTGGGTGCGCGTCCGGCGCCCCGCCCTCCTCTCAGCAACGGTGGCCGTTGAGCCAGTCGATCGTCGGGTTGTAGACCACGTTCTGGCAGAAGTAGCTGCCGGACGGGATCGTGATCGTCCCGTAGGTGCCCGAGCCCGAGCCGGTGCACCCGCTCGCGACGATGATGTAGCCCACCAGATCGGACACGAGGAGCCGGGTGCCGGTGGAGCAGGTGTAGTTGGCGTCCATGGCCGCGGCCGGGGCGGTGGTCACGGACAACGCCAGGGCGGCCGACGCGGCGAGGACGGCCGAGCGCTTGAGCAAGGAGGTCATGAGAGCCCTTCCCACGGAGGATGTGGCCGGTGCGTGCCTCCTTACCCGGCCCCCTCATGCCCTACCTGGCAGGCGGTGTCCAGAAGCGGCCACCCGCTCCGCCTGCGGCACGCCGCTCGCAGCACTTCGACCAGTCGTTCGACAGATTCGATGTCGGAGACGCCGGGAGATCGTTGCTCGTGTCGCCTGCGACCGCAGGATGACGAAGCCGGAAGGAAAGAGCATGACCGCAAGCAACGCGGGAATTGTCAGACGTGCCCGCTGGGCGCCGGCGCTGGGGACGATGTGCTTGATGGCGCTGGGGATCGCCGGCGCGGGCCCGGCCTCCCCGGCACTGGCCGACGCACAGAGCCCTCCCTCGATGTGCTTCGACGGGCCTGACGACTGCCAGCCCCAGGATTTCGACAACATGTTCCGCACGAAGAACACGCCGTGGGACTGTCACGGCAACAAGACCCTCCCGAGGAGGTTCTGCCAGACCGACAACAGCACTCTCACAGTCTGGCGTCAAAAATCTGTCGCGCCTTCCGGATGGACCCGGATCAAGGAGGTGCTGAAGGACGACTTCGACGCGAGGACGGATCTGAAGGTCAAGTTCGTCAGGAAACCGGTGTACACCGGCGACGCGGAAACAGACGTCATTTACAAGAAGCCCGAGAAGTTCCCGGCCGGCGTCGTCGCGTTGACCTGGTGCGACAACAGGGTTGACGAGCTGAAGTGCGACCAGCACTACGTCCTGCTGAAAGGGGCCACCCCCTCCAAGGAGCTCGCGTGCCACGAAACCGGGCACGCGGTCGGCCTCACCCACGGCAACCGCGCCTATCCCGCGGTCAGCAACGAGGACAGCCGGCTGGGGTGCCTGCGAACTCCTCCCCGGGTGGGCGTGCAGACACTCGGCGGGCACAACCGCAGGATGATCAACAAGACCTACTGAGTCGGGGGCATCAAATGAGAACTCGTACGAGTGTCATGGCCGGCGTGCTCCTGCTCGCGCTGGCCGGGACGATAGGGGCGGCTTCCGCCGCCACCGGCCACTCCGGCCCCGCCGTCGGAGCCAGCGCCGCCGCGGACGACGGCGAAGAGGCCGACCTGATCGTCGCCCAAGGGACGCCCCGTCTGCCGCACGCCAGACTCGCGGACTGGGTGGGGTACGCGGACCATGTGGTGGTGGCCAGAGCCACGTCGGAGACGGAGGGTACGCCGTCCGAGGAGGAGGTCGCCGCTGGAGAAGGCTACATCGGGCGGACCGTGCGCATGACGGTCACGAAGACTGTCTGGTCCCGGAAACTGGGCAGCGGTTGGTGGCCGGCGCCGCCGGCCGGTTTCTCGCTCGACGTGGCAGGCTGGGAGTTCACCGGTGAGACCCGGACGCAGCTCGTCATCGAGGGTGCGCCGCGGGTCGAGGTGGGTCATACCTACATCATTCCGCTCGCACATGAGGAGGGCGGGACGTACGCTCCACTCGCCGCCCAAGCGATCCTTCCCTACGACCACGGGGTGATCGGTCGCGGGGAAGCCAAGGGCGTCTTCGCGGGGGAGGAGTCCCCCCTCCAGCTCGCTCTGCAGTCCAAGGACGAGGCCGCGCTGGTGGGGTCTCTCGGCTCCGCCCGGCCCGATTCCCTGGTGGCCCAATATGCCTCCCTCGACCCGGACGCCCGGTGGGCGAAGGTGTCCGCCGAGCTCGCGGCGCTCGATCCCACCCCCGAGGAGGACACGGCCGATCACGGTGAGGACGAGACCAACGTGGATCCGTGGAATGGCGCGGAGGACAACGTCGAGGAGAATCCGGACGATGTGAGCAACTGACGTAGGGCCAGCGCCGCCGATCGTCCAGACCTCATGCACCGGGGGTGCCGCCGAAAGATGAACTCGGCGACACCCCGCCCACACGGGCTTCACCGTCGAGCGGTCCTGATCGGCGGGCGGTTCGTCCGGTGCCGCGAGCTCAGCCGCGCCGGCGTGCCGGGGGAGTCGCGTCCGTCGCCGGGGGACGGTCGGGGCGGTTGCGGGCGGCGCGGGGTTTGGCGGAGCGCGGCGGGTTGGCGCGCATGTGCGCGCGGACGCGGGCCAGCACGCCGCCGAGCGCGGCGAGGTCCTCGTCGCTCATCGGGTCGAACAACAGCCCCCGCACCTGGTCGACGTGGCCGGGAAGCACCCGGGCGACCAGCTCGCGGCCGGCGTCCGTGACGGTCACGATCACGCTGCGCTCGTCGTCGGGCGAGGGCGAGCGGGTGATCAGGCCCCGTTTGTCCAGCAGGCCCGCCTGGTAGGTGAGCCCGCTGCGGCTGTAGACGACGCCGTCGGCCAGGTCGGTCATCCGCAGCCTGCCCTCCGGCGCGTCCACCAGCCGGGCCAGGATCTGGAACTGCACGTAGCTGAGGTCGCCGTCGGCACGCAGGTGCTCCTCCACCGCGTACTGGAGGAGGCTGCTGACCTCCATCAGGGCGAAGTACGCACCGAGTTGCTCGGTGTTCAGACCGGTTGCCGGGTCGCTCACGCCACCCACCCTACTGCTTCGAATTCGCATCGCCCGGAGCCCGGAGCCCGGAGCCCGGAGCCCGGAGCCCGGAGCACCGCGCGCCGCCGCTCGCCGGCCGGGCCGGGTGCTGGTCGTCACCGGGCGTCATCGTGCCTCCCCACGCTCGCGCGCCAATCCGCCGGACAGCCTAACCGCGCCGGGGACGGCTCGAAGCGGCCGTCGTCCTCACGTGTCCTCGCGGCCGATCACGGAGGACGGGACACGACCCGGGACTCCGGCCCGTCCGGCTCGACCGGCTCGACCGGCGTGAGCGTGGGGGAGGGGAGGGGCTGGTCGGCGCGTGGCGCGGCGGTCGTGTCAGGGCGGCGGCGGCCCGGTGTCAGCGCGGCGGGGGAGGGTGCGTGCCGTGAACGGTCCGGCGGTGTGCGGCGACCGCGTGGCGCCGGCCGTCCGTCCGTCCGCCTCGCGTGGCAGGTAAGCGTGACAGGTAAGAAGGAGCACACACCACCATGTCCGGCACCCTCACCCACCAGGACAGGATCACCCTGCGCACCGCCGCCTACGGCGCCGTCTCGCTGATGGCCGCCGCGGACGCCGCCGGCAGGCCCCACCGGACCGCCAGCGACGGCTCCATCGCCCTGGGCTGCGCGACCGGCCTGGTCGGGCACGTGCTCGCCGAGTGGCCCAAGGGCGTGAACCTGCGCGGCAGGACCGTGGCCGAGCTCGCCGAGGTCGTGTTGCCGGCGCTGACCGCGGCCATGCACCTGCTCGGGCGGCAGGCGCCGGCGGAGGCGGGCAACTTCCGCGACACCGTCCTCGTCGCCGTGCGGACGGCCGCCCGGACCCACCAGGGCGAGCCCGCCCCCGTCCTGGCCGGCATGATCCGCAGCATCACCGGAGCCCTCGACGCCGCCTGACGACGCCCGGCGCTCCTTCCGATCGGCTGCCGGCACGGTGCCGGCCGCCCGGTCACCGCGGGCAGCGCGACGGACCTGGACGCCGCACGCCGGCGCCGGCCACGGTGATCCGAGTGGGGTCCTCCTGCGACGTGGCGGCGGCGGCCGTGCACACGATCTGCTCGACGGCCGGCGGCGGCAGCTCGCCGGCCGTGGGGGACGGGGTCACCACCAGGTGGCCGGCCGCGTCCATGGTCAACGAGAACGGACCGGCCTCGGGCGGGACGTCGGTGCTCAGCCCGCGCGCCTGCTCCTGCGTGGTGGGCCCGGACGCCAGCAGCGCGAGCGTGTCCACCAGGACCAGCGGGCCCCCGGGGCGGGTCACCCGGCTGAGGCGGCCGTCCTTCACCAGGTAGAGGGTGACCGTCGCGGGGGAGAAGAGGGGCCCGCTCGGCGGATCGCCGGCGGCGATGACGTCGCTGGGCCGCACACCGCACCCGGCCACGGCGAGCAGCGACGCGAGTACCGCGGCCAGCAGCCGCGCGCGGACCGAGGCCAGAAGGGACGTGGCCAGAAGGGACGCGGCCGGCAGGGACGTGGCCAGAAGGGACGCGGCCGGCAGGGACGCGCGTTCGGCCGTGAGCACGTGGTGGGGGAGTGCGGGCCTCATGCGGGACCTCCGTCCGGGCTTGCGCCCCGGCCTGCATCCGGGCCTGCGTCCGGGCCGGGGGACCGGCGTGGCAGGCGCAGGGTGAAGACGGCGCCGCCGTCCGGGGCGTTGGCGACGGTGAGCTCGCCCCCGTGCAGGCGCGCGTTCTCCCGCGCGATGGCCAGGCCGAGACCGCTGCCCTCGGACCTGGCCCGGGCCGCGCTGGCCTTGTAGAACCGGTCGAACACGTGCGGCAGCACCGTCGCCTCCAGCCCCGGCCCGTGGTCGCGGACCTCCAGGACGATCCAGCCCGCGTCGGCCGACAGCCGTACCGACACCGGCGGCTCGCCGTGCCGCAGGGCGTTGCCGACCAGGTTCGCCAGGATGACGTCCACCCGGCGCGGGTCCAGCCGCGCCGTCACCCCCTCGGGGAGCTCGGCGTCCACCCGCTCCGGCCAGCCCCGGGTGCGCAGCGTGGCGCGTACCAGCTCGGCCACGTCGATCTCGTTCAGCGCGAGGGCCGCGACGCCCGAGTCGAACCTGCTGATCTCGATGAGGTCGTTCACCAGCCCGGTGAGGTTGAGCGTCTCCTGGCTGACCAGCCGCGCGGCCCGGCCGGCGGGCTCGGGCAGCCCGGCCGCCTCCTCGTCCAGGACGTCGGCGACCGCGGCCAGCGCGGCCAGCGGCGTGCGCAGCTCGTGCGACACGTCGGCCACGAACCGGCGGGCGTCGGCCTCCATCGCGCGCAGCTGCTCGACGTGCCGCTCCAGCTCGGCGGCGGTGTCGTTGAACGTGCGCGCCACGTCCGCCAGCTCGTCGGAGCCGTGGACCGCGATCCTGGTCCGCAGCTCGCCCTGGCCCAGCAGGCGGGCCGCCCGGCCCAGCTCGCGCACCGGGCGCAGCACGCTGCGGGTGGCCAGCGACGCCAGGACGACCGCGAAGGCCAGAGCCATCCCCCCGGTGAGCCAGGCGGACGCGGCCAGCTCGTCGATGCTGCGCTGCTCGGAGAACAGGTCACGCGGGACGTAGACCTCGATGCCGGACGGCCGCGTCCCCCCGCCGCGCTCGGTGATCATCAGCGACGTGCCGACGATCAGCCAGGGCCGGCCCTCCCACAGCACCCGCTGCCACGCGGTGCTGCCGCCGGCCACCGCCCGCCGCAGCTCCGGCGAGATCACCCGCGCGTCCAGGACCGGCGGCCTGCCGCCCGGCTTCCTGCGCCCCGGCGGCGGGGGAGGCGGCGGGGCCGGGGGGAGCTGCGAGTGCGTCCCGTGGTAGAAGGCGACCGCGAAGCCGTTCGGGTCGGCGGCGGTCCTGGCGATCTCGTCGAGCTCGTCCGGGTCCGGCGCCGGGGTCCGCAGCGGGTAGAGCGCCTGCAGGCGGCCGGTCACCGCCTGGACCGCGGCGTCCTGGGTCCGTTGCAGGATGGCGTTGCGGGCCTGGACGTAGCCGCCGCCGGCCACCGCCGCCGCGGTGACCACGCACAGCAGCGCGAAGGCGAACACCAGCCGGGCGCGCAGCCCCAGGCTCGGCCGAGCTGCCATCGGCGGGTCACACCGGCCCGAAGCGGTAGCCGAAGCCGCGCACCGTCTGCACGTAGACGGGCGCCGCCGAGTCGTCCTCGATCTTCGCGCGCAGCCGCTGCACGCAGGCGTCCACCAGCCGCGAGTCGCCGAAGTACCCGTGCTCCCACACCGACTCCAGCAACTGCTGGCGGCTGTGCACCCGGCCCGGCGTGCCCGACAGCTCCAGCAGCAGGCGCAGCTCGGTCGGGGCGAGGCTGACCGGCTCGCCGCGGCGGGCGACCACCAGCGCGGCCCGGTCGATGGTCAGGTCCCCGTACCGCTCCAGCTCCGCCTGGTCGCGGCCGACGCGCCGGAGCACCGCGCGGATGCGCGCCTCCAGCACCCTGGGCTGAGCCGGCTTGACGACGTAGTCGTCGGCGCCCGCCTCCAGCCCGGCCACCACGTCCATGTCGTCGCCGCGCGCGGTCAGCATGATGATCGGGGTGTCCCCGGCGGCCCGGATGCGGCGGCAGACCTCGAAGCCGTCCATGCCGGGCAACATCAGGTCGAGCACGACGACGTCGGGGACGTCCGCGCGCAGCCGGTCCAGGCCCTGCTCGCCGGACTCCACCGCGCGCACCCGGTGCCCGTGCCGGGTCAGGGCCAGCTCAAGGCCCTCCCGCACAGCCGGGTCGTCCTCGATCAGCAACACTCGCGATACACCACCGGGTTTCACCGCACACTCCGTCACTCGCCCGCCGGTCGGTCCTGCCCACTCTCGACCGGCCGTGTCCCCGTCCCGTCAGCGCCATGTCATGGTCGTGTCACGGCCGCGCCGGCGGCGACCGCCGTCGACAAACGGTGACATACGGCTGACAACCTGCGCACATCCGGCGCCAATCGTAGTTCGCCATGAACGAACCACGCACCATCCCGCCCCGGCTCCGGGACCGCCTGTACGCGGCGCTCACCCTGGTGCTCGCCGCGCTGCTGCTGCCGGCGGCGTTCGCCCGCCGCCCCGGCCACGCCCGCGAGCTGGCCTGCCACTGGGCACTGGCCCTGCGCTTCCCCGCCGAGGACCTCACCGGGCTCACCGACGGCACCAGGGCGGCGTTCAGCGCGGCGCGTACCGAGGCACTGTGGCGCCACCGCCAGCTCATCGGCCTCACCTCGGGATACCGCGACCCCGCCGTCCAGCAACGCATGTTCGAAGAAGAGGCACGCCGCCGCGGCTCGGCCACCGCGGCCCGCATGCTCGTCCTGCCGGCGGCGGAATCACCCCACGTCAGAGGCATCGCACTCGACGTACGACCGCACGAGGGCGCGCGCTGGCTGGAGGAACACGGCGCCCGCTACGACCTCTACCGCATCTACGACAACGAATGGTGGCACTTCGAGCACCACCCGCAACGCCGCGGCACACCACCCCGGCGCCTGGCCCACCCCGGCGAGCGCCGCACCGGCTGGACGCCCGCCACCCCGGCCACTTACGATCTTGAACCCGCCGCCGAGAAGACCCCCCGTCCCCGGCTCGGCCCTCCCCGAAGAGAAAGGACCACATGTCCGAACGAACGATCGACCGCCGCACCCTCCTCACCCGGGGATCGGCAGCGGCCGCGGGCGGCGTCCTAGGACTCCCGCTCCTCCCGTCCGAGGCCGGCGCCCAGACCCGCACCCGCGCCCGCCGCACCGCGGCCACGTGGGAGAACCTCGTGGACAAGTCCTCCTTCAGCAGCACCACGGCCTTCACCCGGGAATGGAACCACGGCTACCCCTGGGGCACCACCCACAACGGCGCCGCCAAGATGCTCAGCAGCAAGGTCTCCCTCTCCGGCGGCGTCCTCACCCTGACCGCCACCCGCCTGAGCCAGCCGGACGGGCAGAGCGAGAGCGAGCCGCACGCACCCATCTGGTACCACTCCGGCACCGTGCACGCCAAGGAACAGATCCTCGTCAACGACCAGTTCCCCGAGTACGACATCCAGGGCGAGTTCCGCACCCAGACCGGGCAGGGCATCTGGCCCGCCTTCTGGACCACCGGCATCTACCCCGACTGGCCCCCGGAGAGCGACATCCTCGAGTACGTCGGCGACTCCACCAACCTCTTCAACACCTGGACCAAGCAAGCCGGCGAGAACGACCCCGCCGAACGCCACGAGCTCAGCGGCCACGACCCCGCCACCTGGCACACCTACCGCGTCTGGATGGAGAAGGACGGCGACGACGTCCTGCTCGACTACTACTTCGACGGAACCTGGAAGGCCGGCCACCGCGGCGTCGGCTGGGCCGGCATCCCGCAGTACCTGATCATCAACCTGCAGATGGGCTCCTGGGCCTCGGGCATCGAACCCGGCGACCCGGCCTGGAACCGGCAGCCGGGCCCCTCCGGGAACACCACCTTCCAGGCACGCAACGTGTGGTTCGGCCGCACCCGCAACTGGTAGACCACCCACCGCCCCTTCCCGCCGGCACCCGCACGCAGGACCGGCACCGGCGGGAAGGGACGACATGCCGGGCCACCACCAGGCCACCGCCGTCACACACGCTCGTAGCGCGTCACCACCACCTGCCCGTCACAGGTGCGCGACTCGACCAGCCGCAGGCCCAGCCGCCCCCCGCCCGGCACGAACAGCGGCCGGCCACCGCCCAGCACCACCGGATGCACCGCGACGTGGTACTCGTCGATCAACCCGTGCCCGGTGAGCGCGGCCGCCAGCCCCGAGCCGCCCGTCAGCAGCAGATCCTTGCCGTCCTGCCGCTTGAGCTCGGCTACCTGCCGGGCCAGGTCGTCACCGATGATCCGGTCGGCCCAGTCGTCCCGCTCCAGCGTCCTCGAAAAGACGATCTTCGGCGTGGCGCGCCAGCGCGGGGCGAACGCCGCGACGTGCGGGTGGTCCGACAGCGACTCGGCCCGCGGCCAGAAGGCCACCATGCCCTCCCAGACGCCGCGCCCGTACAGGAACGTGTCGCAGCGGTCGCTCAGCGCCTCGGAGTACGCCGACAGTTCCTCGCCCATCACGGGCCAGTCGAACGCGCCGCCCGGACCGTCGATGTGGCCGTCGACCGAGGCGTGTACCCAGAAAATGATCTTACGCATGTCCCACTCCTGTTCTCCTTGCCTGCACCCCTGAGTCGGAGCCACGACGCCGTTCTCTACATCCGGGCGGAAGATTTTTCTCCGAAAGAGCGATACCAGACAGAAGCTTCATTCTGTCTGGTTAAAGCGGCGGGCGAGCCAGAAGAGAACGAGGGCGACCAGCTCGACACCGGCCGCCACGGCCGGCAGCCAGCCGCTGCCGTGCCCGGCGAGGACGAGCCCGCCCGCGGCGCCTCCGCCCGAGACGCCGGCGTAGACGGCGCTGCTGTTGAGCGCGAGCGCCTGCGGTCCCGCGGGCCCGGCGAGGGCGAGCAGGCGGGTCTGGGCGGGTGGCGGGATCCACCAGGACACGCCGGCCCAGACGGCCAGCAGGGGCAGCAGCGCCATCAGGGGCACGGGGCGCAGGAGCCAGCAGGCGCCGAAGGCGGCCATCACCGCCGTGAACCCCACCACTCCGGTGACCAGCGCCCGGTCGGCTCCCCACCGGTCGGCGGCCCGTCCGCCGAGCTGCCCGCCGGCGAAGCCGGCGAGGCCGGCCAGCGCGAACACCCAGCCCAGCTCGGCGGGTCCGGCTCCGGCCAGGTCGTGCAGGAACGGCGCGAGGTAGGTCAGCACGATCATGCTGCCCAGCACGATCGCGACGATCCCGAGCAGCCCCAGCAGCACCTGCGGCCGGGCGAGCGGTGCTATCCGTTCCCTGATCGGCATGGCGGGGACGGGTGGTGTCTCGGGGAGGGTCGCGCGGAGGGCCGCCAGGGCGAGCAGTCCCAGTGCTCCGCCGGTCCAGAAGGTGGCCTGCCAGCCGAACGCGCCGCCCATCCAGGTGCCGATGGGTACGCCGAGCGCGAGCGAGCCGGTCAGGCCGCCCATGACCAGGGCCAGGTAGCGGCCCTGGCGTCCTTCGGGGGCGAGGGTGGTGGCGATGGCGTATGCGGTGGGGACGACGGCCGCCGCGGCGATCGCGGCGAGCACGCGTAGTCCCAGGAGCAGGGCGTAGGAGGTGGTGAGCGCGGCCGCCCAGTTGGCCAGGACGAACAGGGTCAGCGCTCCGGTGAGCAGGCGGCGCCGGGGCCAGGTGGCGGTGGTCACGGAGGCGATGGGTGCGGTCAGCGCGAAGGCCAGGGAGAAGGCGGTGACGAGCTGTCCTGCGGCGGCCTGGCTGACGCCGAGGTCGGCCGAGATGGCGGGCAGGACGCCGGCGATGACGTAGTCGTCGGTGGCGAAGGTGAAGGTGGTGAGGACCAGGGCGGGCAGCCAGGCGGGCAGGCGGGCGCGTTGGGGTGCGGTGGCGGGCATAGGTGTCCCCTCGATAAAGGTAACGACTGTTTCCCAGATAGGGTAACAGTCGTCACCTCAATGACGTCAAAGGGATTCAGCGATGGCCAGGACCGCCGACCCGCAGCGCCGCGCGGAGCTGCTCGACCAGATCGTGGACTACCTGGCCGGGCACGGCCTCTCGACGTTGTCGATGCGTCCGCTGGCCCAGCACCTGGGCAAGTCCACGCGGGTGCTGACCCACCACTTCGCCGACAAGGAGGCCCTGCTGTCGGCGACCATGGAGCGCCTGGACGAGCGGCACCGGGCCTGGCTGCGCTCGCTGCCGGGCTGGTCGGGCGCCGACAGCGTGGGCACGATCGTCCGGCGTACCTGGGACTGGCAGACGCGGGAGGAGAACCTGCCGGTCGCCCGGCTGATCCACGAGATCGAGGGGCTGGCCGTGGCGGGCAGGCTGGCGGGTCACGTGCCGAGGCTGCTGGCGGACCGGTCGGAGTTCGTGGCGGGGCTGCTGCGCGAGCGGGGCCTCCGGGAGGCCGACGCGTCGCGCATCTCGACGCTGGTCAACTCGGCGTACACGGGGCTGCAGATCGACTTTCTCACCACCGGCGACCGCGAGCGGGTGGAGGCCGCGCTGGACCAGCTGTGCGCCCTGGTGGACGAGTGGGTGGCCGCCGCCTGAGCCGCCCGCGGCGGCTCAGGCGGCGGCCGGCGCCGGCGGGCCGGGCGGGACGCCGCGCGGGTCAGGTCCATTGCAGGCGTTCGGTCAGCAGGGCCTGCTGGGCGGGGTTGGCGGTCAGGGCTAGGGCGCGCTCGTCGGCCTGGCGGGCCTGTTCGGGGTGGCCCAGTGCGCGCAGCAGCTCGGCTCGGGTGGCGTGCAGCAGCGGGTAGCGCTCCAGCTCCCGGTCCAGGCCGGCCAGCTCGGCCAGGGCCGCGTGCGCTCCTTTCACGTGGCGCAGGGCGACGGCGCGGTGCAGCCGGGTGACCGGCGAGGGCGCCAGGTGCAGCAGCATGTCGTACAGGACGAGGATCTGCGCCCAGTCGGTGTCGGCGAAGGTCTCGGCCTCGGCGTGGCAGGCCACGATCGCCGCCTGCAGCTGGTACGGCCCCGGCCGGCGGTGGGTGCGGGCCGCCCGGGTCAGCAGCGCGGTGGCGTCGGCGATGGCGGCGCGGTCCCACAGCGAGCGGTCCTGGTCGGGCAGCAGCACCAGCCGTCCCGAGGGGTCGAAGCGGCCCGCGCCGCGCGCCCGGTGCAGCCGGATCAGCGCCAGCAGCCCGGCCGCCTCCGGCTCCTTGGGCAGCAGGCCGGTCAGCAGCGCGGCCAGCCATTCCGCCTCCTCCACCAGGTCGCGGGCCTGGGCCCGGTCGGCCGTGCTGGACAGGTAGCCCTCGTTGAACAGCAGGTAGATGACCGCCAGCACGGCCTCCAGCCGCTGCGGCAGGTCCTCGGCGGCGGGCAGGCGGTAGGGGATGCCGGCTTCGCCGATCTTCCGTTTGGCGCGGGTGATGCGCTGGGCCACGGTGGTCTCGGGCACCAGGAACGCGGCGGCGATCTGGGCCGTGCCGAGCCCGCACACCACCCGCAGCGTCAGCGCGATCCGCGCCGCCCGGGACAGCGCCGGGTGGCAGCAGGTGAAGATCAGCCGTAGCCGGTCGTCGCGCGGCGCGGGCTCGGGCAGGTGGGTCCGGGCGAGCTTGGCGCGGTGGTTGGACTCGCGGCGCAGGACGTCCAGGCCGCGCCGCCGGGCCACCGTGAACAACCACGCGTCCGGCCGCTCGGGGATCCCTTCGGCGGGCCAGCGGCGCAGCGCGGTCTCGATCGCGTCCTGGACCAGGTCCTCGGCGGCGGAGAAGTCGCCCAGCAGCCCGACCAGGGACGCGGCGAGCCGGCCCGCGTGCTCGCGTACCACGCGGGCCAGCACCTCCTCGTGCGCCGGCTCGTTCACGAGGCGGGGCGGATCTCCACGATGGGGCAGGCCGGCCAGGAGCGGGCCAGCTTCAGCGCCTCGTCCAGGTCGGCGACCTCGACCTCGGCGAACCCGCTCACCACCTCCTTGCCCTCCACGAACGGCCCGTCGGTGATCACCGGCTCCCCCTGGCCGAGCCGCACGGTGGTGGCGGTGTGGACGGGCGCCAGGTGCGTGTGGTGGGTGATCTGGTCGGCGTGGTCGGCGAACCACTGTCCCACCGCGGCGTAGGCGGCCTCGCGGTCCAGCTCCCCCATCGCCTCCAGCCGCTGGGCGAACTCCTCGGTCTCGACGAACATCAGCACGTACTTCATGCCGGGCTCCTTTTCGACGGTCGGGCCGGTCAGCGGGCGGGAAGGGCGGCGTACAGGTCGACGCCGTTGCCGTCGGGGTCGGCCACGGTGGCGTAGCGCATCCCCCAGAACGCGTCGAACGGCTCGGCCATCCCCCGGTGGCCCGCCTCGACGAGCTCAGCGTACGCGGCGTCCACCTCGGCCGGGGTGTCGAACTCGAAGCACAGCAGGGTACGCGGCCCGCCGGTCGGCGCGCTCCAGCCGGGCAGGAACGGCGTGCGGAAGCCCTCGGTGTCCAACATGAGGTGCAGGCCGTTCGGCAGGTCGCAGCCGGCGTGCTCGGGCGCGTGCTCGTCGATCTTGAACGTGAGGCCGAGGCGGGCGTAGAAGGCGATCGAGGCGTCCAGGTCGGACACCACGAGGTCGATCGTGTTGAGGGTGGGGTGCATGACGCGCTCCTTCGGGCTGGTTCGGTCGCTCCTCACCTCTACAGACGATCGGCGGACCCCTGGATCCGACAGCCGGCCCGGAAAGCGGAACAGTGCGGCCGCCGGGGGGAGGCCGGCGGCGATGTCGGTGCTGACGCGCGGGCCCCCGCCGGGGTCAATCGCCATGAGGCGATGACAGCCCGGCGGGGGCATGCGGTCACAGCCGGACGATCACCGGGGGGCGAACTCGGGGCGCAACCCCCTGGCGCGTACCTCGTCGGCCGGCGGGGAGGGCACGAACGGCTCCGCCTCGACCAGGTGCCGGCGGAACCATTCGGCCGCGAGGCTCATCGCCTGGCCGAGGCCGGGCTCCACGGACAGGCCGCGCTCGTCGTACGGCAGGATCTCCAGGCGTTTGGGCTCGCGGGCGCGGTCGTAGGCGGCCAGGACCTCGTCGATGTCGTGGGTGAGGTCCTCGCGCCCGGTGACCATGAGGAGCGGCCGGGGGGCGACGCGCTCGATGAACGCCTCCGGCGCCCATTGCAGCACCTGCGCCAGCGACTCGGCCTCCACCTCGTCGTCGAACGTGGGGTAGACCTCCTCGGCCAGGCGCAGGTAGTCCACGATGTGCGGGTCGCCGGTGCCGAGCAGCGGCATGCGGATCCCCTCCCCCGTCTCCTGGCGCCGCCGCAGGTCCTCGTCGACGACATCCAGCATCGCCTGGACGCCGGCCCGGCCGCGGGCCTTCTCCATGGCGCGCCAGCCGTTGAACATGCTGGGGTTCTGGCAGGCGACGCATTTCACCCGGCGGTCGAGGGCCGCGGCCTGGATCGCCACGGTGGCGCCCAGGCTGTGCCCCCACAGCCCGATCCTGGCGGGGTCCACCTCGGGGCGGCCTTGCAGGCAGGTGACGGCGTTGCGGACGTCGTCGACGTAGCGGTGCGGGAAGACCTGGCCGCGCGGGCGGCCCTCGCTGGCGCCGATGGTGCGGTAGTCGATCGCGAGGACGGCGAAGCCGGCCCGGACCAGGTAGGCGGCGCCGGGAGCCAGCGCCTCCTTGACCATGTGGACGCTGTGCCCCATCACCACGCCGGGCACCGGCCCGTCGGCTTCCGGCGGCAGATAGAGGTCGGCCGCGCAGTGTACGTCGCCGCTGCGGAACCTGAGGTGCTCGATCGTCATCGTGTGCCTTCCGTGGACAGAGCGGGAGGAGCCCACTCCCAGAGCCGGGCGCTCTTGCGGCGGGCCACGCCGGAGGAGGCCAGGCGGGTCATCGTGGTCATGAGCCGGTAGGTGGCGCCGCTGGTGGACAGGCTGAGCCTGGGGTCGGTCCTGGCCATGCGCTGCACCTGCTGGGCGCGGGGGCGGCGGGCCCGGTCGTAGCGGTTCAGGGCCTCCTGGACGGAGCCCGTCCGGGCCGCCGCGGCGGTCTCGGCCGCGAGCACGACGGCGTCCTCCAGCGCCTGGCAGGCGCCCTGGGCCAGGAAGGGGGTCATCGCGTGGGCGGCGTCGCCCAGCAGCGCGACGCGGCCCTCGGCGTAGGAGGGCAGCGGGTCCAGGTCGTAGATGTCGTGGCACAGCACCGCTTCGGGCGGAGTGGCGGCCAGCAGGGCCGGGATGGGCTCGTGCCAGCCGCGCATCCTGGCCGCCACCTCGCCGAGATCGTCGTCGAAGCGCGCGCCGGGCCGCTCCTGGCGGACGGTGAGGAACCAGAACACCCGCTCGCCGGTCAGCGGGTGCGCGCCGAACCGGGCGCCGCGGCCCCAGGTCTGGAACCCGCGCACCGCCCGGACCGCGCCCGGCTCCGTCACCCCGCGCCAGCACAGGATGCGCTGGAAGACGGGGCCGGGCGCGTCCGGCCAGACGGCGCGGCGTACCGCGCTGTGGATGCCGTCGGCCCCGACCAGCAGGTCGGCGCGCGTCTCGGCGCCGTCACGGCAGGTGACCGTGACGCCGTCGCCGTCCTGGCGGACGCCGGTCACCTCGGCGCCGGTGCGGATCCGCCCGGCCGGCACGTGCCGGGACAGCACGCGTTGCAGGTCGGCGCGGTGGTTGGCGAGCAGCGCCGGGTCGGCGTCCGGCTGGAACCGCATCAGGTAGGTGCCGTCCGGCAGCCGCATCGTGGCGCCCGCCTCGGTGGGCACCGAGCACGCCCGGAACTCCTCGCCGACGCCCAGGGCGTCGGCCGCGCGCAGCGCGTTGGGCGCGAACGACCAGCCGGCGCCCACCTCCCCCAGCTCCGGGGCCCGCTCCAGCACGGTCACGTCCCATCCGCCGCGCAGCAGGCCGACGGCCGCGGCCAGCCCTCCGATCCCGGCCCCGGCCACGATCGCGCTGCGACCCCGCTCACGCCTCATCGGTGTCTCCCTCGCGTCGCGGCCCCGGCATGCTCGCGAAGGCCTTGTCCATCCAGTCGAAGACGTCGTGCGCCGCGCGCAGCCGCCCGGTGCGCGCGGGATCGGAGCCGGCCAGTTGCATGCCCGCCGCGGTGATCTCGCGGAACGCGGCCAGGCCCGCGACCCTGCGCCGGACGACCCGCTCCCAGGCGTCGTCGTCCACCCGGTAGTAGTGGGTCTTCTGTCCCGGGCGGGTGCGGCGGCGTACGAACCCGGCGTCGATGAGCAGGCGCATGCTGGTGGCCAGCGACGCCCTGCTCGCGCCGATCGCCTCGGCGATCTGGCCCGCCGACTGCTCGGCGGGCTCGCAGATCATCAGCCAGGCCAGCACGCGGCCGGCGATGGGGGGCACGGCGTACTCGTCGGTGCAGAAGACGGCCGCCTGCTCCACCCACTCCAGGACGCGCTCCCGGTCGTCCGTCATTCCAGCCACCTGTCGTTATCTTCCATAATATTCAGTATGTACTGAACATAGCGTAAAGACAAGGGATGTTCGCGAGGGGAACGGTCCCCCGGTCCCCCGGTCCCCCGGTCCCCCGGTCGTCACGGCCGTCCTTCGCCGGCGGGCCCGGGCCGCCCGAAGGGGCCGGCGGTCTGGTCGAGCCGTACGGCGAGGCGCTGGAAACGTTGCTGGGCGGCCTGCGGGCTTTCGAGGGCGAGGGCGTCGGCGACCTGCCGCCACGTCAGGCCGGCCCGGCGGGCGGCCGCGACGGCCTGGTACTCCATGCTGTCGATGGAACGCCGGATCGGCACGATCATCTGCAGCGCGTCCGCCAGGTCCTCCGGCCCGACCTCGGGGGCGCCGTCGCCGGGGTCGTGAGCGGCCTCGAGGACCAGGCGCACCAGCTCCGTGGCCGGCACCGGCGGCGCGGCCGGGTCCTGCGGGCGTGGCCGGTCGCCGGTGCCGAAACGGTCGAGCAGCCGGGTGCGGGCGGCGTGCGCGGCCATGAGGCGGCGCCGGTAGTCGTCATGCGAAGCGGTGATGTCCATGACACCACCATGCGCTTTCAACGATCCGTTGACAACAGATTATTGATGCTCCTGCCCCGCGACCGCGCGCCGGTGGACCCGCCCCCGCAGCCCCAGGATCACCGCGGCCAGCAGCGCCGCCCCCAGCGAACCGGCCAGCACGGCCACCTTCACCTGCTCCGCGCCGGCCGGCCCGAAGGCCAGCTCGCCGATCAGCAGCGACACGGTGAACCCGACGCCGGCCAGGACGGCCAGCCCCGCCAGGTCCAGCCAGGCCAGGCCCTCGTCCAGGGTGGCGCGGGTGAAGCGGGCCACCAGCCAGGTCGCGGCCAGGATGCCGAGCGGCTTGCCGGCCAGCAGCCCGGCCAGGACGCCCACCACGACCGGCTCCGCCAGCACTGCGGCCAGGCCGTCCGGGCCGCCGAAGCTCACCCCGGCGGAGAGGAACGCGAAGACGGGCACGGCCACGCCCGCCGAGACCGGCCGGAACCGGTGCTCGAAGTGCTCGGCCGGCCCGGCGCCGGGGTGCTCGGCCGGCCCGGCACCGGGGTCCTCGGCCGGCCCGGCGCCGGCGGCCGTCCCGCCCGCCCTCTTGCGCGCCAGGACCGGGACGGTCAGCGCCAGCAGCACCCCGGCCACGGTGGCGTGCACGCCCGAGGCGTGGACCAGCGCCCAGGCGGCGAACGCCACCGGCAGCAGCAGCCACCACGACCGCACCCCCCGCCGGACCAGCACGGCGAAGGCCGCCACGGGCACGGCGGCGGCCAGCAGCGGCAGCACCGCGAGCTGCGCGGTGTAGAAGACGGCGATGACGAAGATGGCGATCAGGTCGTCCACCACGGCCAGGGTCAGCAGGAAGGTCCGCAGCGCGGCCGGCAGGGAGCGGCCGATCACCGCCAGCACGGCCAGCGCGAACGCGATGTCGGTGGCGGTCGGGATCGCCCAGCCCTCGGGCGCCCCGGCGGGCCCGGCGATCGCCAGGTACACCAGCGCGGGCACGGCCACCCCGCCGAAGGCCGCGGCCACCGGCACCGCCGCCCGCCGCGGATCGCGCAGGTCACCCGCGAGGAACTCGCGTTTCAGCTCCAGCCCCGCCACGAAGAAGAAGATCGCCAGCAGGCCGTCCGCGGCCCAGGTGGCCAGGTCGAGGTCGAGGTGCAGCGCGGCGGGCCCGGCCCGGAACGCGCGCAGGTCGTGGTACGCCCCCGCCCACGGCGAGTTCGCCCAGACCAGCGCCGCCAGCGCGGCGGCCAGCAGCAGCGCGCCGCCGATGGTCTCCTTGCGCAGGATGTCGGCGACACGGCGCGCCTCGGGCCAGGTGCTCCGGCCGGGCAACCGCGGCGCGGGGCGGGCCGGCGGGGACGCCGCGGGACGGGAGGAAGGGGCCGGGGTGCCGGGCATGGAGCTCCGTTCGGGACGGGGACGGGCTGTCAATCCGCCGACCAGACTTCCCGGCACACCTCCTGACAACTTACCAAAAGACGTATAAAGCGCCGTAAATCCGCGTGTTCCATCGGCTCCCGGCCGTCGTCACTAGCATGGAAACGCCCGACAAGATCACCGCCGGCGGGACCGCCACCACACGCCAGGGAGACGCTCTATGACGTTGCGGGAGTTCCTGCTCGCCTACCGGAGACGAACCGGGATCACGCAACAGGAGCTGGCCGACCGCGCCGGGCTGAGCGTCCGCTCCCTCCGCAACATCGAACAAGGCGCCGTCCTGCGGCTCCACCAGCGCTCCAAGCAGCGGCTCGCCGAGGCCGTCGGACTGTCGGCCGCCGAGCTCGACCTGCTCCAGCGGACCGGCACGGCACCCGACCGACCGGCGGCCGCCCCCGCCGTACGCATCGACGTGCTGGGCCCGCTGACCATCCGCGTCCGCGGCGACCTGATCGAGCTCAAGCCCCCCGCGCAGCGCCGCCTGCTCGGACTGCTCACCCTCCGCGCCGGCGAGGTCGTCACCCACACCGAGATCGTCGACTTCCTCTGGGAGGAGGACATCCCCGCCTCCTACCTGAACCTGGTACACGGCCACGTCTCGCGGCTGCGCCGCTTCCTCGCCGCCGCCGGCGCCGGCCAGGAACTCATCGGCCGTTCCGGCGCCGGCTACCGCCTCCACCTGGAGGCGGGACAGAGCGACCTGCTGGAGTTCACCGCCCTGCTCGCCCGCGCCGCCGCCGACCGCGCCGCGGGCCGCCCCGAGGACGCGCGGCGCGGCTACGAGCAGGCGCTGTCGCTGTGGCGCGGACAACCGCTGGCCGACCTCTCCGCCCACACCTTCCAGCACCCCATGGTCGTCGCCCTCGCCCAGCAGCGCCTGACCGCGGCACTGGAGTACGCCGACCTCGTCCTGGAGCACGCCGACCCCGGACCGGCCCTGGAACGGCTGCACCAGGTCGCCGCCGCCGAACCCCTGCACGAAGCGCTCAACGCGCGGATCCTGCTGGCCCTCGCCGCCTCCGGCCAGCGCGCCGCCGCACTACGCCTCTACGACGACCTGCGCGACCGGCTCAGGACCGAGTTCGGCATCGACCCCGGCCCGGAGCTGCGCGACGCCCGCGCCCGCGTCCTGTGCCAGGACGGCCCCGCCCCCCGCGACGGCACCCCCGCCCCGGCCCTGACGCCGGCCGCCACGACGGCCCCCGCCCAACTCCCCCCCGACCTCGCCGCCTTCACCGGCCGCCAGGAGCAGATCGGCGTGCTGAACGCCTACCTGTCGGCCCCCGACGCGCCACCGGCCGCGGCCCGCGTCGCGGTGATCAGCGGCACCGCCGGAGTGGGCAAGACCTCACTGGCCGTCCACTGGGGCCACCACGTACGGCACCACTTCCCCGACGGCCAGCTCTACTACAACCTGCACGGCTACTCCGAGAGCGCCGCCAAGACCCCCGCGGACGCGCTGGCCGGCTTCCTGCTCGCGCTCCGGGTGCCCCCGCAGACCGTACCGCTCGACGCCGAGGCCCGCAGCGCGCTGTTCCGCTCCCTCACCGCCGAACGCCGCATGCTGCTCGTGCTGGACAACGTGACCGACCCCCAGCAGGTCCGCCCGCTCATCCCCGCCAACCGCGACAGCGTGGTCGTCGTCACCAGCCGCCACGACCTGTCCGGGCTGAAGGTCCACGACGACGCGCTCATGGTCGAGCTGGACGTCCTCGACGCCGAGGAAGCCGTCGCCCTGCTACGACGGGCACTCGGCCCGGCCGCCGGCGACGTGCCCGCCCACCAGCTCCAGCAGCTCGCCCGGCTGTGCGCGTACCTGCCGCTGGCGCTGCGGATCGCCGCCGCCAACATCAGCCGCGGCGTCTACGCCACCGTGCCGGAGTACATCACCGCCCTGCGCGAGGGCGACCGGCTGGCCGAACTCGCCATCGACGGCACCGCCAGCACCGCGGTCCAGGCCGCCTTCGAGCTGTCCTACCGCGCGCTGCCCGCCTCCACCGCGCGGCTGTTCCGGCTGCTCGGCCTCGTACCGGGCACCGACTTCAGCGCCGAGGCGGCCGCCGCCCTGACCGGATCGAGCCTCGCGCGCATCCGGCCGGAGCTGGCACGGCTGGCCGGCGCCAACCTCGTCGACCGGGTCGGCCCCGGCCGCTACCGCTTCCACGACCTGCTGCGGCTCTACGCCGCCGAGCGCGCCGCCGCGCAGGAGAGCCCCCGCGACGCGGCCGAGGCGAGGCAACGCCTCTACGACTGGTACCTGCTGGCCACCCGGGCCGCCGTCGAGCGCAGCCACCCCCACTGGGGACGGCTGCCCCTGGAACCCGCCCCCGACGGCATGCCGGTCCCCGCGTTCACCGACCTCGCCCCCGCCGCGCGATGGCTGGCCACCGAGCACCGCAACCTGGTCGCCGCCGTCCACGCCGCCGCCCGCTCCGGCCCCAGACGCTCGGCGTGGCTGCTCATCGACACCATGCGCAGCCACTTCTGGGCCAGCGGGAACATGGCCGACTGGATCCCCTCCGCCCGCGCCGCCGCGGCGGCGGCCGAAGCGGAGGGCGACCTCACCGGACAGGCCGCCGCCACGCTGGCCCTGGCCGACGCCCACGCCTTCCAGGACCGGCGCGAAGCCCTCCCCCTGTACGAGCAGGCGCTCGCCCTCGCCCGGCAGGGCGGGTGGAAGGCCGGCGCGTCCTCCATCGTCAACAACCTCAGCGGCCACCACATGCGCTTCGGCCAGGTACGGGACGCCGTCAGCTTCCTCCTGGAAGGCATCGCGCTCGACGAGGAGGACGGCCGGACGGCGTGGCTGGGCGTCAAGCACGTCAACCTCGCCGGCGCCTACGCCCAGCTCGGCCGGCTGGCGGACGCCTTCCGCCATCTCGCCACGGCCGCCGAGCTGCACCCGGACCTCGACGGCATCCTCGCGCTCAACCTCGGGGAGGTCTGCCACCTGCGGGGCGACTTCCAGGCCGCGCTGCGGTACCTGGAGCAGGCACGCGCCCGCAGCGTCCAGGCGATGGCCCCCGTGGTCGAGCTGCCCACCCTGGCGGTGCTGGCCGAGGTGCACGCCGAGCTCGGCCGGTACGACACCGCGCTGGCCCTCGGCCAGGAGTCCCTGACGCGCGGCCGCGACCTGAACGACCGCCACGCGCTGTCGCTGGCGCACAACGCCCTCGGCAAGCTGCACCGCTACACCGGCCACCCGCGCCAGGCCCTGGAGCACCACCAGCGCGCCGCGGAGATCGCCGGCGACGTCCACCCGGCGATCACGGGCACCGCCCTGGTCGGCGCCGCCACCGCCGCCGGCGCACTGATCAGGACCGACGCCGGCGCCGGGACCGGCGCCAGAACGGGGAGCCGGGCCGAGCTCGGGACCAGGACTGGCGCCGGGAGCGGGACCGGGGTCGGGACCGGGGTCGGGGTCGGGACCGGGAGCCGGGTCGAAGCGGGGGCCGAGGCGGTCACGTTCGCCGAGCGGGCGCTCCGGCTCGCCCGCGAACGCTCCTCGCGCGTCCTGGAAGGCCAGGCCCACACCGCGCTCGCCACCATCGCGCTGGCCACCGGGAACCGTGCCGAGGCCGCCCGGCAGGCGCGCACCGCCCTGGAGATCCACCGCGAGACCGGCCACCGGCTGGGCGAGGCCCACACGCTCCACACGCTCGGCGAGGCCGTCACGGGCACGGCCGGAGCCGCCCACCGGCGGCAGGCCGAGCAGATACTGCGGGAACTCGGCGTCCATTCCGTACCCCGACCCGGCGCCGAGCCCGGCGCCCAGCCCAGCGCCGATTCCGGCGTCCAGCCCGGCGCCCAGCCCGGCGCCGGTTCCGGTGCCGAACCCGTAGCCGAGTCCGGCGTCCAGCCCGATGCCCAATCCGGCACCGAGTCCGGTGCTGGGACCGGCGTCGAGCCCGGTGCCCGGTAGCCGGGTCGGAGTCGGTGAGGCTGCGGCTGCCGGTCCAGCTCCCGTGGACCGGTCGCGCGCCGCCTCGCCGCCGCGTCTCGCCTCGCTGCCGTGTCTCGCCTCGCGTCTCGCCGTCGGGTCCTGCCGGCGCACCCGTCACGCCCCGCCGTCACGCCGGCCCGTCCCGCCGTACCCCCGCGCCTCAGCATCCCGGCCCGCCCTCGTCCGGCGGCACGCCCCGCGCGCCCGAGCGGGCCAGGGTCTGGCGGTAGGCGCGCGGTGACACGCCGTGCCGCCTGCCGAAGTGCGCGCGAAGCGCGCCGCTGGAGGCGAAACCCACCGCGTGGGCGATCTTCTCGACGGACAGGTCGGTCGTCCTGAGCAGCTCCTCGGCCTGGTCCAGGCGCTGCTCGTTCAGCCACGCGTACGGCGTGGTGCCCGTGACCTCGCGGAAGCGGCGGGCGAAGGTCCGCGTGCTCATCAACGCCTGCTGGGCCAGCTCGGCCACCGACAGCGACTGCTGGAGCCGGTCACGCGCCCAGACCAGCAGGTCGGCCAGCCACATCTCGTCCCCGCCGGCCGACGGGGAGCCGACCGACGGGGAACCGACCGACGGCGAGTCGGCCGGCCGCAGGCCGGCGAGCCGCTGACCGGCAAGCCGCGGGCCGGCGGGTCGCGGGCCGACGGGTCGCGGAGCGGCGGGTCGCGGGCCGGCGGGAAGGCCGGCGCCCGGCTCCGGCGACGGGCACGCCACGATCATCGCGTCCCGGGCCACCGCGTCACGCACCGCCCCGCCGTGCTCACGGCGCAGCAGGTGCAGGCACATGTCGATGCCGGCGGCCCCGTCCGCGCCGGTCACGATGCCGCCCTCGTCCACGTACGGGACGTCCCGCTCCACCGCGATCGCGGGATAGGCCGCCGCCAGCCGCCCCGCCAGGGCCGGATCGGCGGCGGCCCGGCGGCCGTCCAGCAACCCCGTCCCCGCCAGCAGCCAGGTCCCCGTGCCGAA
Source organism: Nonomuraea sp. NPDC050783 (assembly GCF_040802095.1). NCBI lineage: Bacteria > Bacillati > Actinomycetota > Actinomycetes > Streptosporangiales > Streptosporangiaceae > Nonomuraea > Nonomuraea sp. NPDC050783. Next base: position 27,852 of record NZ_JBFAHK010000036.1, read on the forward strand.
CGCGGCGATGATCGTCCCCCGCCGGTACGCGCACCGCAGCGCGTCCGCCAGCGCCCGGCCCACCGGCGGCGGCACCGCGCCGGTGGGCAGCAGGATGATCAGATCGGCGCTCTCCATGTCCTCCAGACCACGATTGACCGCCATGAGCACGCCCAGGTCGGTGCACAACGCGCGGTTCTCGTCACTGCACACCCGATAGGTGAAAGCAGGCAGCCCCAGCGACGACCGATCGGCGAAAACGTTACCCACCCCGCTCAACCCCAGCAGACTCACGCCCTGGCTGGCGTAGGCGACCACGGAACGGAACGGGACGCGCGGCACGTACTGGTCCCACCCGCTGTGACACAGGCCCGTCGCGAGCGAAGGTCTCGGTGCCGTTCGCAGCACTAGGTCTCCTTCCGGTCGACATCACGTTCGAGACCCACAGTAGGAAGGCACGATGACGGAACGCTGGACGTCGCCTGCATGCCGCACCCCGCGACAACCCCCGTTCTGAACACTCCGACCTGCGCGAACGCCCAATGGCAGGAAACAACCGGCAAGACCCGCCCGCCACCGGCAGAAAACAGCCCCCGGGACGCGGAACGGTACCGCCATGCTGGCCGCCCGCCCTCCCCGGGAAAAGCGCTATCCCGCCAGCCTTCGACCACTTCCCGTCACCGCGCGCCCCGCACCCCGAACGCGGGACCGTGACCGGGCACGATGACGTCGGCCACCCCCAGCAGCCGGCGCCGGCCGGCGTGCAACGCCGCCAGGTCCACCGCGTGCCGGTCCCCCACCGAGGTCTCGTCGTTCCACAGATGCGTGAAGGCGACCACTCCCCCGCCGGTGCCGACCAGCGTGGTGATGTCCTCCGCCGTGTGGCCCGGCGTGCGGATCAGCCTGATCGACGGGCTCAGTTCGTGACTGTCGGCGTCCCGCCACGTCCACCGGTCCCCCTGGTAGACGGCCCAATGATCGTGGAAGCGGGCGTCCGGGAAGAGCGCCGCGTTGAGCGTGTGATCGGGATGGTGATGACTGAAGATCACATCCGTGACCTGCTCCGGCGCGACGCCGAGCGCGCGCAGGGGATCCAGGATGAGCGAACGGTGCCGCACCATGCCCGGATCGGTCACCACCCGCAGGTCACCGTCCTCGATGTAACCGACCGTGCTCGCGACGCCCGGAGCGCCGTAACCGGTGTACAGCACGGCGTACGACGCGCTCCGGCCCGCTGGTGTGTCGTCCATGACCGGTAAGCATGCGCGAGACCGCGCCCCCGAACCAGTGGCAGATTCGCAGATGTTCGCAGTTTTTCTGCCATGATGGGCCGGTGACCGGTTTCCGCAGGGTGGTCGCCTACGCCACCGACGGAGTGAGCGCGTTCGGGCTCGGCGCCATCGGCAAGGTGTTCGCCGACCGCTCCCGGCAGGGGCTGCCGGAGTTCGCCTTCACCGTCTGCGCCGAGCGACCCGCACGGCTGAGCACCGACCTGGGCCTGACCGTCACGGTGGACCAGGGCCTGGACGCCCTGCACCACGCCGACCTCGTCGTCCTGCTGCCACGCGAGGAGTCACGGCCCGCTCCCCCACCCGCCGTCGCCGACGCACTGCGCGCCGCCCACGCCCGCGGCGCCGTCCTGGCCGCCTTCTGCACCGGCACCTTCCTCCTGGCCGGCACGGGACTGCTCGACGGCAGGCGCGCCACCACCCACTGGAGCCTGGCCGCCGAGCTGGCCGCCCGCCACCCCACCGTCACCGTGGACGCCACCGCGCTCTACGTGGACGAGGGATCCCTGGTCACCGGCGCCGGCGCCGCCGCCGGCCTGGACATGTGCCTGCACCTGCTGCGCCGCGAGCACGGCGCCGCCGTGGCCAACGCCATCGCCCGGGAGCTGGTGGTCCCGCCGCACCGCCCCGGCGACCAGGCCCAGTACATCACCCGGCCCCTCCCCCAGCCCGACGACGAACGGCTCGGCACGGTCATCGCCTGGGCCCGGGCCAACCTCGACCGCCCCCTGCCCGTCGAGGAGATGGCCGCCACCGCGCTGATGAGCCCGCGCTCCTTCGCCCGCCGCTTCAAGGCGCTCACCGGCACCACGCCGCACGCCTGGCTGCTGACCCAGCGCCTCGACCGGGCCGAGGAGCTGCTGGAGACCACCGACCTGTCCATGGAGCAGATCGCCCGCCTGGTCGGCTACCGCTCGGCGGCGGTGCTGCGCGACCGGTTCACCAAGCGCCGCGGGGTGCCTCCCCGCCTCTACCGCCAGGCTTTTCGCCGAGCGGGGTGAGCTGGACCGAACCGACGCCTTTACAATGTAGATCACACACCGGTCGCCGACCGGTCCTGGGCGATGCGGCCGCGCAGCATGATCTCCATGACCTTCATGAAGCGCTGCGCCCTAGCCCGGCCGATGACGAACGGGTTCGCGGCCCCCGTGGACCCGCTACGCAGCTGCTCGACGCGCGCCAGTCCGTAGTCGGCGCCGCCGTGGTTGTTCAGCTCGACGTCCACCCCGGCCCGCCGCATCCGGGCGGCGAAGGCCAGCGCGGAGGCCAGGTTGGCGCGCTTGGCGGCCGTGGCGGCGGGCGGGTTGGTGCCGCCCCACAACATGGCGGTGTGCCGCCGCCCCTTCCAGCGCACCGGGAAGATCGGCGAGACGGTGCCCGGGGTGTGGCCGGGGGTGTGGTGGAAGGTGACCGTGGTGCCGCCGAGGGTCAGCCGCCCGCCGTCGGCGATCTCCAGGTCGCGCCTGGGCGCGTGGGCCGGGCGCTCGGCGGCGACGAGGTCCCAGTCGGCCCGGCTCATCATCACGCGGGCGCCGTACCGGTCGGCGAGGTACTGGGCGCCGCCGAAGTGGTCGCTGTGGCCGTGGGCGACCACCACGTACTTGAGGGCCGCCGGGTCGGCGCCCACCGCCCGCAGCCCCGGAACGATGATCTTCTCGGCGTCGTCGGGCGAGCCCAGCGCGTCGACGAGGATGATGCCGCCCGAAGTGATCAGCGCCGTGGCCTGGACGAAGGTGGTGCCCAGCACCGCGACGTCGTCGAAGATCCGCAGGGGCGCGAGGGGCCTGGTCTCCGGCATCGCCAGGTCGGGCCCGAGGGCTTTGACCAGGGCCCGCAGCACCGGGTCGGTGCCGGCCAGCCGGGCCGCGCGGTCGTAGTAGCGCTGCGCGTCCTGGGGAACGGCCGACGCCTCGGCCCGCCCTCCCGCCAGCGGCAGAAGGGCGGCGGCGCCCAGCAGCGCGCGGCGGGACGGACGGAACTGCCCGAGGGACATGAACGAACACCTGCTCTCGTGGTTCGGGGTTCACGGGACGGGGACGGCCCTCACGGGGCGGCCCGGGGACGATCAGGAGAGCACGGGCAGCCGTGACGCGTCCAATATCGATATGGCCTCCGCATGAAGTCACATATGGATATCGCCCCAGGTCATCGCGGCTCTCCGGCCGGGGCTGGGCCGGGGCCGGGCGGTGCCGCCCGCGGGGAAACGCCGGGGAAACGCCCGCCCGGCTACACCTGGACCTCCTTGCCCGCGACGAAAGGACCACAGAGTGAGCCACGCGCCGGAGATCTCCCGACGCGCCCTGCTGTCGGGGGCCGCCACCGTCGCCGCCGTCTCCCCCCTCGGCCTTCCCGCGCCCCCGGCCCGCGGCGACTCCCGGCCGGCCGCGCCGAACATCCTGCTGCTCACCGTCGACGACATGGGCGGCGACACCCCCGGCTGCTTCGGCGGCCGGGCCGACCTCACCCCCGCCATCGACCGGCTGTACGGTCAGGGCACGAGCTTCCACCGGACGCACGTCCCCGTCGCCATCTGCCAGCCCAGCCGCTCGGCGATGCTGACCGGCCGCTACCCGCACCGCAACGGCGCGGAGGGCTTCGAGCCGATCCGCGACGACGTGCCGGTCCTGAACGACCTGCTGCGCCCGCGCGGCTACCTGACCGGCATCCTCGGCAAGGCCTCCCACCTCACCCCGGTCGAGCGGTTCGCCTGGGACCTGCGCGCCGACCCGCCCGAGCTCGGCATGGGACGCGATCCGGCCCGCTACGCGCAGGCGGCGGCCACCCTGTTCGAGCGGGCCAAGGCGGAGGGGCGGCCGTTCTTCCTGATGGCCAACGCCGAGGACCCGCACCGCCCCTTCCACGGCAGCGCCGCCGAGCGGATCGCCTTCACCCCCGAGCAACGGGCCACGATGGCCACCCCCTCACGGGTCTACACGCCGGACGAGGCCGCCGTGCCCGGGTTCCTGCCCGACCTGCCCGCCGTCCGCCAGGAGTTCGCCGAGTACCTCAGCAGCGCCCGCCGCGCCGACGACACGCTGGCCGCCGTGCTGGCCGCCCTGGAGACGTCCGGGCTGGCCGCCGGCACCCTCGTGGTCTTCATGTCGGACAACGGCATCGCGGTGCCGTACGCGAAGGCCAACTGCTACGCGCACAGCACCCGCACGCCGCTCGTCGTCCGCTGGCCGGGCGTCACCCGCCCCCGGCACGCCGACCGCACGCACTTCGTCTCCACCCTGGACCTGTTCCCCATGCTCTGCCGCGCCGCCGGCGCTCCCGTGCCCGGCGGCCTCGACGGGCGCGATCTCACCCCGCTGCTCGGCGGCGGCGTCCAGGCCGGGCGCGGCTCGGTCACCACCGTCTTCCACAAGTCCGCCGCCGACACCCGTTACGACATGCGCGGCGTCCACGGCCCGCGCTGGAGCTACATCTGGAACGCCTGGTCCGACGGCCAGGCGAGCTACCAGGCCGAGAACATGTCCGGCCTGACCTGGCGCGCCATGGTCACCGCCGCCGCCACCGACCCGGCCGTCGCCGAGCGCGTCGCCTTCTACCAGCACCGGGCGCCCGAGGAGCTCTACGACCTCGAACGGGACCCCCACGCGCTGCGCAACCTCGCGCGGGACACCTCCCCCGCGAGCGCCGCCGTGCTGGCCGCGAAGCGGGCCGCCCTGGACGCCTGGATGCGCGCCACCGGCGACCCCGCCCACGACCGGTACCCCTGGAGACGGTGAGCGCGGCCGGTACGGCCGGCGTCAGCGGCCGGCGGGCTCCCACCACGTCAGGTGCGCCCGCGCCTGCGCCGTCGGCTCGATGATCTCCCAGCCCTCGGCGATCAGGCCGCCGTCCAGGCGCCAGATGTCGACGACGGTGATCTCCGGTCCGCCTTCGGGCAGCCATCGCCGCGAGTGCATCACGACGTGGTCGCCCTCGGCCAGCAGGTGCCGGACCTCCACCCGCATGCCGGCGAGCGGGACGAGCGCGGTGCGCACGGCGTCCAGCCATCGCGCCTTGGTCGAGGAGGTCCCGTCCGGCCGGTGGTGGACGAAGCCGTCGCTCAGCAGCGGCGCGAGCGCGTCGACGTCGCCGGTCTCCACCAGGGCCGACAGGGCCCGCTGAAGGATGGTCTTGTTGTCGGGGGTCGTGCTCTGTGTGGTCACGGCGAGCAGTGTCGCCGCCTGCCGCGCCGGTTGTCGATGAACTCCCATGTCATGGCGGATCGTCCCGTGGTGAGTAGCATCGACGGTCATGCACACGGTCGGGGAACTGCTGCGGCAGTGGCGGCACCGCAGGCGGCTCAGCCAGCTCGATCTCGCCCTCGCCGCCGACGTCTCGGCCCGGCACGTCAGCCTGGTGGAGACCGGGAAGTCCAGGCCCAGCCCCGAGATGATCCTGCGGCTGGCCGGCCGGCTGGAGGTGCCGCTGCGCGAGCGCAACCGCATGCTGCTCGCCGCCGGCTTCGCCCCCCGCTACACCGAGCGGGCGCTCGACGGGGACGCGCTGCCGGCGGTGCGCGAGGCGGTGGAGCGGGTGCTGCGCGCCCACGAGCCGTACCCGGCGCTGGTCATCGACCGCCGCTGGAACGTCGTGATGACCAACCGCGCCCTCGACCCCTTCCTCGCCCGGGTCTCCCCCGACCTGCTCCGGCCGCCGGTCAACATGGTGCGGCTCGGCCTGGACCCGCGCGGGCTCGCCCCGCACATCGTCAACCTGGCCGAGGTACGCGCGCTGCTGCGCGTCCGGATCGCCCGCCGGCTCGCCACCGCTCCCGACGCCGGCCTGGCCGCGCTCTACGAGGAGTACCTGGCGCCGGGTGCCGAGGAGGCCGACCCGCCGGTCGCGTCCGAGGTCGTCGCTTCGATGATCTTCAACTTCGGCGGGCGCGAGCTGCGGCTGTTCTCCACCACCACCACGTTCGGCACCCCGATGGACATCACGCTGGACGAGATCGCGATCGAGTCCTACTACCCGGCCGACGCCCGGAGCGCCGCCTACTTCACCGGCTCTGCTGCGCCGGAGGGCGCTCGCGTACCCTTGCCCGATGCAGGAGATCGTGACATATGTGGAGATGACGTCCCCTGACCAGCTCAACCCGGCCGCTCCCGTGCCGGGCCTCTCCCTGGAGCCCCTGCCCCGGGACTCGCCTCTGGTGGTGGACGTCCAGGCCAGGATCGGCGCCCCCTACGGCTGGAAGAGCGCGAGCCGGACCGAGGAGGAATGGCGGACCTGGTTCGCCGAGGCCCCGGACCGCACGTTCTGGCTGCTCTCCTTCGAGGGCGAGCCGGCGGGCATGGCCTCCTACGATCTCCACCCCGGTGGCGAGGTGGAGATCGAGACCTTCGGGCTGCTGCCCGAGTTCGTCGGCAAGGGCCTGGGAGGGGTCGCCCTGACGCTCGCCATCCGGCGGGCGTGGGCGTCGGCGCCCTCGGTGAGCAGGGTCTGGCTGCACACCTCGTCGCTGGACCACCCCCGCGCCCTGCCCAACTATCACCGCCGGGGTTTCCGCACCGTCAGGACCGAGCGGCGCTGATCGGCGCCGGCGGCGAGTCGAGCCGGTTGACGATGCTCCAGTCCTCCTGGGCGTGTCCCTCGGCGACCGCGCGCGAGAACAGCGACAGCACGGCGTCGAGGACGGGGCGGTGAGCCCCGGCGTCCATCCGGCGGGCGTAGGACAGGTCCTTGGCCGCCCAGCCGGCCGAGAAGTTGATCGGCTCGGGCGGGGTCACGAGGTTGCTCCAGGCCATCTGGCTGATGACCCCGCCAGGCCGCTCGACCAGCGCCCGGCCGACCTGGTCCAGGTCGAGCCCCGCCGCCGCCGCCATGCTGATCGCCTCCCCGAAGGCCGCCAGGTGCGCGGCCTGCAGGGCGTTGAGCACCAGCTTGAACCGGGTGCCGGCGCCGGCCGGGCCGAAGTGCGACACCTGCCGGGAGATCGCCGGCAGCACGCCGTCGAGCACGGCCGGCCGGTCCGGGTCGCCGCCGACGAGCATGACCAGGTTGCCCGTCCTGGCCCCCTCGGCTCCCCCGGTGACCGGCATGTCGTAGAAGCTCAGCCCGCGCTCGGCGCACCGGGCGGCCAGCTCGCTCACCCACTCGACCGACAGGGTCGCCGAGGAGACGAGCACGGTGCCGGGACGCGCCCCCGCCAGGATGCCGTCGGCCCCGAGCCACACCTGGCGGGAGGAGGCGTCGTCGGCGGTCACCTCGAAGACCACCTCCGCTCCCGCGGCCGCCTGCGCCGGGCCGGCCGCCTCGGGCAGCTCGGGCAGGCGGCCCGGCGTGCGGTTCCACACCACCACGTCGTGCCCGGACGCCGCCAGGTTGGCGGCCATGCCGCGGCCCATGATCCCCAGCCCGACCACTGCGACCTTCGTCATCTCGCGTTCCTTCCGGTGTTCCTCAGGAGGTTCGTTCGACACCAGGCTCGCCGGTCGCGCCGCGCCGCGGCAGGCCCCGCCGAGGGGTGCCCTGGCAGGGCACCCCAGAGCGGCGGGGACGGAGGTCATACTTGTCGGTGTGAGCACGAGGAGCGATTTGGGGGAGTTCCTGCGGTCGCGCCGGGCCCGGGTCTCTCCCCGGGAAGCCGGGTTGCCCGCCACCACCGGGCGGCGCCGTACCAGCGGGCTGCGGCGCGAGGAGGTGGCGATGCTCGCGGGCGTGAGCATCGAGTACTACACCAGGCTGGAGCAGGGCAAGCAGAGCAACCCGAGCCGGCCGGTGCTGGAGGCCGTCGCCGGGGTCCTGCGGCTGGACGACGACGAGCGCCGCCACCTGTTCGGGCTCGCCGGAGCACCGGTCAGGCGCGCGCCCGCCGCGCCCGCCCGGCCCGCGCGCGCCGAGGTGCGCGCCGAGGTGCGCCGGCTCCTGGACATCGTCAGCCCGCATCCGGCCCAGGTCCTCAGCCGGGCCAACGACCTGCTCGCGGCCAACGAGCAGGGCCTGGCGCTGCTGCCGGGCATCGAGGAGTGGCCGGCGCGGGCCAGGAACACCGCCCGCTACACCTTCCTCCACCCCCAGGGCAGGCGGGTCTACGACAACTGGGAGGAGGTGGCCGCCGCCACCGTGGCCCACCTGCGCGCCGTGGCGGGGGCCGACCCCGACGCGCCCGACGTGACCGCGGTGATCGGCGAGCTGGTGGTGAAGAGCGCGGAGTTCGCCAGGCTATGGGAACGCTACGACGTCCGGTCACGCACCAACGGGCGCAAGCGTTTCAACCACCCGTCCGTGGGCCGGATGACGCTGAGCTACGAGGTGCTGGAGGTGGCCCGCAGCGACGGGCACCGGCTCGTGGTCTACCAGGCCGAGCCCGGCACCCCCGACCACGACGCGATGCTGCTGCTCCGGCACGCCGGCACCCCGCGAACCGCCGGCGAACCCGCCTGACCGGCTCACAGGCCGATCGCCCCGTCGATCCGCTCGCGGAGCAGGTCGGCGTGCCCGTTGTGCCGGGCGTACTCCTCGATCAAGTGCAGGAGCACCCAGCGCAGCGACACGGTGCCGCGCCACGCGTCGTGCCCCTCGACGTCGAGGCCGGCCGCCCGCGCCACGAACCGCTCGGCGAAGGCCACCTCGGCCTCCCACGCCCGCCAGGCCGCCTCGATCACCTCGGGGTCGTCCACCGCCCCGTCGAAGTCCCCGTCGGGGTCGGCGTCGGAGGAGAAGACCGGCGGGGCGCTCTGGCCGGCCAGCACGCGCCGGAACCAGCGGCGCTCCACGTCGGCCAGGTGCCGCACCAGCCCCAGCAGCGACAGCGTCGAGGGCTCGACCGAGCGGCGCGCCAGCTCCGCCGGCACCCCCGCGCACTTCAGCCGCAGGGTCTCGCGCTGGGCCCGCAGCATGTCCAGCAGGAGGCGCCGCTCGTCGCCGGTCGCGGGCCCGCCGAACCGGCGATCGTGGCCGCCCGCGGGGAACAGGTCCCCCCTCCTTGCGCCGCCCGCGCCGGATCCGGACGGCCGCCGCGCCGGGGCGCCGTGCAGCGGCAGGTGCTTGGTCAGCGCGGTGACCCGGTTGCGCGGGCCGAGCAGCCCGACCGCGACGTACTCGACCTCCTCGCCGGGGGTGGCGGCGAGCGCGGTGAGGTAGTCGTCGTAGTCGCGGGCCCGCCGCGCCACCTCGTTGAAGCCCACGGCGACCAGGTCCTCCCGGGCGCGGGCCGTCCGGTGCAGCTCGCGCAGCTCCCCTGGCGTGCCGCTCAGCACGGGCACCGGATGCGGGTCCAGCCCGGCGTGCAGGCCGCCCGAGGCGTCCTTGGCGTCCTCCGGCGGCGGGCCGGGCAGCCGTACGCCCAGGCTCAGGCCCAGCACGGCGGCGGCGTTCACCGCCCACGCGTGCGGCAGGTCGGCACGGATGACGACGACCAGTTTCGTGGGCAGGGCCATGCGGGACTCGCCTTCATGATGAGCGGGACGGAAACGCCCAGAAACCTAGCCAGGTGACCGGCAGCCGGGGCTTCCCGGCGAACGTTCGGCCGGAAAGGAGGCCGCTGCGCCGATCGCGCCTGAACTTCGTTCGGCCCGCGCCGGGCCGCGCCGGCCGAATGGCCGCCCCGGCCTGCCGGAGCGCGGCGGGGCGTGCCGGGGCGTGGCGCGGCGTTTGACGGCGTGCGGCGTGACCTGGCAGGATCTGCGCCCGTCGATCATCCAGAGGACCCGAGGGACCTGGCCCCGCGACGGTCCGGCAACCTCCCCGGCGGAGATCCCCCGGGAAAGGTGCCAATGCCAGGAGACGATGAGGGAGTCTCCATGAGCACGTGCCTTGACGTTCCCGACCACGGCGCCCCGTGCCCCGGACCCGCGGGACGGGCACCCGGAAAGGACGGCGGGTCCATCGGCTACTGGGCCGCCGTGGGCCGGAAGCTGGAAGCCGGCCCGGGCGTGCACCGGCCGTCGGCCTTCTCCGCCCTCCTCGCCTCGACCATGCGCGACAGCCGCGACCATGTCGTCGTGGACGCGGGCTGCGGAGCGGGCCTGGTCACCCTGGCCGCCCTGGCCGCCGGGGCCCGGCACGTGATCGCCCAGGACCACGACGCGGCCGCGCTCGCCGACACCGCCCGCAACGTCGTCGCCCTCCTCGGGCCCGGGGCACGGGAGCGGCTGACGCTGTGGGAGGCCGACTGGCGCCTGCTCGCCCCGATGAGCGCCCACCTCCTGGCGGTCAACCCGCCGCAACGCCCGGCCGCGCTGCTGCCCCAGGTGCCGGCCGACCAGCGCCATCTCCACGACGGCGGCGGCGAGGACGGCCTGGACGCCCTCCGGCTGATCCTCGCCCATTCCAGCGCCCATCGGGTCCGCACCACCGCCGCCGCCGTCCTGGACCCGTCCCTGGCGAGGCACCCGAGCTGGACGGGGCCGCGGCTGCTCGCCGACGCCGAGCTGCCCTTCGACCCGGCCTGGCGCAGCCTCGTGCCCGGCCTGCGCGGGCGCGTCAACGTCTGGCAGTTCACCCGGGTGCCCGCGCCCGGGCCCCGCACCGCGCGATGAAGGCGCCGCCGCCGTCCGCCGGGTCACCCCGCGGTGTTCAGGCAGGTGGCCCGCCGCCGCCCCAGATGGGCGCGTTCGGCATCGGTACGGACCAGCCCCAGGGCGGCGTCGAACGCGGCCACCGCCTCCTCGCGCCGGTCCAGCCTCCACAACAGCTCGGCCCGCACCGCGGGAACCAGGTGGTTGGCCGGCATGACCCGCTCCAGGCCCTCGATGAGGCTCAGCGCCGCCTCCGGCGACCCCGCCTCGGCCACCGCGACCGCCCGGTTGAGCCGCACGACCGGTGAGCCGGTACGGCGTTCCAGCTCGGCGTACAGCCGGGCGACGCGCGGCCAGTCGGTGGCGCCCGTCGTGCTGTGCTCGGCGGCGATCAGCGCCTGGAGGTGGTACTCGCCGGACGCCGCCGTGCCCAGCCTGCTCAGCAGGTCCAGGCCACGGCCGATCTCGTCGAGCCGCCACCGGGAGCGGTCCTGGTCGGGCAGCATGACCAGGCGGCCCTCGCCGTCCGAGCGGGCCCCGCGCCTGGCGTGCTGCAGGATCATCAGCGCCAGCAGGGCGAGGACGTCCTCCTGCCCCGGCAGCAGCTCGCCGAGCAGGTAGCCGAGCCGGATCGCCTCCTCGGCCAGCCGGGGCCGCTGGTGGCCGGGGCCCGCGCCGGGCCGGTAGCCCTCGGCGAACAGCAGGTAGACGGCCTTCAGCATGACGTCGAGCCGCCCGGGCAGGTCGCCGGGGTCCGGCCGACGCAGCGGGATGCCGGACTGCGCGATCTTGGCCTTGGCCCGGGTCAGCCTGGCGTACATCGTCGGCTCGGGCACCAGGAACAGGCGGGCGATCTCCGCCGTGCTCAGCCCCGCCCCGAACCGCAACATCAACGCCGCCCGCGCGTCGGCCGACAGCGCCGGGTGACAGCAGGCGAACAGCAGCCGCAGCCGCTCGTCGGCGATGGTGTCCGGGGCGGCGCCCTCCACCGCGGGCGCCGGTCCGGTCACCAGCAGCGGCAGCCGCCGCCGGTCGCCCTCCTCGCGGCGCAGCCGGTCCAGCGCCCGCCGGTAGGCGGTCCTGGCCAGCCACGCCTGCGGGCGGCCGGGCACGCCCCGCTCGGGCCAGGTCCGCGCGGCTTCGACGAAGGCGTCCTGCAGGCCGTCCTCGGCCACGTCGAAGCGGCGCAGCCGGGCCAGCAACATCGCGAGCAGGCCCGACCAGTGCTCCCGGTAGGCCTGCTCGACCGCGTCGTGAGCGTTCAGCCCGCACTCTCCCGCACCGGCACGACCGGCCGGATCTCGACCACGCCCTCGGGCATCCGGGCCGCCAGCTCCATCGCCTCGTCCAGGTCGGCCGCCTCGATCAGGTAGAAGCCGCCCAGCACCTCGGCGGTCTCGGCGAACGGGCCGTCGGTGACGCTCACGTCCTCGCCCCGGCGCCTCAGCGTGGTCGCCGCGCTCACCGGCGCCAGCTCCCTGCCGCCGCGCATGGCCCCACGCTCGTCCAGCATGCGGACGAAGCGTTCGTGCCGCGCGGCCAGCTCGCGCAGCTCGTCCTCGGTCTGCGCGGCCCAGACCTTCTCGTCGCCGTAGATCAGCAGTGCGTACTCCATGCCGGAATCCTTTCTCCCGTCGCCCGCCGGTGCGGCGGCGTCGGGGTAAAGACTCCCGTGGACGCCGGAATTCGACATCACGCCCCCGGCGATGTCACCGCATGAACGCGTGACCACCCCCCGCCGCCGGATACAGGAACTCCGAGGCGAAGCGGCGGACGACATTGGGGTCCAGCGCCTCGTGGAAGCTGACGATGAGCTCCTGGACACCGGCGTCCTCGTAGGCGGCCAGGCGCTCGCGGATCGTGTCCGGGGTGCCGACCAGGCCGTAGGAGCCGAGGTCGCCGGGGAAGACGGCGGGCGCCCACGGGGGCACGGCGGCACGCGCCCGCTCGTCGGTGTCGGCCATGATGCAGTACGACGACGCCGTGCGCACGATCTGGCCGAAGTCCCGGCCCACCGCATCGCAGTGGTCGCGCAGGACGCCGTACTTGCGCTTGAGCTCGTCCGGGGAGGCCATGATGTTGCAGGCGTCGCCGTACTGGGCCACCAGTTTCAGCGTGACCTTCTCGCCGGCGCCGGCGATCATCATCGGCACGCGGGGGGACTGCACGCCCTTGGGCTCGTTGATGGCGTCTCGTACCTGGTAGTAGGTGCCCTCGAAAGTGGTCCTCGTCTCGGTCCACATGGACTGGATGATCTGCACGGCCTCGCGCAGGCGGCGCAGCCTGTCCGGCCCGTCCGGGTACTCGTAGCCGTAGGAGCGGTACTCGTCCTCGTACCAACCGGCGCCGATGCCGAAGGTGAAGCGGCCGCGGGAGATCACGTCGAGGGTCGAGGCCATCTTGGCCTGCAGGGCGGGATGGCGGTAGCTGTTCCCGGTGACCAGTTGGCCGAGGCGTACGCGGCTGGTGTCGCGGGCCAGCGCGGTCAGCGTCGTCCAGTTCTCGAACACGAAGCTGGGAGCCGGCGGGAGCGTGACGAAGTGGTCCGGTGCCCAGACCGACGCGTAGCCGGTCTCCTCGGCCGCCCGCGCCAGCTCGGCCAGCGTCTCGAAGGCCGCCACGGCGTCGGTCTGGCCGCCGAGCTCGTGCATGAGTCCCGTGGGCAGGTACAGGCTGATCTTCATGTGGGGTGGATCCTCATCTCTTGAGGCGTAGGGGTGTCACCGGCGGTGATCACCGCCTGGCTGGGGAGAGCGTTCGTGGATCGGGCGGGTCATGCCCGCCGATCCGGCGCTCCCGGTATGAAGACCGCCGCTGTGCCCGCGAGGGATCGGTGAGACCGCACTCATCGGCTCAAGAGAGGGAATCGCGCCACTTGTGGCAGGAATCCGGCGATCGCCTTGCCGGTGACGCGACTTCGCGGCTTGAATGGCGCCCCTCGCCCCGGCGGCGAGCGAGCGAGGAGTGACAGTGAGGACCGATCTTCCTCAAGGCGATCTGCGGCTGCTGGAGACCGCCCAGGCGCGGGAGCTGCTGAACGCGGCTCTGTACGCGCGGCTCGGCGTGGTCTGGACCGACGGCACGCCCAGGGTCATCCCCACGTGGTTCCACTGGACGGGAACGGACGTGGTGATGCCGACCTTCGTCGCCGGACCGAAGGCAGGCGTACGCCACCCCGCGCGTCGCCTCGCGGCGCTGCGGGCGTCCCCCGACGTGGCGATCAGCATCGGCACGGACGGCGTCCCGCCGCTGGCGCTCTCGATCCGCGGCCGTGCGGTCGTGCACGAGGTGGACGGCCTGGCCGACGAATACGTGCTCTGCGCCGAGCGCTATCTGGGCGAGGAGGCGGCGGCCGCGCTCGTCGACTCCATGAGGCAGCCCGGGACACGCCAGGCGCGAATCGTCGTCCGCCCCTCGTGGGCGGGGCTCCTCGACTTCAGGACCCGGTTCCCCAGCCCTCTCGGAGGGGTCGGGTGAGCACACCTCGAACGCTCGGGCCGGCCCGCGCCGCCCGGAAGGCGACGGGCGGGCCGGCCCGGCCACGGGTCAGCCGCGGCGGCAGGCGCTGGAATCGAGCGTCCTGCGCCTTGCCGCTCACGTGAGCATGAGGCCCCCGATTTCCCCGGTGACGCTCACGCGGGTTCTTCCAGCTTGCGGGCGATGCTCTCCAGGGCCGACAGGTCCGCGGGCGAGAGCCGGTCGATGACGTGGCGGCGGACCGATTCCAGATGGGCCGGGGCGGCCTCCTCCAGTATTTCCCTGCCGTGCTCGGTGAGGACCAGGTAACAGCCCCGGCCGTCGTCCGGATCGGGCTCGCGCCGTACGAGACCGCGGGCCTCCATGCGGGTGGCGTGCCGTGACAGGCGGCTGCGCGACCAGCCCATCTTGGCGGCCTGCTCGCGCAGCGTGCTGGTGCCGCCCGGGCGCTCGGAAAGCGTGCTGAGCACCTCGTAGTCGGGCTCTGACAGGCCGACCGCGGCCAGGTCGTGCGCGGTGCGCGACTGGATCGCGATCATCATGCGGCGCAGGGCGCGCCAGGCGCGTTCCTCGTCCGCGTCGAGCCAGCGCACCGTCTCCCCCGAGCCTTTCTTTGACATGTAAACAAGTTACCAGCTACTTTCGTTTCCATGTCAATGAAACTCCTGCGGGTCCTCGTCCTCACGTGCAGCACCCGTCCCGGCGCTCTCGGCCCGGCCGTGGGCCGGTGGCTGATCGACGCGATCGCCCCGCGGGCCGCGGAACTGGGCGTGGAGCTGCTGCCGGTGGCCCTCGGCGACCTCGCCCTGCCGTTCCTGGACGAGGAGGAGGAGCCGGCGTCCGGCCTCCACCGGCACGAGCACACCAGGCGGTGGAGCGCGACGGTGGACGCGGCGGACGGCTTCATCGCGGTCACCCCCGAGTACAACTACGGCATGCCGGCGGCCTTCAAGAACGCCCTCGACTATCTGGGCCGGGAATGGGCGTGGAAGCCGATGGGGTTCGTCAGCTACGGCAACACCTCGGCGGGCACCCGGTCGGTCCAGCACGCCAAGCAGGTGGTGACCACACTGCGGCTGGTGCCGCTGGGCGCCACGGTCGCCCTGCGCATCGCCGACGCGGTCGAGGACGGGCGGATCCGTCCGGACGCCGCCCGCGAGCAGGCCGCCATCGGGGTCCTGGACGAGCTCGCCCGCCTCGCCCACGCCCTGCGCCCGATGCGCGAGCGGGCCCGCGCAGGCTCCGGGGCCGCGCCGGTGCCGGGGGCGTACGCGAGAGCGCTGACCCCCGACGACGCCCCGGAGGTCCTGGTGCTCCAGCGTTGCTGCTGGCTGGAGGAGGCGCTGGCCAACGACACCCTGGCCATCCCCGCCCTGGAGGAGTCACTGGAGCAGGTACGCGCGTGGCTGGCCACCTGGCGGGCCACGGGCCTGTGGCGGGACGGCCGGCTCCTGGGCATGGTCCGCGCGCGCCGCGTGGACGACGACTGGCACGTGGGCCGCCTCGGCGTCGTCCCCGACCTGCGCGGCCAGGGCGTGGGGCGCTGGCTGCTGCGCGAGGCCGAAGCCGCGGCCGACGCCTCCTGCCGCCGGATCGTGCTGGCCACCGGCGCCCGGAGCCGGCACAACATCCGCCTCTACCACTCCCAGGGTTACCGCACGGCGTCGTCCGACGGCGCGACGGCCTTCCTCGCCAAGCCCGTGCCCTCGGACGGCGGCGCCGGCGAGCCGTCCGGGGCGAGGTGACGAGAGCGCTGCCGGATCGCGTGCGGGCCACCGCCTCGCCCGTCACGCCTCCCGATCGGCCGCCGATCCACGAGCGATACGTCCTTGGTGCTGTATCAACTACATCTGCATCAACTATGTTGCATGTATTTCATTTACTGATACCTTCTAGTCTCAGTTGATCTCGCCTGAAGGAGGAACCCATGAACAGCACCGCCCTCATCACCGGAGCCTCGTCCGGCCTCGGCGCGGAGTTCGCCACCCAGCTCGCCGCCCGCGGCCACGACGTGATCCTGGTGGCCCGCTCCGGCGACCGGCTCACCGCCCTGGCCGAGCGCCTGGCGGCCGAGCACGGCGTCCGCGCCCACGTGCTGACCCAGGACCTGGCCCAGCCGGACGCCGCCCGCCGCGTCGCCGGCCAGCTGGCCGCCCGCGAGCTGAGCGTCGACCTGCTGGTCAACAACGCCGGTTTCGGCACCTGCGGCCGATTCGAGGAGATCTCCCCGGCCCGCGATCACGACCAGCTCATGGTCAACGTCGTCGCGCTCGTCGACCTCACCCACGAGCTGCTGCCCGCCATGCTGGAACGCGGCCGCGGCTCGGTGATCAACGTCGCCTCCAACGCCGCCTTCCAGCCCTCCCCGTACTTCGCCGTCTACGGCGCGGCCAAGACCTTCGTGCTGAACTTCGGGCTCGCCCTGCGCCAGGAGTACCGCCGGCGCGGAATCCGCGTGCTCACCCTGTGCCCCGGGCCGGTCGAAACCGCCTTCTTCGACACCATCGGCACCCGCCGGGCGGCCGTCACCGGCTCCATGACCACCCCCGAACCCGTCGTCCGCGCCGCCCTGCGCGCCCTGGAGCGCGACCGCGGCTACCTCGCCCCCGGGCTCGGCAACGCCCTGACCGCGCATCTGACCCCTCGCCGCCCCCGCACGCTGGTCGCCGCCATCGCCGAACGCATCACCCGCAAGGTCCTGGCCCCCTCCCCCGCCGCCCCGGCGGTGCCGGAGCGCGCCGCGTGAGCGTCCTCCCAGCCCCTCTGGGCGCGGCCGCGGCGATGCTGCTCGTCGGCACCTCGGCCGCGGTCTCGGCCACCATCGCCGGCTACCCGGTCTTCACCGGTCAGGCCCTGCGCTATGCGCTCGCCGCGGCGATCCTGCTCGCGGTCGTGCGCCGGCGGCACCTGCCTCGCGTCTCCTTGACGTCACGCGACGTCCTGCTCCTCCTCGCGCTGGCCGCCACCGGCCTGGCCGGGTTCAACCTCTTCCTCGTCGAAGCCACCCGGCACGCCGGTCCCGCCATGATCGGCACCGTGATCGGGGGCGTCCCCCTCGTCCTGGCCCTCGTCGGGCCGCTGCTGGAACGCCGGCGCCCGACCCCCCGCACCGTCGGCACCGCGCTCGTGGTCGCGCTCGGCACGGCCGTCGCCGCCGGCCTCGGATCCGGCAGCCTGGCGGGCCTGCTGCTGTCCCTGGGCGCCCTCGCCGGCGAGGTGGCCTTCTCCCTGCTCGCCGTCCCCCTGCTGCCCCGGCTCGGCCCGCTGCGGGTCGCCGCCTACCCGGCCGCGCTGTCGGTGCCCATGTTGCTGGCCGCGGAACTCGCCGTGAACGGGACGGCCTCCCTGCGGCTGCCCACGCTCAGCGAGGCAGCCGCCTTCGGCTACCTCGGCGCGGTGGTCACCGCGGCCGCCTTCTTCCTCTGGTACGACGCCCTGCGCCGCCTCGGCGCCGACCGCGCGGGCCTCTTCGCCGGCCTCGTACCGGTGGGAGCACTGCTCACCACCGTCACGCTCGGCCTCGGCCAGGCAGACCCGGCCGACATCGCCGGCGCCCTGCTCGTCGCGACAGGCGTCGCCGTCGGGCTGCGACGGCCCCGACGCGACACCCCGACGCGACACCCCGGGGCCGAGCCGGCCCCTGGCGCGCGTCCGCGCCGAAACCGAGTGAACCGCCGGGTGCCACGCACGGGGTGACGCTGCCCGCGCCCACAGAGGTCCGGGACACTCCGCGGGCGTCAAGGGATGCCGCGCCTTCAGGCCGCCGGGCGCCGGGTCGCGCGGGCGGTGAGGCGTTCCCAGTTGCGGTGGGCGATGGCGGCCTTCTGCTCGGCGGTGAAGGGCGCGTCCTCCAGGAAGGAACGGGCGGCGCCGTTGCTGGTGTCGACGTAGGGGAAACCGCCGGGCCGGAAACCGTAGGTGAAGGGGTAGTCGGTGGAGTACAACATCCGGTCGGTGCCCATGACCTCGGCGGTCCAGCGCAGGTAGCGAGGGCTGTTGGTGCCGCTGCCGGCGACCCAGAAGTTCTGCCTGAAGTAGTCGGCGAGCGGCCGTCGAAGGCTGCCCGCCTGGGCGAAGAATCCGGTGTGGTCGAGGTAGAACAGGACGACCTCGCCCCAGTGTCCGGCGATCACCTGCAGGTCGGGGAACCGGTCGAAGACGCCCGAGAAGATCATCCGCAGGTACTGGACGCCCAGGTCGTAGTACCAGCCGATCGCCGCCCCGGCCAGCGGCGTGCCGATCGAGCCGATGCCGGAGTAGTAGGCGTCGATCACCGGTTGGACCGGCATCTGGGGGTGGAAGTGCAGCGGCACCCCGAGCCGCTCGGCGGTGGCGTACAGCTCGTCGTTGTCGGGGTGGTCGGCCAGTTTGCCGCCGGTGCGGCCGTACAGCATGGCGCCGGGGAAGCCCAGCTCGCCCACCGCCCGCTCCAGCTCGGCCGCGGCCGCGGCCGGCGACTGGGTGGGGATGGCGGCGAACGCCTGGAAACGGTCGGGACGCGAGGCGACGATCTCCGCGAGCTGGTCGTTGGCCGCGCGGGCCACCGTGACCGCCTCGGCCTCGGGCAGGTCCTGCACGCCGGGCGAGGACAGGGACAGGACGGCGACGTCGATGCCCTGGTCGTCCATATGGGCCAGGCGCCGCTCGCCGGTCTCGCGCAGGTTCTTGGCGATCGGGCTGTCGCCGAAGCCGCGGGCGGGGATCTGTGGCGATCCGGCTCGCTGGTACGCCTCGTGGACGGCGGGTACGACGACGGTCTCTTCCACCGCGATGATCCGCAGGCGATCGGGCATGCTGACGCTCCCTCACAGAGGTGTTTCCGTTGGCAACGGAGGAACGTTATCAGTGTTCTTATCGATGTCAACAGTAAATTGTTTCCATCGATAACACGCGCCGGGCGGTGGGATCGGCGGACGGGCCGTGGCGATTCCTTTCGTCCTCGCGGCCGGTCCTATCTCGTGAGGCGGGGCGCGTCGGGTCTCCAGCCCGGAGACAGGAGCCGTGCCGATGATGGGAGCACGAGCGGGATGAGTGAACAGCAGGTCATGAACGGCGACTTCGTCCGCAGCACCGAGCCCTTCCGCGGCGAGCTGCTGGCGCACTGCTATCGCATGCTCGGGTCGGTCGACGAGGCGGAGGACCTCGTCCAGGAGACCTATCTGCGCGCCTGGCGGGCCTTCGACCGCTTCGAGGGCCGGTCGTCGGTCCGCCGCTGGTTGTACAAGATAGCCACCAACGTGTGCCTGTCGGCGCTGGAGCACGCCGGCCGCCGCTTCCTCCCCTCCGGCCTCATGAGCCCGCACGACGACGTGGACCGCCTTCCCGCGCCCGCTTCGTCGCGCGTCAAGCCGTTGCAGCCCATACCGGACGCCCTCCTGCGCCCGGACGGCGACGACCCCGCGAGCATCCTCGTCGCGCGCGAGAGCCTGCGCCTGGCTCTCATCGCCGGCCTGCAACATCTGCCGGCCAGGCAGAGGGCGGTGCTCGTGCTGCGGGACGTTCTCGCCTTCCCCGCGGCCGAGGTCGCGCAGATCCTGGAAACCAGCGTGCCCGCCGTCAAGAGCATGCTCCAAAGGGCCAGGGCGAAACTCGAGGAGGTGGCCCCGGCGGCCGACAGCGTCGAGGAGCCCACCGAGCCCCAGATCCGCATGCTGCTCGACAAGTACATCGCGGCCTTCGAGAACGCGGACCCGGACGCCCTCCAGCAGATCCTGCGCGAGGACGTGGCCCTGGAGGCGCTGGCGTACCAGACGTGGTTCGACGGGCTCAAGACCTGCATGCCGTTCCTCACCGACCACGTGCTGGGCTTTCCCGGGCACTGGAAGATGCTGCCCACGCGGGCGAACGGGCAGCCCGCCGTGGTCGGCTACCACCGGGCGGGGCGCCATTACCGTGCCTTCGGCGTCGCGGTCCTCGACATCACCCCGACCGGGATCGCGCGGATCACCGCCTTCGACTACCCGCGCCTCGCCCCCACGTTCGGCTTCCCGCTCACCCTGCCCGGGGCGGAGGTTTGACCGGCACGGGTCGTGTCGATTCCTTCGCGCCCTCGGCGAGGTCTTCAGATTGACACCATTCGGAGGACATCTGACATGAATTCCTTGAAGCTCGGTTACAAGGCTTCCAGCGAGCAGTTCTCGCCCCAGGACCTGCTTGAGTACGCGGTGCTGGCCGAACGCAGCGGTTTCGATTCCGTCTTCGTCTCGGACCATTTCCAGCCCTGGCGGCACGACGGCGGGCACGCCCCCTCCGCGCTCGTCTGGCTGGGCGCGCTGGGCGCCTCGACCGAGCGCGTCGCCATCGGGACCTCGGTGCTCACACCGACGTTCCGCTACCACCCCGCCGTCGTGGCCCAGGCGTTCGCGACGCTCGGCTGCTTGTATCCGGGACGGGTCATCCTGGGGCTGGGCAGCGGCGAGGCCATGAACGAGGCGCCCTTGGGCGTCGAGTGGCCCGAGGGCAAGGAGCGATTCGCCCGGTTGCGGGAGGCCGTGGACCTGATCCGCGCCCTGTGGAGCGGGGAACGGGTCACCTTCGAGGGGCGGTACTACCGGACGCTCAACGCCACCGTCTACGACCGCCCCGACAAGGACGTGCCCATCTACCTGGCCTCCTCCGGGCCCGCGGCCACCCGCTTCGCCGGGCGCGCGGGCGACGGCTGGATCACCACCTCGGGCAAGGACCCCGCGCTCTACACCGGCACCCTCATGCCGGCGATCGAGTCCGGAGCCCGCTCGGCCGGGCGCTCGACCGGTGACCTCGACATGATGATCGAGGTGAAGGTCTCCTTCGACCCCGATCGGGACCGGGCGCTGAGCGCCACCCGGTTCTGGGGAGCGCTGGGCCTGGACCCGGAGCAGAAGGCCGGGGTCGAGGACCCGATGGAGATGCAGCGGCTGGCCGACGAGCTGTCGGTGGAGCGGACCGCCAGGAGGTTCATCGTCTCCACCGACCCCGACGAGCACGTCGAGCGCATCGCGTCCTACGTCGACCTGGGCTTCAACCACCTGGTCTTCCACGCGCCCGGGCCGGACCAGGCCGCCTTCATCGACCTGTACGGGCGGGAGATCTTGCCCCGCCTCCGCGACAGGTACGGCCTGTCGTGAGCATCTCCCCCGCCGGCGCGGCGGCCGCCGCCGGGTGGGTGGCGATCACGGCTCTCAAGCCGCCCCGCCAGGCCAAGACCCGCATGGCCGCGCCGGAGGGCGTACGCGCCGGCCTAGCCGTGGCGATGGCGCTGGACACGCTCGCCGCGCTCGGCGCCTCCTCCCGCGTCCGGCAGACGTTGCTCGTGTGCCCGGATCCGCTGGTCCGCGAGCGGATCACCGGGTACGCCGCCCTCGGTCATGTCACCGTCCTGCGCGGCGAACCGGCGGGCGACCTGAACTCCGCGCTCCGCTACGCCATCGGCGTGGCGCGCCGGCGCGCTCCTGGGGCCGGGATCGCCGTCGTGCCCGCGGACCTGCCCGCCCTGTCCGCCGCCGAGGTCGATCTGGCCCTGCTCCTGGCCCCGGGAGGCCGGCCCGGTGTCGTCCCCGATCTTGAGGAGGAGGGCACGGTCATGCTCACCGTGCCGGCCGGCGCTTCGGTGCGCCCCCGGTTCGGCAGGCGATCGTACGCGGCCCACCGCCGGTCCGGCGCTCAGCCCTTCGGCGACGAGCGCCTGCCCGGCCTGCGCCGCGACATGGACACCGTGGCCGACCTGATGGGCGCGCGCCACCTCCTCGGCCCCCACACCACGGCGTTCCTGCGCGGCCGGCGGTGGCCGGCGCCGGCGGGCACGCCGTCCTCGTCCCAGACATCCCCCCAGACATCCCCCCAGACATCCCCGCGGTGAAGGTGGAGCTTCCATGACCGACGACCGTCCCGTCCCGCCGAACGCGATCCGGCGGGCGCTGGCCCGCGCCCGCGACGGCAAGTCCCTCGACCCGGCCGAGGCGCGGATCCTGCTCGGGGCCCGCGGCGACGAGCTCGGCGCCCTGATGGAGCATGCGGCACGGGTGCGTGACGCCGGGCTGCGCGCCGCCGGCCGGCCCGGGGTGATCACGTACAGCCGGAAGGTGTTCGTCCCGTTGACGCGGCTGTGCCGGGACCGGTGCGGCTACTGCACGTTCGCGACGGTTCCCGGGCGGGTGGAGGCGCCGTACCTGGAGCCGGACGACGTTCTGGACATCGCCCGGCGGGGCGCCGCCGCGGGATGCAAGGAGGCCCTGTTCACGTTGGGCGACCGGCCCGAGGACCGGTGGCGGCAGGCCCGCGAGTGGCTGGACGCGCACGGCTACGACGACACGCTGTCGTACGTGCGCGCCATGGCGATCCGGGTGCTGGAGGAGACCGGGCTGCTGCCGCACCTCAACCCGGGCGTGCTGACCTGGCGGGACCTGCAACGGCTCAAGCCCGTCGCGCCGTCGATGGGCATGATGCTGGAGACCACGTCGCGGCGGCTGTTCGAGGAGAGGGGAGGGGCCCACTTCGGCTCGCCGGACAAGGACCCCGCCGTCCGGCTGCGCGTCCTGGAGGACGCCGGGCGCAGCGCCGTCCCGTTCACCACCGGCATCCTCATCGGGATCGGGGAGACGGTCGAGGACCGGGCCGAGTCCATCTTCGCGATCCGGCGGGTCGCGCGGGAGTACGGCGGCATCCAGGAGGTCATCGTGCAGAACTTCCGGGCCAAGGCGCATACCAGGATGGGCGGCACGCCGGACGCCGATCTGGAGGAGCTGGCCGCCACCATCGCGGTCAGCCGCCTCGTGCTCGGCCCCGGGATGCGGCTCCAGGCTCCCCCGAACCTCGTGGGCGACGCCCACGCGCTCATGCTCCGGGCGGGCATCGACGACTGGGGCGGCGTCTCGCCGCTCACCCCTGATCACGTCAACCCGGAACGGCCCTGGCCGCGGATCGACGAGCTCGCGGCCCGTACGGCGGAGTCGGGGTTCGCGCTGCGGGAACGGCTCACCCTCTACCCCGAGTACGTGCTGAAGGGCGAGCCCTGGCTGGATCCCCGGCTGAGGGCGCACGTGGCCGCGCTCGCCGGACCCGACGGCCTGGCCCTGGAGACCGCCGTGCCGACCGGCCGGCCGTGGCAGGAGCCGGACGGCGGCTGGGCCGATCACGGCCGTACGGATTTGCACGTCGCGATCGACACGGCCGGCCGGGCGAGCGGGGGCCGTGGCGACGCCGAGGAGGTGTACGGGAACTGGGAACAGGTCGGGGCGCGGATCCGCGCGCCGCGAAGGATCGACGCGGACGTGGCCGCGGCGCTGCGCAGCGCCGAGCGCGATCCCGCCGCCCTGTCCGACGGGCACGCCCTGGCCCTGCTGCATGCCGACGGCGACGAGTTGCGGGCGCTGACCCGGCTGGCCGACGACGTGCGCCGCCAGAGCGCCGGTGACGACATCACCTACGTCGTCACGCGCAACATCAACTTCACCAACGTCTGCTACACGGGCTGCCGGTTCTGCGCCTTCGCCCAGCGGCGCGGCGACGCCGACGCCTACACCCTGTCGCTGCGGCAGGTGGGAGAGCGCGTGGACGAGGCCTGGGCGGCGGGCGCCACCGAGATCTGCATGCAGGGCGGCATCCACCCGGAGCTGCCCGGCACCGCCTACTTCGACCTGGCGCGGGAGGTGAAACGCCGGGCGCCGGGGATCCACCTGCACGCCTTCAGCCCCATGGAGGTGGTCAACGGGGCCTCCAGGACGGACCTCTCCATCCGCGACTGGCTGTCGGAGGCCCGGGCGGCGGGCGTGGACTCCCTGCCCGGGACGGCCGCGGAGATCCTCGACGACGAGGTGCGCTGGGTCCTGACCAAGGGCAAGCTGCCCGCGGCGACCTGGATCGAAGTGATCACCACGGCGCACGAGCTGGGCATCCCGACCACCGCCACCATGATGTACGGCCACGTGGACACGCCCGCCCACTGGGTCGCCCACCTGAGGACCATCCGGTCGATCCAGGAACGCACCGGCGGGTTCACCGAGTTCGTCCTGCTGCCCTTCGTCCACCACAACGCGCCGATCTACCTGGCCGGCCTCGCGCGCAGCGGACCGACGCGGCGGGACAACCTCGCCCTGCACGCGGTCTCCCGGCTCCTGCTGCACGGGGCCTTCTCCAACATCCAGTGCTCCTGGGTGAAGCTGGACGACGACACCTGCGTCCAGGTGCTCCAGGGCGGCGTCAACGATCTCGGCGGCACGCTCATGGAAGAGACCATCAGCCGCATGGCGGGCTCCGGCAACGGTTCGTACCGGACCGTTTCCGCGCTGGAGGCGCTGGCCGCGCGCGCGGGCCGTCCCGCCCGCCAGCGCACGACCACGTACGGGCCCGTCCCCGCCGAACGCGCGGCCCTGGCGCGCGCCGCCGACGGGCTTCCGCGCGGCCTGCTGCCCGTCGTCCCGTGAGCCGGGACCGGGTCCGGCGGGCCCGCCCGCCGGGCCCGGCCTCCGGTGGTCAGAGCGCGTCGAGGGCGGCCAGGATGTCGGCGACCTCGGTCCTGGACGTGTAATCGGGGTGCACGTCGATCCAGCGCAGGACGTGGTCGCCGTCCATGACGAGGACGGTGGGCATCGGGACCTTCACCGTGCCGTCGGCGTTGGCGGCCGCGACGTCGACGCCGAGCCGGCCCAGCGCCGCCAGCGCGTCCGGGGTCGGCTCGGTGAGGATCCCGATGGCCGCGGCCAGGCGGTTGCCCGCGTCGGACAGGACGGGGAAGGTCAGCTCGTTCTTCTCGCGGGTGGCGGCGGAACCCTCGGGGGTCTGCGGGCTGAGCGCGACCAGCCCCACGCCGCGTTCCGCCAGGCGGGGAAGCAGGCGGGCCTGATACGTGCGCAGGGCCACGCCGCAGTACGGGCCCCACACCCCGCGGTAGAAGACGATCACCGTGGTGGCGCCACCGGTGACCGCGTGCAGCGAGGTGGGCTCGCCCCCCTCGGTGAGGAGGGCGGTGTCGGGCACCGGGCTCCCGGGTGCCGCCACCCCTGCCGGGATGCCCGCGCTCCTGAGCGCGGCCTGCTCGGCGGCGAACGGGGACAGGGCTCCCGAGGGAGCCTGCCGGATCATCGAGAGGGTCAGCGCGGCCGCCTGCTCCGCGATCGTCTCCTCGCGCACGTCCGGGGTCATGGACAACACTTCCTTTCCGTTTCAGCCGCCGGCAGGTGCCGGCGCCACAGATAAGACCTGGCCGGAGCCGGGCAGGAATCGCCGCGACCGGCCGGGCGAGCCCCGGTGGAAGTGACGCACATCACGTTCTGACCATATGAGCAAAACGGTCAGTCAGTCGTAACGTGGGATCATGACCATGACGAACCACCACGACCGCCGGGCCCTGATCGTCGGACTGGGCATCAGCGGAATCGCCACCGCGTTACGGCTGCGGCAGATCGGCTGGCGGCCGGTCATCGTCGAGCGGGCCCCGCAGCGGCGCCTGGGCGGGCACTTCATCGCGCTGTTCGGCGCGGGCCGGGCCGCCGCCCGGCGCCTCGGCATCCTGGAGCAGATGGCCGACCGGAGCGCGGACGGCACCAGCCACGACATCGACCGCGCCGGCCGGCGCCGGCCCGGGCTGGGCTTCAAGGACCTCCCCGGCCGGCCGTGGGTGATGATGCGCGGGGACGTGGAGCAGGCCGCGTTCGCCGCCCTGCCGCCCGACGTGGAGATCCGCTACTCCACCGTTCCCGCGCGGATCGAGCAGGACGCCGGCGGGGTGGACGTGACGCTGACCGACACCGCCACGGACACCTCGACCACCGAGCGCTTCGACCTGGTCGTCGGCGCGGACGGGCTGCGCTCCACCGTGCGGCGGCTGGTGTTCGGGCCGCACGAGGCGTACCTGCGCCGGATGGGCTACATGGCCGTCGCTTTCCAGCTCGCGGGCCCGCTCCCGGGGTTCGACCAGCGGGACTCCGTCGTCCTGGCCGAGCCGCGGCGGTCGATGTGGGTGTTCCCGTTCCGGCACCGCCCGCCGACGGTGCTGCTGAGCTACCACACCGACGACGTGGACGCCGAGTTCACCCGGCCGGTCGCCGAGCGGGTACGCGAGGCGTTCGGCCCGCGACCGGCCGGCCCCGTCCTGGGCGCGGCCCTGGACGCGCTGGACTCGGCCGACCAGGTGTTGTTCGACTCGGTCGAGCAGGTACGCATGGACCGCTGGCACCGCGGCCGGGTGGTGCTCGTCGGCGACGCGGCCTGGTGCGTGACCCTCTACGCGGGGATGGGAGCGTCGGCGGGG
The DNA here is from genome assembly GCF_040802095.1 of Nonomuraea sp. NPDC050783. NCBI lineage: Bacteria > Bacillati > Actinomycetota > Actinomycetes > Streptosporangiales > Streptosporangiaceae > Nonomuraea > Nonomuraea sp. NPDC050783. Next base: position 54,278 of record NZ_JBFAHK010000036.1, read on the forward strand.
ATGGCCGGGGCCGACCTGCTGGGCACCATGCTGGCCCGCCATCCCCGCGACGTCACCGAGGCGCTGGCCCGCTGGGAGCGGCACCTGCGCCCCGCGATCGGCCGACTCCAGGCCAACGGGCTGCGGATGCGCAGCATGTTCGTCCCGGCCACCCGCTTCGAGCTGGCGCTGCGCCGCGTGCTGCTGCGGGCGAGCAAGCTGCCGGTGACCTCCTCGTTGTTCGCCCTGTGGCAGACCAGGGGCAAGGCCGCCCGGTTGAAGGAGGCGGACCTCGCCGACCCCGGCCCTGGCCTCGCCCGGCCGCCCCTCCCCCGGCGCGACTCCGCGCGGGTGTGACGGCCGCCGGCGTGGGGTGGCCGGTGGCGTCGGTGGCCGGTGGCGTGGGGTGGCCGCCGGCACGGCACAATCGTCTGCACACCCCTTCGGCACCGGCACTGGGAGCGACGATGACACGCCTGGCGGACCGCGACTCCGACAAGGCCGCCCGGATCCTCGCCGTCACCCGGGAGCTGGTGCTCAGGCGCGGCGTCAAGGGCGTGACCGTGGCCGAGATCGCGGAGAAGGCGCACGTCGGCAAGGGCACCGCCTACCTGTACTGGGCGACCAAGGAAGACCTGCTCATCGAGCTGTTCGCCAGGGAGTTCCTGTCCGTGCTGGAGGCCCACGTCACGGCCCTGGGCGCCGACCCGGAGCTGGCCCGGCCGCAGCGGTTCTGTCCCCGCCTGGTCCGCGACGCCGTGGAGCGCCCCTTCATGCGCGCCTTGCAGGCCGGCGACGGCGACCTGCTCGGCGTGCTGGCCGAGCACCCGCGTACCGAGGAACTGCTCGTCCACGTGGGCCCGGCCGCGCTGATGCACACGGTCCTGCCCGTGTGGCGCGCGCATCACCTCGCCCGCGCGGACTGGCCGCTGGACGAGCAGGCCTACGCGCTGCGGGCGCTCATGGCCGGATTCCTGGACGCGGCCACCAACGCGGGCGCCCCGGGCGGCATCACCGTCGCCGACCCCGACGCCGTCATGGCCGCGGCGGTGACCGCCCTGCTGGGCGCCGCCGAGCGGGCGAGCGCGTCCGACGTCCGCGCGACCGCCCAGGAGGGGCTGCGGCTGCTGCGCGAGAAACGCGAGCTGCTGCTCGCCCTGCTCGCCGCCCAGCGCGAGTAGGGCCCGCGGAGGACGCGTCCGCGCCGAGCCGTCCCCCTCATGTCCGGCGAGGGGCGGTGGCGGGCCGGGCGGGCGGGCCGGCCGGGCTCAGGGGCGCAGCCGGTGGAACAGCTCGACCCGGGCGCGGTGGTAGGCGACGTCCTCCTCGTCGTGCCGCACCCCCGAGCGGGCGGCCTGGTGGAAGTAGGCGTACTCCCTGCGGAGCTTGTGCCGGACGAGCTGCGCGAGCGACTCCTCGTCCAGCCGGGCCGCCGTGCCGCCCTCGTCGTGGTAGGCGGCCACGAACTCCTCGCTCGGCCCGGCCAGGTCGTCGCCCCATTCCAGGGCGGCGGCGGCCAGCTCCAGCTCGGGGGCGCCGACGAAGGTCTCGTCCCAGTCGAGGACCGCCACGATCCGGCCGTCCCTGGCCAGGGTGTTGCCGGTGTAGTAGTCGCCGTGCAGGGGGTGGCGCGTGGGGTGCCCGGCATGGAAGGCGGCCAGCCAGCGGTCCAGGTCGGGGTCGTCCAGCTCGGCGGCGTCCCGTGGCGGGTCGCCGTACAGGCCGGACTCCTGGAAGGCGGGCACCGGGCGCGGGCCGGGACGCAGGCCGGCCAGGGACCTGTGGAGCCTGGCGAGCAGGCGGGCACCGGCCTCGCGCTGGGCCGGGACGTCGGAGTCCGGCCAGTCGCCCTCGACGTACGGCCAGCAGGAGACCGGGCGGCCGGCCACGACGACGACCGTCCGCCCGCCGTCGGCGGGCAGGGGGGCGACCGCCTCGGGGAGGCCGGCGGCGGCGTACCGGGCGACCGCGTGGCACCACTCCGACTCGGCGGGGGTGCGCCGGGCCGGGCCGACGCGGACGACGTGCCCGCCGAGGCGGTAGGCGGCGGACTCCTCCCCGCCGTGCAACCGCTCCCCCTCCCCCGTGACACCCCAGGTCAGAGCCACGGCCTCGCGGATCTCCGGGGTGAGGGGCGTCCTGGCGTAGATCATCTCGCCAGCTTACCCGGCGGCCGGCGAGGCGCTACCGGACGACCGGCAGCAGCCGGACCGCCGGCGGGAGCGGCGCGCGGACGGGGTCGGCGCGGAACGACTGGATCATCAGGGCGGCGAAGCGGCGCGACGCCGCCACCCGTTGCTCGGGCGACCCGGCGCGGATGCCCTCGTTCGCCATCATCGCCAGGATGAAGTCCTCCAGGACGAAGTCGGCCCGCAGGCCGCCCGCCGCCTTCGCGCGCCGGATGAGCCGGAGCAGCAGCCGGATCGTCCGGTCGCGGTCGGCGGTGAAGAACGGCAGCCGCGAGGTGAACGCCCCGGACAGGCCCCGGTCGAGGGCGTGCGCCTCCATGAGCTTCTCGACCACCAGGCAGAACCCGTGCCACGGGTCGGCCTGCGCCAGCCCTTCCTCGACGACCGCCGAGCACATCGCCATCGGCTCGGCGAAGACCTCGCCGAGCAGCGCCTCCTTGGTCGGGAAGTGCCGGTAGACGGTGGCCGCGCCGACCTGCGCGCGCCGGGCGATCTCCCGGATCGGCACGTCGAGGCCCTCGGCGGCGAAGCTCGCGCGGGCGACCGCGAGGATGCGCGCGCGGTTGTCGCGGGCGTCCGAGCGCGACTTCTGACTCACTTCGGCCGTCACCGCTCTCACTTTAGCCAAACGGACGGGGTGTTCCGTTACGGTGCGGCGCATGAGAGCTGTCCAGTTTTCCGAGTACGGCCCGGCCGGCGTGGTGCGGGTCGCCGAGGTCGAGGAGCCGCACGCCGGGCCGGGGACGATCCGCGTCGCCGTGCGGGCGTCCGGGTTGTCGGCGGGAGAGGTGCTCATCCGGTCAGGCGGGATGCGGGACGTGGTGCCCGTGACGTTCCCGTACCGGACCGGGTTCGACGCCGCCGGCGTGGTGGACGAGGTCGGCGCCGGCGTCACGGGGGTCGGGCTCGGCGACGAGGTGTTCGGCATGACCGCGACGGCCGCGCGCGGCGCCAACGCCGATCACGCGGTCCTGGCCGCCTGGGCGCCGAAACCGGCCGGGTGGAGCTGGGAGGAGGCCGGCGGCGCGGCGGGCAGCGTCGAGACGGCCACCCGGGTGCTCGACCGGCTCGCGGTCGGCGCCGGGCACACCGTGCTGGTGCAGGGCGCGGCCGGCGGGGTGGGCACGGTCGCCGTGCAGCTCGCGCTCGCCCGGGGCGCCACCGTCATCGGCACGGCCGGGGAGCGCAACCACGGCTTCCTGCGCGCGCTGGGCTGCGAGCCGACGACGTACGGGGCGGGCCTGGTCGAACGGGTCCGCGCGCTGGCGCCGGGCGGGGTGGACGCGGTGTTCGACTGCGCCGGAGGGGCGTTGCCCGACCTGGTCGCCGTCGCCGGGAGCCCGGCCCGCGTGGTGACGATCGCCCCCGACCGCACCGCGGCGGCCCTCGGCGTGCACCTGTCGCACGGCGCGCCGGCCGGGAGCACCGCGGCGGCGGTGGGAGCCGCCGACCCGCTGGCGGTGCACGGCCTCGGCGTCGCGGTCGAGCTGGCCGGGCAGGGGCGGCTGCGGGTGCCGGTCGCGGCGGCGTTCCCGCTCGCCGAGGCGGCCGCGGCGCACGAGCTGAGCGAGAGCCGCCACGCCCGCGGCAAGATCGTGCTGGTGAACTGACCGCCCCCGCGCGCGCCACCGCCCCGCCGACCCGGCGACCCGCCGACCCGGCGACCCGCCCCGCCGACCCGGCCCGGCGCCGTGGCCGGCAGGACCCGGCCCAGGACAGGGTCAGGACGCCTGGCGGTCGCGGGTCCAGGCGGGGCTGTCGAGGAAGTGGTTGTCGTAGAGCTCCTGGGCGGCCAGCAGCTCTTCGAGCGTGGCCTCGCCCCTGCGGAGGCGGTCGAGGAGGCGGAAGTACGCGAAGCGCTGGATGCCCGGCGCCACGACGATGAGGAGGTCGGCGGTGTGTCCCGGGGCGGCGGCGAAGGCGTGCGGCGTCATCGGCGGCACGGCCGCCACGTCGCCCGCCTCCAGCGTCACGATCTCCTGGCCCGACAGGACGCGGGCCCTGCCGTCCAGGAGGTAGAACAGCTCGGTGGACGTGGCGTGGTGATGGGGCACGGCGCCGTCCGCCCCCGGGGCGAGCGTCATCCTGATGGTGCTGAGCGCGCCGCCGGTGTCGCTGGAGTCGAGCAGCAGCCGCCCCGTGGCCGTGGGAGAGACGATGGTCTCGGCGTCGATCTCGCGCACGACGGCCGTTTCCACGATCATGGACATGTCAGGTTCCCTTCGAGCGCGGAGGAGACCAGCCGTTCCGCGTAGGCCCGGTCCACCGGTGCGCCTGTGATCATCACTCGGTAGTAGAGCGCTCCGGCCAGCTGGTCGAACAGCGCCTCGGCGTCGAGGTCGGCACGCAGCTCGCCGCGTACGCGGGCCCGCTCGATCAGGGCGAGCGCGAGCGCGTTGCGCTCGGCGTACTGCCGGCGGGCCAGCCGCCCGATGTCCTCGTGCCTGGCCGCGGCGGCGGCCAGCTCGGCGACCACCCCCGCGGACGGGCCCGCGCGGCCGCCCGCCGCGCGCATGCGGTTGAGCGCGGTGGCGATCTTCTCCAGGTAGGTGACGAGGTCGGCGCGGATGTCGCCGGTGTCGGTGATCTCGTCATCCTCCTGCAGCCGCGCCACGACGGCGACGGCCAGGTGGTCCTTGGTCGGCCAGCGGCGGTAGAGCGTGGTCTTGGCCACGCCCGCCCGCTCGGCCACCTCGTCGATGGACAGGCCGGCGTAGCCGCGCTCGAAGACCAGCGCGGCGGCGATCAGCAGCACCCGCTCGTCCACCTGCGTGTCGCGCGGTCGTCCCCGAGGTGACATCCCGGCCTCCCCTTTTTCGATACTCGGGTAGCGGAATGAAAGTTACCCGCCCGCCGGCTCATTACGCAACTCAAGTTTCGGAAAACGCGGCATGCGGCGGCGGGGGGTGGATCGAACGCCGGCCGAGCCGCAAGATGACGGCATACCGACGTGAGGGCGGCAGTCATGGACATAGGGCTCATCGCACTGTTCGACGGACAACCCGGCAGCACACTGGCGGACGCCGCGCGGGTCGCCAAGCACGTGGAGGACCTCGGGTTCCGCAGCTTCTGGCACCCCGACCACGTCGTCCTCTTCGAGGAGTACGGCCGCAACTACCCCTACAGCGCCAGCGGCTACCCGGAGCTCCCGCCGGGACGAGGCTGGTTCGACCCGCTGATCGTCCTGGCCGCGGCCGCCTCGGCCACGAGCAGGATCCGGCTGGCCACCGGCATCCTCATCCTCCCCGAGCGCAACCCCCTGGTGCTGGCCAAGCAGGTGGCCTCCCTCGACCACCTGTGCGGCGGGCGCCTGGACCTCGGCATCGGCCTCGGCTGGTCGCCCGAGGAGTACGCGGCGATGGAGATCCCGTTCGGGACCAGGGGCGCCAGGGCGGACGACTACCTCGCCGCGATGATCCGCCTCTGGCAGGACGACCCCGCCACCCACGAGGGCGAGTTCGTCACCTTCCGCGACGTGCTGTCCCTGCCCAAGCCGTTGCAGTCGCCCCACCCGCCGATCATCGTCGGCGGCCAGAGCCCCGGCGCGCTGCGCCGCGCCGCCCGCCACGGCGACGGCTGGATCACCTGGAACCTGCCCCTGGAGGAGGTCGTCCCCACCACCGCCAGGCTCCGCGACGCGTGGGCCGCCGCGGGCCGCGACGCGGCCGGGCCGAGATGCGTCTTCGGCGTCCCCTACACCACGCCCAAGGGGCTCCAGGCGTACGCGGAGGCGGTCAGGCAGGCCGGCGCCGACGAGATCGCGGTGCTGCCCTGGGACCCGGAGCGGAACCTCCTGGAGGCCCTGGACGAGGTCGCCGGCCTGCGCGACCGGCTCTGACCACCCGGCCTGCGGGGTCAGCCGGCCCGGTAGAGGCGGTAGGTGGCCAGGACGTTGAGGCGGTGCAGGTCCCGGCAGAGGGCGAGCATGCCCTGCACCGCCCTGTCCCTCGGCACCTGGTAACCCTCGATCGCCGCCACCAGCCGGCGGTCGAGCCCTTCGGCCCAGGGGTCGGCGCAGGCCGCGTACGTCTCCTCCAGGCTCCGCCCCGCCCGCACGCTCGCCTCCACGTCGTCGTGCAGCCGCTCCAGGTAGGCGAGCAGCGTGTCCACGGCCTCGCGGGCGTCGCCCATCGGCCCGTGCCCCGGCACGAGGGTCTCCAGGTCGGGCAGGGCCGCGCGCATCCTGCGCAGCGACTCCGCGTACGGCACCGGGCCGCCCTGGAGCAGCATGTGAGCGATGCCCGCGTGGCAGAGGAAGTTGCCCGTCCAGGCCGCGCGGGCCTCGGGCACGTACACGACGGTGTCGCCGGGGCCGTTGCCCGGGCCGAAATGGTGCAGCTCGACCAGGCGTCCGCCGAGGTCGATCTCGGCGTAGGAGTCGAAGACGAGGTCGGGGCGGCGCCACTCGGTGATCGTGTCGAGCAGGGCCGCGTCGCCGTACATGTTGCCCGACCTGACCTGCTTCTCGAACGCGAGGTCGTTCATGTTCTCCTTGTTGACCCGCGAGGAGACGATGACGACCTCGTCGGGGAAGGCGGCGTTCCCGAAGGTGTGGTCGCCGTGGTAGGTGGTGTTGACCAGGTAGCGCACCGGCCGGTCGGTGAGGGTGGCGGTCGTCTCCTGGATCCGGGCCGACATCTCGGGGGTGATCCCGGCGTCGATCACCAGGGCGGCGTCCCGGCCCGCGACCAGGCCGTTGTTGTCCTTGGGCGGGATGTTCGCCATCAGCGCGTACACGTTCCCGGCCAGCTCGTGCGGCCGCAGTTCCAGCCCCACCGGTGACAGGTTGGGCCCGCCGTAGCCCTCGGGGCGCTCGGCGATCTCGCGCGTGGGGATCCGTGCCATCGACATCTCGTCGTCTCCGTTCTCTCGCCTCGATATTAATCGATCGATCGATTATTTAACAAGAGCGGTCGCCGGAGGATGATTGGATGTCCGGGTGAGCCCTGCTGCGAATCGCCGCCGGCCCGGCCGTCCCGCCAAGGCCGAGGCAGGCGACACCAAGAACGCGCTCCTCGACGCGGCACTGCGGCTGTTCGCCCAGAACGGCTACGCGGGCACCTCCATCCGGGCCATCGCCAGGGAAGTGGGGTTGAGCGAGAGCGTGCTGTACGCGCACTTCGACGACAAGCGCGCCCTCTACGACGCCGCCATGCGGCTGGCCGGCCCCCAGGTGGCGACCCTCGCCGTGGACGACGCGCCCGACGAGCCGGCCGCCTTCGTCGAGACGTTCGCCGAGCAGGTGCTGGCCGTATGGGACAGCCCGCGCTCGCGCCAGGTCATAAGCCTGGTCTCGCGGGACGCCCGGATGAACGACGAGATGCTGGAGCTCGGCATCGAGGAGGCCCTGGCTCACCTCGCCCATCGGTTCGCGGGGTGGCTCGCGGCGGGGCGCGTCCGCACCGACCTCGGATCCCCCGGCGACCTCGCCTACGCGCTGCTGGCGCCGATCGCGCACGCGCGTCAGCTGTGGCTGCACGCCGAGGCCACGGAAAGCCAGCGCGAGCGGGCCCACGACCGCATCAGGGCGCACGCCGCCCTGTTCGCCCGCGCCATCACGCCGCTCCCACCCGCCTGACCGGCTCCCCCGGCCGGGACGGGCTCTGGCAGGCTGGCCATATGGCGGGGAGGACGTCGGAGCCCGGTGACCGGTTCCGCGACCGGCGCGAGCGGAAGTACGGGTACGACTTCATCGACGAGGTGCTGGTGCGCTGCCCCCGGTGCGACGGGTGCGCTGTCGTCCTGGCGCGTCCGGGCAGCCCTGAGGACGGCGAGGCGGCTCCCGGGGTCATGGATCCCCACCGGCGCCTGCACTGCCCGGGGTGCGGTTACTGCAAGGACGAGCAGGCCGGTCCCGCTGTGGTCGGCGGCCCCGTCGATCCTTTCTTCCGGCGGCCGGTGTGGTTGCAGGCGAGCTGCCGCGGACATGTGCTGTGGGCCTACAACGCCCGGCATCTCGATCTCCTGGAGACCTATGTGGCGGCGAAGCTGCGCGAACGCGGGCGCCTCGCGGCCGGCGCCCCGGCGAGCCTGGTGGAGCGCCTGCCCACGTGGCTCAAGGCCGCCAGGAACCGGGCCGAGGTCCTGCGGACGATCGAGCGCCTGCGCTCGGCGCTCCCGGCCGACGGGTAGCTCTCTCGCGGCGAACCTGGAGACGCCGGCGACCGCCTCGATGACGAGCCCGGCCCGCTCGGCGCCGGACATGGCCGGGTAGCCGGGCGGAAGGTCCGCGGGCGGCGCTGAGCCGCCGATCATGCCTTGTCGTCGGGGCTGTACGGGGGTATGGTCGAACCGGACCGTACGGTTCGGTTCGGTCGGGTCGAAGGGGAGAAGGATGAAGCACGACGACGCCAAGGTGCGCCAGATCCGGGCGGCGGCCAAGACGCTGTTCCTGCGGCACGGCTTCGCCAAGGTGAGCACGGCGGCGCTCGCCAAGGAGGCGGGCGTGTCCAAGGAGACCCTCTACACCCGCTACCCCAGCAAGGAAGCGATCCTGGCCGACGTCCTGGAGCACCTCATCACCACGACCGAGGAGCCGCAGAGGACGGCGCCGGTCATGGCGTCCAGGACGGACCTGGAGCACGCGCTGCGTGTCTTCGCCGACCGGCTGCTCGCCGGCCTCATGGACCGGGAGTACGTGGAACTGACCCGGATCGTCATCGCGGAGACGCCCCGGCTGCCGCACGTGGGAGAGACGTTCCGGCACGCCGTTCCCGAGCGGGCGCTGGCGGGGGCCCGGGAGCTGCTGGCCGCCGCCAGGGACGCGGAGCTGATCGAGGACATGGACCTGGACAGCGCCGCCCTCCTGCTCGTCTCGCCGCTGGTGATCCACGTCGTGTTCCACGTCCTGCTGGTCGCCCCCTCGGCCGGCGAGCCTCCCAAGGCGATGGACGTCGCCGCGCACGTCGCCCTGTTCCTCAGGACGATCACTTTCAAGGAGGACGCATCATGAACGAGGACGTCACCACCGCGGACGTCGTCATCGTCGGAGCCGGGCCCACCGGGTTGTTGCTCGCCGGCGACCTCGCCGGCGCCGGGGTCCGGGTGACGGTGATCGAGCGGCGCACCGAGGAGTCCCCGCTCTCGCGCGCCTTCGCGGTGCACGCGCGCACCCTGGAGGTGCTGGACATGCGCGGCCTGGCCGAGCAGGCGCTGGCCACCGGCAGCACCGTCCCGGGCCTGCTGGTCTGGGACCATGTCACGATCAACATGACCGGCCTGCCCGGCCGCCACCCCTACATGCTCATCACCCCGCAGTACGAGATCGAGCGGCTGCTGCTGAAGCGGGCCCTGGACAACGGCGCCGAGTTCCTGACCGGGCACCGGCTCACCGGGCTGGAGCAGGACGGCACCGGGGTGAGCGCGCGGGTGCTCCCTCCCGGCGGGCAGGAGGAGATCGTCCTGCGCGCGTCGTACGTGGTGGGCGCCGACGGCCGTCACAGCACGGTGCGCGAGGCCGCCGGCATCGACTACCCCGGGCACGCGGTGGCGCGGTCGGTGATGCTCGCCGACGTCAGGCTGACCGAGCGGCCGGAGAGGATCCTGTCGGTCAACGGCGTGCGCGAGGGCTTCGTGTTCATCGCCCCGTTCGGCGACGGCTGGTTCCGCATCATCGGCCGCAACCACGACAACGGCGATCTGCCCGACGAGGTGCCGGTCGACTTCGAGGAGCTCAAGTGGCTCACCCGTAAGTGCTACGGCACGGACTTCGGCATGCACGACCCCCGGTGGATGTCGCGCTTCCACAGCGAGGAGAGACAGGCCGTGCACTACCGGGCGGGCCGCGTGTTCCTCGTCGGCGACGCCGCCCACGTGCACGCGCCGGCGGGCGGGCAGGGCATGAACACCGGGCTGCAGGACGCGGCCAACCTGAGCTGGAAACTGGTGGCGGCCGTACGCGGCTGGGCCCGGCCGGGGCTGCTGGACAGCTACGAGAGCGAGCGGCATCCCGTAGGGCGCATGGCGGTGCGCACCAGCGGGATACTCACCCGGCTGGCCCTGCTGCGATCGCCCTTCCTGCGCGCGGTGCGCAACCAGGTCAGCGGCCTGGCCATACGGATCGGGCCGGTGAACCAGCTGGTGGCGCGCAACGCGCTCTCGGGCATGGCCATCCGCTACCCCGCCCCCCGCCACGCCCACACGTGGGTGGGCAGGCGGGTACCGGACCTGGAGCTGGAGGGCAAGGAGCCGGGCCGCCTGTACGAGGCCCTGCGCGGCGGCCGATTCGTGCTCAGCGGCCGGACGAGCCCGCCGAAGGGCTGGGACGACCGGGTGATGCACGTCGTCCCGGCCGAGGCCGGCACGCGCGACCTGCTCGTCCGCCCCGACGGCCATCTCGCCTGGGCCGGGGAGCAGCCAGATCACGACTCCCTGGTCCGGGCCCTGACCGAATGGTGCGGCCCGGCGTCCTGAGGCCCGCCCGTCGGCGGGACCGGGATCAGGCGGTCGGTCAGGAAGGCGATGATCTCGTCCCTGGCCTTCAGCGTGGGATGCCCGGCCTCGTCCACGAGGTGGGCGGTGACGACGCTGTGAGGGGTCCCGACCACGTCGGCGAAGAACGGCGGCGGGCTGGTGCTCGCCGAGCCGCCGGGCAGGACGCGGCCGTCGAAGGCGTCGCCGAGCAGTGCCCGGTAGGCGGCGAAGCGCTGGCCGGTGCACCAGCGGTCGTTGTCGAAGCGGTAGGACAGGACCTTCAGCCCGTCGCGGGTGACGCGGTCGCGGACTGCGCGGGCGTCCTCGTCGCTGAGTTCGAGCCCGGCGGGGTCGTCCAGCGGCAGCGACGGGTGGTTGACCACCGGTGCGATGACGGACGGCTCCAGGGCCATCGTGAGGGCGAAGTTGCCGGTGAAGCACAATCCGATGGCGCCGACCCCCGGGCCGCCGCACTCGGCGTGGGCCTGGCGGGCGAGCCCGCGTAGCCAGGCCGTGACCGGGCTGGTGCCACCGCCGGCGAACGCGCGGAACTCGGCGCTGACACACGCGCGGCGCACGACCTCCCGGCCGCTCTCGGCCGTGGGGTAGGCGCCGTCGGTGCCGAAGAGCGAGGGCACGTGGACGGTGAAGCCCGCCTCCCGCACCCATCGGGCCAGCCGGAGCACGTCCGGGCTGATGCCGGGCATCTCCGGCATCACCACGACGGCGGGGCCGGAGCCCGCGACGTACACCGTCTTCGCCACTCCCTCCACGTCCACGAGCCGCCGGGAGAAATCCTCGATCTTGTCGTCACGTCGTCCGCTGGTAGCACTCATGGGGACAGCGTGGCCCGCTGCCCCCGCTCCGGAGGAGAGGCGAGATCGCCATATATGGCGGTAATCTCGCCACAGGCGGACGACGAGGAGGCGGGCGTGAGCGCGCTGCGGGTGGGTGTTCTGGCCTATCCGGGCTGTTTCGCGTCCGAGGTGTTCGGCGTGCCCGACCTGCTGACGATGGCCGGGCACGTCGCCGGGCCGGATGGCTCCGGATACGCGGTGTCGATCGTCTCGCCGCGCCGTCGTGTCGCCGCCGCGGGTGGCGCGGCGCTGGACGTCTCACCGCTGCGCGAGGTGGACGTCCTGGTCGTGCCGGGATTCGAGCTCGGGCCGGGGCTCGACGTGGACGCGCGGCTCGCCCCCCTCGCCCCGGAGATCGCGGCGATCCGCGCCCACGCCGCCACGGGCACCGCCGTCGTCTCGATCTGTGTCGGCGCGTTCCTGCTGGCCGAGGCCGGGCTCCTGGACGGCCGCCGCGCCACCACGGCCTGGCTCTTCGCGGACGAGCTGGCCCGGCGCCGCCCGGGCACCGACGTCCGCCCCGAGTGCCTGGTGGTCACCGACCGGGGGGTGACGACCACGGCGGCCTTCAGCGCCATGTACGACTTCGCGCTGGACCTGATCCGCCGGCACAGCGGTGCCGACGTGGCCCGGACGACCGCCCGGGTGGCACTCGTGGACGACGCGCGCTCGTCCCAGAGTCCCTACGTGGACGCGCGATTCCTGCCCCAGCCCGGGAACGCGTTCTCCCACCAGGTCATGCGACGGCTCGACCAGGACCTGGCCGCCCGGTACGACCTGGCCGCGCTGGCGGAGGCGTTCCAGGTCAGCACCCGGACGCTGCTGCGGCGCTTCGCGGACGAGACCGGCCGGAGCCCGCTGGAGTACCTGCAGTCGGCGCGCGTCCGCCGCGCCCGGCAGCTCCTGGAGACCACGGACCGGACCGTCGCCGGCATCGCCGCCGCGGTCGGGTACCGGGACCCCGGCACGTTCGCCACCCTGTTCGCCAAGCACACCGGACGACGCCCAAGGGACTACCGCGCGGCCTTCCGCCGCACCGGTTGACCGCCGTCCCGCGGCCCCGCCGTCCCGCGGCCCGCCGTCCCGCGGCCCGCCGTCCCTCGGCCCGCCGTCCCTCGGCCCGCCGTCTCTCGGCCCGCCGTCTCTCGGCCCGCCGTCCCTCGGCCCGCCGTCCCGGGCGCCGGCGGCGTCCTGGCGGCTCCGGACCTCCTCGTCATCCCGCCTCCTTGGAGATCATGACCGGGCCGGAGAACGTGTCGGTCTCCTCCACGGCGAAGTCGGCCAGGCTGAGCCGGATGTCCGTGGCGCCCTGCTCGGCCTGGCGGCACTGCTGCTCGGTGGCGAAGACGGTGATGGTGGCGATCGTCCCGTTCCCGGTGTCGATGGCCTGGTAGCTGACGATGCCGTCCGGAACCCTGACCGGCGCCTGGACGTCAGGGGCGGAGATCTGGGCGGCGAAGCGCGTGGCCACCGTGTTCATCAGGTCCTCGACGGTGCCTCGGCCCATCCGGTATCGCCGTACGAGCGCGTACATGATGCCTCCTCGAAGTATGTCCTCAGTCAGGGACTTTAAGTCCTCGGTTGAGGATACCGTCCGAGTCGCCGAGGGGGAAGCACCGGCCGCGAGAACCAGCGCGTCCACCGCCGTTCTCCATTCCGGACCACCATTCCGGACCACAATTCCTGGCCCCGCGACCGGCCCGTAAATAACTCGCTCAAATCGCACACCACCCCCTATGGATATCCATCAGAGCTGTGACTACGATCAAGCCGTCAACATCAGCACCAAAGGAGGTAACGAATGGGCCGTATCAAGAAGTTCGGCGTTTCGGCGGCCGCGGTGGCCGCAGTCGCCGCCGCGACGACTTTAATGTCCCCGGCCACGTCCGCCCAGGCGGCGACCTGCAGCACCAACGCGCAGATCGGCACTCCCGGCGGCACCGGCTGGGCACTGTGCAGCGGCACCGGAGTGACCCAGACCCGCGTCGTGCTCTTCTGCCAGAACAGTGGCGGCAGCTACACCACGGTATACGGCCCCTGGGTCGCCAATTCCGTCAAATCAAATGCCCAGTGCAGCAGCACCTCCTGGCCGATCTCGGTCGGCTATCAAACACTCTGAGCCGCAGAATCATTCGGTCACGATGTGAATTCCGGCTCGATCGTGACCCGGCCGTTCCGGGTTCACTCTGAACCCCATCCACGCGACAGCCTCGCCTACGGCTGCCCGCGAACCGCGGGGCGACGAGCGGCCGGGGCGCGGGTGGCCGCCGCCAGTTCGATGGCCGGCGGCATGCCGTCGAGCCTGGCGCACAGGTCGTCGACGAGCGCGGGCAGGGCGTCGAAGCCGGGCTCGATCGCGCGGACACGGTCGAGGAACAGCCGGCGCGCGTCGGTGCGCAGCGGTAGTGGAGGGAGCGGGACGACCCGCTCCCCCATCACGCTCAGGCGTTCCCTGCTGGTCGCCAGCACCCGCACCCCGGGGCAGCAGGACAGGACGCGATCGATCAGCGCGCCGGCTTCGTCGATCACGTGCTCGCAGTTGTCCATGACGAGCAGTGCCCGTCCCGGAGCGAGCTGCTCCAGCACGGTGTGCTCCAGCGGCCGCGGCGGGCGCTCCGACACCCCGAGCGCGGCGGCCAGCGCCTGGATGACGTGCCCCGCGCGGGCCGGAACCAGGTCGACGAACGCGCTGCCGTCGGGATGCTCACCGGCCACCACCGTCGCCAGCCGCGTCTTGCCCACCCCGCCGGGACCGAGCAGCGTCACCAGCCCATCCCGCCGGGACCGAGCAGCGTCACCAGCCCATCCCGCCGTCGCCGAGCAGCGTCACCAGGCGCGACTCCGCCGGCGCGGCGAGCACGGTGCCCCGCTCGCCGCTCCTGCCGACGAAGCTGGTACGGCCGACGGGCAGACGGCTGATCTCGCCCGGCCGGACGGCGCGGAGGGCGGCACGCGCCGCCAGGGCCCGCCGGTCGGCCACGCCGTACGTGCGCAGCAGGGAGGCCACGTGGCTTTCCACGGTCCGCACGGAAAGCCGCAGGCGGCCGGCATCTGCGCGCTGGACAGGTGCCCACCGACGGCCGCCAGGACCTCGGCCTCCCTCGGGGAGATCCCGCCTTCCATGAGCTCAGGACGGCGTATCCGCAGGCGTGGCCGGTAGCAGCCGGGCAGCCCTCTCACCCGGTCCTGGGGCGGTGCCTCGGTGGTGATTCGGTGGCGTCTCGGTGGTGATTCGGTGGACGTCACGGATGAGCGCGACCGCCGATCGCCGCATGGTTGAGACGTAGACGTCACCCTGACACATGCGGAGGTCACCGATGACCACGGATCCACGGCCGCCCCTCGCCTTCGGGACGGTGGCCACGCCGGCCGCGCCGGGGGCGGGGGCGATGAGCGCGCTCGCCGACACCGTGCGGGCGGTCATCGACGCCAGCCGTTACCTCACGCTCGGCACGGCCGACCAGACGGGAACCCCGTGGGTCACCCCGGTCTACTTCGCGCACGACGGATACCGGGACTTCCTGTGGATCTCCGTGCCCGGGGCGGCCCACTCGCGCAACATCGCCGAGCGCCCCGAGGTCAGCATCGTGGTCTTCGACTCCCGCGTGGTGCCCGGCACCGCTCAGGCGGTGTACATGTCGGCGACCGCCGCCGAGGAGACCGACCTCGACCGGTGGCTCCCGGTCTATCCGGGCCCTCCGGACCGCGGCGGCTGGGTGGTACCGCCCGAGCAGCTACGTGCGCCCGCGCCGTTCCGCCTCTACCGGGCGCGCGTCACCCGGCACTGGACGCTGTGCCGGCGCGAGCCCGGAACCGCCTGCGCGCCGCACGGACACGCCTTCGACCACCGTATCCACGTGCGGCTGCCCGACGCCGATCCCGGCGGACCCGCGAGCCCTCACAACACTCAAGAGAGGTCATGAGCATCACGATGCACAATGTCCTGTCGGTGGACGGCTTCGTCGCCGACGGCGACGACCAGGTCGGCCCGCTGTTCGACTGGTACGGCAACGGCACCGTCGCGCTGGCCGAAGGCGGCTCGATGAAGGTCTCGCCGGCCTCGGCCGAGTACGTCGGGCCGATCTGGGCGAACACCCGCGCGATGGTGATCGGCGGTCGCCACGGCCGGGGAACTCGCAGGGGAGCGTGGCGTCGCCGAGGCGGCGGGCGAGGTCGGCGGCCAGGCGTTCGCCCTCGGGCTGGTGGACGAGGCGGCGATGGACGAGGTGGCGATGGACGTGGTGCCGGTCGTTCTCGGCTCCGGCAAGCGGTTCTTCGGATCGGTCGACACCCAGCACCTGCTGGAGGACCCGCACGTGGTGATCCAGGGCGACCGGGGGCTTCACCTGCGCTGCCGGGTTCGCCGTTGAGGCCCGTCCGGCGGCGGCCGTGCCCGGGGAGAGGAGTTCGCGGGTCGAACCCCTTGCGTGCCGGTCAGAGGTGACGGCCTGAAGCCGCATCCGCCCGCCCCCGCCGGTCACCCCTGCCCCGGTCATCCGGTGGTCACCAGGGCAGCGGGCCCTCCGCGCTGAAGAA
>NZ_JBFAHK010000037.1:0-64705 GCF_040802095.1 Nonomuraea sp. NPDC050783
GGGGAGTGGATGGCGGGTGCGTACGCGCCGCACCGGCCGGACCGGGACGTGATTCCCCTGCAACACCGGCTGGCCGGAGCCGCCGACCTGTTGCCGCGTGGCGTCGATGTCCAGTGGGGCGAATGGCTCCACGGAGGACGCTTCATCACCGTGGGCATGATCTGTTGCCCCAACCGGCACGTGACCCACCCGTGCCCGACGGCCCGCTGAAGGTCGCAGATCGGACCCCTCGTACGTCACCGATTTCACGTACCGGTCCGGACCTTGACGTACGCCGCTGTCAGGCCCGCCGATGCGGGGACCTGGGAAGGGGCAGGTCATGCCACGACCTCGGCGAGCGGTCCCGGCCCGAGTGCCGGGGCTTCGTGCTGTCCGGGCCGGGTAGGCGGGGCCCATGAGATTCGGTAACTGGGACGTGCGCCCGCTGGGCGGCTGGACGGGCTGCCTGATGATGATCGTCCTGTCGATCCTGCTGTCGGTGGTGCTGACCGTGATCGTCAACTGGCTGTTGTGAACCGGGGCCTGGCGGGAACGGCGGGCCGCCGGCCATCGGCCGTCACCGGGGCGCCGCCGGGCGGTTCACGAGTCGCGTACCGGGGCGAGGCCGTGCAGTCGCAGCAGGTTCTCGCCGAGGATCTTGCGCTTGGCCTGGTCGGTGAGTTGCGGGTAGCCGTACCCGTCGCACAGGTCCTGCGGGATCGTGAAGTCACGGAACGCGCGCAGCGCCCACTGCGGGTGGAAGATCGGCGCCTCCGAGCCGTAGATGATCTTGTCTTCGCCGCACCAGAAGAGCAGCTTGCCGATGATCTCGGCGAACATCCTCGGGGCGCGGACGACGAAGTTCACCGTGGCGGCCAGGCAGGCGTACAGGTTGGGGTAGCGCACGAGCTGCCAGCAGGTCTCGTCCAGGAACGGCAGGCCGACGTGGAAGATGACGAAGTTGATGTCGGGGAAGTTCGCGGCGGCGCCGTCCATGTCCCACGTCTGCGTGTGCTCGATCGGCTGCGGGCCCAGCGGCACGCCCTTGTGGACGCCGATGAGGTCGATCCCGAGGTCGCGGGCCTTCTCGAAGATCGGGTACGCCACGCGCGGGTCGTCCATCCGCCACGGGTACGGCGAGCCGTAGTCGTAGCGGACGTTGTACAGCTTGAACGCGCGCGCGTTGAACTCCCCCACCTGCCGCTCCATGAGGTCGAGCGCCCGGCGGCCCTCCAGGGGGTTGACCGAGCCCCAGAAGACCGTCCTGTCCGGGTCGCGGGCGGCCAGTTCGGCGCACTCCTGCCAGGGCGACAGGCCGTCGTGGTAGAGGTCGGTGAGCGGGAGCGGCATGGCGACGAGCATGTCGGTGTCCGACTCCTCGAACACCATGCGGCGGATGTCGTCCACGCCCCACTGGCGCAGGAACTCCTCCGGCGGCAGCTTGGTCTCCCCCTCGGGGGTGAGCGTGGTGTGGAAGGCGTACAGGTGGTCGGAGAACATCCGGCCGGCGGCGCCGTAGGCGTTCTTGGCCTCGAAGTTCGTGACGTGGGCGACGCTGTCGAACACGAAGAAGTCGTCGATCATCGCGCTTCCTTCCTGATGAAGGCGTCCTTGTCGGGCACCCGCGCGGGGGCGGGCAGGAAGCGCAGCAGGCGGGCCGCGCGGGGCGAGAGCCGCTCCACGGTCCACGGCTCGTCCCAGACGACCTCCACCTCGGCGCGCTCCACGCCGGGCTGCTCCTCGATGCGCTCGCGGACCTCGGTGAGCACCCGGGCGGCGAACGGGCACCAGCCCGTCGTCAGCAGCAGCTCGACCCGGGCCAGGCCGCCGTCCACCTCGACCGATCGCACCAGGCCCATCTCGACGACCGAGATGCCCTTCTCGCGGCAGCACGGGTCGTAGACCCCGGCCAGCGCCTGGCTGGCCCACTGCGGTATATCCGGCATGTCCTCATCGTCGGACGGGTGTGTCTCCTGGGGTAGGCGCGCTCTTTCAGATGGCGCAGATGCTGAAAGGATGACCGATGACGCACAGCCCAGCGACCTGATCCGCAGCGTCTCGCGCGCGCTCCGCGTGCTGGAGGAGGTGTCACGGGCCGAGCGGCCCCTGCCGGTCAAGGTGATCGCCCGCCGCTGCGGGCTCAACCTGTCCACGTCCTACCACCTGGTGCGCACGTTGTGCTACGAGGGCTACCTGCACCGGCGGCCCGACGGCGACTACCTGCTGGGCTCGAAGGTGGCCGAGCGCTTCCACGACATGCTGGACGCCTTCGAGCGGCCGCCGCACGCCGGGGCCGTGCTGCGCCACCTGTCCGCCGTCACCGGGCACACCGCCTACCTGGCGCAACTCGCCGACGGGCGGCTGCTGGTGGTGGACGTGGCCGAGGGGCCGCGCTCGCCGTGGCTGGAGGACCTGCAGGCGGGCCTGGAGACCGCGCCGCACGCGACCGCCCTGGGCAAGGCGCTGCTGCTGGCGCTGCCGGCCCGCGACCGGCGGGAGGTCCTGACGGGGTACGGGCGGCTGCCCCGCTTCACCTCGGTGACCCCGGCCAGCCCGGAGGACGTGGAGGAGGAGCTGGCGCGGCTGCGGCCGGGGCAGGTGGTGGAGGAGCACGGGCAGTTCCGGCAGCAGGTGGCGTGCGCGGGCGCCGTGGTCCCCGGCACCCACTGGGCGATCGGCGTCTCGACGCGCGGCCTGACCGTCCCGCCCCAGGTCGCCGCCCTCCTGGCCGAGGCGGCCCGGGACCTGGAAGGGACGTGAGGCGCGCGGGCGTGCTGGGCGGCCCGTGAGGCGCCGGGGCGCGCCAGAGGGTCCGTGAGGCGCCGGGGCGTGCCGGGCGGCCCGTGGGCGCGGGCGGGGCCGGGCGGCTCTATCCTCGTGCCTGACGACAGCTCCGCGACGATCGGGACGGGCCGGCATGAAAGTGATCATCTTCGGTGCCACCGGCATGGTCGGGCGGGGCGTGCTGCGGGAGTGCCTGCTCGACGCGCGGGTCTCCGGCGTGCTCACGGTCGGGCGGTCGGCGACCGGCCTGGCGCATCCCAAGCTGCGGGAGATCGTCCACACCGGCCTGCCCGACCTGGCGCCGATCGAGGCGGAGCTGGCCGGGTACGACGCGTGCTTCTTCTGCCTGGGCGTCTCCTCGGCCGGGATGAGCGAGAAGGACTACCGGCACCTCACCTACGACTACGCGGTGGCGGCCGGGAGCACCCTGGCCAGGCTCAACCCCGGCTCGGCCTTCGTGTACGTCTCCGGCGCCGGCACCGACGCGGGCGGGCGGGCCATGTGGTCCAGGGTGAAGGGCGAGACCGAGAACGCCCTGCTGGCGATGGACCTGCGGGCCTACATGTTCCGTCCCGGCTACATCCAGCCCCTGTACGGCGTCACCTCGCGCACCCGCCTCTACCGCCTCGGCTACGTGGTGACCCGCCCGCTCTACCCGGTGCTGCGGCGGATGTTCCCGGCGGCGGTGACGACGACCGAGCAGATCGGCAAGGCCATGATCGCCGTGGCGGCGGGCGGCGCGCCCGGGAGGGTCCTCGGGCCGGCGGACATCAACGCGCTCTGATCCGCCGATGATGGAATAACCGGGAGGCCGGGAGCGCTACCCTAGCCGTTAAAGATTCAACAGTCATGGATGGTGACTAAAGTGCAGTTCGGAATCTTCACCGTGGGCGACGTGACCCCCGACCCCACGACGGGCAGGACGCCGACCGAGCACGAGCGGATCAAGGCGATGGTGACGATCGCGCTCAAGGCCGAGGAGGTCGGCCTGGACGTGTTCGCGACCGGCGAGCACCACAACCCGCCGTTCGTGCCGTCCTCCCCCACCACCATGCTCGGCTACATCGCGGCCAGGACCGAGCGCCTGATCCTGTCCACCTCCACGACGCTGATCACCACGAACGACCCGGTGAAGATCGCCGAGGACTACGCCATGCTCCAGCACCTGGCCGACGGCCGGGTGGACCTGATCATGGGCCGGGGCAACACCGGCCCGGTCTACCCGTGGTTCGGCCAGGACATCCGCCAGGGCATCCCGCTGGCCGTGGAGAATTACGCCCTGCTGCACCGGCTGTGGCGCGAGGACGTGGTGGACTGGGAGGGCCGCTTCCGCACGCCGCTGCAGGGCTTCACCTCGACGCCGCGCCCGCTCGACGGGGTGCCGCCGTTCGTGTGGCACGGCTCGATCCGCAGCCCCGAGATCGCCGAGCAGGCCGCCTACTACGGCGACGGCTTCTTCGCCAACAACATCTTCTGGCCCAAGGAGCACTACCAGCGGCTCATCGACCTCTACCGGCGGCGTTACGCCCACTACGGCCACGGCACGCCCGAGCAGGCCATCGTCGGGCTCGGCGGGCAGGTGTTCATGCGGAAGAACTCCCAGGACGCGATCAGGGAGTTCCGCCCGTACTTCGACGTCGCCCCGGTGTACGGCCACGGGCCGTCGCTGGAGGAGTTCATGGCCGAGACGCCGCTGACCGTGGGCAGCCCGCAGCAGGTCATCGAGCGGACGTTGCGGTTCAGGGAGCACTTCGGCGACTACCAGCGCCAGCTCTTCCTCATGGACCACGCGGGCCTGCCGCTGAAGACCGTGCTGGAGCAGCTCGACCTGCTGGGTGAGGAGGTCGTGCCGGTGCTGCGCGAGGAGTTCGCCAAGGCCCGCCCGGCCGGGGTGCCGGACGCGCCCACGCACGCCTCCCTGCTCGCCGCCAGGCGCGCCGCCGAGGTCCCTGCCCCCGCCCCCGCCCCCGTCGAAGCCTGACCGTACGTCCCCGAAGGGAGATCCCATGAAGCTCGTCGCCGTCACGGCGGGACTCACCCAGCCCTCCTCGACCCGGCTGCTGGC
Source organism: Nonomuraea sp. NPDC050783 (assembly GCF_040802095.1). Taxonomy (NCBI): domain Bacteria; kingdom Bacillati; phylum Actinomycetota; class Actinomycetes; order Streptosporangiales; family Streptosporangiaceae; genus Nonomuraea; species Nonomuraea sp. NPDC050783. The sequence continues at coordinate 4,829 of NZ_JBFAHK010000037.1, forward strand.
CGACCGCCTCACCGAGGCGACCGCCCGGCGGCTGGCCGGGCACGAGCCGGACGTGCGGGTGATCGAGCTGCGCGAGCTGGCCGGCGACGTGGCCAACGCCTTCGTCACCGGCTTCCCGAACGCCAGGCTGCGCGAGGCGCTGGCGGCGGTCACGGAGGCCGACGGGCTCGTCGCGGTCACGCCGATCTTCAGCGGCTCCTACAGCGGGCTGTTCAAGTCGTTCTTCGACGTGCTCGACAACACGGCGCTGACCGGCAAGCCGGTGCTGATCGCGGCCACCGGCGGCACCGCCCGGCACTCGCTGGCGCTGGAGCACGCGCTGCGGCCGCTGTTCGCGTACCTGCGGGCCGTGGTCGTCCCGACCGCCGTCTACGCGGCGGCGGAGGACTGGGGCGGCGGGCACGACACCTTCACCGACGGCCTGGGCGAGCGGATCGAGCGGGCCGCCGGGGAGCTGGCCGACCTGCTGTCGCACCGCGCCCCGCGGGCCCGGCCGGGCGAGGGCGCCGAGGAGGTCGTGCCGTTCGCGGAGCAGCTCGCGGCGTTGCGCCCGAACCGCTAGTTTCACCGGCGGTCAGGGGAGTATGGTTCGTTAGGAATCTTTCCTAACGAACCAGGAGCTTCCGTGCTGACCGCCACCCTCCTGACCCTCTCGCTCGCCTTAGGCGGGACCGCCTCCGCCGATCTCACCGATCCACACAAGAAGGACATCGCCATGCAACTGGTGTCCAGCGCGGAGAACTCCTCCCTCGACTGGAAGGCCCAGTACGGCTACATCGAGGACATCGACGACGGCCGCGGCTACACGGCGGGGATCATCGGCTTCTGCTCCGGCACCGGCGACATGCTGGCGCTGGTCGAGCTCTACGCCGAGCGCAAGCCGGGCAACGTCCTGGCCAAGTACCTGCCCGCCCTGCGCAGGGTCGACGGCACCGACTCGCACGCCGGCCTCGACCCGAACTTCACCAAGGACTGGAGGACCGCCGCCAAGGACCCCGTCTTCCAGCAGGCCCAGAACGACGAGCGCGACCGCGTCTACTTCAACCCGGCCGTGCGCCAGGCCAAGAAGGACGGGCTGCGGGCGCTCGGCCAGTTCGCCTACTACGACGCGATGGTCATGCACGGCCCCGGCGGCGACAAGCTCAGCTTCGGCGGCATCAGGAAGTCCGCCCTGGCCAAGGCCAGGACCCCGGCGCAGGGCGGCGACGAGACGACGTACCTGCACGCCTTCCTCGACGCGCGCAAGGCGGCCATGAAGGCCGAGGAGGCGCACGAGGACACCACCCGGGTGGACACCATGCAGCGGGTCTTCCTGAACGCCGGCAACCTCGACCTCACCCCGCCGCTGAAGTGGAAGGTCTACGGCGACAGCTACACGATCAAGAGCTGACGCGGAGACCGTGACCCACGGGAACGACCTTGCCAGGGCCGGTGTGGATCGCTAGTTTTGCCCGGATGCGCAGGCCCTTCTTACTGCCGCTGCTCCTGTCCCTGGTGCTTTCCCTGGTGCTGTCCGGCTGCACCTCGCCGCCTCCCGCACCGGCCGCGGTCCCGCCCCCCGCGGCCCCGCCCCCCGTGGACCTGTCCGCGTACCGGAAGGGCCGTTCCGAGCCCGTCGCCGATCCGGTCTTCCCCGGCCACGGCAACCCTGCGGTGGACGTGCTCCACTACTACCTGGCGCTGGACTGGCGCCCGGAGCGCCGCGTCCTGACCGGCACGGCGCGGCTGGTGCTCCGCGTGGCCGCGCCGCGGCCCCTGGGCGAGGTGCGGCTGGACCTCGGGCGCGCGCTCCAGGTGGAGGAGGTCACGCTGGACGGCGCCCCGACCGTGTTCAGCCACCGGGGCGACCGCCTGTCCGTCCTGCCCGCCAGGCCGCTCGCGCCGGACGCGGACGCCGTGCTGAACGTGCGTTACCACGGCAGCCCGGCGCCCGTCGACTCCGGGCTGGAGCGCCCGGACCTCGCCCGGCTGGGCTTCCGCACCGGGCCCGACGGGTCGGCGTACGCGCTGCAGGAGCCCTACGGCGCGTTCACCTGGTTCCCGGTCAACGACCACCCCTCCGACGAGGCGCTGTACGACGTGGCGATCACGGTGCCCGAGGGCTGGTCGGGGGTCGCGCACGGCACCTACCTGGGCCGGAGCGCGGCCGGTGGGTCGAGCACCTTCCGCTGGCGGTCGGACGCGCCGGTGGCCAGCTACCTGACGGTGTTCGCGGCCGACAGGTTCCAGATGTACCGGGACGAGGGGCCGCGGGGCGTCCCCATCACGTACTGGATCCGGCCCGGGGACGCCGCCGCGGCCCTGCCCGTCGCCCGCCGGATGCCGGAGATCATGCGGTGGCTGGAGGACCGGCTCGGCCCCTACCCGTTCCCCAGCGCCGGCCTCGTGGTCACCAGCGACACCGGCATGGAGACGCAGCAGATGATCACCATCGGTCCCGGCAGCATGGAGCCGGACGTGGTGGCGCACGAGCTGGCGCACCAGTGGTTCGGCGACACCGTGACCCCGCGCACCTGGCGGGACGTGTGGCTCAACGAGGGCTTCGCCATGTACCTCGAACTGCGGTGGACGGCCGGCGACCGCGGCGGCGACTTCAACAGCCGCCTGACGGACCTGCGGCGCCAGGACGGCGAGCTCCGCCGGGCGAGCGGGCCGCCGGGCGCCTACCGGCCGCTCGCCTTCGCCACCGCCAACGTCTACTACTGCCCCGCGCTCATGCTGCACGAGATCAGGAACCGGCTCGGCGAGCGCCGCTTCCTCGCGATGCTCCGGGCCTGGCCGCAGGAGCACCGCGACACCACGCAGGACCGGGCGTCGTTCACGGCCTGGATCAACCGGCACACCGGCGAGAACCTCACCCGGCTCATCGGCGCCTGGCTGGACTCGGAGAGCACGCCACACTGACGGGCGGGCGGGGGTACGTTGGCACCAACGTCAACATACGGGGTTGATCATGTCAAATGGTGCCCGTCATGCTCTCGGAGTGGTCGCCGGGCTGCTCCTCCCTCCTCTGACGCTCGCCGGCCTCTGCTACGGCACCGACCAGGTCGCCGACCAGACCCGGGGCGTGTTCCAGGTCCCGTGGCCGGCGATCGGGGTGCTGGCCGCCACCGGGATCGTGCTGGCGTTCCTGGCCGGCTCGCGGATCTCGCCGGTCGCCTCGCTGCTCGGCGGGCTCGCGTTCACCGCGCTGGGCCTGCTGCCGCTGGTCCGGACGGTCAGCGGCCTGACCTTCGAGCCGCAGGAGCTGCTGCCCGCCCAGCTCCGCGACGGCTACCTCGCCCTCGCCTCCCTGGGGCTGCTGCTGGTCCTCGGGGTGGCGCTGCTGGCCGTCTCGGCGTTCCCGTCGCGGTGGCGGGCCGCCGCCGAGCCGCCGCTCACCTCCTCCGCGTACGGGCAGGGCCCCTCGCCCTACCTGCCCGAGGACGCCACCCGCCCGATGTACCGCGAGTGAGCCGCGCCCGGCCTGGCAGAATGCGGGCCATGCGCGACTTGAGGATCAGTGACTACCTGGCCGAGCTGGCCGGCCGGGTGCCCGCGCCCGGCGGCGGCGCGGCGGCGGCCCTGCACGCGGCGCAGGCCGCCGCGCTGCTCGGCATGGTGGCCCGCTACACCACCGGCGAGAAGTACGCCGCCCACGCCGCGACCGTCGAGGCCGTGATCGCCGAGACCGACGAGCTGCGGGCGCGGGCGCTGCGGCTGGCCGAGGAGGACGCGGCGGCCTTCACCGCGGTCACCGACGCCTACCGGCTGCCCAAGGGCGAGGAGCGCACCGCCGCCGTCGCCCGCGCGCTGGCCGGCGCGGCCGAGCCGCCCGCCCGGGTGGTCGAGGCCGCCGCGCGCGCGACCGAGCTGTGCGAGCTGCTGCTGCCCGTCGCCAACCGCAACCTCCTCACGGACGTGGCGGCCGCCGCCGACGCCGCCCGCGCCGCGCTCACCACCGCCAGGATCAACGTCGAGGTCAACCTGTCCGGGCTGGAGGACGAGGGGCCGCGCGCGGAGCTGAGCGCCCGCCTGTCCGCCGTGGACGGCGCCGTCGCCAGGGCGGACCGGGTGGCGGCCGCGGTACGCGAGGAGATCAAGCCGTGAGGACCCTGACCGGCAAGGACCTGGCCGCCGCCGTCCGGGAGCGCACCCGGGCCGCGGCCGCGGCGGGCGGGCAGCCGCGCCTGGCCGTGGTGGTGGCCACGGACGACGAGGCGAGCCTGTGGTACGTCCGCTCCATCGCCAAGGCGGCGGCCGGGGCGGGCGTCGCCTGCGACGTCGTCGAGCTGGGGCCGCACGCCAGGCCCGAGTCCGTCGCCGAGACCCTGGCCCGGCTCAGCGGCGACCCCGGGGTGCACGGCGTGATGCTGCAGACGCCGCTCCCGGCGGGCGCCTCGGCGCAGGAGCTGGCCGCGGCCATCGACCCGGCCAAGGACGTGGACGGCGCCAACCCGCTCTCCCTCGGGCGGCTGGCGGCGGGACTGCCCGCGTTCGCGCCGGCCACGGCCGCGGCCGTGCTGGCGCTGCTCGACCACTACGGGGTGGAGCTGGAGGGGCGGCGGGCCGTGGTGGTGGGGCGCTCGACGGTCGTCGGCAAGCCCCTCGCCCACCTGCTGCTCGACCGGAACGCCACCGTCACCGTCTGCCACTCCCGCACCCGCGACCTGGCCTCGGTCACCTCGCGGGCCGACGTGCTGATCGCGGCGGCCGGGCGGGCGGGCCTGATCGGGGCCGGGCACGTCGCGCCGGGCGCGGTCGTCATCGACGTCGGCACGAACCCGACCGAGGACGGCGGCCTGACCGGCGACGTCGACGCCGCCGCGGTCGCGCCGGTGGCCGGCGCGCTGACCCCGGTCCCCGGCGGCGTCGGCCCGGTGACCACGGCCCTCCTGCTCCACCACACGGCCCGCGCGGCGGCCGCCTCGTGACGCGCGGGACGCGGCCCGCCCCGGAGGGCGGCCGGGCGTGAGCCGGTGGACGTGCCCGCAGTGCGACCGGGAGTTCGCCCGGGAGCGGCAGTCGCACGTCTGCGTGCCCGGCTGCACGGTGGACGAGACGTTCGCGCCGCACCCGCCCGTCTACCGGGAGATCTACGACCGGTTGCTGGAAGGGCTCGGCCCGGTCCACGAGGACGCGGTGCGGGTCGGGGTGTTCCTGAAGAGCGGGCGGAAGTTCGCCGAGGTGCGGCCGAGGGCCCGTAGCCTGTCGCTGGCGCTGGCGCTGCCCAGGCGGGTCGAGCACCCGCTGATCGCCCGGGCGCTGCCCGGGCCCGGCGGGCGTACGTGGCACATGTTCAAGCTCACCCGCGTGCAGGACGTGGACGAGCGGATCCTCGCCTGGATGGCCGAGGCTTGTGATGATCATGGAGGTTTCTGATGGGTGACGTGCTGGTCGTGCAGAACAGCCGCAGCGGCGGCCCGAGCCGGGTGGGTGCCTGGCTGGCCGAGGCCGGGCACGAGCTGGACATCGTGCTCGCCCACGAGGGCGCGCCGCTGCCCGACCGGCTCGGGCACGACGCCATGATCATGCTGGGCGGCGGCTACCTGCCCGGCGACGACGCCCGCGCGCCGTGGCTGGCGGACGCCCGGCGGCTGGTGGGCCAGGCGCTGGCCAGGAGCGTGCCGCTGCTCGGCATCTGCCTGGGCGGCCAGATGATCGCCGAGGTGGCGGGCGGCGAGGTCACCGGCGACACGGGCGCGCCCGAGAACGGCAGCCTGCCCGTCACGATCCGGCCGGAGGCCGCCGCGGACCCGCTCTTCCACGGGCTGCCCCCGGCGGTGCCCGCCGTCGAGCACCACAAGGACGCGGTCACCGGGCTGCCGCCGGGCGCCGTCTGGCTGGCGGAGACCGCGGCCTGCCCCTACCAGGCGTTCCGGGTGGGCGAGCGGGCCTGGGGGGTGCAGTTCCATCCCGAGGTGCTGCCCGCGCGCATCCGGGAGTGGCAGGCCGACGGCTTCGACCCGGACGAGGTCTACGCCCGGGCGGTGGCCGACGAGCCGGTGTCCACGCCGATCTGGCACGAGGTGACCCGGCGCTTCGCCGCCCTGGTCACCGAGCACGCCACGTCCGGGGCTCAGCCGGCCGGGGCTCAACTGTCCGGGGCTCAGCCGGCCGGGGCTCAGCCGGCCGGGGCTCAGCCGGCGTAGGAGTCCCAGGCCAGCTTGACGGCCACCGCCAGCCCGCAGGCCGCGGCCAGGTAGCGCAGGCTCTGGCCCGGCAGGCGGCGGGCGATCTTGGGGCCGAGCCAGCCGCCGAGGAGGAAGCCGGCCGCCAGCGGCGGGGCCGCGCTCCAGTCCACCGGCCCGAAGAGCGCGAAGCCGAGCGCGGCCACCGCGTTGGCCAGGCCGGACAGCACGTTCTTCATCGCGTTGAGCTTGGCGGGCGGGTGGCCGGACGCCGAGCGGCCGAACATGGCGGTGAGGACGGCGAGCAGCAGGATGCCGCCGGCCGCGCCGAAGTAGCCGGTGTAGCAGGTGACGGCGAACAGCGCGATCCGCCCCAGCACCCCGTGCTCGCCGCGCCCGCCGCCGGAGGGCGGCCGGATCAGCAGGAGCGAGGCCATCGCGATCAGCCAGGGGGCGATCAGCTCGAACGTCCTGGCCGGGGTCAGCAGCAGCAGGAGGGCGCCGGCCGCGCCGCCCAGCGCGGCGATCGGGCCGAGGCGGAGCATCCGGTCGCCCTCCCCCGCCAGCTCCGGGCGGGAGCCGGCGGCGGCGCCGACGCCGGTGAAGACGAGGGCCACGGTGTTGGTGACGTTGGCGGTCAGCGGCGGGAGGCCGAAGGCGAGCAGGGCCGGGTAGGAGACGAGGGAGGCGAGGCTCACCACCGTGCTCACCACGCCGGCCGCGACGCCGACGCCGAGCAGCCCGAGCACGTCTCCGAAGATCACCCGGCCATGCTATGGCTTGTCCGTTTTGTCCGCTCGGTCGGGGCGGGTCCTCAGATCACGCGCCGCGGGCGCCGTCCGCAGGCCGAGCAGGTCCACCGAGCGCTCCCGCATCTCCACCTTGCGGATCTTCCCGGTGACCGTCAGCGGGAAGGCGTCCACGACGTGCACGTACCGGGGGATCTTGTAGTGCGCCAGGCGCCCCGCGCAGTACTCCCTGACCCGCCCGGCCGTGAGCGGCTCGGCGCCGGGGCGCATGACCACCCAGGCCATGACCTCCTCCCCGTACTTCTCGTCCGGCACCCCGATGACCTGGACGTCGGCGATGTCCGGGTGGCCGTAGAGGAACTCCTCGATCTCGCGCGGGTAGATGTTCTCGCCGCCCCGGATGATCATGTCCTTGATGCGGCCGACCACGTTGACGTAGCCGGCCTCGTCCATCGTGGCCAGGTCGCCGGTGCGCATCCAGCGGGCCTCATCGATGGCCTCGGCGGTCCTGTCCGGCTCGTTCCAGTAGCCGAGCATGACCGAGTAGCCGCGCGTGCACAGCTCGCCCGGCTCGCCGCGCGGGACGGGCAGCCGGGTCTCCGGGTCCACGATCTTGATCTCGACGTGCGGCATCGCCCGGCCCACGGTGCCGGTCCTGCGGGCCAGGTCGTCGTCGGCCCTGGTCATGGTGGAGACGGGCGAGGTCTCGGTCATGCCGTAGCAGATGGCGACCTCGCGCATGTTCATCTCGCCGACGACGCGCTTCATGACCTCGACCGGGCACGGCGAGCCGGCCATGATGCCGGTGCGCAGCGACGACAGGTCGAACCCGGCGGCCAGGGCCAGCTCGGCGATGAACATCGTCGGCACCCCGTACAGGGAGGTGCACCGCTCCTGCTGCACGGCCCGCAGCGCGGCCTCGGGGTCGAAGCCCGGCGACGGGATGACCACGCACGCGCCGTGCGAGAGCGCGCCGAGATTGCCCATCACCATGCCGAAGCAGTGGTAGAACGGCACCGGCAGGCACACCCGGTCGGCCTCGGTGTAGTGCAGCAGCTCGCCGACGAAGTAGCCGTTGTTGAGGATGTTGTGGTGCGACAGCGTCGCGCCCTTGGGGAAGCCGGTGGTGCCCGAGGTGTACTGGATGTTGATCGGGTCGTCGAAGCTCAGCTCCGCCTCCCTGGCCGCCAGGGCGGCGGCCGGGGCCCGCTCGGCGAGCAGGGCGTCCCAGCTCGGGTCGTCGAAGTACACGACGTCGGCGAGACCGATCTCGTTGATCATGGCGCGGTAGTCGCTGCCCTTGTGGGTCAGCGCGCTGATCAGCAGGCTCATCCCCGACTGCTCGGCCACGTACCGCAGCTCGTGGGTGCGGTAGGCGGGATTGACGTTGACCAGGACGGCGCCGATCCTGGCGGTGGCGTACTGGACGAGCACCCACTCGGCGCGGTTGGGCGACCAGATGCCGACCCGGTCGCCCTTGCGCACGCCCCTGGCCAGCAGCGATCGGGCCAGGGCGGTCACGTCGGCGTCCAGGCGGGCGTAGGTCCACCTGCGGCCGGCCGGCATGTCCACGAGCGCTTCCCGCTCGCCGAAGCGGGCCGCCGCCCGTTCGAGGTTCGCGCCGACGGTCTCGCCCAGCAGGGGCGTGTCGGCGGTTGCGCTGGAGTACGACAACATGTGCCCAGTGTCAGCCGTCCGCCCGCGCGCGCACCAGGGCCACCAGTCCCGAGACCGCCGCCGTCGCCGCCCCCAGCCCGGCGGCCGCGGCCCAGCGGCGCTGGCGGGCGACACGCCGCTCCACCTCCGCGTACGGCGTCGTCGTGAACGACACCAGCTCGTAACGCGAGCGGTACCCCGGCAGCACCCGCTCCAGCGCGTGCTCCACCCGCTTGCCGGCCAGGAACGCCCGGGAGCCGACCCTGTCGCGCATCTCCACGAAGTTGTCCAGGGCCAGCCGGGCGATCACGTCGGTGTCCGCGCGGCGGCGCTCGAACAGCTCCAGCGCGCGCGGGAAGTCGTCGCCCGTCCGGTCGAGGCAGCGCTCCAGCTCGACGCAGTCCTCGAAGCCGCAGTTGGCGCCCTGGCCGTAGAAGGGCACGATGGCGTGCGCGGCGTCGCCGATCAGGCCGACCGTGGCGGCCGGCGTGGTGACGTGCCAGGGCGAGCAGCGCACGGTGACCAGGTGGCCGACCGGGTTGTCCCGGTAGCCGGCGACCAGGCCGGGCATCAGCTCGAACGCGTCCGGGTAGTGCTCGGCGAAGTACGCCCGCACCTTGTGCGGCGTGTCGAGCGCGGCGAGGGTGTCGTGCGGCCAGAAGAGCGTGCAGGTGAAGGAGCGGTCCGGGTTCGGCAGCGCGATCATCATCGAGCGGCCGCGCGGCCAGATGTGCAGCGCGCCCGGATCCAGGGCGAACTGCCCGCGCAGCGCCGGGATGCTCAGCTCCTTGTAGCCGTAGTCCAGGTAGTCCTGGCTGAAGCTGACGCCGGGCAATCGTTGCAACCGCGCCCGCACCGCGCTGCGCGCCCCGTCCGCGCCGATCACCACCCGCGCCCGGGCCTCGCCCCCGCCGGGGTCGAAGGCGAGGGTGCCGCGGCGCTCGTCGAGGCCGGTGAGCCGGTGGCCGAAGCGCACCCGGACGCCGGGCAGGGCGGTGGCGGCCTCCAGCAGCTCGCGGTTGAGCGCGGCGCGGCCGATGGAGTTGATCGCGTGGGCGCCGCCGGCGCTGTAGGGCTGGAACGACAGGCCGCCGTCCTGGGCGTGCATCATCCGGCCCGCCATCGGCAGGGCCGCCGCCCTGACCCGGTCGTCCAGGCGCAGGCGGCGCAGGGCGTCGAGGCCGCGTTCGGACAGGGCCAGGTTGATGGAGCGGCCCGCGTCGCCCGCCCGCCGCTCGCGGGGGTCGGGGCGGCGCTCGTACAGGGTGACCTGGTGGCCGCGGCGGGCCAGGAAGCAGGCGAGCAGGCAGCCGACCAGGCCGGCGCCGACGATCGTGACCTCCATGTTCCCTTCGTACGGCGGAGCCCGGCCCCTGTCCACCACAAACCGTCTACAACAGGGATGTCAGGGTCTCGGCCGCCGCCCGCCAGATCGGCGTCCCGGGGGTGATCACGTCGAAATGGTCGCCCGGCATCTCCAGGTAGGTGACCTCGTCCCCGGCCCGCAGGGCGGCTCCCGCGTACCGGCGGCCGAAGTCGACCAGGTCCAGGTCGTCGGCGCTGCCCTGGACGACGAGCTGCGGCACGCCGAGCGGGAGCCGGAGCAGCGGCGAGGCGGCGGCGTACCGGCCGGGCCGGGCGGCGTGCGGGCCGCCGAGCGCGGCGGCGACCGCGCCGGCGCTGGCCCAGCGCCGGTCGCCCTCGACGAGGTCGAGCACGCCCGCCAGCGAGAGCACCAGCGCCGCCGGCGTGCCGTCGGCCGCGGCCCGCAGCGCGAGCTGGGCGCCCGCGGAGTGGCCGGCCAGCGCCAGCCGGCCGAGGTCGAGGGGGGCGCCGCACCCGGCCAGCGCGGCCAGGCCGGCGGCGACGTCCTCGGCGGTCGCGTCCCAGCCGTGCAGGTCGGGGCGGCGGTATTCGAGGTTCCAGACGGCGAGCCCGCGCCCGGTCAGGTCGGCGCAGAGCGCCTCCATGAGGTCGGCGGCCCAGATCGAGCGCCAGTACCCGCCGTGGATCAGCGCCACGACCGGCGGCAGCGCCCCGCCGGGATGCGAGGGGACGGGATTCGAGGGGGCGGGGTCCGGGGTGGCGGGGTCCGGGGGCAGGTACAGGTCGCCCCACTGGTCCCGGTGCGGGCCGTACGGGATGCGGCGGCGGGCCGGGTGCCGCAGCCGGTGGACCGCGTGCCGGATCCCCCAGGTCAGCCCGGCCACCCCGCGCCCGTGCAGGTGCGTGGCCTCCTCCCCCGGCTCGACGCCGTCGGCGCGCTCGACGTCCACCCACACCACCGGCCCGAGCGGCCGCCCGATCAGCTCGCGCACCTCGCCTGCGGGCCCGGGCAGCACCACCGCGCCGGGCCGCAGCAGGGACGCGACCCGGGCGGCGTCCCGCGCGTGCACCACCGACCCCGCCACGCCCAGCGCCGCGAACTCGCGCTCGGCCACCTCGCCGACCAGCGCGGCGTCGGCCACGACCCCCGGACCCACCACGACCAGCACCTCGTCCATGGATGCCGAGCGTACAGAAGGCGCTTTGGCCGAGGCTTTATCCGTTCTCGCACGGGACGGGAGATCACGCACGCCGGGATCCGGATATGGAAGCGGAAGCGTCCACATGGAAGGAGCCGGAGCGATGACGACCGGCGACGATCGTCCCGTGCTGACCACCCGGCAGGGGCACCCCGTCTACGACAACCAGAACCAGCGCACGGTGGGATCGCGCGGCCCGGCGACCCTGGAGAACTACCACTTCCTGGAGAAGATCAGCCACTTCGACAGGGAGCGCATCCCGGAGCGCGTGGTGCACGCGCGCGGGACGACCGCCTTCGGCTACTTCGAGGCGTACGGCAGGTACGGCGACGAGCCCATCGCCCGCTACACCAGGGCGAAGCTGTTCCAGGAGGCCGGCAAGCGCACCGACGTGGCGCTGCGCTTCTCCACCGTGATCGGCGGGCGCGACTCCGCCGAGACGGCCAGGGACCCGCGCGGCTTCGCCATCAAGTTCTACACCGAGGACGGCAACTGGGACCTGGTGGGCAACGACCTGGCGGTGTTCTTCATCCGGGACGCCATCAAGTTCCCCGACGTGATCCACGCGCTCAAGCCCGACCCGATCACCTTCCGCCAGGAGCCCGCGCGGATTTTCGACTTCATGTCGCAGACCCCCGAGTCGATGCACATGCTGGTGAACCTGTTCAGCCCGCGCGGCATCCCCGCGACCTACCGGCACCTGCAGGGCTTCGGGGTCAACACCTACCGGTGGGTCAACGCGCAGGACGAGTCCCGCCTGGTGAAGTACCACTGGATGCCCAAGCAGGGCGTGCGCAGCCTCACCGAGGAGGACGCCGCCGCGATCCAGGCGCACGACCTCGGCCACGCCACCAGGGACCTGCACGACGCGATCGCGCGGGGCGACTTCCCCGAGTGGGAGCTGGTCGTGCAGATGATGAGCGACGACGAGCACCCGGAGCTGGAGTTCGACCCGCTGGACGACACCAAGGTCTGGCCGGAGAACGAGTTCCCCGCGCTGCCGGTGGGCCGCCTGGTGCTCAACCGCACCGTCTCCGACAACTTCGGCGAGAACGAGCAGATCTCCTTCGGCACCGGCGTGCTGGTGGACGGGCTCGACTTCTCCGACGACAAGATGCTCGTCGGCCGCACGTTCTCCTACAGCGACACCCAGCGTTACCGGGTCGGCCCCAACTACCTGCAGCTCCCGGTCAACCAGGCCAGGAACGCCGACGTGCGCACCAACCAGAGCGACGGCCTGATGATGTACGCGCCCGACAGCCGGGGCCGCAGCCCGCACATCAACTACGAGCCCTCGATCACCGACGGGCTGCGCGAGGCCGACCCCATCGGCAGCCCCGAGGTCGGGCCGGAGATCAACGCGCGGGTCACCCGGCAGCGGATCACCCGCACCAACGACTACCTCCAGGCCGGGCAGCGCTACTGCCTGATGCACCAGTGGGAGAAGGACGACCTGGTCAAGAACTTCACCACGAACCTGGCCCAGTGCCCGCGCCCCATCCAGGAGCGCATGGTCTGGCACCTGCTGCTCGTCGAGGACGACCTGGGGCTGCGGGTCGGGCAGGGGCTCGGCATCTCGGCGTCCGACGTGGCCCACCTGGAGCCGCTGCCCAAGCAGCAGCTCACCGAGGAGGACCGGCGGCGGCTGGCCAACCTGGGCAAGAACGGGCCGCGCGACGTCGGCGACCTGAAGATGACCCACTGCGTGCCGAACGAGCGCGGCCTGCCGTAACCCGGCCGTCCCGCCCGGCGATAGGTTGGGCCGGGTGCAGGTGCAGCAGCTCCATCCGTGGCCGTCCACCGCGCGGGAGGCCGAGGCCGTCCAGGACCGGCTCCGCCCGCGCGTCGAGCTGTCGGGGCCCGACTCCTTCGCCCTGGTGGCGGGCCTGGACGTGCACTACCACGGCTCCGGCGGCGACGGCCTGACCGCCGCCGTGGTCGTCATGGACGCCGGCACGCTCGACGTGGTCGAGCAGGTCACCGTGGACGGCGTGGCGGCCTTCCCGTACGTGCCGGGGTTGTTCGCCTTCCGCGAGCTGCCCGCGCTCGTCGAGGCGCTGGAACGACTCACCGTCACGCCCGACCTGCTGGTGTGCGACGGCCACGGGCTGGCCCACCCGCGCGGGTTCGGGCTGGCCTGCCACCTCGGCGTGCTGACCGGGCTGCCCGCGCTGGGGGTGGGCAAGACGCCGTTCGTCGGCGCGTACGAGCCGCCGGCGGCGCGGCGCGGGTCGTGGACGCCGATCGTGCACGGCGGCGCCGTGGTGGGCCGCGCCCTGCGCACGCGGGACGGCGTCAAGCCGGTGTACGTCTCCCAGGGGCACCGCGTCTCCCTGGAGACCGTCACCGCCCAGGTCCTCCGCCTGACCCCGCGCTACCGCCTGCCCGAGCCCATCCGCCGCGCCGACCACCTCGCCCGCCACCCCGCTCCCTAGGGACATCCCTCCGGCGGCGTCCCTCCAGCGGCACCGGCCCCGGTACGTGCCCGGCCGGCGCCCCGGCGCCGTGCGGCCCGTCCCCGCCCCGCTCATGAGCTGCCCGGCCGGCGCCCCGGCGCCGTGCGGCCCGCCCCGCCCCGCTCATGAGCTGCCCGGCCGTCACCGCCTGCGCCAGCACGGCGCCGCCGGGCATCCGCCGCCCGTCGTCGTCGCCACTACCCCTCTGGGCGTCTGCCAGGGCCGCCCGCGCGTCAGGCGGGGGTGTGCGCTCCCGACCACTCCAGCGGCGGCAGCACGGCCTGCGCGTCCGCGCCGCCGAACCACAGCCCGATCATGAACGCGGCCGTCGCCTCCAGCTGCGTCGCCCGGGCCAGCCCGCCGCCGTCCACCGGCGTGCAGCCGAGGTCGGTCACCAGCGTGCGCGCCGCCGCCAGCGCCGCCGGGTCGTCCCCGCACAGCGGCACGGCCAGCGGCCGGCCGTCGAACACCGGCGGCCGCATCCGCCACACGTCCACGTGGCACAGGTTGAACGCCTTGACCACGTGGCCGCCGCTGAGCCGGGCGATGAGCAGCGCGGGCGAGCGCGCCGGGTCGTAGGCGGCCGGGTCCGCCGCGTTGGTCACGTCCACCAGGGGCTTGCCGCGCAGCGCCGGGCCGCTCGCCGTCAGCACGTCCACCAGGCCCGCCTCGCGCACCGCCACCACCACGACGTCCCCGAAGGCGGCCGCCTCGGCCCAGCTCCCGGCCGTCACCCGGCCGGTCGTCCCCGGCGCCCCCGGCGTCCCCGTGATCCCCGGCGTCCCCGTGATCCCCGGCGCCCCCGTAATCCCTGGCGTCCCCGGCATCCCCGCCGCCTCCGCCATCTCCGCCATCTTCGCCGCGCGGGCGGCGCTCGCGCGGGCGTCCCTGCCGCTGATCATGATCTCGTGTCCCGCTCCGGCCCACCGGGTGCCGAGCGCGTCCGCCATCCCGCCGGCGCCGAGGATCCCGATCCGCATGCGCGTCCTCCTCCTGAGAAGGGTTTTACTGATAGGAGGACTGTAGGAAGCCCGTCACGCACCATCCGGTGCCCATCGAAAGGTCCGCGTTGTTCCTCGCCGACTGCCAGGCCCGGCTGGCGTTCGACCTGCTCGGCAACACCTGGAACGCCGTCGTGCTCTGGGCCCTGCGGCACGGCCCGCGCCGCCCCGGCCTGCTGCGGGAGGAGATCGGCGGCATCAGCACGAAGGTGCTCACCGAGACGCTGCGCCGGCTGGAGTTCAACGGCCTGGTGACGCGGCACGCGTACGCCGAGGCCCCGCCGCGCGTCGAGTACGAGCTGACCGACCTCGGCCGCACCCTGCTCGGCCCGATCGGCGCGTTCGGGGAGTGGGCCTTCGAGCACGCCGACGAGGTCATGGCGGCGCAGGACCGCTGGGACGCGCCCGCCTCCTGAAAATCCCGCCGTGAACGTAGCGTTACTGACTTACTACCCTGGGTAACTACACGTCGGTTGTTCTTTACCGTCACTCAGGAGGTGCCATGCTCACCGGCTCACGCCGGGCCCTCACGCCCGTCCTCGCCGCCGCCCTCGCCGTCACCGGCCTCGGCCTGCTCACCGCGCCGGCCGCCCACGCCGTCGTGGACCCCTTCTCCGTGGGGGCCTGCCTCGCGACCGCGGCGACCGAGCTCACGACCGTCGTCGATCCGGCCGCGCCGAGCGTCCCCGCCGAGGTCCCGGCGGTGTCCTGCCTCCATCCCTGACCCGCTCCCCCGCCCCCCGCTCCCTCCCTCCCCCTCCGCTCCCCCCCGCAGATGAGCAGCAGCCACAAGGAGACCTCTTGAAGGCCGGATCCCTGACCGTCATCGCCGCCTTCGCGCTGGCCACCGCCATCACACCCCCCGTCCTCCTCGACCACCTCGGCTCCGGGTCGCCGCCCCTGGCCGAGATCCAGACCTGGGTCCAGCACGTCAACGTCCTGACGTCGTAGTGGGAATGGCCCAGCTCTCCGTGGCCCGGACCCCCGCCGGGCCACGGTCGGCGCTCACCCGCGTCGGCTACGTCATGTTCCTCAGCCGCTGGATCCAGGTGCCGCTCTACCTCGGGCTGATCGTCGCCCAGATCGTGTACGTGTGGCGCTTCATGGTGGAGCTCGCCCACTTGGTCCACCTCGGGTTCGGCGGCTCGCCGCCGGAGACCGTCGTCATGCTCATCGTCCTCGGCCTCGTGGACGTCGTGATGATCTCCAATCTGCTGATCATGGTGATCGTCGGCGGCTACGAGACGTTCGTCTCGCGGCTGCGCATCGAGGGCCATCCCGACCAGCCGCAATGGCTCTCGCACGTCAACGCCAACGTGCTCAAGGTCAAGCTGGCGATGGCGATCATCGGGATCTCCGGCATCCACCTTCTGCAGATCTTCATCAACGCCGGCAAGCCGGCCATCACCGACAGGGAGTTGTTGTGGAAGACGCTGATACACCTGACGTTCGTGGTGTCCGCCGTCGCGCTCGCCCTGATCGACCGGATCATGACGTACGGGCGCTTGAGACCCGACAGCAACGACCAGGGCGGGCGGCCCGCCGAGCGACCCCAGGAGCGGCTGATCGCCTAGGGGCGGCAGTGGCCGCTGGCGGGGCCGGAGCACTGGCTGGAGCGCTCCTGCTGCTCTGCGCCGCCCCGGCACACGCCGCCCCGGCACACGCCACTCCCGCGCACGCCACTCCCGCTCAGGCCGTCCCGGTTCAGGCCGTGGCCGCTCACTCCGGCTCGGGGCACGCCGGTCCGCCGCCGCCCCTCATCGGGGACGTGACCGTCTTCAACGACGAGATCGTCGAGCCGGTGTCGGTGCCGGTGAGCACCTGCGGTGGCGCGTCGCTGCTCGCGCGGGCGCCCGCCACCTGCAAGGACACCTCGCGCGTCTCCGACGACGACGCCTGACCCACCGTCCGCGTCCACCGCCCGCGTCCACCGTCCCTGCGTCCACCGTCCCTGCGTCCCCTGTCTCCGGGCTCGTCCGCCGTCTTCCCGGGCGGGCGGGCCCGGCTCCTCAGCCGTACAACCGCTCCAGGACCGCCGCCACCCCGTCCTCGTCGTTCGACAGCGTGCGCCGCGACACCGCCGCCAGCACCGCCTCGTGCGCGTTGGCCATCGCGTAACCCGCGCCCGCGTACGCCAGCACCGCCAGGTCGTTCGGCATGTCGCCGAAGGCCACCACCTCGCCCGCCGCGACGCCCCGCGCCCGGCAGAGCCGGTCCAGGGTGGCCGCCTTGGTCACGCCCGGGGCACTGATCTCCACGAGGCCGCTCTCCCCCGACTGCGTGATCTCGGCCAGGCCGGCCAGCACCGCCGGCACGGCGGCGATCATCTCGTCGGCGGTGTGGGCCGGCGAGTGCGCGAGCAGCTTGACGACCGGCCCGGCGACCGGCCCGGCGAGAGACCCGGCGGCAGCCCCGGCAGGAGGCTCGGCCGTGCCGAAGAGCGCGGTCACCTCCCGGTAGAACGCCAGGTCCTCCGGCACGCGCCGGGTGTAGGCGGCCTCGACCAGCACGTCCCGCCCCGTCTCCACCGCCAGCCCGACGCCGGGCAGGGCCTCGGCCAGGGCGAGCGCGGCCCGGCGGGCAGCGGCCGGGTCGAGCGGCAGGCTCTCGGTGATCTCGTCGGTCTCCAGGTCGTAGACGATGGCGCCGTTGCTGCAGATCGCGGTGCCCGTCACGCCCGCCTGCTCGGCGACGGCGCGCACGCCGCGCGGCGGCCGCGCGGTGACGAAGACGATCTCGGCCCCGGACTCGCGGGCCAGGCGGAGCGCGTCCCTGGTGCGCGGCGAGACCGTGCGGGCGGAGGTCAGGAGGGTGCCGTCGAGGTCGGTGGCCACGATACGAGGAGGCGTCATACGTTGTAAGGTACGCGCGTGCCCTCCGACCCCCGCCCCGACGACCGTCCGGCCTCCGCCTTCCGTTTCGCCACCGAGCTGGTCGCCTGGGTGGCGACCCCGTGGGCGCTGGCCCCGCACTCCGTCCTGCTGGCGGTGCTGTCGGTGGTGGTGCTGATCGGGCTGCCGACGGTGTTCTCCACCCCCGGCGACAAGCGGAACGTGATCGTCGCCGTCCCCGGGTACGTCACGATCGCGCTGGTCGTGCTGCAGCTCGTGGCCGCCGTGGCGGCGGCGTGGGCGGCCTGGCACGCGGCGGTCGCCGCGCTGGTGACCGTGCTGGCCGTGGTCACCGTGGTGCTGGAGCTGCCCCGCTGGCGCTGGCTGACGTCCGGCTGAGCGACGGGCCACGGACAGTGGGCGCGTGGCCGGTGAGCGGCGGGCCACGGACAGCGGGCGCGCGGCCGGTGAGCGGCGGGCGGCGGGCTCACATGCGCATCTCGGTGGGCAGCCGGACGTCCGCGTTCATCAGCTCCACGCCCAGCAGCCGCCCCTGCTCGCCGTAGTCGAGGACGACGTCCTCGGCCACCACCTGGCGTACGGCCTCGCCGGGGATGATCTCGTGCTTCATCGCGATGTAGGCCAGGTCGTTCTCCCGGTCCCAGGTGACGTACACGGTCTGGGCGCGCGGCCCGGACGGCACGTCCTCCCAGCTCAGGCGCCCTTCCTTGGCCTCGTGCGAGCCGGTCACGGCGGCCCGTACCATGGCCATCGCCAGCTCGACCGCGCCCAGCGAGTCGAGCCCCGTGACCTTCCGATCGTGCTCCCACCCGTCGAGCCCGTCGATCCGGTAAGGGCACGACCACTCCCCCGTCGGCTCCTCGTACGGCATGCCGACCGTGACGACCACGTCCTGGGGCGGATCGCCGCGCAGCGTCAGCACCCGATGGGCGATCTCGTACATGTCTGCTGCCTTACCCCGGCCGCCCGTCCGGGAAGACTGGCGAACGGGAACGGCCGGTCTCCTGTTCAGCCGAGCGGCCGGTCCCGTAGGGTCGGCCGCGTAGCCGTGCGAAGGAGTTCGTCGACATGAACGAGTCGTTCGGGGCGCGCCTGCGAGCCAGGCTCGACGCGTGCGGACCACTGTGCGTGGGCATCGATCCGAGCCCGGCGCTGCTCGGAGCCTGGGGGCTGGACGACTCGCCGTCCGGTCTCGAACACTTCAGCCGGACCGTCGTGGAGGCCGTGGCGGAGGTGGCGGCGGTGGTCAAGCCGCAGTCGGCCTTCTTCGAGCGGTGGGGCAGCCGCGGCGTCGCCGTCCTTGAGCGCACCATCGCCGACCTGCGGGAAGCGGGCACGCTGGTGCTGCTGGACGTCAAGCGGGGCGACATCGGCAGCACGATGGCCGCCTACGCCGAGGCGTACCTCGACCGGGGCAGCCCGCTGGCCGCCGACGCCGTGACGCTGAGCCCCTATCTGGGGTTCGGGTCGCTGGAGGGCGC
This sequence comes from Nonomuraea sp. NPDC050783, assembly GCF_040802095.1. Lineage (NCBI taxonomy): Bacteria > Bacillati > Actinomycetota > Actinomycetes > Streptosporangiales > Streptosporangiaceae > Nonomuraea > Nonomuraea sp. NPDC050783. The sequence goes on from NZ_JBFAHK010000037.1 coordinate 23,659, forward strand.
GATCGCCTCGGCGGTGGCCAACGACGCCGGCGTGTTCGTGCTGGCGCGCACCTCCAACCCGGAGGCGGCCGATCTGCAGCGGCTCGTGGCCGGGCAGGTGCTGGCGGGCGCGGCCGAGGTGAACGCGGGGCACGCGCCGTTCGGGCCGGTCGGGGTCGTGATCGGCGCCACGCTGGCCGAGGTGGAGCATCCGCTGACCGGGCTCAACGGGCCGATCCTGGCGCCGGGCCTGGGCGCGCAGGGCGCCACGCCCGCCGACGTGGCCCGGCTGTTCGCGCCGGTGCGGCACGCCGTCCTGCCGTCGGTGTCGCGGGCCGTGCTGGCCGACCCCAAGCGACTGCGCGGCCGCACCCTCCACTACCGCGACGAGTGCCTGGCGCATCTGACGCCCGAAGCGGCGGCCCGGCGATGAGCTTCCGCACGCGCCTCGCCGTGGACGCCCCGGCCGAGCTGGTCTGGCGGACGATGACGGACGTGACGCGCTGGCCGGAGTTCACCCCGACGGTGACCGGCGTGCGGATGCTGGACGACGGGCCGCTCGCGGTCGGCTGCCGGGTGCGCATCGAGCAGCCCGCGATGCCGGTCCTCGACTGGCTGGTGACGGCCCTGACGCCGGGCCGGTCGTTCGTCTGGGAGACCGTCGCGGCCGGCGTGACGATCGCGGCCGGGCACGCCGTCGAGCCGGGCGGGCGCGGCGGGGCCGAGGTCGTGCTGTCCATCACCCGGTCGGGGCTGCTGGCGCCGGTCCTCGCCCTGCTGACCGGCGCCCGCACCCGCCGCTACGTGCGCACCGAGGCGCTCAGCCTCAAGCGCCGCTGCGAGGACCCGCCGTGAGGAGCCCCAGCCCCCGGACCGCCTCGCCGTCCGGGGTCTCGCCGCCCGGAGCCTGGCCGCCAGGAGCCTCGCCGACGGCGGCCTGGTCGTCCGGGGTCGGGTCGTCCGGGGTCAGGGCGCGGTTGACCGCGGACAGCACCGCGTGGACCGACGCGGTCAGGACCGAGGTGTCCCGGGCCACGCCCCAGCGGGTCACGCCGCCGGTGCGCGCCTCGACGTAGGCGACGGCCTCGCTGCCCGCCTCCGCCCCCAGCGCGTGCTCGGCGTAGCCGAGGATCTCCACGTCGAGGCCGTCGGCGGCCAGGGCGGCGGTCAGCGCCGACAGCGGCCCGTTGCCGGTGCCGTGCAGGCGGCGGCCGGAGCGCAGCGTGCCGGTGAACGTGTGCGTGCCCGGCCCGGCCTGCGCGGTCGTCCACTCGGCGAACGTGCCGGCCTCGCCGGGGGCGACGTAGGCGGCGTGGAACAGCTCCCACAGCTCCTCGGCCGTGATCTCCTCGCCGCTGCCGTCCGTGGCCCGCTGCACGACCGCCGCGAAGTCGATCTGCAGGCGGCGCGGCAGCTCCAGGCCGTAGCGGCTACGCAGCAGGTACGCGATGCCGCCCTTGCCCGACTGGCTGTTGACCCGGATCACCGCCTGGTAACCGCGGCCCACGTCGGCCGGGTCGATCGGCAGGTACGGCACCTCCCACGGCGCCCGCTCCGGCGGCACGCCCAGCTCGGCGGCGCGCTCGGCGTGGTGGGCCAGGCCCTTGCCGATGGCGTCCTGGTGGGTGCCGGAGAAGGCGGTGTGGACGAGGTCGCCCGCGTACGGGTGCCGGTCGTGGACCGGCAGGCGGTTGCAGTGCTCGACCGTGCGCCGGATCCCGTCGAGGTCGGAGAAGTCGATCATCGGGTCGACGCCCTGGGTGTGCAGGTTGAGCGCGAGCGTCACCAGGTCCACGTTGCCGGTGCGTTCGCCGTTGCCGAACAGGCAGCCCTCCACCCGCTGCGCCCCCGCCAGCACGGCCAGCTCGGCGCAGGCCACGCCGGTGCCGCGGTCGTTGTGCGGGTGCACGGACAGGATCACGGCGTCCCTGCGGTCGAGGTGGCGGTGCATGTACTCGATCTGGTCGGCGTACACGTTGGGCGTGGCGACCTCGACCGTGGCGGGCAGGTTGTGGATCACCGGGCGGTCGGGCGAGGCGTCCCACAGGGCGGTCAGGTCGTTGCACACCTCCAGCGCGTAGTCGGGCTCGGTGAGGTTGAAGACCTCGGGGGAGAACTCGAAGCGCACGTCCGGCCGGCCCTCGGCGAGCCGGGCGATCCGCTCGGCGGCGGCCCTGATGAGGGCGCGCAGCTCGTCGCGGCCGTGGCCGAGCACGATCTCGCGCCAGGTGGGCGCGGTGGCGGTGTAGAGGTGGACGACCGCGCGCGGCATGCCGGCGATGGCGGCGAAGGTGCGCTCGATGAGGTCCTGGCGGGCGGCGGTGAAGACCACGGGCGTCACGTCCTCGGGCAGCGCGCCCGGCGCGGCCAGCTCGCGGACGAAGTCGAAGTCCAGCTGGCTGGAGGACGGGTAGCCGACCTCGATCTCCTTGAACCCCATGCGCACCAGCAGGTCGAACATCGTGCGCTTGCGGGCCGGGTCCATCGGCTCGGCCAGGGCCTGGTTGCCGTCGCGCAGGTCCACCGGCACCCAGAGCGGCGCCTGCGTGATCCGGTTGGCGGGCCAGGCGCGCTCGCCGGCGAGGGGCACCTCGACGCGCTCGTGGGCGGGGCGGTAGCGGTAGGACGGCATCGTGCTGGGGCGTTGCCGGTTCCATAGGTACATGTCGGTCGTGTTCCTTGTCGTCCGTCTCCAATGGGGGAAGACCGGCACGCTCGGGCCACCGCGACGGGGTGCCGGTCCGGTCAGGCCCCGCCGCGGCGGCCGAGGAGGAGACCGTACGACGTCATGGGCGCTACACTAACCACAACACAGGTCCTCAGACAACCTGAGAGGTTTCGATGCCGCTCGGCGCCCTCCGCCCCAGCCCGCTCGTCGAACAGGCCACCGAGCACCTGCGGGAGCAGATCACCCGGGGCGAGTGGCCGGTCGGCACCCGCCTGCCCGGCGAGAACGCCCTGGCCAAGGCGCTCGGCGTCGGCCGCTCCACGGTCCGCGAGGCGCTGCGGGCGCTCGCGGGGGCGGGCCTGGTGCAGGCCCGCCAGGGGTCGGGGGTGTACGTCATCGCGACCGAGCCCGCCGAGGACTGGCCGGCCCGGCTGCGGCGGGCCGCGATCACCGACGTGTACGAGGTCCGCGTGATGGTCGAGACCCAGGCCGCCCGGCTGGCGGCCGAGCGGCGGACCGAGGAGGACGTGGCGGCGCTGGAGGCCGCCCTGGCGGCCCGGCACGCGGCGGCCGCCGGCGATGACGCCGCCTTCGTGGACGCCGACATCGCGCTGCACGCGGCCGTCGTGGCGGCGGCCGGCAACCCGGTGCTGGCGGACCTGTTCGCCGAGTTCGCCCCGGTGCTGCGGGAACGGCTGATCGACCTGGTGGAGCTGCTGGGGCTGCGCGCCCGCGACCCCGACCCGGGGCACGCCACGCACGCCGCCCTGGTGGACGCCGTCCGGCGCGGCGACGGCGCGGCCGCCGAGGCCGTCCTGCGGGCCGAGCTCGAACACACGCTCACCCACCTCCGCCCCCGCCCGGACGCCTCCGCCGATCAGGCGTGAGAGGGCGCGGGGCGGGCCGGGTGGGTGCGGGGCGGGTCAGCCGGTGGGGCCGATGTCGGGGCGGGTGACGTCCTCGTCGGGGTCCGGGTCCTCCGGCTCGGGCGCGTCCATCTCCTCCGGCGGGTCGGCGGAGACCGGGCGGCGCGTCCTCGGCGTGCCGGCGCCGGAGCGCTCGGCCACCACGTCGCTCTCCCCGTTCACCCCTCCGACGGCCTCCGGCAGCTCATCGGGCTTCTCACTCATGGCCGTCCCCTGCCCGACGCGGGGCCTTGCTACCGTCCGGGGACGACGTCCGGCCGGAGGACCCGCCGCCCTGGCACCTGCCGGGCGGCGGCATCGACCCGGACGGGGACGTCAGGCGAGGGAGTGGTCGATTTCCTCGCGGGTGGGCATCGAGGTGCTGGCGCCCTCGCGTTGCACCGACAGCGCCGCCGCGGCGGCGGCGAAGCGCAGGGACTCGGCGACGGGGCGGCCTTCGGCGCGGGCCACGGCCAGAGCGCCCACGAACGTGTCCCCGGCGGCCGTCGTGTCCACCGCCTTGACCTCGACCGCGGGCACCCGCAGCCGCTCCCCCGACCGCGACCCGTACAGCGCGCCCGCCGAGCCGAGCGTGATCACGGCTTCGCCGACCCGGTCGAGCAGGGCGTCCAGGGCGGCGTCCGGGCCGGTGGCGCCGGTGATGGCGGCGGCCTCGTGCTCGTTGGGGACGATCATGGTGACCGCGTCCAGCAGCTCGTCCGGCAGCGGCTGGGCGGGGGCGGGGGTGAGGACGACCGGCACGCCGGCGGCCCGCCCGGCCCGGGCGGCGGCCACCACGGCCGGCATCGGCAGTTCGAGCTGGAGCAGCAGCGCCTCGGAGCCGGCGACGGCCGCCCGGTCGTCGTCCGTGAGGCCGGTGACGGTGCCGTTCGCGCCGGGGACGACGATGATCGAGTTGCCGCCGTCGTCGTCCACGACGATGTGCGCGATGCCGCTCGGGCCCGGCACCCGGCGCAGGCCGCGCACGTCCACCCCGGCCGCGGCCAGCGTGTCGCGCAGCTCGGCCCCGAACCCGTCGTCGCCGACCGCCCCCAGGAACGCCACCCGCGCCCCGGCCCGGGCGGCGGCGACGGCCTGGTTGGCGCCCTTGCCGCCGGGCACGGTGCGGAAACGGTGACCGGTGACCGTCTCGCCCCGCCCGGGGGCCCGGGAGACGTAGGCGACGAGGTCCATGTTGGCGCTGCCGAAAACCGAGATCATGGCTGCATCATCTCCCGAGTACGGCCCGCCAGCTCCACGAGGCTCACCCCGTCGAACCCGGTCAGGCTGCTGGCCAGGCTGTCGCGCAGGCGCCACCGCTCCGGCACGCTCCCGGCCAGCGCGCCCGCGATCGACCCTGCCGTGGCGCCCGCCGAGTCGGTGTCCCAGCCGGCGGCCACCGCTCCGGCGATCGTGGCGGTGAAGTCGCCCCGCCCGTGGACCAGGGCCGCGGCGACGAGGGCCGCGTTGTGGACGGTGTGCACCCAGTGCAGCGCGCCGTGCCGCTCGTGCAGCCGGTCCACGACGCGCTCGAAGTCCTCCTCGCGGGAGGCGTCGGCGATCGCCAGGCGCACGGCCTCGTGCAGGCGCGAGCCCGCCGGCACCACCGACAGCCCCGCCTCGACGACCTCCTCCGCGCTCCCGGCGACCAGCGAGGCCGCGCACATCGCGGCGGCGAACATGGCGCCGTAGAGGCCGTTCGCGGTGTGGGTGAGCCGGGCGTCGCGCCAGGCGTACGCGGCGGCCGTGGCCGGGTCGCCCGGGTTGACCCAGCCGTAGACGTCCGCCCTGATGAACGCGCCGATCCACTCCCTGAACGGGTTGCGCAGGCACGCGGTCGCCGGCGGCTCGACGCCGTCCAGCAGGTTGCGGTACGCCACCCGCTCGGCGGTGAACGTGCGCCCGGCCGGCAGCTCGTCCAGCCACAGCCTGGCCACGTCCTCGGTGGTGAAGCCGCGGCCGTGCCGCTCCAGCACGGACAGGGCCAGCAGCGGGTAGTTGAGGTCGTCGTCCTCGGGGACGCCGTCCACGTTCTCGGCCAGGGAGTTGGCGGCGCTGCGCCGGTTCCACGGCCAGCGGCGGGCGACGTCGTCCGGCAGGCCCCGCGCGGTGAACCAGCCGCGGATCGGCCAGTTGCCGGTGGCCTCGGCGATCTCCCTGATGCCCGCCCGCGGGATCTTCTCCACCGGTTTGCCGAGCACGCAGCCGGCCGCCCGCCCCTGCCAGGCCGCCAGCACCCGCTCGGGGTCGGCCTTCCCGCCCGGCCGGGCGGCGGGCCAGCGGGGGCAGGCGGCGACGATCGCGTCCAGCTCCGACGGCTCGTCGAGGAGGGACGGAATCGCGGCCAGCTCGTCCAGCAGCTCCCCGGCCAGGCCGCGCAGCCGGGCCGCGCCCGGTTCGGAGGCGCCGGCGCGCGGCGGGGCGTCGTGCCCGCCGGCCGCGTGCCAGCGCCCGGCGATCCCCCGCACCCGGGCGGGGTCGCGGCCGTCCTCGGCGGCCTGGCGCAGCTCGTGCCCGACCAGGTCCTCGGGCTGGACCCAGGTCAGGCGGATCACGCGTGCTCCAGCTCGGCGAAGGCGGCCTCGGCGGCCCGCCGCCGCTCGGCGTCGGCGGCGCGCACCCGGCGCGCGACCGCGGCGATGGCGCGGCCGGGGGCGACCAGGTCGGTACGGCTGGCCGCCCCCACCCGCCGCACCCATTCCGCCGGCACGGCCTGGAGCCCGCCGAGCGCGCCCGCGATGGCGCCGCCCATGGAGGCGATGGAGTCGGCGTCGCGCCCGTAGTTGACGCCGCCCAGCACGGTGTCCCGGTAGTCACCCTTGGCGATCACCAGGAAGGCGAGCGCCAGCGGCAGCTCCTCGATGCTGTGCACGCGGCTCGGCCGCCGCGCGCCGAGGCCCTGGTCGCGGTAGGTGTCGGCGACCGTGTCGTAGGGGCGCATCGCGGCCCGCAGCGTCTCGAACGAGCCCTCCCAGTGGCCGAGCCCGGCGGCGGCCTCGCAGACCGCCTCGATGGCGGCCCTGGTGCCGTCCTTGGCCAGGCGCAGGCAGGCGGCCACCACGGAGTCGGCGGTGGCGCCCGGCCGCATCGCCTCGGCGACGGCGGCGGCCATGACGCCGGCCGCCTCCCGGCCGTAGCTGGACTGGTGGGCGCCGGTCAGGTCGATGGCCTCGGCGTAGGCGGCGTCGGGGTCGGCGGCGTTGACGACGCCGACGGGCGCGACGTACATGGCGGCGCCGCAGTTGACGATGTTGCCGACGCCGGCCTCGCGCGGATCGACGTGGCCGTAGTGCAGCCGGGCCACGATCCACTTCTCGGCCAGGAAGACGCGCTGCAACGGCAGCGCCTCGGCCTCCAGCTCGGGGATCCAGCGCCGCTCGCCCATCAGCTCGGGCACGAGGTGCTCGGCCACGGCGTAGGCGTCGAGGTGGCGGCCGGCCTTCTCGTAGACGCGGATCAGCGCGTGCGTCATGAGGGTGTCGTCGGTGATGTGGCCGTCGCCCTTGTGGTACGGGGCGATCGGGCGGGCGTTGCGCCAGTCCTCGTTGTACGGCGGCACGATCCCCTCGACCCGCCCGCCGTAACGCGCGACGATCTGCTCCGGCGTCCAGCCCTCGGTGGCGCCGCCCAGCGCGTCGCCGACCGCCGCCCCCGCCACGCAGCCGGTCGCCCTGTCCTCAAGCGGCGTCATGCTCTTTCCTCCGTAAGGTCGATGAGATCCTGGCCCGCCAGGTGCGGCAGGCAACAACCGGCCAGCGTACGGGCCGAGGCGGTCCACCCCTCCGGGATCGCCTCGAAGCCGCCGCAGGCCCCCGTGAGCGCGCCGGTCAGCGCGGGTGCCGAGTCGGCCAGCGCGGCCAGGCAGGCCGCCGCGGGCACGGCCCTGGTCAGGTCGCCGCCGGCGGCCACGGCCAGGGCCAGCGCCGCGGGCACTGTCTGGGCGGCGCCCACGCCGTAGCTGTAGACGTGGTCGAGCAGCGCCGCGTCCAGGGCGGGCACGGCGGCGAACGCGTCGCCCGCCCGCTCGGCCGCCGACAGCGCCGCGCGGGCGTTGTGCCCGATGGCGGTGTCGGCGGGCAGGTGCTCCAGCGCCGCCGCCACCGCCCGGGTCACGTCGCCGCCCGCCACGGCCGCGGCCACGGCGGCGGCCATCGCCCGCGCGCCGAGCACGCCGTCGCCGGCGTTGGTGACCAGGGCGTCGTCCTCGGGGTCCCTCCCCAGGACCCCGAACGCGACCGCCCGGACCGCGGCGGCGTCGTCGAAGTGGTGCGGGTTGTCGTGCCCGGACGCGGGCGGCTCGACGCCCCTGGCCAGGTTGTCCAGCGCGGTCCGCACCGAGATGCGCGCCCGCACGTCCTGGCCGGCCAGCTCGCGGAAGGCCGCCGCGCGGGGCCGGTCGGCGGTCAGCAGCGTCCAGGCGAGCCATTCGGCGTCGTCCGACGGGCCGGCGGCCAGGGGCGCGGTCGGCTGGTTGAGCGCGAACGGCACCGGCAGCGTGGTGACCCGGTGCTCCTCGGCGAAGGCGTCCAGCTCGCGGTGGAGCCGCCTGCTCCAGGGGGCGTGCAGGGCCGCGCGGTGGCGGCTCGCGGGCCAGCCCGCGGCGTCACCGACGGCCAGCCCGATGACGGCCCCCCTGATCCTGTCCCCCCTGATCCTGTCCCCCGACATGGCGTCTACCGTCCTTCCACCAGTTCGTCGGCGAGTCCGTCGGCGAGTTCGTCGGCGGCGTCCAGGACGTGCCTGCCCGCCACCACCGGCAGGCACGTGCCGGTGACGGGGGCGATCCTGGCGGCCCAGCGGGCGGGCACGCCGGCCTCGCCCCGCAGGGCGCCGCTGACCGCGCCGGCGATGGCGCCGATGGTGTCGGCGTCCCTGCCGAGGCTCACCGCGAACGTCACCGCCGCCTCCACCTCGCCGCCGCCCGCCAGGAACGCCGCCAGCGCCAGGGCGACGGCCTCCGGCGCGAGGTCGGTCCACGGGTAGTGCCGCACGACCACGGCCTCGTGCAGCGCCTCCACCAGCCCGTCCTCCCCGGCCGGTCCGGTCGTCCCGCCCTGCGGGGCGCGGGTGACGACGTCGCGGGCGCGGCGGACGGCGCGCGCGGTCCACGAGTCGTCCGGGACGACCGACAGCGCGGCGCGCACCACGTCCTCGGGCGCGGCGCCGGTCATGGCGGCGGCCACGGCGCCGGCGACCGCGCGCCCGCCGAGTATGCCCTCGCCGGACCCGCTCACCAGCCCGTCCTGCTCCACCAGCCGGGCCGCCTCCGCCGGGTCGCCCGGGCAGAAGATCCCGTACGGGGCGGCGCGCATGGCCAGCCCGTCCGACCAGCCGTGGGAGTGCACCCGCCCGGTCAGCGGCGGCTCCAGGCCGCGTCGAAGCGCTTCGATGGTGCCCAGCTCGGAGAAGCCGGCGCCGCGCATCGGCCCGGTCACCCGCGGGATGATCTCGTCGCGGTAGGCGGCGGCCACCAGCGCGGCGGTCAGCCCGTGGCCGTGCCGCCGCAGCAGGGAGGCGGCGAAGACGGCGTACTCGGTGTCGTCGGTGCCCCCGCCCTCGATCTCGGTGAGCCGCCCCCACCGCCGCCGGATCTCGGCGGGGGTGAGGTTCTCGGCGGGGGCCCCGAGGGCGTCGCCGGCCGCCAGGCCGAGCAGGCACCCCCGGGCCCGATCCCGGTAGGAGGTCACCGCTGGTACCGCTCCAGCACCGCGTTGCCCTGCTCGACGAGCCGCTTGGCCGCCTCGTCGAGGGTGATCTTGTTGCCGAAGTACTCCTGCAGCACCGGCGTGGCGACCTTGGTCTTCCACTCGTCGAACCCGTTCACCTTGAGGAACGGCGCCACGACGAGGTTCTTGGCGGAGGCGGTGGCCACGTCCCAGCCGTTCTCCTTGGTGGTCATCGCCGGGTCGGCGGCGGCCGTCTGGGAGGTCGGCAGCAGCCAGTCGCCCTTGGCGAGCTTGGCCTGGTTGGCCCCGTTGAGGAAGTAGGCGATGAACTTCAGCGCCTCGTCCGGGTGCTTGCTGTCCTGGGCGACGGACAACGTCTGCGAGACCGCGCCCTGCTGGGCGCTGGTGCCCTTCGGGCCGGGCAGGGTGACCCACTCGAAGCCGTCGGGCGCCTGCTCGGCGACCTGCTGGCGCAGGAACACCCCGGCCGGCAGCATCGCGAACTTGCCCTTGTAGAAGGCCGGCAGCGGGTCGGCGGTGCCCTGGCCGAGCGCGGCCGGGTCGGCGGACTTGTCGGTCCAGAGCTGGTCGTGGATGCGCTGGAGCACCTCGCGCTCCTGCGGGCCGACCTTGACGGTGGTCTTGCCGTCGGCGGTCTGGAAGAACGTGCCGCCGAAGTTGAGCGCCAGGTTGAGGGTCTTGTTGACCGGCGACTTCATGGCCCAGGCGACGCCGAACGTGTCACCCTTGGTCATCTTCTTGGCCGCCGCGGAGAACTCGTCCCACGTCCACGGGTCGTCGGGGGTGGGAACGCGGGCCCCGGAGGCGTCCAGCAGCTTCTTGTTGGCGATGATGACCTGCGACTCCTGCAGGAACGGCACGCCGTAGACGCCCTGGCCGCCCTTGCCGTCGCCGAAGGTGACGGTGTCCCAGGCCGCCTGCGGGATGTCGCTCTTCAGCTCGGCGGGCACCTTGTCCTTGAGGTCGAGCAGGTAGCCGTCGGCGGCGAAGCCGGACAGCGCGGGCGAGTCGTTGTGGATGACGTCGGGCGCGGTGCCGCCGGCGAACTGGGTGACGAGCTGGTCGTTGACGTTGTCCCAGCTCCCCTGGACGTAGGTGACCTGGATGTTCGGGTTGGCCTTGTTCCACTCGTCCACGATCTGCTTGTTCGCGGCGACGGATTCCTTCTGCCACGCCAGGCTGAGGAAATTGATCTTGACCGGCTCGCCGGAGGAGGACGACGACGAGGAGGACCCGCCGCCACCTCCCCCGCTGCCGCACGCGCCGGCGAGCGCCACGATGGCGGCCGCCGCCAGAGCGGACCTGATACGCATGTGAGCCTCCTAGCCCTTGACGGCGCCGGCCATCAGGCCGGACTTCAGTCGCCGCTGGATGATTGCGAAGAAGATCAGACTCGGGATCGTCGCCATGAGCGACGCCGCGGCCAGCGGCCCGAGCCTGGCCACCCCCTCGGGGCCGGTGAAGCGCACCAGCGTGAGGGGAAGCGTCATGACGTCGGGGTTCTGCAGGATGACGAGGGCGAACATGAACTCGTTCCAGGACGAGATGAACGCGAACAGCAGCGTGGCCACCACGCCCGGCGCCAGCAGCGGCGCGACGACCGAGGCGATCGAGCGCAGCCGGGTCGCGCCGTCCACGGCCGCGGCCTCCTCCAGCTCGGGCGGCACCGCCCGTACGTAGCCCTGCAACATCCACAACGCGAACGGCAGCGTGAACGTCACGTGCACGACCACCAGGCCGGGCAGCGTGTTCACCAGGTCCAGGTCCCGCAGGATCATGAAGAGCGGGATGATGATCAGGATGAACGGGAACACCTGGCTGACCAGCACCCAGCCGATCGCGATCTTGTTGACCAGGCCGCGGTAGCGGGCCATGGCGTAGGCGGCGGGCAGCGAGATCAGCACCGTGATCAGGCTGGCGGCCAGCGCCACGCCGAGGCTGCGCGCCGCCGCGCCCACCAGGTCCTGCTCGCCGAAGGCGTCGGCGAAGTTGGCGAGGGTCGGCTCGCGCGGGATCCAGGTCGGGTCGGCCAGCGCCATCTCCTGCGGCGTCTTCAGCGCCGTGGACAGCAGCCAGAGCAGCGGGAAGGCCAGGAAGACGACGTACGCGGCGAGCGCGACGTACTGCGGGAAGCGTCTCATCGGGTCTCCCTCAGCTGGCGCCACAGGTACAGTCCGAGCGCCGCCAGCACGACGATCGCCATGGCGAGGCCGAGCATCGAGGCGTAGCCGGCGAACCGGTAGCGGAAGGCCTCCTCGTAGGCGAACAACATCGGCAGCCGCGTCTGCCCGCCCGGCCCGCCCTGGGTGAGCACGTAGACCAGGCCGAACTGGTTGATGTTCCACACGAAGTCGAGCGAGGTGATCGCCACGATCACCGGGCGGAGCTGCGGCAGCGTGATGTTCCAGAAGCGCCGCCAGCGGCCCGCGCCGTCCACCTCGCCGGCCTCGTACAGCTCGCGCGGGACGCCCTGGAGGCCGGCCAGCAGCACGACCGTGGTCTGCGGCATGCCGGTCCAGACGCCGACCACGATGATCGCGGGCAGCGCGAGCGAGAAGTCGGCCAGCCAGTTGACGTGCGTGCCGAGCAGGCCGTTGAGGATGCCGGCGTCGGGGTGGTAGACGAGCTTCCACATCAGGCCGATGACGACCGGGGGCATCGCCCACGGCACCACGGCCAGCACGCGGGCCACGCCGCGGAAGCGCAGGTTCTCGTTGAGCAGCAGCGCCAGGCCGAGCGCGGCCAGGAACTGCAGCCCGGTCACCGAGACGGCCCAGATCATGCCGATGCGGAAGGAGGACCAGAAGTCCTCGGCGGTCAGCAGCTCGGTCAGGTTCTCCAGGCCGATGAAGCTGGTCTCGTGGTTGCGGGTGTTGCGGGCGTCGGTGAAGGCCAGGCCGATGCCGTACAGCAGCGGGCCGACGCTGAACAGCAGCACCGGCACCAGCGCGGGCAGCATGAGCAGCCACATCTCGCGGGTCTGCCGGGACACGCGCCGGGGGCGGGCGTGCGGGCGCCGGGGCGGCGCGGGCCTGGTCGCGGTCGCGGTCATGCCCCGCTCCCCTCGGCCCGGTCGCCGCTCTCCCCGGCCCGGTCGCCGCTCTCCCCGGTCCGGTCGCCGCTCCCTGCGGCGCGGTGACCCTCGCCGAGCGTGGAGGCGCGCACCACGAGCCGGGGCGCGACGGTGACCAGGCGGGGCTCGCGCTCGCCGCCCTGGAGCCGGTCGAGCAGCAGCTCGGCGGCGGCCCTGCCGCGCTCGGCCGAGCCGAGCGAGACGCTGGTGAGCGCGGGCCAGGAGGCGGCGGCCAGGTCGGTGTCGTCCATGCCGACCACGGCCACGTCCTCCGGCACCCGGCGGCCGGCGCCGCGCAGCACGTCCAGCGCGCCGAGCGCGATCAGGTCGTTGGCGCACATGAGCGCGTCCACGTCGGGGCGGCGGGCCAGCAGCTCGGCGACCGCGCGGCGCCCCTCGGGACGGTAGAAGTCACCGATCTCCACCAGCTCCTCCTCGTAGGGCAGGCCCAGGTCCTCCAGCGCCTCCCGGTAGGCGGCCCCGCGGGCGGCGCCGGGCACGGTGTCGAGCGGGCCGTTGACCAGGGCGATCCGGCGCCGGCCGAGCGCGTGCAGGTGGCCGATCGCGAGCCGGACGCCGGTGCGGGAGTCGGCGCGCACGTTGTCCACGCGGGTGCCCTCGGGCACCTGGCCGATGATCACGACCGGGGCGCGGGCGGCGGCCAGCATCTCCAGGTGGGCGTCGGTGACCCGCAGGGGGCTCATGATGAGGCCGTCCACGTACCGCTCGCCCAGGCTGTGCAGCACGTCGATCTCGTCGGCCACGACGGCGTCGGTGGAGTGCAGCACGAGGCGGTACCCGGCGGCCTTCAGCACCGGCTGGATCTCGCGCAGCATCGCCAGGTAGGCGGGGTTGCCGACGTCGGCCATGGCGAAGGCGACCTGGTGGGTGCGGCGGGACTTGAGCGACCTGGCCACGGCGTTGCGCACGTAGCCGAGCTCGTCGGCGGCCGCCATCACCTTGCGCACGGTCTCCTGCCGGGTCGGCAGGCCGTTCAGCACCCGCGAGACGGAGGCGATCGAGACACCGGCGCGCGCGGCGATCGTGTTGATCGTGGGTCCGTCGGCCAAGGCAGTCCTTCCATCGGTGTAAACGTTTACGATCTTCTTTCTGTAAACGTTTACGGTGTGGGGGCCATGAAACCGGGGCGTAACGTACAGGTCAAGTCACGATCGCGTAACACGCGACTCCAGGAACCTTCCCCGAGCTCCGGGCGTTTCCCATGTGCCGGTTCCCCTGCGTAAGGAAGACCATGAGCCTAGGACTCCCGGAGCTCGTCCAATTACTGGTGACCGCCGTCCTGGTGTTCGCCGTGGTCCAACTGGTGATCCGCCTCCGCCGGAAGTAGCGCCGCACCGGCCCGCTCAGTCGCGGGCCGGCTCCGGGATCGGGGCCGGCGCCTGGGGCGACAGGCCCGTGAGGGAGCGGATGGCCGGGGAGCCGGCGAGGGCGACCACGGCGGCCAGCGCCGCCGGGATGATCAGCGCGACCGGCAGCGAGGCCGCGTCCGCCACGTAACCCAGCACGGCGGGCCCGAGCAGCAGCCCGCTGTAGCCGAAGGCGGTGACCATGGCCAGGGCGCGCCCGACCCGCCCGCCGGCCGCCCCGACGGCGCTGAACAGCACCGGCACCACGGTGGCCAGCCCCACGCCGGTCAGCGCCCAGCCGGTCCACGCGCACGCCACCCGCGCGCCCTCGGGGACGAGCGGCGAGAGCAGGACGAGCCCGTACCCGGCGGTGGCGAGCAGCCCGGCGAGCCGGATCGTGCGCACGGACCCGAGCCGGGCCCGGATCGGGTCGCCCAGCAGCCGCACGGTGGTCATGGCGACGGAGAAGATCGTGTACGCCAGCGGCGCCGCCGCCGGACCGGTCTCCAGGACCCACCGAGCGTGCAGCGCCGCCCAGTCGATGGCCGCGCCCTCGCTGAGGTGCCCGGCGAAGGCGGCCAGCCCGAGCAGCGCGATGAGCCCCCACGTCAGCGAGGCGCCGCCCGCGCCGCCGCTCCCACCCCTGCCCTCCGCTCCGTGCCCGGCCGGCGCGGCGGGCAGCAGCAGCCGCGCCGCCGGCAGGTACAGCAGCGCCACCACCACGGCCGCCGTGACCAGCACGAGTTGCGGGTCCACCCCGATCCGCAGGAACAGCGAGGTCAGCGCGCCCCCGGCGGCCCCGCCGAGGCTCCAGGTGCCGTGGAAGGCCGAGATGACCGGCCGGCCGTAGGCGCGCTCGACCTCGACGGAGTGGGCGTTCATGGCGACCTCGCAGGCCCCGAGCCCGGCCCCGAACACCACCGCGCACGCCGCCAGCGTCCAGTACGACGGCGCCAGCGCGGGCCCGAGCAGCACCAGGCTGGACAGCGGCCCGGCCACCCAGCAGATCCGGCGGCTGCCGTAGCGATCCACCAGCGGCCCGGCCGCCAGCATCGACACCAGCGCGCCGCCGGAGATCAGCAGCAGGACGGTGCCGAGCAGGCGCGGGCCGAGGTCGAGCCGGTCGTTGAGCGACGGCAGCCCAGCCGCCCATAGGCCCATCACAAGACCGGCGAAGAAGAAGAATCCGAAAACTCCGGCACGAGCACGTCGAGCGGTTACGGGGATTTTGTTCACGCCTAGAGCATAAACTGTCCTCCGTGAACGGAGCCACGACGAGCGGCGAACTACGCGCGCACAACCGGTCCAGGCTGCTGCGCGCCGTGCACGACTGCGGAGCCGCCCGCACCCGCTCCCAGCTCACCCGGGAGCTCGGCCTGGCGCGCGGCACCGCGTCGGTGCTGGTCGCGGGGCTGGTGGAGGACGAGCTGCTGCACGAGGCGCCCGCCGCCGAGCACGGCCGGGGCCGCCCGACCCAGGTGCCGGGCCCGCATCCGCGCGGCCCGCTGGCGCTGGCGGCCGACGTGCGCGAGGACGCCTGGGAGCTGGCGGCCTGCGAGCTGGGCGGGCGGGCCACGGTGCTGGCGGTGCGCCCGCACGACGGCACCCCGGAGGGCGCGCTCGGCACGCTGGGCGCGGCCCTCGCCGCCGAGCGGGGCCGGCTCGGCCACCGGGTGATCGGGACGGGCGTGGCGCTGGCCGGCCCGGTCCGCCACGGCGGCCTGGTGGACATCGCCCATCTCGGCTGGCGCTCGGTGGACGTGCCGCGCCTGCTGGGCGCGGGCCGGGAGCCGCCGCTGCCCGCCGGGGAGGTGTTCGTGGGCAACGACACCGCCTTCGCGGCGCTGGCGGAGGCCAGGCGCGGGCGGCTGCGCGGCGTGCGGGTGGGCCTGCACCTGCACGTGGACTTCGACCCCGGCGGCGTGCTGGTCGTGGACGGCCGCCCGCTCGGCGGCGCCACCGGCTCCGGGGCGGAGTTCGGCCACATGCCGCTCATCGGCGGCGAGCGGCCCTGCCCGTGCGGCGCGATCGGCTGCTGGAGCATGGAGGTCGGCGCCAACGCCCTGTTGCGCCACGCCGGCCTGGAGCACGGCGGCGGCCGGGGCCGCGCGCAGGCCGAGCACGTGCTGGCCACCAGCCGGGAGGCGGTGGCCGCCAACGCCGCCGCCCTCGGCCGGGGCATCGCCGCCCTGGTCAACGCGCACGACCCGGAGGCGGTCACGCTCTCGGGCCACGGCGCCGAGCTGTACGAGCGGGCGGGCGAGGCCCTGCGGGCGGCCTGCGAGCCGTACCTGATGGCCATCCGCCGCGAGCGCCCGCCCAGGATCGAGGGCTCGGCGCTCGGCTGGCGCGGCGCGCTGCTCGGGGCGATGGAGTCGGTCTTCGACGCCTTCCTGACCCCCGGGGGACTGGAGTGCTGGCGGCGGAACCACGCTGACCAGGGCCGCGACACGCCCGATACGCGAAATGTGATGAATTCCACGTCGCCGGCGGAAAACCCGCTGTAGGGCACCCCTGACGGGCCCGGTCAGGCGATCTTGGCAAGGCCCGGCACGCCCCGGTTCCCACGGCGGGGCCCGATGCGCGGAACAATCGTGATCAGGCCCGCGGATCCCGCCCGCGCGACCGGGGGTTCCCGCCCCCGCCGGCGCCCCGGGCGCGGCGATCGGGCCACGGCCGCGCACAGAACCGGAGAATCGGGCGTTTTCCCAGCTCACAGCCGGTGTGGCGGCCCTCTCTCCGGCCCGCGTCCCCGGTGGCGGGCAGGCCGTCGCGGGCCCGCGCCCGGCGGGGCCGGGAACGGTGCCGCCGGCGGGCCGGGCGGGCGCCCGTCGCGGGCGGCGTACCGCCGCGGCCGGGCCCCGGCGGAGGGGGCCGCGCGGCCGGCGGCGCGGGGGCCGGCGGGGGTGCTCCCGCCCGGGTGCCGGAGGCCCGGCGCGACGGCCCGATCGGCCCCGCGAAGGCGTTGAGCGGGCGCTTTCCGCAAACAAGAGCCCTCCGCATCCGCCATGATTAGCCACTGCACCACGGGTAACAAAGACCCGAACGTCAACTCCCCGAGGAGAGATACAGAGATGGCACTTCCCACTCTCACCCCCGAGCAGCGGCAGGCGGCTCTGGCGAAGGCCGCCGAGGCCCGCGCCGCCCGCACGGCTCTGCTCGCCAAGGTCAAGGCCGGCGAGCTGACCTTCTCGCAGCTCCTGGAGCGCGACGACGACATCGCCAAGAAGATCAAGGTGTCGCAGGCGCTGCGCGCGGTCAAGGGCGTCGGCCCGGCCAAGGCCAACGCGCTGATGGAGGAGGCCGGCGTCGACGAGAAGCGCCGCCTCGGCGGTCTGGGCGCCCAGCAGCGCAAGAAGCTGGTCGAGGCGCTCGGCTAATCAAGGGCGGCCAGGTCCGCGCGCGGCGCCGCGCGGACCGGCCAGCAACCCCTCGATCAGGCCGTGGAGGGGCCGGAAGAGCGGCGAGCCGCCCCGCTCTTCATCCGGCGGGCCGGCCGAGGGGGGCGAGCGGCGCAGGCGGCCTCAGGACCGCAGGTAGGCCAGGACGGCCAGCACCCGCCGATGCTGGTCGGCGTCCTCCGCGTACAGGCCGAGCTTGCTGAAGATGCTCCTGATGTGCTTCTCCACCGCTCCGTCGCTGATCACGAGCTGCCGCCCGATGGCCGGATTCGACTTCCCCTCGGCCATCAGCCCGAGCACCTCGCGCTCGCGCGGCGTGAGCTGCGCCAGCGGGTCGTCCTTGCGCCTGCGCACCATCAGCTGGGACACCACCTGCGGATCGAACACGGTCCCGCCCGCCGCGACCCGCCGCAGGCCCTCCAGGAACTCGTCCACGTCGACGACCCGGTCCTTCAGCAGGTAGCCGACCGCTCCCCGGGCGTCGGCCAGCAGGTCGTCGGCGTAGGAGACCTCGACGTACTGGGACAGGATGAGCACCGGCGCGCCCGGCACCCGCCGCCGCGCCTCGACCGCCGCCCTGAGCCCCTCGTCGGTGAACGACGGCGGCATCCGCACGTCCACCACCGACACGTCGGGCTTGTGCTCGGCGATCGCCTCCACCAGGCCGTCGCCGTCGCCGACGGTGGCCACCACCTCGAAGCCGAACTCCTCCAGCAGCCTGACCAGGCCCTCCCTGATCAGGACCGCGTCATCGGCCACGACTACCCGCACGGCACCTCCGCCACGATCAACGTCGGCCCGCCGTCCGGCGACTGTACGGTCAGCTCCCCGTCCACGGCGCGGAGCCGGTCGGCCAGCCCGGCGAGACCGTGTCCCTTGGCGACGTTCGCGCCGCCGACCCCATCATCCCCGATCGTGAGCATGAGGACGTCACCGAGGCGCTGGAGCTGGATCGTGCAGACGGTGGCGCGGCTGTGCTTGGCCACGTTGGTGAGGGACTCGGCGCAGACGAAGTACAGGGCGTTCTCGACGGCCGCCTGGTAGCGCTCGACGGTCTGCACGTCGAGGTCCACCGGGACGGTCGAGCGGCCGGCCAGGGCGGCCAGTGCGGGCGCCAGCCCCCGGTCGGACAGGATCGGCGGGGCGATGCCGCGCGAGAGCGCGCGCAGCTCGTCGAGCGTCTCGCGGGTGGCGGTGATCGCGGACTTGATCGTGACCGAGGCCCCCTCGGGGTCCTTGGCGAGCTGGCGCTGGGCCCTGGACAGCTCCATCGCCAGCGAGACCAGCCGCTGCTGCGGCCCGTCGTGGATGTCGCGCTCCAGCTTGCGCAGGGCGTTGGCCTCGGCGGAGACGGCGGCGGCGCGGCCCTCGGTCAGGTCGCTGATGCGCTCCTGCAGCTCGGCGACGCCGGTCAGCAGCGCCCGGCCGAGCGAGGCGCGCAGCAGCGCGGACCCGCGCACCATGAACGGCATGAGCACCGAGAACACCAGGCCGAGCATGAGGTAGAAGGCCGAGTTGACGAGGTAGCCGCTGCCGAGGCCGAGCAGCTCGGGCAGCTCCGTGTTGCCGGGGATGCGCGAGGTGACGAGCCCGTAGAGGGGGTAGGTCAGCCCGGCCAGCGGCACCGCCCAGAACACCACGGTCAGCACGAACGACACGATCGCGATCGGGAAGTTGAGTATGCCGTGCAGCAGGTCGAGCCAGGACTGGCCGCTGGTGATGGGGTTGACCAGGCGGCGGAAGCGGCCCGCGCCGGGCGGGGCCTGCTTGTAACGCGGCCGCACGGGCGGCCGGGCCAGCACGTCGGACAACCAGCCGCGCTCCGCGTCGGCGAAGCCGCGCGCGACCATGAGCGTGCCGGCCAGCAGCGGCACGCCGACCCACACGACCACGGTGCCGAGACCGGCGGCGAGGCCGGCGACCATGAGCACGAAGGCGATGACGGCGGTGGGGAAGCCGACCAGCGTGTAGCGGGTGTCGAGGAGGACCCGTCTCATCAGGGAGCGCATGGTCATCACGCTAGGACCTCCGCCGGGGTGTGACGAGCAGGTGTTCAGGTGTGCGGGGGTAGGGCTGACCCTACCCCCGGCAGTGGTGCGATCTTGACCTGGAGACGGCGGCTCGCGGCAGTGTGCCGGGCGGCCCGCGACGGGAGCCTGGACGGTGTCGGCTTCCCCCTGAATCGAGGCTTGTCATGACCGTCCTGCTGGACCGCCCGGCCGCGCCCGCCGTGGTCGCGCCCGCCGTGGTCGCGCCGCGCCCGCCCGCGGCCCCGCGCCCCGCCGCCCGGGACCCGTTCATCGATCTGCTGCGGGTGCTGGGCATGGCGCTCATCGTGTTCCAGCACTGGACGATCCCCGTGCTGTCGTACGACGGGGCGCGGCTGACGACGGGCAACGCCCTGGCCACGCCCGGCGTGTGGGTGGTGACCTGGCTGAGCCAGGTGATGCCGCTGGTGTTCTTCGCGGGCGGCGCGGCGAACGCGATCAGCTTCGCCCGCGCCCGCGAGGGGGCGCCGCGCTGGCTGGCGGTGCGGCTGCGGCGGCTGGCCTGGCCGCTGCTGCCGCTGGCGGCGGTGTGGATCCCGCTCCCCCAGGTGCTGCTGGCGGCCGGCGTGCCCGAGCAGCCGCTGCGGGTGGGGGCGCAGCTCACCGGGCAGCTCCTGTGGTTCCTGGCCGTCTACCTGGTCGCGGTGGTGGCCACGCCGTACGCGCTGCGCCTGCACGAGCGGTTCGGCTGGGCGGTGCCGGCGGCGCTGGCGGCCGGGGCGGTGCTGACCGACGTGGCGCGCTTCGCCACCGGCCTCGACGCGGCGGGGTACCTGAACGTGGTGTTCGTCTGGCTGGCGGTGCACCAGCTCGGTTTCTTCTACGCCGGCGGGCGGCTGCGCCGGCCGTGGGCGCTGGCGGCCGGCGGGTTCGGGGCGGCGGCGCTGCTGGTGGCCCTCGGCCCGTACCCGGGCAGCATGATCGGGCTGCCGGGCGCCGAGATGTCGAACATGGCGCCGCCCACGCTGGCCATGCTGGCCGTGGGCCTCGGGCAGATCGGGCTGGCGGCGCTGCTGCGGCCGTGGCTGGTGCGGCTGCCGGTCCGGCGGCTGCTGGCGTGGGCCGGGCCGCGGATCATGACGGTGTACCTGTGGCACATGCCGGCCCTGTTCGCGGTCACCGGCGTGGTCGTGGTGCTGCTGCGGGTGGACACCCCGGCGCCGGGCAGCGCGTTCTGGCTGGCCGGATGGCCGATCTGGTTCGGGTCGTTGTGCCTGGTGATGTGGCCGCTGACGCGGGTGTTCGCCCGGTTCGAGACGCCGCCCGCGCTGCCCTACGGCGCGGCCGGGCGGGGCGCCATGCTGGCCGCGGCGGCGCTGGTCGGCGCCGGGGTGCTGACGCTGACCGCAGGCGGGTTCGCGCCCGGGCCGTGGCCGTTCCTGGCCCTGCTGGCGGTGCTCGGCGGGCTGCTGCTGACCGCGCCGCGGGTCCGGTCGTGGGCCGTTTCCTGACCCGGGAGGCCCGGAACGGTTCGACCACAGGGCAAACTTCGGCAGGATAGGAGGCGTGAGCCTTCTCGTTGACCGCCTGCCCGAAGAGATCGACGCCGAGCCGGACGCCATCTTCGACGCGTTCGCCGCCTGGAACACCGAACGCGGGCTCACCCTCTATCCCGCTCAGGAGGAGGCGCTCATCGAGGTCGTCTCCGGCAGCAACCTGATCCTGGCCACGCCGACGGGCTCGGGCAAGTCGCTGGTGGCCGCCGGGGCGCACTTCACGGCGCTCACCCGCGACCAGCGCACCTTCTACACCGCGCCGATCAAGGCGCTGGTGTCGGAGAAGTTCTTCGACCTGTGCGCGATCTTCGGCACCGACAACGTCGGCATGATGACCGGCGACGCCAGCGTCAACCCGGGCGCGCCGATCATCTGCTGCACCGCCGAGATCCTGGCCAACGTGGCGCTGCGCGATGGCGCGCAGGCCGACATCGGCCAGGTCGTCATGGACGAGTTCCACTTCTACGCCGAGCCCGACCGCGGCTGGGCCTGGCAGGTGCCGCTGCTGGAGCTGCCGCACGTGCAGTTCGTGCTGATGTCGGCGACGCTCGGCGACGTCACCATGTTCGAGCGCGACCTCACCCGGCGCACCGGCCGGCCGACGGCCGTGGTCAAGCACGCCGAGCGGCCCGTCCCGCTGGTCTACTCCTACCGGATGACGCCGCTGCACGAGACGCTGGAGGAGATGCTCGGCACCGGCCAGGCGCCGGTCTACGTCGTGCACTTCACGCAGGCCGCGGCCATGGAGCGGGCCCAGGCGCTGATGTCGATCAACATGGCGACCAAGGCCGAGAAGGAGGCCATCGCCGCGATGATCGGCGGCTTCCGCTTCACCACCCGCTTCGGCCGGGCGCTGTCGCGGCTGGTGCGCCACGGCATCGGCGTCCACCACGCGGGCATGCTGCCGAAGTACCGCCGCCTGGTCGAGCGGCTGGCCCAGGCGGGCCTGCTCAAGGTCATCTGCGGCACCGACACCCTGGGCGTCGGCGTCAACGTGCCGATCCGCACGGTGCTGTTCACCGCGCTGTCGAAGTACGACGGCACCAAGGTGCGCCGGCTGCGGGCCCGCGAGTTCCACCAGATCGCCGGCCGCGCCGGGCGGGCGGGCTTCGACACGATCGGCTACGTTGCCTGCCAGGCCCCCGAGCACGAGATCGAGAACGCCCGCGCCCTCGCCAAGATCGGCGACGACCCGAAGCGGCGGCGCGGCTACGCCCGCAAGAAGCCGCCGGAGGGCTTCGTCGGCTGGAGCGAGGAGACCTTCCAGAAGTTGCAGGAGGCCGAGCCCGAGCCGCTGCAGTCGCGGTTCAAGGTCACCAACGCGATGCTGCTGGCCGTCATCAACCGGCCCGGCGACTGCTTCCAGGCGATGAAGCACCTGCTCACCGACAACCACGAGGACCGCAAGTGGCAGCGCCGGCACATCAGCCAGGCCATCGCCATCTACCGGTCGCTGCTGGCCGGCGGCATCGTGCAGCAGTTCAAGGAGCCCGACGAGCAGGGCCGCAGGGCCCGGCTGACGATCGAGCTGCAGGAGGACTTCGCGCTCAACCAGGCGCTGTCGACGTTCGCGCTGGCGGCCTTCGACCTGCTCGACCGCGAGTCGCCGTCGTACGCGCTGGACATGGTCTCGATCGTGGAGTCCATCCTCGACGATCCGCGCCCGATCCTGTCGGCGCAGCTCAAGAAGGCCAGGGGCGAGGCCGTCGCGCAGATGAAGGCCGACGGCATCGAGTACGAGGAGCGCATGGAGCACCTCGCCGAGGTCATGTACCCGATGCCGCTGGAGGACCTGCTGCTCGGCGCGTACGAGACCTACCGGCGCGGCCACCCGTGGGTCGCCGACTACACCGTCAGCCCGAAGTCGGTGGTGCGCGACATGTTCGAGCGCGCCATGACCTTCAGCGAGTACATCCAGTTCTACGAGCTGGCCCGCTCGGAGGGCACGGTGCTGCGCTACCTGGCCGACGCCTACCGCACGCTGTCGCGCACGGTGCCCGAGCACCTCAAGACCGACGACCTGGTCGACCTCATCGAGTGGCTGGGCGAGCTGGTGCGCCAGGTCGACTCGTCGCTGATCGACGAGTGGGAGAAGCTGGCCAACCCGGCCGAGGCGCTGGAGAAGCAGCAGGAGCTGGAGGCGCGGGTGCGGCCGGTCACCGGCAACCCGCGGGCCTTCCGGGTGCTGGTGCGCAACGCCATGTTCCGGCTGGTCGAGCTGTGCGCGCTGGAGAAGGAGGAGGAGCTGGCGGAGCTGGCCCCCGACGTGGACTGGGGCGCGGCGCTGGACGCCTACTACGCCGACCACGAGGAGATCCTCACCGACGCCGACGCGCGCGGGCCCGCGCTGCTGCACATCGAGGAGGAGCAGGGCCTGTGGAAGGTGCGCCAGACGGTCAAGGACCCGGCGGGCGACCGCGACTGGGGCATCGACGCCCAGGTGGACCTGGCCGCGTCCGACGAGGAGGGCCGGGCCGTGCTGCACGTGCAGGGGCTCAACCGGCTGTAGGCGGATGACAAGCCGTGTGCCGGAACGGACTGGCAAGGGCGTCCCGGCACACGCCTGTCTGATTCAGTGTCTTCCGTACGACGTCAGCGTCATGTCATGACTACGTCGCAAGATCGTGACATATCCCGCGACGGCAGGCGGCCGCCAGGACGGGAGCCGCGAGCATGGGACAAAATTGCCGGAATGAGTGACGAAGAGATCAGACGCGTCCTCGGGCTGCTCTACCAGGACGACACGGTGCGCACCTTCGCCCGCCTGGTGCTCGGCGAGACCGGCGGGCTCTCCCCCGAGGCGTTGCGGAAGCTGGCGGCCGGCGGGCTGGCCGCGTGCGACGAGAACGGGAAGTGGCGGGCCGCGCCCGAGCGGTTCAGGGAGCTGCTGCGGGCGCGCGCGGAGCCGGCCGAGGAGCTGAGCGACGAGGAGCGGGTGCTGCGCACGTTCCTGGTGGACGGGCGGCTGACGACGCTGGCGATGCGCCGCGACAAGCGGCTGGTGGTGCTGCGGCACATCGCCCGCCTGTTCGAGCCCGGGGTGCGCTATCCGGAGAAGGACGTCAACGTGACGTTGCGGGCCTTCCACGACGACTACGCGGCCCTGCGCCGCTACCTGATCGACGAGGGGCTGCTGTCGCGGGAGGGCAACGTCTACTGGCGCAGCGGCGGCCCCGTGGAGGTCTAGCGCCGGGGTCCCGCGCAGGAGTCCCGCGCAGGGGTCCCGCGCAGGAGTCCCGCGCGGGGGCTCAGCGCAGGGGTTCAGCGCAGGTTGGCCGTCCAGGCGTTCAGCGTGGCCTGCCACCGCTCCGGGTCCTCGGGGCGGCCGGGGACGCCGGGGCGGGTCTGCCAGGGCAGCGGGCCCGTCGCGCGCCGGTACTCCACGCCGAGCGCGTCCAGCCGGGGCAGGTGCGCGGCCAGCCGCCGCCGGAAGTCCGCCAGGTCCCGGCCCGCCGGGCTCCACACCGTCTCGGCGAAGGCGGCCAGCCGCGGGAAGGCCATGTAGTCCACCCCGCGGCCGGAGTCGATCAGCTCGGTCCAGATCCCGGCCTGCGCGCCGAGCACGCGCTCCGCGGCCGGCTCGCCGCGCAGCTCCGCCGGGACGGGCTCGAAGGCGTAGACGTCCTCCAGCGTCAGCACGGTGCCGAACGGCACCGGCTCCTCCTCCCCCGGCGCCTGCCGGTAGTCCAGGTAGAGGCTGGTGTTGGAGCAGTTGACGACGTCGTGGCCGCGCCGCGCAGCGGCCACCGCGCCGAACTCGCCGCGCCAGGACGCGACCACCGCGCCGGGCGCCAGGCCGCCCTCCAGGATCTCGTCCCAGCCGACCAGGCGGCGGCCGCGCTCGCCCAGCCAGTCGGCGAAGCGGCGGATGAACCAGCTCTGCAGCTCCTCCTCGTCACGCAGCCCCAGCTCGGCCATGCGGCGCCGCGCCGCCGGGCTGGCCCGCCACTGGTCCTTGCGGCACTCGTCGCCGCCGACGCACACGTACGGGGCGGGGAACAGCTCCAGCACCTCCTCCAGCACGTCCTGGAAGAAGGCGATGGTGCTCTCCTCGACGTTGAGCACGTTCACGCCGATGCCCCACGTGGTGCGCACCTCCAGCGGCGTGCCGAGGTTGCCCAGCTCGGGGTAGGCGGCGATGGCGGCCTGGGTGTGGCCGGGCAGGTCGATCTCGGGGACGACCATGACGTTGCGGCGGGCGGCGTAGGCGACGATCTCCCTGAGGTCGTCCTGGGTGTAGTAGCCGCCGTGCGGGCGGCCGTCCGGGGGGCCGTTCCAGCCGGTCTGGCTCTCCCGGCGCCAGGAGCCGACCTCGGTGAGCCGGGGGTGGCGCCGGATCTCGATCCGCCAGCCCTGGTCGTCGGTGAGGTGCAGGTGCAGCACGTTCAGCTTGTGCAGGGCCAGCAGGTCGATGAAGCGCAGCACCTCGTGCTTGGGCAGGAAGTGCCGGGCGACGTCCAGCAGGCAGCCGCGCCAGGGGAAGCGGGGGGCGTCCTCGACGTACGCGCCGGGCACCGCGTACGGCCCGGCCGCGGCGGCCCGCCGGAAGGCGGCGGCGGGCAGGAGCTGCCGGAAGGTCTGCGCGCCGTAGAACGCCCCGGCGGGCCCGCCCGCCACGATGTCGGCCCGCCCGGGGCCGACGGTCAGCCGGTAGCCCTCGGGCGGCAGGTCGCCGAGCCCGAGGGTGATCGTTCCCGAGCCCGGCCCCGGCAGCAGCTCGCCGCCCGTGACGGGGGCGAGCTCGGCGCGCAGCCAGGCGGCCGTGCCGCTCAGCGCCGGGTCGGCGGCGAGCGCGGTCCGGTCGTCGAGGATGAACGAGCCCGGCCTGGGCTCGTGCGTGACGGGCTTGGGAACGATCATGAAAGGGGAACTCCCTACTCGCAGGTGATGGCGGCGTCGGCGAAGTCGGCGTGGTCGGAGGTGGCGTTGTCGCCGCCGTTGGTGGCCACCAGCCGGACGTGGCGGGCGCCGGTGACGTCCGCGGTGACCCGGCGGGCGGGCATGGCGCCGGTGAGCAGGCCGGAGTAGGCCACCCGGCCGCCGTCGGCCCACACCTCGAAGCCCGCGGAGCCGGCCGCGCCCACCTCGTCGTCGATGCCGGCCTGGAACTCGACCGTCGTGCAGCGCCCGCCGGTGTAGAACTCGATGTCGGCGGGGGCGTGCGTGCCGAGGCCCTTGGCGAAGCGCACGCCCTCGACGGTCAGCGGGCGGCCGTCGCCGGCGGCGCGCTCGCCGTTGCTGGCGTCCCTCTCGACCGGGCCGAAGTAGTTGCTCGCCCTGGTCCAGGCCAGGTCGCTGAGGAAGGTACGGCCGGCGCCCGGGGCGGTCGCGACGGCGACGACGGCCGTGGCGCGCTGCCCGGCCGCCTCGAAGGCCAGCTCGTACGTGCCCGGCGCGGTCCCGGCCGGCGGGGTGACCGCCCAGGTGACGGTGAAGGCGTCACCCCCGGCGAGGCGGCCGGTCCCCGCCGGGGTGCGGGCGGTGACCTGCCAGCCCTGCGGCACGCTCGCGGCCTTGACCGTGACGTCGCGCAGGCTCGCGGTGGCGCCGGTGTTCGTGACGCGGGTGACCAGCTCGCCCGCCTTGCCGGGCTCCAGGGTGGTGGGCCGGTCCTCGCCGGGCGCCTTCGCCGGGTCGGCCTCGAACGTCACCAGCGGCGGCGCCCCGTCGCGGCGCCCGGCGACCCGGTAGAGCACGGCGGCGTGCGCGGGCACCTGGGCCGCCAGCTTCCCCGTCGTGGTCGCCACGGCGCCGGTCCACAGGTCCTCGACCCGCCAGCGGCCGGAGCCGAGGGACCACGGGATCGTGGCGGCGCGGTCGCTCTCGTTGAACAGCGCGATCGCCCGGTCGCCGCCCGCGAGCGGCTTGTCCAGCACGTGGTACCAGCCGTCGCTCCTGGCCAGGCGGGCGTGCGCGCCCAGCTCGTCCTGATCCACCGCGACCACCTCGGGGTCGGCGACGATCGCGGGCGGCGCGGCGGCCGGGTCGGCCTGGAGGATCAGCGGGGCCGCGCCCATCGCCCAGAGGGTGACCTGGGTGCGGTACTCGGTGCCGGTCATGCCACCGCGACCGGCCTGGAGGAGGTCGGGGTCGGCGTAGCTGCCGCCGCCCGCGTACTCGGCCCTGAGCTGGTTGGTCTCCCAGATGTCGACCATGCTCGCGTAGGCGTCGGGGATGGGGCGGTTGTAGACGTTGGTGCGCCAGGTGGTGGCCCCGGCGTCCTTGCCCCACAACCACGGGACGGTGCTGCCGTCCTCGTTGTTCATCGCGAACACCACGCCGTCGCCGAGGGCGGCGCGCATGCGCGGGTAGAGGGTCTGG
Organism: Nonomuraea sp. NPDC050783; assembly: GCF_040802095.1. Classification (NCBI taxonomy): domain Bacteria; kingdom Bacillati; phylum Actinomycetota; class Actinomycetes; order Streptosporangiales; family Streptosporangiaceae; genus Nonomuraea; species Nonomuraea sp. NPDC050783. The sequence goes on from NZ_JBFAHK010000037.1 coordinate 50,604, forward strand.
GCGATCTGCTGGACGTTCTGGCCGGGGAAGTCGGCGGTGGGGACGGAGCACCAGTCGTACTTGACGTAGTCCACGCCCCATTCCCGGACGCGGGCGGCGTCGGCGGCCTCGCTCTTGTACGACCCGGGCCCGCCGCCCGCGCAGGCCCGGGTGCCGGCGGACAGGGCCAGGCCCAGCTTGAGCCCCTTGCCGTGCAGGTACCCGGCCAGCGCCGGGATGCCGCCGGGGAAGCGGGCCGGGTCGGGGACGAGCACGCCGTCCGCGCGCTGCGGGGCGAGCCAGCAGTCGTCGAGGATGACGTACCGGTAGCCGAGCGGGGCGAGGGGGGCCAGGGCGTCGGCGGCCTTGCGGACCGACGCCTCTGAGACCGTGCAGCCGAGCGAGCGGCTGCTCCAGCCCATCGGCGGGAGGGCGGCGCCGGCCGCGGCCGAGGGGCCGGATAACGGGATGAGGGGCAGGCTGAGGAGGGCCGCCGCGGCGGCGGCCGGGAGGATGCGCATGGGGGTTCCTGTCAGGCGGGGTTGAGCTGGGGGCGGCCCGGCTCGATGACGAAGGAGCCGGAGGTGTAGGCCGGGGCGTAGGGCTCGGTGACGCGGGACAGGGAGCGGAAGTCGACCTTCATCTCCTGCTGGGTGAGCCGGGCGCGGACGTAGCCGCGGCGGCCGTTGAAGAACTTGACGTGCGGGTTCTCGCCGAGCAGGCGCTGCGTGTCGGGGTACTCGTCCATGCCGTTGCCGGCGCTGGTGACCGAGGTGGTGACCAGCTCGACGGCGACGGACTTCGACTCGGGGTCGGCGTAGTCGCGCTTGACCTCGCCCGCCCAGTGAGAGTGCACGTCGCCGGTGAGGACGACGGCGTTGCGCCGGTAGGCGTCGATGGCGGCGGTCAGCCGGTTGCGGGAGGCGACGTAGCCGTCCCAGCCCTCGTTGGAGTAACCCTTGGCCTCGCCGCCGGTCCAGTCCATCTCCATGAGGAAGACCTGCTGGCCGAGCAGGTCCCAGGTGGCGCGGGAGTCCTTGAGCCGGGCGTCGAGCCACGCCTCCTGCTCCTGGCCGAGGATGGTCCGGTTCGGGGCCAGCCGGTCGAGGCAGTCGGGGCCGACGGTGCCGCTCCTGCCGGTGCAGGCGTACAGGTCGCGGTACTGGCGGGTGTCGAGCAGGTGCAGGTTGGCCACCGCGCCCCAGCGGATGCTGCGGTAGAGCCGCAGCGCGGCGCCGTCCGGCTTCTGGGCGCGGCGCAGCGGCATGTTCTCGTAGTACGCCTGGAAGGCGGCGGCCCGGCGCTGGAGGAACGGCGGGTCCGGCTGCTCGGGCACGTCGCCGGCCCAGGCGTTCTCGATGTCGTGGTCGTCCCACACCACGACCCAGGGCGCGACGGCGTGGGCGAGCTGCGCCTCCGGGTCGGCCTTGTGCTGGGCGTGGCGCAGCCGGTAGCCGGCCAGGTCCAGGCACTCGCCGCCGGCCTGGTCGCGGACGGGGTACTTGTAGTCGCCGTACTCGTAGATGTAGTCGCCGAGGAAGGCGACGAGGTCGGGCTGGTCCTCGGCCATCCGCCGGTACGGGGTGAACCAGCCGGCCTGGTAGTCGGCGCACGAGGTGAACGACAGGTTCAGCGCGCGGGAGCGGGTGCCCGGGGCGGGAGCGGTCAGGGTACGGCCGGCCGGGCTGATCTCGCCGCCGGCGCGGAAGCGGTAGAAGTACTCCGCGCCGGGGTCGAGGCCGTCGAGCTCGACGTGCACGCTGTGGGCGGCCTCGGGGCGGGCCACCTCGGTGCCGCGGCGCACGACGCGGCGGAAGCCGTCGTCCTTGGCCAGCTCCCACTGGACGGGCACGGCCCGCTCCGGCATGCCGCCGAGCCCGTCGAGCGCGACCGGGTCCGTGGCCAGGCGCGTCCACAGGACCACGCCGTCGGAGGTGGGCTCGCCGGAGGCGACGCCGAGCTGGAAGGGGTCGGACAGGGGGGCGCGGCGGGCCGCCGCGCGCACCGGGGTGGCACCCAGTGCGGCGGACAGGCCCAGGCTCGCGCCCCCGGCGAACAGGGAACGCCGGGTGATCATGGGGGGTCCTTACTCGACGGTGGCGTTGCCCTCGGCGACCGCCTGGTCGGCGGCCTGCTGCGGCGTGAGCTTGCCGAGGTACATCTCGTTGAAGAGCTGGTTGAGCTTGGTCTCGAAGCCGGTGAAACCGGTCGTGATCGGCAGCGGGAACGTGGTGCCCTCGGACTCCTCGACGAACGGCGAGACGTCCACCTTCTTGGCCTTCCAGTAGTCCACGTAGCCCTGGGACAGGCCGTCGAGCGCGGGGAAGACGTAGCCGCCGTCGGCCATGATCTTCTGCGCCTCGGCCGTGCCCAGGTACTCGGCCAGCTTCATGGCCTCCTGCGGGTGGTCGCTCTTGGCGTAGACGGTCTCGGCCAGACCGTTGAGGTTGACGGCGCGGCCGGCCGGGCCCTCCGGCATGGGGGCGACGCCCACCTCGAAAGTGGCCTCGGGCGCCACGAACGGCAACAGCGCGTTGTTGGCGGGGAACATCGCGATCTCGCCCGCCTTGAACATGTCGGTGACCTTGCCGGTCGGCGGGTTGGTCCGGGTGGCGGGCGGGGAGACGTGGTGCTTGTTGACCAGGTCCACGCCGAACTGCAGGGCCTGCACCGACGCCGGGTCGTTGAAGGTGTACGTGCCGAAGGGCTTGTCGACGAGCTTGCCGCCGTTGGAGACGACCCAGTTCATCCACTGGGTCTGGTAGTGGTTCCAGGAGGCGAAACCGTACGTCCTGACCTTGGCCGGGTCGAAGCCGGGCTCGCCGGGATGCTTGCCCGCCTCGTCCACGGTGAGCTTGCGGGCCGTGTCGAGCAGGGTGCCGCCGCCGTCGGGGGTCCAGGTGAGCTTGTCCGGCATCTCCACGCCGGCCTTGGCGAACAGGTCCTTGTTGTAGAGCAGGCCGACGACGCCCCAGTCCTTGGGGACGCCGTACAGCTTGCCCTCGTAGGTGAACGAGCCGACGACGGTCTTGTGGTACTTGGCGGTGTCCACCTTGACCGGGGTGAGCACGCCCTTGGTGACGAACTCGGGGAACTGGGTCGGCGTCATCCAGAAGACGTCGGGCGCGCTGCCGGCGACCACGTCGGCGGTGAGCTTCGTCCAGTACTGGTCGTAGGGCAGCAGCTCGATGGTGACGTCGATGCCGGGGTTGGCCTTCTCGAAGGCGGCCATGACCTTCTCGTAGCCGGCCTTCTGCTGGTCGTCCCAGAGCCGGTAGGTCAGGGTGACCTTGCCGGGCTCCGCCGAGGACGAGCAGCCGGGGACGAGGAGCATGGCGGCGCCGAGCAGCGCCCCGGCCCAGCGAATCCGGGGGGTGTGTGTCATTCGCTGACCTCTTCTTATTTGAGGCCGGTGAGGACCACCGACCTGACGATGTGCTTCTGGAAGAAGATGAAGACGGCCACCATCGGCACCAGCGCGATCAGGCTGCCGGCCATCATGAGGTGGTAGTCGACGCCGATCCCGTCCTTGAGGGTGGCGATGGCGACGGTGATGACGCGGGTGTCGTCGCCGCTGGTGATGATCAGCGGCCACAGGAAGCTGTTCCAGGACGAGATGATCGTGATGATGGCGAGGGTGCCGAGCGCGGGCCGGCACAGCGGCAGCAGCACGCGCAGCAGGATCGTCATCGTCCCGGCGCCGTCGATGCGGGCGGCCTCCTCCAGCCCGCCGGGCAGGCTCTTGAAGAACTGCCGCATGAGGAAGATCCCGTACGGGGTGCCGAGGATGTAGGGGGCGAGCAGGCCGTACCAAGTGTTGACCAGGTCCAGCTCCCGCATGATGAGGAACAGCGGGATCATGGTGACGGCGCTCGGCACCATCATCGTGGCCACGTACAGCCAGAACAGCACGTCCCTGCCGCGGAAGCGCAGCCGGGCGAAGGCGTAGGCGGCGAACGTGGTGAACACCAGCTGCCCGGCGGTGAGCAGCGCCGTCATCACGGCCGTGTTGAGCAGGTAGCGGGGGAAGTCGCCGGCGAGCATCGTGGCCAGGTTGCCCGCGGTGGGCGGCAGCCCGGGCAGCCACGGCGCGGTCGAGCTGAGCTGCGCCTGCGTCTTGAACGCGGTGAGCACCACCAGCAGGTACGGGAACACCGACACGAACGCGCCGATCGTGAGCGTGGCGTACAGCAGGATGCGCTTGGCCATGAGTCCGTCCCTCAGCTCAGGTCGTAGGTGGTGCGCTTGCCGAAGAAGCGGACCTGCGCCAGCGTCACCGCGAAGATGACGGCGAACAGCAGCGTCGACAGCGTGGCCGCGTAGCCGAAGTCGAACTCCTTGAACGCGGTCTGGAAGATGCGGAAATTCAGCACCTCGGTGCTGTGGCTGGGCCCGCCGCCGGTCATCGCGTACACCGTGTCGAACACCTGGAAGGCGCCGATGAGGTTGGTCACCGTGACGAAGAACATCGTGGGGTTGAGCAGCGGCAGCGTCACCCGCCAGAAGCGCTGGGCGGGGGTGGCGCCGTCCACGGCGGCGGCGTCGTGCAGCTCGCGCGGCACGCCCTGCAGCCCGGCCAGGAAGAACAGCATGTTGTAGCCGGTGTGCTGCCAGACGCTGACCAGCGCGACGGCCGGCAGCGCCCACGCCGGGTCCGACAGCCAGTCGGGGCCGTCCACCCCGACCAGGGCGAGGGCGCTGTTGAGCGCGCCGTCGCGCGGGTCGAAGATCCAGTCCCAGACCAGGCCGAGGACGATCGGCGTGGCCATCCACGGCACCACGAACAGCGCCCGGTAGGTGCGCAGGCCCGCCACCCGCCGGTCGAGCAGCACCGCCAGGGCCAGGGCGAGGGCGGTCTGCAGCGGGATGCAGAGCAGGACGTAGCCGGCGGTGACGGCGAGCGAGTGCCAGGTCTCGCCGTCGCCCGCCAGGCGGCGGTAGTTGTCCAGGCCGGCGAACTCGGGGGCGGACAGCAGCTCCCAGTTGAACAGGCTCAGCACCAGGACGATGACCATGGGCAGCAGCAGGAACGCCACGACCCCGAAGAGGCTGGGAGCGATGAACAGGTAGGCGTGCCGGTTGCGGGCCGTGCGGCCGGTCACGACGGGTCCGTCGTGGTGGGCACCAGCAGCCGCCGGGTGGTCTCCAGGCCCCAGTCGTCCAGGGCCGCGATGGGATCGCTCGCGCCGCGCAGGCCGCCGCTCGCGGCGATGTGGGCCGCCCACTCCTCCCTGGCCTCCACCTCGGGGCGCACGATGAGGCAGTCGGGGTCGTTGACCCACCAGCGGGCGTGCAGGAACTCCCGCGCCGCGCCCGTGAGGCGGGCCCCGAGCTGCGAGGGCTGGCTGATGTCGCCGGACCGGGGGTGCAGGGTGGGCGCGATGTCGGGGCTGACCCGCATGATGTCCACCAGCCCGATGCTGGGCACCATCGGGGCGCCGCAGCCGTGCAGGGTGGCCGACTCCCCCGCGCCCCGGCGGATCACCTCCAGGCCCCGGCGGTAGGCGGCGATCGGGTCGAGGTCGTCGTGGCGGCGGCCGGGCAGGGCGCCCGCGTACAGGTAGTCGAGCTTGAAGTGGGTGATGCCCAGGGCGGCGAAGGCGCGGAAGACCCCCGCCAGGTGCTCGGCCGCGCCGGGGTGGGTGACGTCGAGGACGGCCAGGTCCTGGTCCCACATGCGTCCGGCGTACGCGCCGCCGACCAGCCACTCGGGGTGCTCCCGGTACAGACGGCTGCCGGAGCCGACCAGGAAGGGCGCGGTCCAGATCCCGGCGCGGCGGCCGGTGCCGAGGATCGCGTCCACGGCCGCGGGCAGGGAGCCGAAGCCGGGGCGCGGCTCCAGCCAGTCGCCGATGCCGGCCTCGTAGCCGTCGTCGATGAGGAACATGTCGGCGGGCAGGCCGTGGCGGGTGGCCAGCTCCAGGTTCTCCAGGACGTCGGCGTCGGTGACCTTGTCCCAGTAGCCGTACCAGGTGCACCACATGGGCGGCACGGCGGGGAACTCGCGGGGCGCGCCGGCCAGGTCGTCGGCCCAGGCGCGCAGGGCCGCGTCGAGGCCGCCCTCGGCGCGGTGGTGGCGGACCGGGCCGTCGGCCGAGATCACCAGCCGCCCGCCCGCCGCCCGCGCCCGGATGGACGGCACGGCGTGCGGGCCGGGCGCGGACCACACCTCGACCGAGCCGTCACCGGTCTCGACCGCCAGCAGCCCCTCGCCCTGGAACGTTCCCGCCGGGACGGGGGTCTCCGGGCGGTAGCAGAGGATCTGGATCGTCCCGTCGGCGGGCCGGGGCGGGGTCTCGTCCAGCCGGTACGCGCCCGTGGGGCTCCACGACTGCCAGCCGTGCTCGAACACCCGCGCCCGGCCGGGCACGTACGCGGTCTCGCCGATGTCAGCGAACGACATCAGTCCTCATTCCTCTCGACTTACGAAGGAGCGCTTCATTAGTAGCACGAAGGATTCCGCCTCCGTAACCCCTTGCCTTCCTGGCATACTCTGAGTTCCATAGGAGACCTACCTAAGGACGGCGATGGCGGACCTACGCGGCGGCGACCTGTCACGGCTGCGCCAGCTCAACTCGCTGACCGCCATCCGCGCGTTGCGCCGGGCGGGCCCGCTCACCCTGTCGGCGCTGGCCGAGCGGGCGGGGCTGTCCCGGCCGTCGATGAAGGAGGTCACCGACGAGCTGATGGGGCTGGGCTGGGTCGAGGAGGTCCCGCCGAGCCCCGGCACGATGGGCCGGCCCGCCCGCCGCTACCGCTTCCGCGCCGACAGCGGCTACCTGGTGGGCGTCGACATAGGGGGTCACAACATCCGCGCCGCCCTGTCCGACCTGGACGGGGAGATCCTGGCCGAGACCCGGCAGCCGGTGCTGCCCGACGCCCCGCTGGAGGAGCGCCTGGCCGCGATCGAGCGGGCCGTCTCCGGCTGCCTGGCGCTGAGCCGCACCACCGTGTCCGACCTGTGGACCGTCGCCGTCGGCACCATCGGCGTCATCGACGTCGAGGGCCGGGTCATCTACTCCGCCGCGGTCCCCGCCTGGCGCGACCTCGACCTCGCCGGGCGGCTGCGCGAGATGTTCCCCTGCCAGGTGCTCATCGAGAACGACAGCCGGCTCGCCGCCATGGCCGAGACCCGGCGCGGCGTCGCCCAGGGGGTCAGGGACGTGGTGTTCCTGCACGTCGGGCGGCGCATGGGCGCCGGGCTGGTGATCGACGGGAAGGTCCACCGGGGGTTCGGGGCGGCGTCCGGCGAGATCTCGATGTTGCCGGAGGCCCGCTGGTTCGACGCGCCCGAGCACCTCAACACCTGCGCCTGCGTGCCCGAGGGCGTCCCGCCGGAGGACGCGGCCGGGCACACCCTCGCCGCCGCCCGCAACGGCGACCCCCTCGCCGTCGAGGCCGTCGAGCGGTACGTGGACGACCTCGCCGTGGGCACCGCCGCCATGGTGCTCGTCCTGGACCCGCAGATGGTGGTGCTGGGGGGCGGGTTCTCGCGCTCGGCCGACGTGCTGCTGGACCGGCTGCGGGAGCGGCTGGAGGCGCGGTGCATGCGGATGCCGGAGGTGCGGGCCTCGACACTGGGCGACGAGTGCGTGGTGGTGGGAGCCATCGAGTACGCCGTCGAGCACCTCGACGACCAGCTCTTCCGCCCCGACCGCGGCCCCCTCCCCGTCACCCGCTGACCCGCCGCCCACCGACCCGCTACCCGCCGGCCCGTCACCCGCCGACCCACTACCCGCCGGCCCGCTACCCGCTGGCCCGCCGCCCCCTGAGCGTGGTCCTCATTCCGGAGGGCGGCGCAGGCGGGCGCGGTAGTCGCGCGGCGGGAGGCCGTACGCGCGGCGGAAGGCCCGGCTGAAGTGGAACGGGCTGGCGAAGCCCGAGGCCGCCGCCACCTGGCCGACGTCCAGGTCCGTCACCTCGAGCAGCCCGGCCGCGTGCCGCAGGCGGGCCCGGCGCACCGCCCGCATCGGGGTGTCCCCGGTGCGGGCCGCGAACAGGTGCGCCAGGCGGGAGGGCGACAGCGCCACCGCGCGGGCCAGCGAGGCGACGGAGTGCGGCGCGGCGGGCCGGGCCGCGATGATCGCCAGCACCCGCCGCACCCGCTCGTCCTCCTCCGGCCCCACCCCCTCCGGTCCGGCCCCGTGGGACCGCGCGGACGCGGCCGCCACCACCAGCGCCTCCTCCACGGCCCCCAGCACCAACTCCCGCGCCGCCCCCACCATCACCACCGCCACCCCCACCGGCCCTCCCGCCGACGCCCCCACGGCCGCTCCCGCCGGGGCGCTCGCCCGGGTCGTGCCGTTCGCCGGGGTGTGGGGGGTCCGGGGGTGGGGTGGGAGCGGGGGGACCCAGTGGGCGTCGCGGAGGGCGCGGGCGAAGGCGGCGTCGATGCGGGCGTGCAGCTCCCCCGGCACCCCGCCCACCGCGTACAGCCCGTCCCCCCGCCCGTACGGCCCCAGCCACGCCGCCCAGGCCGCCCGCGGCTGGAAGTGCACCCACCAGAACCGCCACCGACCCGCCCCCGGCGCCACCCGGTAGTGCTGCGCGACCCCCGGCCCCAGCACCACCAGGTCCCCCGCCCCGGCGACGACCGCGGCCCCGCCCTGCTCCACCAGCCCGGCCCCGGCCTGCGTCCACATGAGCAGCCAGCTCGGCGACCCGTCGCGGCGCCGCGTGGCATATCCGGGAGCCTTGTCGTAGTGCCCCACGATCATCAGCTCGGCGGCGAGGTCGGGATCGGCAGCAGGAAAGGACAAGTCCACAGCATTCACCGGCATACCGTTCCCCGATCCCGCTCCTTAGCGTGGAGGCATGAGGCTGAACGACTTCCACGACCGAGGCTACGTCCTGGTGCCCGCTCTCCTCGCCCCGGAGGAGGTGGCCGGGCTGCGTGACGCCTTCATGGCCATCCACGCCGCGGGCCCGGTCCCCGGCCACTTCACGCCCGTCCCGCAGGAGCCCGGCCGCCCGTACGACGTCCTGCGCGACTACCCGCGCATCATGCACCCCCACCAGATCAGCGACCTCGCCCTGCGCTACCTCCTGGACGCGCGGATCGCCGCGATCCTGCGCGAGCTGCTGGGCGAGGAGCCGATAGCAGCCCAGAGCATGTTCTACTTCAAGCCGCCGGGCGCCCGCGGCCAGGCCCTGCACCAGGACAACTTCTACCTCCAGGTGGAGCCGGGCACGTGCGTGGCCGCCTGGGTGGCGCTCGACCGCGTGGACCGCGCGAACGGCGGCCTGGAGGTGGTGCCCGGCACGCACCGCATGGACCTGTTCTGCCCGGAGGACGCCGATCCGGAGGTGTCCTTCACCCGTGAGTACGTCCCGCCGCCGCCCGGCCTGGAGAAGGTCCCGGTGGACATGGAGCCGGGGGACGTGTTGTTCTTCAACGGCAGCCTGGTCCACGGCTCGCAGCCCAACAGCACGGCCGACCGTTTCCGCCGCAGCTTCATCTGCCACTACGTCGGCCGCTCGGCCGAGCGGATCGCGGAGTTCTACCCGACGCTGACGATGACGGGCGAGCCGGTGCGGCTGCTCCCGGCCACGGGCGGCGGCCCCTGCGGCACCGAGATCACCGGCCCGCACTGACCCCGGACCGGGCCGGATCGGGCCGGATCGAGCCGGGCCGGGCCGGTCTCAGCCGCCCGACACCTCGGACTCGGCCGCCTCCGGCACCGCGCAGTCCCACGGATCGTCCAGCCAGCCGTCCGGGAGCAGGACCTTGGTCCGCTCGCCCGACTTGCCGCGCGGGGTGTCGGTGTTGGGCGGCCACGGCTGGTCGTGCTCCAGCTCGGCCAGGCCGGCCCGCAGCCCGTCGAGCGAGTCGGCCGTGGCCAGCTCGCGCCGCAGCTCCGCGCCGACGGCGAAGCCCTTGAGGTACCAGCCGACGTGCTTGCGGAAGTCGGCCACCGCGTACCGCTCGACGTCGAAGCAGCGGGCCAGCCCCTCGGCGTGCCGCATCATCACCGCGGCCACCTCGCCCAGCGTGGGGCGGGCCCGCTCGGGGCTGCCGTTGAAGGCGTTCTCCAGGTCCTTGAACAACCACGGCCGTCCCAGGCAGCCGCGCCCGACCACCACCCCGTCGCAGCCGGTCTCGGCGACCATGCGCAGGGCGTCGTCGGCGCACCAGATGTCGCCGTTGCCGAGCACGGGGATCTCCGGCACGGCCTCCTTCAGCCGGGCGATGGCCGCCCAGTCGGCGACCCCGCCGTAGTGCTGGCGGGCGGTGCGGGCGTGCAGCGCGATCGCGGCGACGCCCTCCTCGGCAGCGATGCGGCCCGCGTCCAGGTAGGTCAGGTGGTCGTCGTCGATGCCCTTGCGCATCTTCATCGTCACGGGCAGCGCGCCGGCGTTCGCGACCGCGGCCCTGAGGATGCGGCGCAGCAGGTTGCGCTTGTACGGCAGCGCCGAGCCGCCTCCGCGCCTGGTGACCTTGGGCACCGGGCAGCCGAAGTTGAGGTCGATGTGGTCGGCCAGGTCCTCCTCGGCGATCATCCGGGCCGCCCGGCCCACGACGTCGGGGTCCACCCCGTAGAGCTGGATGCTCCTGGGCCGCTCGGTGTCGTCGAACCTGATCATCCGCATGGTCTTGGGGTTGCGCTCCACCAGCGCGCGCGTCGTGATCATCTCGCACACGAACAGCCCGGCGCCCTGCTCCCTGCACAACACGCGGAACGGCGCGTTCGTGATGCCCGCCATCGGCGCCAGCACCACCGGCGGCCACACCCCAAGAGCCCCAATCTTCACCCGCCCAGTTGTAGCGCAGGTCAGGCTGTGACCGGTATTCGCGGATAGTCTGTGATCGGCATCTTCAGCGAGGGGGGCGGATGCTTCTTCGTGTGCGCGTGACACTGCCCGACCGGCCGGGCTCCCTGGGAGAGGTCACCCGGGTCCTGGGGGCGGCGGGGGCCGACATCACCCAGGTGATCGTGCTCGATCGGGGCGCGGGCGCCGCCCTCGACGACATCACGGTCTTCTGCCCGGAGGCCACGTCCCGGCAGAACCTCGTGAAGAGCCTGGAGAGCGTGGCGGGCGTCGCGGTCGAGGGCGTCTGGCCGACCAGGGAGGCGCCGGGCACCTACCCGGAGCTGGAGGTCCTCAAGTACATCACCACGGCCGGCGACCGCGCGCTGGCCACGCTGGTCGACTCGCTGCCGGTGCTGTTCAGCGCCGACTGGGCGGCCACGACCGCCGGCGGCCGGGTGGTCTACGCGAGCTGGCGGGCCCCGCAGGAGGTCGAGCTGCCGGAGGAGCCGCCGTCCCGCCCGGCCGCCCTGACGCTCGACGGGGGGCCGCACCTCATTCACGCCCCGCTGCCGCCGCTGGCGCTGGCGCTCGTCCTGGCCCGCTCGGAGGGCCCGGCCTTCCACCGCATCGAGGTCCACCGCCTCACCAGGATCCTGGAGATCTTCCTCAGCCTGCCGGCCACCGAGCACAGCGTGGCCCGCCAGCTCCGCAGGTAAGCATCCACTCCGGAAACCCGCTAGAATCGTCCAAGCAGCAACGCGGAAGTGGCTCAGTGGTAGAGCATCACCTTGCCAAGGTGAGGGTCGCGGGTTCGAATCCCGTCTTCCGCTCTGAGTCCCGGCTCCACACGGACGATTAGCTCAGCGGGAGAGCGCTTCCCTGACACGGAAGAGGTCACTGGTTCAATCCCAGTATCGTCCACCATCTCGCAGCCCCAGCTCACGGCTCACGCCGGGAGTCTGGGGCTCCTTGTTGTTTGCGGTTGTTTGTCGTACATATCAGTACAGGTGCTGACTTCATGCTGACCTTCCACAGTCGCTGAACCCCCAGGTCAGATCGTTGTACCGGCATGTTGACTCTGCCCATCCCTCGCGTGACTCTTGGAGGGCTCACGGCGTGGACCAGGAGGGCGGAATCTCGTGCAGTCCTACGGTGGTGGGGACGATCTCTCCGTTAGCTTCTACTGCAAAGATCCCGACTCCAATCAGGACAACGAATGCGAGACGTTCTACCGGACGGACCGGGACTCGTGGGTTGTCCAAGTCAAGAAGCGCGGGCCTCAAGTAGGGGCACAGCTCGTCGGGCTCGGGGAAGATGAGACGTTCGGGGAGCTCTCCGAGCGCACCATGGACGCATTCGTCCGGAAGTACGTGAGGGAGCACTATGGAGTTGATCTCCCCCAAGGAACGGGCTGATCTGGTCAACAGCATCAGCCGGGAAGCACTCCACGTCGAGATGCGGGACAACTACGGCATCGACGCCGAGCTGTTCGCCAACTGGCAGGCAGGTGACCGGGAGGAGGTCCCCCGCGTCCTCAAGCCGTGGTGCGACCGGGTCAGGGCCGGGGTTGCCGAAGGCAAGACGTACCGTCGTTTGTGCGTGGTGTCAGAACCGCTCTCGGCCTACCAACGCTGGTGCTTCCAGGCGACAAACGGCCTCAAGGTCGAAGCCGGGGAAGACCTGCGCTGGGTGCCGCGACGGCTGACCTCGACGTTGAGCCTGCCGGGGAACGACTTCTGGATGCTCGACGGCGAGACGGTCGTGTTCAACGTCTTCGACGGAACGGACAAACGCGCCGAGATCCAGCTCTACCGAGACCCTGCCGTCGTCAAGCAGTGCGCTGACGCATTCTCGGCGCTGTGGGAGCTGGCCGTCCCGCATCGCGACTACCGGCCCGCCTGACAGCGTTCCGCCCTTGTCCGAACAAGACCAGGTCCAGGCCGCCCGTAAGGCGTTCGGGCAGAGGCTGCGCGGCCTGCGCCTGGACGCCCATCTCAACGGCCGTCAGCTCTCGGCTCGATCCGGGATGCGCGACTCCAAGATTTCCCGGATCGAACTGGGGCGGCAGAATCCCACCGAGGACGACATACGGGCCTGGTGCCGCGCGTGCGACGCCGAGGACCAAGTTCCTGAGCTGATCGCTGCCCACCGACAGATAGATGAGATGTGGGAGGAGCACCGGCAAGCGATGCGTGCCGGGCTCAAGCAGCAGAGCGACCGGATCAAGCCGCTCTACGAACAGTCCAAGCTGATACGCGCCTACGAGCCGCAGACCGTTCCCGGCTTCCTCCAAAGGCCGGGGTACACGCGGGCCGTCATCGAAGGCGTGGCCCGATTCCACGGGCTGACCGACGACATAGACCGGGCCGTCGAGGGGCGACTGAACCGCTTGCGCGTCCTTGAGTCCGGCACGTGCATGTTCTCATTGGTCATCGAGGCCGGGGCGCTCTACGCCCAGCGCGGCAGCGTCGCGGTGATGCTGGATCAGCTCGACTACGTCGAACGCGCGGCCAGCTTCGCGAACGTGGCGCTGGGCATCATCCCTCTCGGCCGGCTCCGCACCATCTGGCCGGGGGAAGGGTTCTACGTGTATGACGAGTCGCTGGTTCGCAGCGAGCACTGGATCGGGGGCTATCGCACCAAGCGTCCCAGTGAGATAGAGACCTACCTGCGGATCTTCACGTTGTTGCAGTCCCAGGCCGTTTACGGCGAGGCCGCACGAGCGGAGATAGACGCGGCGCGGAGCTTGCTGCAATCTCGGGAAATCTCCTAGTACCTGATCCGACCAGGCTTCTACGGTCATTGCCATGACCGCCGCTCACATCACCGAGATGGACGAAGACCTTGGACAGCCCGTCCCCGAGGCTCTGACGGGAGTTCGGGGCGATGCCCTGGCGCGAATCTCCCAGCACCTGGGCGAAGATGTCTCCGGGGAGCTGATCGAACGGCCGACCATCAAGCGCCAAGCCAAGCCTGCCCAGACGCCTCGAAACGGCAGCAGCAGATCGTCTTCCCACGAATGCCTGTCCCGATCGGAGATCAATCGGGAAGACCATGTCAGCCAAACACTGATTGCTGGCGTCCATGGGCAGCCCCGCTTCGCGCCCACCTCGACTGGGGCGTTACTCCTCCGGTCTTCCCCGTTCGCCAGAAGGCCCGCGCTCATCCCATCCGTGGCCTTTCCGGAGACGGCGCACACGAACAGCCTCGGTCAAGATGTCCTGCCGGTTCTCCCTTGGCCAGGGTGTAGACCTCCCGGCACCTTCCCGCCCGGGAGGAGGAGGGCAGACAGATGGATCTGTACGCGAAGGATCTCGGAGTCCTGGAGTTCCGCCGCCTGTGCGGCGGCAACCAGCAGGAGGAGGAGATGG
>NZ_JBFAHK010000038.1:0-64439 GCF_040802095.1 Nonomuraea sp. NPDC050783
GCCCGGCCGGAACCCTCCGACGGCCCATCATGACCCGAGTCTGAATCCCGAAACTCTCCCTGACCAGACCACCGAGATCTTCAGGACAGTCCTAGAGCCGCTCCGCCACTCACTCCCTGTCGTTACCGGTTCATCGCCTGATTCCGAAGCCTATCCGCAATTATGGACACGGCCTAATTCGAAATAAGGTGCGCATAGAACGACAATGCACACATCCGCACTGAGATCGTTTGATTACGGCATGTTGCGGCTCTACAGTGGCAGAATCATCCGTCACGACGACTCGGCGAGGGGTTCAGGATGACGTCGTTCTTCGAGGGCAAAAAGGCTGCCGCAATTCTCAAGCATGAGATCTTGAAGCAGTACGCTGCACCATTCACCGGCAAAGTGGGGAAGTACTCGCAGGGCAACCGCGTAGCGTTCATCGACGGCTACGCAGGAGAAGGGCAGTATCAGGACGGCACCGAAGGGTCGCCGGCGCTACTGATGCGCACCGCACACAAGCTGCTTCCCACACGACGCCTCGAATGCATGTTCGTCGAAAAGGACCGGGACTGCCTTGAGAAGCTCCGCGCCCTGGTTGCCGCTGAGGGGCAGGGAGTAATCGCCGAGGTGTACGAGGGGGATGTCAAAGAGCATCTCGATGTGCTATTGGAACGCAACAAAGGGATTCCACTTTTTGTCTTCCTAGATCCTTTTGGCTTGATGGTGCCATTCGATGACGTAGTTAAGATATTCAAGAGATCTGGGGGCACGGGCGCGCCGGCCACTGAAGTACTAATAAACTTCAACGCGACCGGGCTTCGCCGCATCGCGGGCCATCTGTCTAGCAGTACGCCTTCTGAAGCAACTCTCCGGCGAATGGATGATGTATGCGGAGGTAATTGGTGGAGAAAGTCCTGGATCGACAACGCCAACGATCGACAAGCTGCAGAAGCTGCCGTTGTTGAAGGCTATGCGAAGCGCTTGAGTGAGGCGGCTACGCCTCACTACGGCTATTGGACAGCAGAGGTCCGTAACAAAGCCCATCACAAGCCGCTGTACTACCTCATCTTCCTAACCCGGCACATTGAAGGCCTCGTCGTGTTTGGGGAGGCGGTTTCTCTGGGGCTTCAGGAATGGCGACGAGTGGTGAATGAGAAGGAGACAGAGGGAACCCTATTCGCAGGAGAAGACCTCTTCGAACAGAGCGAGAAGGTACTGGCAGACGAGTGGGTAGCCGAGATCACTACCAACCTCCGTCGCCTTCTGAGCGAGGGCAAATCATTCGTCATCAGCGATCGCTACTCAGAGGTATACGGCAAAGCGCTCGGACTCGCCCGGCAGAAGCACCTGCGAAAAGCGTGGAAAGAGCTACTCGGAGAAGGATTGACCAAGACAGACTCGAAGGGCGACCTGGTCAAGAAGAGGATAGAACCAGCCTAGAACTCTCCGGCTCCGGGAGATCACTGTATATTTTGCCATCAAGCTCACGGCCACCATGCTTAGGTGTACGGCCTCCCCACTGCTTGAAGAAGAAGGGGACTTCCGCTTCTAGGCAGCGATCTCGAAGTGACCTAATCCATTCCGGGTCCATTGGCCTATGGTTAGGTCCGCTCTCTCCGCCTGCTATAAGCCAATCAATACCGGCTAGGTCTATCGATACGAGATCGCCGAGCAAAGGCTCCGCGGATACGAAACGTACCGCTGATGGGACCTTTCGGAGATCATCAAGTCGCCAGGCTTGCGCCTGCGTCTCAATGCTTACCCCGATCCAGATATTCGATGACCACGGGAGGCGTCCTGCTAGCCGAGCTAGTCGTCGAGGTCTCTTGGTGAGAATCTGGTATGTATGACGAGGAGTATCCACCATTATCTCAAATACCTGTCGAATGAAATCGTCCGGCACTCTAGCATGAAATAGATCCGACATACTATTAACGAAGATAGTGCGCGGACGAGCCCATCGATAGGGTGTAAGAAGAACCTCCGGATGGAGTGTAAGGGCAAATCCTTCTCCACTAGTGCGAGGATCTCCGTCGCGTTGATATTTTGGATTTCCCATCGCTTTGAGCCGACGAGCTAGCGTCAGAGCGTAGCAGTTGTCACATCCTGGCGAGATCCGATCGCAACCCGTGGTGGGGTTCCAGGTTGCCTCTGTCCACTCGATCCCACTTTTATCCGCCATGATCTCACCGTATAGAATCGTCGCTACAAGAACAGGTGTTCGGGCAAGACTTTGTGTAACAGTTTGTATACACGACTCTCACCAGTTGGTGAGGGAAAACGCTCAGACTCTGAAGGGCCCAGCACGACGCTCCGACCGGTCCTCGGACCTCCGTCCACTCCACGCGCCGTACCGCCGCTGGGGCTAGGCTCGACAAGCTGCTTGTGCGTTCTCACGATGGATCGTTCGCGCAGAGGCCGTGACGATCGCTGACTTCGGCGCCCGTCGTGACGGCTGGGGCGATCGGCTGCCGCGGACCGACTTCGTCGATCCTTGCCATCGAGCCCGAGGGCCGAGGTCCGCTGTACAGCAGCCAGTACAGCAACGCCGACTCACTAAACCGAACGGCGGCTATCTATGCCTGCTGTTCAGAGCGACGTGAAAGTGATCCACAAGCTGGCTGCCTTGCCCTACGGATCAGAAGGTTAGGGGTTCGAGTCCTCTCGGCCGCGCACAGCAGCAAGGCCCGTTCCCAGGGGTTCCTGGAGCGGGCCTTCGCGTTTGTCAGGACAATCTCGGGCTCCTGCTGACACTCCTGTTGCCGCGGGCTCCCTTCCTTCTCGCTGGCCGACTCGGCGAAGGTGTCGGCGGTGGTCTCTGCCGTACGGCCCGGGCCGCGCGCGCTGCGGCGGCGTACAAGGGCTCCTTGACCGACCGTGGACCGGAAACGCAAGGGCGGGTCTCGCCTTCACGCGTCGCGTGAATACCCGAGCAGTTCCATGGCCGTGACGTTGTCGGGGCGCGACCAGAAGAGTTGGTGCAGCTCTTCTGTCAGCTCGTCCGCGTGTGTGCCGGTGTGTCCTCTCCGGAAGAAGCCGCTGTCGACCTGGTGAAGCTCGGCGAAGGTGGGAACACGGGCATCAGGCAGTGGCCGTAGGGCCGGCACCAGTCTGTCCAGCGCCTTCTCGACGGTTCGTCGCGGCTCGCGGATGAGCTCCTCGTAGCGGAGCATCACGCGATGGGGTGCGGGCGGACGTAGCCAGCTCAGCACGTTCTGGCCCCAGCTCCCCGTTCCCACCTCGTCACGACGGTTGATCATCGTGCGGATCTCGGCTTCGATGTCGGGCGCGCCGGTCAGATGGGCCCATGAGGTCATGGCGTCGCGGCCGTCTCGGACGAGACAGATCGCGCGGTCCTCTTCCCCGGCACGCTGCCGATGCGTCTTGACGAAGTGCGGCTTTCCGGAGGCGCGCATCTCCTCGATCGAGGAGGGACGTTCCTCGAAGCCGATCAGGTCAGGGCCAAGCCGCGCGGCCACACCGTCGACGTCGTAGACAGTGGAGGTGCGCACGCCGTACAGCTGCTTGAGGATGATGCGGAGGAAGGTGTTGCCTGATCGAGGGAATGAAGCGACCCAGATGATCATTCCTCAACGGTAATGTCCCGAGCCCCCGCGCCGCAGCTACAGCAGGTCGCGCGCGACCCGAGTGGCGGCGAGGCGGTGGTGCAAGGTACGAGCGGCGCCGGTCCGACCATCGCGAGAAGGGCGGGCAGGCCGACATCGCCGACCTGGAGGCGGGAGGTTCCAGAACGCGGTCTACGACCGGGACACCGGCACCCTGTGGTCCCCGCCGGCCTCGACGGCCTCCGCGGACGCCGTACTGCTCTTCGACGGCGTCTTCCTCCTGCGCCCGGAACTCCTCGACCGGTGGGACCTGCGCATCTTCGTGTCCGTCCCATTCGAGCGGACGGTGGACCACGCCCGGGACCGAGGCACAGCGCCGGCCGGAGCCACCACCGTCACCGCCGAGATCGAACGGTCCTGGCGCGACCGCTACATCCCCTCCCAACAGCTCTCCTTCGCCACAGCCCGCCCAACCGACCACGCCGACGTCATCGTGGACAACGATCAGCTCCAACAGCCGACCTGGGAAGCCCGGTCACGCTCATCGATACATGGGATGTGATGATCGCCCCAACGCCGCGGAGACCCAAGAGGAGGCATCGGATCTCGATCGGCTGCTGCCTTGCCGGGAGCCTCTTCTCATGCCGGCCCGTGCCGGCGCCGTCCCTGCTGACCAGCGCGATCAGGTTGAGAAGCCTCCGCTAGTACGGCGGCAGCACGCCGACCAGGGTGGGGATGGTGTCGTCGGGGAGTTCCAGGCCAGTGAGGGCCTGGGCGAGTTCGGCGGCCTTGATCAGATCGCCTTTCGTCTCCATGTCGAGCTCGCGCATCCGCGGCAGCAGGCGATCGGGGTGGGCGCCGCCGCGGCTGTCGGGTTGGTCCGGCTCGAACGTGGTGATGACCACGCCGTCCTCCGCGTAGACGAAATGCTGGTCCAGGTTGACGTTGACGAACACCGTGGCCGCTGCGGTGCCCCGGGAGAGGCGGACGATCACCTCGTCCACGGTGCCGGCGAAGCCGTTCGGCTCGGCCAGGATGACGCCGCCGTCCACCTCGAAGGCGGCGATCTCGCCCTCCTCGCCCTCCGGCTCGGTTCCGGGGCTGATCCGGGCGTCCATACGGAGGAGTGCTTCCCGGGCGGAGAGACCACGGACGTAGGTGATGGACACGGCGGTGTCGTCGAACCAGTAGTCCATTGATGCCCCTTCTCGGTGAACGGTGACGTGATCATGGCAGAGGAGTACGACGTATTCGGTCTGCCGGGCAGGCGGGCCCGCGGAGAGGGCCACACCCTTCGGAAGGAAGCACTTCCGGTTGCCGGTGCGGGTACGGGATGTCGGCGGTCATCACACTTCGGCATCTCAGCGTGATCGGGCGATCACGGATGGCATACTCGGGGGATGCCGTCCTGGATCCCCCGTGAGGATGCGCGTTGTTTCGGTGGTGCCCTACCGAGCCTGGTGCTCTACTCGGCCGAGCCCGTCGTGCAGTTGCCGCGGTTCCGGCTGGTCGGTGGTGGGAGGCCGGCGGTGTGTTCCGGGTACGCCTTCACGCCGGGGGTGACCTTCTGCATGATCGAGGGGCCGGGGAGGTTCCGGCTCATGGTGGAGGGGATCACGCATCGGGACGAGGCCGATGATCGCTTCGTGTGGCTGGGGTTGGTGGAGCGGGCCGGGGGCGTGGTCCTGGCGGTGGTGGACAGCCGCGATCCCGCGCGTGGCTGGGCAGAGCTGGCGCAGGACGAGCGGGTACGCGGGGGGTACGTGGCCATTCACCGGCGCTCCGGTTGAGCCGGCTCCGGGCGCGCCCGAACGGCCCCCAACGGCCTCCGAACGGCCGCAAGACGGGACGACTCGCAGCGGAACGAGTTAAAGGGGCACCCGAAGAGGAAGACCCACATGGCCACGGTGATGTCCTCGGCGTTTCCGCTGACCCGTTGCACTAGCCTGGCTACCGTGGGTGACGAGCTGATCGCGCGGCTGGCGCGCAGAATCGGGCGGCGCGGAGCGTCGCTGGCCTTCGTCGGGCTGCTCAGCCTGGTGATCGGCGCCTCCCTGGTGATCGCCTCGCCCGAGCAGCGCGCCACGCCGGCCTTCATGGTGTTGTCCGCCCTCGTCCCGCTGGCGGTCTGGGCCGCCGCGTGGTTCGCCGTCGGCGTGTTATGTCTGGTGCAGACGTTCATGCGGTCCGACAGGGTCGCCTTCGCCGCGGCCACCGCCCTGCTCCTGCTGTACGGCCTGATCTTCCTGTCCTCCACCTTCACCGGGCAGAACCCGCGCGGCTGGGTGGCGGGGGCGGTGTGGCTGGCGTTCGGCGGCTGGATCGCGTTGATCGCCACGTGGCCGGAGGCGGTGAGCATGACCCGGCTGCCGGCGTCCGGCACGGCCGCCGTGGTCGTCGCGGACGCCGCCGGCACGATCCTGTCGTGGAACCCGCAGGCCAAGAAGCTGTTCGGATGGAGCACGGACGAGGCCGTCGGGCAGCCGCTGACCGTGCTCATGCCGGCCCGCTTCCGCGCCCACCACGCCGAGGGGCTGGCCAGGGTGCGGGCCGACGGCCGGTCGGACGTGGCCGGCGAGATCATTCCACTGGTGGGACTACGCCGCGACGGCAGCGAGTTCCCGATCGCGCTCACGGTCAACGCCTGGCACAGCGACGACGGCGTCACCTACACCGGCGTGATCCGGCCCTTGGGAGGAGGCGGTCATGTCCGGCATCGCTGACGTGGCCATCCAGGCCGCCATCGGGGTGGTGCCTCTCGGGGTGGCGTACCTCGCCTTCAGGTCCGCGACCGACGCCAACAGGAAGACCCAGCAGACCGCGCTCATGCAGGCCGAACGCCAGGCGGAGATGGAGCGCTCCAAGGTGGACGCGGAGGCGTTCCTGCGAGCGAAGACGATCTACGAGGACGCGCTGAGCCAGCTCGAACGGCAGATGGAGCGGGTGCAGACCCAGTCCGACCAGCTCAACTCCGACCTCGTGGCCGAGCAGAGCAGCTCCACCGCGATGCGCGACCACATCCGCCGCCTCCAGGCGCAGATCAGGGCCCTGGAGCGGACGGTGGTCGCGCTGCGCACCCAGCTCGTCGGGGCGGGGCTCTCCCCCGTGCCGGTCTCCGAGGCCACCGGTCCGTACGCGGTCAACAGGACGCGTCCCGACGACGGACGTTAGAGCCCAGCCCGTACGACCTCAGAGCCCGTACACCTCGGCCAGCAGCTCGGCCGAGCGCAGCCAGACCTTGCGGTCGGGCGCGGCGAAGGCGACGATCAGCTCGTCGGCGTGGGCGTGCTCGGCGAAGCGGTCCACGTACTCCTTGACCTCGGCCGGGTCACCGACCGCCGAGTACTTCATCATCTGCAGGAGCTGCTGCCCGGCGGGCGAGTCCAGGATCATGTCCGCCTCCTCCGGGGTGAACGTGCGCCCCCGCCCGAGGAACCGGCTCACCCGCAGCCGCTTGGCGGCCAGGTACTGCTCCTGCGCCTCCTCGCCGGTCTCGGCGGCGATGACGTTGAGCGCGGCGATCACGTACGGCCGGTCGAGCTGCGCGGACGGCTTGAAGTCCCTGCGGTAGAGCGCGACCGCCTCCTCCAGCGCCGTCGGGGCGAAGTGCGAGGCGAACGCGTACGGCAGCCCGAGCGCGGCGGCGAGCTGCGCGCCGAACAGCGACGAGCCGAGGATGTACAGCGGCACGTTCGTGCCCTTGCCCGGGGTGGCGTGGACGCCGGGGATGCGGGTCTCGCCGGTCAGGTAGCCCTGCAGCTCCAGCACGTCCTGCGGGAAGGTGTCGGCGGCGGACGGGGTGCGGCGCAGGGCGCGCATGGTGTTCTGGTCGCTGCCGGGGGCGCGGCCGAGGCCGAGGTCGATGCGGCCCGGGTGCAGGGTCTCCAGCGTGCCGAACTGCTCGGCGATCGTCAGCGGCGAGTGGTTCGGCAGCATGACGCCGCCCGCGCCGAGGCGGATCGTCCGGGTGTGGGCCGCCACGTGGGCGATGAGCACGCTGGTCGCCGAGGACGCGATGCTGTCCATGTTGTGGTGTTCGGCGTACCAGACGCGCTTGTAGCCGAGCTCCTCCGCGCGCTGGGCCAGGGCCACGCTGGCGGCGAAGCTGTCGCCCGCCGTCTCGCCGTCGCCGATGTGCGCCAGATCAAGGATGGACAGCGGCAAAGCCATGGGTACGCGCCTTTCGTGGGAGATCCGGCTGATTGCAACAGCAACGAAGGCGCGGTTATTTCGCCGGGCCCCGCGGCGGGCAGGCGGCGGGACCCGGCGAGCGGCGGTCAGGAGGCGGTGCAGGTCACCGGGGACGGGGTGGCGTTCTGGCCGGTGGAGTTGACCAGGAAGCCGAACGTGGTGCCGGCGCCGGCGGCCAGGTTGCCGTTCCAGTTGAGGTTGGTGACGGTGACGGCGCTGGAGCCGGACAGGGTGCCGTTCCAGAGCTGGGTGATGGTCTGGCCGCTCGGGAGCGTCCAGCCGACCTTCCAGCCGGAGATCGCCGAGGAGCCGGTGTTCTTGACGGTGACCTCGCCCTGGTAGCCGCCCTGCCACGCGCTGGCGATCTTGTAGGTGGCGGTGCAGCCGTCAGGGCCGCTGGTCGGGGTCGAGGTGGGGGTCGAGGTGGGGGTGCCGGTCGGGGTCGGGCCGTCGGTGGGTGACGGGGCGGCGATGGCCAGGTCGTACGCCCGCTGCGGCACGAACTGCCCGGCACTGGCGATGCAGCCGTCCGCCTCGCCCGGCGGCTTGACCCAGAGGAAGGCGTCGATGGCGGAGTCGCCGGTGTTCGTGGTGCTCCAGGTGCCGGTGGCGCGGCCGGCGGGGTCGCACCACTCGCTGCCGGCAGGGCCGTTGCCGTTGCGGCTGGTGTCGATGACGGCCTTGAGGCGGGAGACGCCGGTCGCGGAGATCACGCTCTTGGCGTACGAGACCAGGCCGGGCGTGGCGCGGTAGTTGGAGGTGTTGAGCGCGATGCCGTCGGCGCTGTTGGCGACGTCCGCGCCGGTCAGCCGGGAGGCGGCCTCCGAGGGCGACAGCCAGGCGTCGTGGCCGATGTCGAAGTAGACCTTGGCCTGGCCGCGCAGCTTCTTGCCCGCGTACGCCATGGACGCCTTGACCTCGGCCTGCTGGGAGGCGTTCATGCAGTTGGTCATGATGGCCAGGGCGTCGGGCTCCAGGATGACGGTGGCCGGGCGGCCGGCCAGCCCGAGCGCGATCTGGTCGATCCAGGCGCGGTAGGAGGAGTGGTCGGGGGCGCCGCCGGCGCTGGCGCCGCCGCAGTCGCGGTTGGGCATGGCGTAGACGACCATGATCGGGATCTTGCCGGCCGAGGCGGCGGCGCCGACGTACGCGTCGACCTGCCCGCGGACGGTGGACGGGTTGTAGCTGGCGAACCAGCGACCCTGGGGCACGGCGGCGATGCGGTCCCTGATGACGGGGGTGCGGCTGTCACCCGGGTTCGCGGCCACCCACTTGGCGGCGTTGGTCTGGGGATCCACGTAGAAAGCGGAGTCGGCGGCCTGGGCGGTGGACGTCGACAGGACGACCGCTCCCGCGGCGGCCAGGGCGGCCGCCGTGAGGAACGCCGCCAACACGGGCCTTCTGCGAGACATGCAATCACTCCGTTGGTCATGTGGGAGCGCTCCCACCGGCACTTCGGATGCTAGGGAGCGCTCACCAGCGGCTCAAAGACCTCCGATCGCTTCCGGCGGCATCGTCCCAGGCCAGGGCGGGCACGACAGGTGAAACTTTCACCATCCCCTTCGCCCGGCACCGCTCATTCGGCCAGGCAGGCCTCGAAGACAGCGGTCAGCCGGTCCACGTCGGCCGGGGTCGGAGTCTCGGGGCCGAGCCGGCGGCGCAGGGCGCCGACGCCCAGGACGACGGCGGCGGCCATGCGGGCCCTGGCCAGCGCCTCAGGGCCGCCGAGCACGGCCTCCAGCGGCTGGAGCACGGCGCCGATCAGGCGTTCGCGGGCCACCTCCTCGATCTCGGGGTGGCGGGCCGAGCGTTCGAGTGCCCGCAGGATCGGGCTCTCCGGCGGATGCTGCATGCGCTGGGCGGCGTACTCGGCCAGCCGGCGCGGCAGCCCTTCGCGGTCGCCGTCGAGCAGCGACTTTATCGTCGGCTCGCCCTCCAGGACCGCGCCGAACAGCCCGGCCTTCGAGCCGAAGTAGCGGCCGACCAGCGCGATGTTCGCGTCGGCGGCGGCGGCGATCATACGGATGGTCACCTGCTCGTAGCCGTGCTCGCCGAAGAGCGTGCGCGCCGCCTGCAGGATGCGCTCGCGCGTGGCCTCGCGCCCGCGCGCCCTGCCCTCGGGCGCCCTGCCCTCGGGCACACCGCTGCTCTCGGGCGCCGCGCCTTCGACCGCTGGGCTCTCGGACGCCGCGCCTTCGACCGCTCCGCCCTCAGCCGCCTCGTGCCGAGTCACCTGGGCCTCCATGCCCCGCACTCTACTCAAGCGGCACCCCGGCGACCCCAACTTGCCGCGCGGCTAGTAAACATGCGTATACTCAAGTGGGATAAAAATGTACGAAGGGGATGTGGTGTCTTGGTAGCCCAGGCGCATGCCGCCGCTCCCCCTGCGAAGCGGACCTACACCCACCGCGAGATCCTCGAGGTCATGTCCGGGCTGATGCTCGCGATGCTCACGTCGATGATCTCGACCTCGGTGGTGGGCACGGCTCTGCCGACGATCGTGGGGGAGCTCGGCGGTCAGGACCAGTACTCATGGGTGGCGAGCGCCACCATGCTGACGATGACGGTCTCCACGCCGCTGTGGGGCAAGCTGTCCGACCTTTTCGGACGCAAGCTGCTCTTCCAGACGTCGCTGGGACTGTTCGTGTCGGCCTCGATGGTGGCGGGCCTCTCGCAGGACATGGGGCAACTGATCGCGGCACGAGCCGTGCAGGGCCTGGGTGTGGGCGGTTTGTCGGCACTCTCCCAGGTGATCCTGGGGGACATCGTCTCGCCCCGCGAGCGCGGCCGTTACTCCGGCTACATGGGAGCGGTCTTCGGGATCTCGACGGTCGCCGGACCGCTGCTCGGCGGGTTCATCGTGGACACCGACTGGCTCGGCTGGCGCTGGTGCTTCTACGTCGTGGTGCCGTTCGCGGTGGTGTCGTTCATCGTCATCCAGAAGGTGCTGAAGCTGCCGCCGACCAAGCGCAGCACCACCATCGACATCTGGGGCGCGACGACCATCACGGCCAGCGCGAGCGCGCTCATGCTGCTGCTGACACTCGGCGGCAACGACTTCGAGTGGAACTCGTTCTGGACGTACTTCCTCGCCGCGATCGCCGTGCTCATGCTGGCGCTGTCGGTGCTGGCCGAGCGGACGGCCCGTAACCCGATCCTGCCGCCGCGGCTGTTCCGCAACCCCACGTTCGTGCTGACCAGCATCGCCTCGCTCTTCGTCGGCATGGCGATGTTCGGCGCGATGATCTACCTGCCGCAGTACCTGCAGATCGTCAAGGGCATGAGCCCGACGAACTCCGGCCTGATGACGCTGCCCATGGTGGTGGCGCTGTTCCTGGCCGGCGTCATCTCCGGCAAGATCGTCACCGCGACCGGCAAGTGGAAGATCTTCCCGGTCGCCGGCCTGCTCATCGTGGCCATCGGGCTGTTCATGTTGTCGCGGCTGCACGTCGACTCCAGCAAGTGGCTGATCGGCACCGACGTGGCCGTGCTCGGCATCGGCCTGGGCCTGTCCATGCAGATGCTCATCCTGGCCGCGCAGAACGGCTCCGAGCTGCGCGACATGGCCGCCACCACCTCCGGCGTGTCGTTCTTCCGCTCGCTGGGCGGCGCCGTCGGCGTGGCGATGTTCGGCGCGATCCTGACCGGCCGCCTCAAGAACGAGATGACCACGCTGATCGCCGAGGCGGGCATCAAGCTCCCCGGCGGCGGGGACGTCAAGCTCGGCAGCCCGAGCCAGATCCAGTCCCTCCCGGGACCGTTGAAGAACATCGTGCTGGAGGCGTTCACCCGCGGCCTGGAGACCGTGTTCATGGTGGGCGTGCCCATCGCGCTGCTCGGCTTCGTCGCGGTGCTCTTCCTCAAGGAGCTGCCGCTGCGCGGCAGCGCCATGCCGGCCGCGGAGCCGAAGTCGCTCAGCAAGGACGACCTCGTCCTGGCCGGGCTGCTGCTCGAACTGGTGGCTCAGCGGGTCGAGCGGGCCAACGGCGAGCGGTCCGCGCTGCTCACCGCGGTCGCCCGGATGGCCCCGCCCGACGGGCGTCCCGAGCGCGAGCGCGCCAGGACGGTCGCGCAGACGGTGCTGCGCCCGACCTCGCGTGCGCTGCTCTCGCAGGCCGCGCCACCTCAGAAAGACCTTGTCACAGGAGGAATCTCGCAATGATTCGCAAGTTCGTGGGCGCCGTCGCCGCGGCCCTGGCCCTGATGGCCGGGTTGTGGCTGATGATCGCCCCCTGGGCGCTCGGCAGCCAGCCCGACAACGCCGACTGGACCGACATCACCACGTCCGAGTTCTGGACGGGTCTCGGCGTGGCCGTCGTGGGCCTCGCGGGTGCGATCAGCTTCGCCCTGGCGATCCACGAGGAGCTGGTGAAGCGCGGCCTGGTGGTCGTGAAGCCGCGCAAGGTCGAGCAGCCGGAGCCCGAGGCGGCCCCCGCCGCGCCGCAGGCGTCCTCGGCCGAGCTGGCGAGCCTGCTCGCCCCGCTCGTCGAGGCCCTTCGTGAGGACATGAACCGGGGTGACCGAGCCGGTGGCGAGCACCGCCAGAACGGCAAGGCGACCCTGGTGGGAGTGGAGGACAACCGATGAAGGCAAAGCTGGGTGTCAGCGCCCTCGTGCTGCTGTTCCTGGGCGGCCTGTGGCTCGTCGCGGCTCCGTTCGCGGTCGGCTATCAGCCGCGGGGCGCCGAGTACGTCGATGCCACCGTCAACGACCTGTGGGTCGGCGGCGGCCTCGCCGGGCTCGCGTTCGTCGCGCTCGTGATCTACGCGGCCGACGCCCTGCGTGAGCTGGCCCGCCGCGGCAAGCACGCCGAGAGCTGACGCGAGACCTGCCGTGTTCGGCGGTAGCACGGACCCCGGGCGGGAGCCGCTGGAAGGCAGGCTCCCCGCCGGGGAGTTCGAGATCGGCAAGGACGGCGCCGGCCTGCTGGTGGTGGGGTTCGACGGCTCGGACCCGAGCCGCAACGCGCTCGCGTACGCGGCCGGGCTCGCCCGCAGGGACAACGCCGCGCTGCTCGTCGCCTTCGTCGAGTCGCTCAACAGCGCGAACCTGTGGTTCTTCGCCGGCTCGCCCATCATCCCCGACGCGGCGGCCGACCTCACCGAGGACCTCAAGGACGAGCTGAGCGGCAGCGGGGTGCCGTGGCAGTTCGTGAGCCTGCGGGGTGACGCGGCCCGGGAGCTGGAGACGCTGGCCAGCTCCCACATGGCCGACGCCATCGTGGTGGGCCGCTCGCGGCACCCGCGGTTCGGGTCGGTGGCCGCCACGCTGGCGAAACGGGCCCGCCGTACGGTGCTGATAGTCCCCTGACCAGGTGGGACGTCGCATATGGTGGCCGGATGAAGCGTGCTGCCGCCATGGCGTTCGTGATGCTCACGACCGTGTCGTGCGGCGCGGCGGAACCCGTCGCACCGCCCGCTCCCTCGTCGGAGCCGGCCACGTCCGCGCCCGTCCAGGACAAACCCGCACAGGACGAGCCCGCGCAGGAGCCGGCGTCACCGACGCCGTCCGCGACACCGTCCACGAAGCCCAGCGCCACCGCGACGCCCGCCTTCCGCGCGAAGGTCTCGGCGGTCTCCCGCGACCGGCTGCCCTACTCGTGGCGGCCCGGCTGCCCCGTGCACTACCGGGACCTGCGGCTGGTGACGCTGTCGTACTGGGGCTTCGACGGCCGGCCGCACACCGGCGAGCTCGTGGTGCGCGAGAGCGTCACCGACGACATCGTGACGGTCTTCCGCAAACTGTACGCGCGGCGCTGGCCCATCAGGCAGATGAAGCTGGTGGACGCCTACAAGGCCGACGACTACGACTCCATCGACGCCGACAACACCTCGGCCTTCAACTGCCGCAACGCGACCGGGTCCAGCAATTGGTCCAATCACGCGTACGGGACGGCGATAGATGTCAACCCACTCGAAAACCCATATGTCACCGCAAGCGGTAGCACTGCACACAAAAACGCCAAAAAGTTCACCAAGCGCCCAATGAAGGGTAAAGGTGTGATTAACCCTGGGGATATGGTCGTCAAGACCTTCGCCCAGGTCGGCTGGGAGTGGGGCGGCTACTGGTCCGGCACCAAGGACCTTCAGCATTTCTCCAAGGGCGGAGGCTGAGACAATCACGCCATGGCGGCTAAGGACGGCGACGGCTGGACCGAATGCGCCCAGGGCCACCGGCACTGGGGAGTGCACGGCGCCTCGGGGCTCCTCCTCGTGCACCACGACCCGGGCGGGACGCCGTACGTGCTCATGCAGAAACGCTCCTGGTGGAGCCATCACGGCGGCACGTGGGGCCTGCCCGGCGGCGCCCGCGACAGCCACGAGGACGCCGTCACCACGGCCCTGCGCGAGGCCCGCGAGGAGGCGGCGCTCGGCGCGGACGGGCTGCGCGTGCAGGGCGTCTACCTCGACGACCACGGCGGGTGGGCGTTCGAGACGGTGATCGCCGAGTCGCCCGAGCGGCTGGCGGCCGTCCCGGCCAACCGCGAGAGCGCCGAGCTGCGCTGGGTCCCCCTGCCCGAGATCACCGAGCGGCGGCTGCACCCGGGCTTCGCCGCCACGTGGGGCGAGATCCGGGGGACGCTGCGCCCGGAGACCATCGTCCTGGACGTGGCCAACCTCATCGGCGCGCGGGCCGAGCACGGCTGGTGGCGCGACCGCGCGGGAGCCGCCACGCGGCTGCTGGAGGACGTGGCCGGGCTCCGGCTGCGGCATCCGGTGCTGGCGCAGTGGTATCCGCGGATGGTCGCGGTGGTCGAGGGGGCGGCCAAGGGCGTGCCCGACGTTCCCGGCGTCCAGGTGGTGGCCGCCACGGGCAGCGGCGACGACGCGATCGTGGACGTGGCGCGGCAGGCCAGGCCCTGGGAGCGGGTGACAGTCGTCACCGCCGACCGCGGGCTGCGCGAGCGGGTGGGCGCGCTGGGCGCCGAGTGCGCGGGCCCCAAGTGGCTGCTGTCACAGCTCGGCTAGCGCCACGCCGTCGAAGGCGTTCCTGAGCCCCGTCACCTCCAGCACGCGCCGCATGACGCCCTGCACGCCGACCAGGCGTAACGAGCCGGCGTGCGCCGCCACCCGGCGCTGGTGCTCGACCAGTGTCCACAGGCCGCTGGAGTCACAGAAGTCCAGCAGGGCCGCGTCGATGACGATGTGCACGCGGCCCTCGGCGAAGAGCCGGGCCAGGCTCTCCTTGAGCAAGGGCGCGGTGAGCTTGTCGAGATCGCCGGTCACTCGTACGAGTGCGCGGGCCTCGCCACGCACCACCTCGACGTCGAGATCCGCCACCTCCTGAACGTACACCGGCCCCACCACAGCCGCTATCGTGGTTTCCGCACAGGAGGGTTCGCATAGTGGACGAGTGCAGCCGCCTTGAAAGCGGCCAGGTCAGCGATGGCCTCGTGGGTTCGAATCCCACACCCTCCGCTCGGCGGGTCGCTCAGGGGGCTCCGGTGAAGCCGTCGCCCACGTGCGCGGCGAGCTTCAGGTAGGCCTCGCGCGTCGCGTCCTGCAGCCGGTCGAGGTCGATCTCCGCGCCCTCCTCCAGATGCGGGTCGTACGGCACCTGCACCACGGCCCGGCAGCGGGCCGCGAAGTGGGCCTCCAGCTTCGAGATGTCCACCGCCGACTTCGAGCGCGGACGCACGCTGCACAGCACCACGGTCGCGTTCTTCACCAGGTCGCCGTAGTGGTGGGCCTCCAGCCAGTCGAGCGTGGCCGAGGCCGCCCGGGCGCCGTCCACCGACGGGGAGCTGACCAGCACGATCTGGTCGGCCAGCCCGAGCACGCCGCCCATCGCGGAGTGCAGCAGGCCGGTGCCGCAGTCGGTGATGCAGATCGAGTAGAAGCTCTCCAGCACCTGGGAGACGGCCTGGTAGTCGGCGCCGCTGAACGCCTCCGACACCGACGGGTCGCGGTCGGAGGCCAGCACCTCCAGCCGGGAGGGGGCCTGCGAGGTGAACGCCCTGATGTCGACGTACCGCTTGACCTGGTCGCGCTCGTTGAGCAGGTCGCGCACGGTGGCCGAGGTCTCCAGCACCAGCTTGTCGGACAGGGTGCCGCGGTCGGGGTTGGCGTCCACGGCGATGACGCGGTCGCCGCGCACCTGGGCCAGGGTGGCGCCGAGGCCGACCGTGGTCGTGGTCTTGCCCACGCCGCCCTTCAGGCTGAGCACGGCCACCCGGTGGTGGCCGGCCGTGACCGGGGTGCGGGCGCGGGTCATCAGCTCGCGGCGGCGGCGCACCTCCGGCGGCTCGCCCGGCTTGATCCAGCCGCCGGACGCCTTGTAGACCAGGCGCCGCCAGCCCTTGGACGGGGCGTTGCGCCGGCCGCGCAGCAGGGTGTCGGGGTCGAGGCTGTCGGCGGTGGGGCGGCCGGTGACCGGGGGCCTCGGCGGGGCGTTGAACACCGGGACGGGGGCGGGGCTGCGGCGCGCGATCGGCGGGATGTCGCGTTCGGCGGGCCGCCACTCCTGCTGCTCGGTCCACTGGGGGCGGGGCTGCTTCTGGATCGGCTCCACCCTGGGCGGCGCCTTGGGCTCGGCCTTGAAGGGCGCGGGCTCGGGCTCGTCGTGGACCGGCTCGGGCTCGATCCCGGGCTCGGTCCCGGGCTCGGTCCCGGGCCGCCTGCCGGTCGCCGGGGCGGTCTCGGACGCCGGGTGCGCGGCGGCCTCGTCCCCGGCCGGGCCGGTGGTGAAGGGACCGGTGGACGGGCCGGTGGGGCGGTCGGTGGAGAGGCCGGGGGAAAGGTCTGGGGAGAGGTCGGCGGAGAGGTCGGGCCACTGCGGGCGCTCGGTCCTGGGCAGGGTCTCGGCCCAGGACTCCGGCTCCGGCGCGGGCTCCGCCGCCGCGGGCTCCTCGGCCCACTGGTCCTCAGCCTGCTTGTCCTCGGCCCGCTTGTTCTCGGCCCGCTTGTTCTCGGCCCGCCGCTCCTCGGCCCGTCGCTCCTCGTGCTGCCGCTCCTCGCGCTGCCGCTCCTCGGCCTGCCGCTCCTCCGCCCACGGCTCCTCGGCCGGGGGGCGCGGCCAGCCGCCCGGCTCCGAAGGGCGTGACCAGTCGGCGGGCGGCCAGGTGGCGTCCGCGCGCTCGTCCGCCTCGGGCTCCTGCGCGGCCTGCGAGGGCTGCGGGGGCTCGGCGGCCGGGGTGAACGTCGGCCCGTAGCCGTCGGTGTCGTCAGGGCGCGGCAGCGGCTTGAGCGGGGCGTGGAACGGGTCCACCACGGCGGGCGGCTCGTCCCGGTGGAGCTCCCGCAGGGCCTCCCTGGTGATGTCCGTGGTGGCCGCCTCGCCGAGCCATTCGTCGTCCGGCTCCGCGGGGGCGGCGGGGGCGGGGGCAGTCGCCGACTGGACGGCCGCGCGGAACAACGGCGGCGTCGGCGTGTCCGGCTGCGCCGGGACCAGCGACCACGGGTCCTTGGGGTACGGCGAGACCGGCTCGTCGGCGGCCGCGGTGGGAGCGCCGACGGAGACCGGGGCCTCGTCGGTCTCCTTGATCGCGTCCAGCCAGGCCAGCTGTTCCTCGAGAGATTCCTCTCGATCGTGTCTTGCCACCGTGTTCCCCCTCGGGTGGGTCTAAAGGGGCAGCAAATACCTTGCAGATTAACGCCCTGGGTTCCCGCCGAGCCCGGCAACCCACAACTTCTTTGCCCGGTTACCGTGGTTCGCATGCGAGCCATAGAGATCACCAGGCCCGGCGGGCCGGAGGTGCTGGAGTGGCGCGAGGTGCCCGAGCCGCAGGTCGAGCGCGGCGACGTGCTCATCGACGTCACGGCCTCGGCACTCAACCGCGCCGACGTGCTGCAACGCAACGGGATGTACGACCCGCCCCCGGGCGCGCCGCCGTATCCGGGGCTGGAGGTGTCGGGGGTGGTCGCCGAGGTCGGCTCGGACGTCGAGCACTTCAAGGCCGGCGACGAGGTGTGCGCG
The DNA here is from genome assembly GCF_040802095.1 of Nonomuraea sp. NPDC050783. Classification (NCBI taxonomy): domain Bacteria; kingdom Bacillati; phylum Actinomycetota; class Actinomycetes; order Streptosporangiales; family Streptosporangiaceae; genus Nonomuraea; species Nonomuraea sp. NPDC050783. The sequence continues at coordinate 17,658 of NZ_JBFAHK010000038.1, forward strand.
CTGCTCGGCGGCGGCGGTTACGCCGAGCGCGTAGTGGTGCCGTGGCAGCAGGTCATGCCGGCGCCCGAGGGCGTGCCGCTCAAGGAGGCGGCCGGGCTGCCCGAGGTCGCCTGCACGGTCTGGTCCAACGTGTTCATGCTGGGCCGGCTGCGCAGGGGCGAGACGCTGCTGGTGCACGGCGGGGCCAGCGGGATCGGCACGTTCGCCGTCCAGCTCGCCAAGGCGCTCGGCTCGCGCGTGGTCGCGACCGTCGGCACCGCGGAGAAGGCCGAGCAGGTGCGGCGGCTCGGCGCCGACGAGGTGATCAACTACCGCGAGGAGGACTTCGCGGAGAAGGTCCAGGCCGACGTCATCCTCGACATCATCGGGGCCAAGTACCTGGCGGGCAACCTCAAGGCGCTGCGCACCGGCGGCCGGCTGGTGATCATCGCGTTGCAGGGCGGCGCCAGGGGCGAGATCGACCTGAGCACCCTCATCGCCAAGCGCGCCTCGGTCCACGCGACCACGCTGCGCGCCCGGCCGGTGGACGAGAAGGGCGCGATCGTCCGCAGCGTGGTGGACAACGTGTGGCCGCTGGTCGCGGCGGGCGCGGTGCGGCCGATCGTGTACGCGGAGCTGCCCATGTCCGAGGCCGCCGAGGCACACCGTATGTTGGATTCCGGGGAACACGTCGGCAAGATCCTGCTAGTACGGTGAGTGTTATGAGTGCTGAGGACAACAACACCCCTCACATCGTGGTGGTGGGCCCCGACTTCCAGGGAGGTCAGGGCAATAGCGGCGAAGAGGACCGCTCGGTCACGCAGCTGGTCGAGCAGCCCGCCAAGGTGATGCGCATCGGCAGCATGATCAGGCAGCTCCTGGAGGAGGTCCGCGCGGCTCCTCTCGACGAGGCCAGCCGCAAGCGGCTGAAGGAGATCCACGCCTCCTCGATCAAGGAGTTGGAGGACGGCCTGGCGCCGGAGCTGGTCGAGGAGCTGGAGCGCCTCTCCCTTCCGTTCACCGACGACAACAACGGCACCCCGCCGAGCGAGGCCGAGCTGCGCATCGCGCACGCCCAGCTCGTCGGCTGGCTCGAAGGGCTGTTCCACGGCATCCAGACCACGCTGTTCGCGCAGCAGATGGCCGCGCGGGCGCAGCTGGAGCAGATGCGCAGGGCGCTGCCCGGCGTGCCGCAGACCCTCGACGACTCGGGGCGGCCCCACGGAGGCTCGGGGCCCTACCTGTAGGGCGGCGCAGGACCTGTAGGGCGGCGCGGGGAGGCTGCTCAGAACAACTTCTCCAGCACCTGCGCGACACCGTCCTCGTCGTTGGTGGCCGTCACGTGATCGACCGCCGCCAGCACGTCGGGGTGCGCGTTGGCGACGGCGTACGACGTACCTGCCCAGCTCAGCATGGGCAGGTCGTTCGGCATGTCCCCGAACGCGACGACCTCCGCGGCCTCGATGCCCTGCTCCTTCGCGAGCGCGGCGAGGGCCGTGGCCTTGGTCACCCCTTGGGCGCTCATCTCGATCAGGCCCCGGCGGCTGGAGTGGGTGGCCGTCACCAGATGGCCGACCAGCTCGTGGACGACGGCCTGCAGCTCGTCCGCGTCCATGCGCGGGTGCAGGGCCAGCAGCTTGGCGCAGGGGCGGGCGGTCACCGACCGGACCGGCGGGGCCTCGCCGGTCCGGCGGTCCAGGCCACCCAGGAGGAAATCGGACTCATGCGCAAAACCGGCTTCATACTCGACCGAAAATACAAGATCGGACACGTTCGCTCTTAGCTGAGCGACGACTTCGCGGAGCACGTCCACCTCGATGAGGTGAGATTCCACTATCCGCTCGGTGTGCAGGTCGTAGACCAGGGCCCCATTCGCACAGATCGCGAGCCCGTGGTGACGTACCGCGCTCGCCACACCCCCCATCCACCGGGGCGGGCGGCCGGTCACGAACACGAGCAGGGCACCGGACTCCTCGACTCGAGCGAAGGCGGCGACGGTCCGGGGAGATACGGTTCCGTCGTGGCGGAGGGCGGTGCCGTCCAGGTCGGTGGCCACAAGACGGGGCGCGGGGAGGCTGTGCATAACACGTTCCAGTTTGCCCGGTGATGCCGTCTGACAGAAATCTTCCACGGGACGGGAACACCGACGCGCCAAAATGGTGTTAGATGTGATGGCGTTGTATTAGCTGATCCCGTAGTGAAAACCAGCATGACATTGTCTGAGCCACCCCGGGTGCCTGCTGTACGACACACCGGGACCCACGAGGTGTGGGTCCCATAGATTCACATCCTGAGGGAGAGCTTTTATGGCTCAGGGAACCGTCAAGTGGTTCAACGCTGAGAAGGGCTTCGGCTTCATCGCCCCGGACGGCGGTGCGCCGGACGTGTTCGTGCACTTCTCCGAGATCGTCGGCAACGGCTACCGCAGCCTTGAAGACGGCCAGCGGGTCGAGTTCGAGATCACGCAGGGCCAGAAGGGGCCGCAGGCCTCTCAGGTCCGTGCCATCTGACCTGTTAGTTAGCGAGTAAAGGGCCGGGGTCCGCCTCCAGCGGGCCTCGGCCTCTTGCGTGTCCGGGCAGGTGTCGGGTTGGTCACGAGTGGCCCCGCCGCCGAACCGTGGGGTTCCCCCCGGAGTCGATCTCTCCATGAGGTACGCCTGGTTATGTCACCCCGTGACCGTTACCGGGGTGATCGTGCTCTTGGTCAATGACCACCTGCTCAAGCAGGTCTGGCCCGGGTTCGTGACGGGCAAGCTCAGCGACGTGGCCGGCCTCCTCGTGGTGCCCCCGTTGCTGGCCCTGGTGCCGGCCCTGGTGCTGACCCTGGTGCAGGCTCCCGCGCCGACTCCGCCGGCCGCGCGCCGGGCCGACCTGGCCGCCACCGCGGTCACGGGAGTGCTCTTCGCGCTCGTGAAAACGACGGAGACGGGCGCTGAGGCCGCCTCCCATGTCTGGACCCTCGCGGCGGGCCCTTCGCGCGTTCTGGCCGATCCTACGGACCTGATCGCCCTGCCGGCGCTCGCCCTCGCCTGGTGGGCCCGCGGCCGTGGCCTCACCGCGCCCGCCTCGCCCCGCCCGCGCGTGCCCCTCCTGCCCCGCCTGCGCGTGCCCTTCCCGCCCCGCCTGCGCGCGCTCCTGATCGTGCCGCCGGCCCTGCTGGCGGTGACCGCCACCTCCTCCTACACCGGGCCGCCCTCGGCCGTCTCCGTCGAGGTGAAGGGCGAGCGCATCACCGTACACGCCGACAACGGCTACGGCTGGACCTCGACGGACAGGGGGGCCACCTGGGACACGGGGCCGCTGGAGCCCGCCGCGGCCCGCGCGACGCCGCCGAGGAGCGCCATGTGCGTGCCCTACCTGGCCAACCGCTGCTACCGGGTGGTGCCAGGGCGGCTCGCGGTCGAGCAGTCCGACGACGGCAGCCGCACCTGGACCCCGTCGTGGTCGCTGCCCGCCGACGACCGCATGCGGATGGCCAGGCAGGTCCCGCCCATCGCGCCCGCCTCCAGCGGCCTGGCCGTCCAGGGCTGGCGGGGCGGGCACGTCGTGGTCGTGGCCAACGGCGCCGACGGCATCCTCCTACGGGACGAGTCGGGCACCTGGCGCCGCCTCGGCTGGCCCGGCGCGTCCGACGACCGGGACCTGGACCTTGACCTGGACCTCGGCCCCGAGCTCTCCACCGCGCTCTTCCTGGCCGGCTGCCTGCTGTTCGGCGCGGCGGGCGCAGGGATGCGCCGCTACCACCGCGCCTACCTGGGCTTCGCGGCGGCCGCCTGCCTGGGCTTCCTGGGCGTGGCGTTCTCCGGCCGCACGTCCGATCCCGGCCTCCTGGGGCTGGCCGAACGCGTGATGGAGCACTGGTTCGCCGGCCTCATGATCCCGGTGGCCGCCCTCACGGCATGCGTGCTGCTGTGCGCGGGCAAGCCGCGGCCCGCTCCCGTGGCCGTGGGCGTGCTGGGCGCGCCCTTGGTCTTCGTGACCGTGTATCTGCCCTTCGAGCTCTGGGCCGGCGGCGTCCTCCGGGCGTACTGGGCGGCCGTCGCGCTGGCCGTGCTGCTGACCGGGCTCGCGGTGGCGGCCTGCCTGCTCCTCGTCAGGAGGGACGCGGGGAAGGGCGCCGGGGAGGCCGCCGCCGCGGAGCCGTGGCCGGGCCCTAGCCGGCCGGCCTGAGGACGTCCAGGCCGACGTAGGGGCGCAGCGCCTCGGGCACCACCACCGAGCCGTCGGCCTGCTGGTGGTTCTCCAGGATCGCCACGATCCACCGGGTGGTGGCGAGCGTGCCGTTGAGCGTGGCCAGGTGCCGCGGCTTGCCGTCGGTGTCGCGGTAGCGGACGGCGAGCCTGCGGGCCTGGAACTCCGTGCAGTTGGAGGTCGAGGTCAGCTCGCGGTAGCGGCCCTGGGTGGGGATCCACGCCTCGCAGTCGAACTTGCGCGCCGCCGACATGCCGAGGTCGCCCGCCGCCGTGTCGATGACGCGGTAGGGCACCTCGATCCTGGCCAGCATCTCCTTCTCCCAGGCGAGCAGGCGCTGGTGCTCCTCGTGGGCCTCCTCCGGCCGCACGTACGAGAACATCTCGACCTTGTCGAACTGGTGGACGCGGATGATGCCGCGGGTGTCCTTGCCGTAGGAGCCGGCCTCGCGCCGGAAGCACGACGACCAGCCCGCGTAGCGCAGCGGCAGCGCGCCGGCGTCGATGATCTCGTGGGCGTGGTAGCCGGCGAGCGCGACCTCGGAGGTGCCGACGAGGTAGAGGTCGTCGTCGGGCAGGCGGTAGATCTCCTTGTCGTGGGCCACGTGGAAGCCGGTGCCCTGCATGGTCTCGGGCTTCACCAGCACCGGCGTGATCATCGGCGTGAACCCGTGCTCGATCGCCTGCTGCATGGCCATGTTGAGCAGCCCGAGCTGCAGGCGCGCACCGACGCCCTTGAGGAAGAAGAACCGCGAGCCGGACACCTTGGCGCCCCGCTCCATGTCGATGGCGTCGAGCGCCTCGCCCAGCTCCAGGTGGTCTTTGGGCTCGAAGTCGAACTCGCGCGGCTGCCCGTGCGTCTCCAGGACCACGTAGTCGTCCTCGCCGCCGGGCGGGGCGCCCTCCTCGACGATGTTGGGGACGGTCTGGAGCAGCTCGTCGAGCTCGGCGCCGAGCTTCTCCGCCTCCGCCTCGGCCGACTTGACCTGGCTCGCGAGGTCTTTGGCGCGCTGCAGCAGCGCGGCCTTCTCCTCGCCCTGCGCCTTGGAGACCGACTTGCCCATGCTCTTCTGCTCGGCGCGCAGGGACTCGAACGAGGTCAGCGCGGAGCGGCGGCGCTCGTCCAGGTCGAGCAGCGTGTCGACGACGGAGTCGTCCTCGCCGCGGGCACGCTGCGAAGCCCGTAGCCGGTCGGGATCCTCACGAAGGGTACGCAGGTCAATCACAAGGAAAGGCTACCGGCGCCGGGCGCCGCCCCGCCCCCGGATTACCGGCTCCGCCGGGTGGCGGTCACACCTGGCCGGCGCGGACGCGGGCCAGCCACTCGCCCGCCTCGGCGAACTCCGCGTCCGAGGTGCCCCGCTTGATCTGCGGCACCATGCCGTCGGCACGTGGATAGCTGCCGAGGAAGCGCACCTCGCCGCAGATGCGGTGCAGCCCGGCGATGGCCTCGCCGACCCGGGCGTCACCGATGTGGCCCTCGAAGTCGAAGTGGAAGAAGTAGCGGCCGATGCCGTCGCCGGTGGGCCGCGACTCGATGCGCGTGAGGTTGACGCCGCGCACCGAGAACTCGGTCAGCATCTCCAGCAGCGCGCCCGGGTGGTCGTCGGCCAGGAAGACGACCAGCGTCGTGCGGTCGGAGCCGGTCGGCTCGGGCAGCGGCCCCCCGGGCCGGTTGACCTTGACGAACCTGGTCACCGTGTCGGACCTGTCGCCGATGCCGCTCGCCAGCTCCGCCAGCCCGTAGTGCTCGCCGGCGATGCGGGCCGCGATCGCCGCGTCGTACGGGGAGCCGGGCAGCGACACCTCCTGCGCCGCGGCCGCCGTCGAGGGCGCGGCCACCACGACCGCGTCGGGCAGCTCGCGGGCGATGAACCCGCGGCACTGCGTGATGGCCGCAGGATGCGTGTAGACCCGCTTGATGTGCGGGATCTCGGTGCCGGGCCTGGCCAGCAGCGAGAACTGCACCGGCAGCAGCAGCTCGGCCGCGATCAGCAGCGGCTCGCCCCAGGCGAACTCGTCGAGGGTCGTGGTGATCGCGCCCTCGATGGAGTTCTCCAGCGGGACCACGGCGCCGTCGGCCTCACCGGCGCGGGCGGCGTTGAGCGCGGCGCTGACCGTCGCGCGGGGCAGCCGCTCGGCGGTGGGGTCGAGGAGCCTCAGGGCCTCCTCGGTGAAGGTCCCCTCGGGCCCGAGATAGGCGAGTCTGGACATACGTTCAGCGTATCCGCAGCTCGCGGGACGCGCGCCTCATTTGCTCCTTTTACCGCGATCAGGACGCCACCAGGGGCCGGCCGGGCTCCAGCGGCCCCCGCCGGCGCGGCAGCCAGAACGCCAGCAGCCACACCAGGACCAGCGCCCCCAGCCCGAACCCGTCCTGGACGATCTTGCCCAGCACCAGGCTCACCCCCGGGATCCCGGCCGCGATCAGCGACACCCCCCACCAGGGGACGGGCACCACGTAGTACAGCCACACCCCGGCCGAGACCCGCCGCCTGACCGGGTCGCCCCCGTCGCCCACGACCGCCCCGAGCACCACGACCACCCAGGCCAGATGGTGGATCCAGGCGACCGGCGAGAGCAGCACCGCCATCAGGCCGACGAGCGCCACGGCGGCGAGCCCGTCGCCCGCCCGGTAGGCGTCGCGGGCGCCGCGGAAGCCGAGCCAGCCGACCACGGCCACCAGCACCACCCAGATCGCGGACTCCAGCGCGCCGTTCATGTAGAGGCGGATCAGCATGCCGCGCATCGACTGGTTGGTGGTGGCGGCGTTGGCGCCCAGCCGCTCGGGGTCGAGCAGCGCGGAGAACCAGAAGTCGGCGGCGTCGCCGGGGATCACGGCGAAGGGCAGCAGCGTGAGCAGCGCCGTCACGAACGCCGCCATCGAGAACGTCCGCCACTGCCGGGTGACCAGCAGGTAGATCAGGAACACGCCCGGCGTCAGCTTCACCGCCGTGGCCAGCCCGATCAGGAACCCGCGCGGCCACCAGGGCCGCTTCGCCAGGCAGTCGGCGGCGCAGAGCGCGACCAGCAGGATGTCGACCTGCCCGAAGCGCACCTGGTCGCGGATCGGCATCAGGTAGGCGCAGGCCACCATGAGCAGCCCGAACACCCACGGCGCGTGCCCGCGCACCGGCTCCTTCAGCAGGACCCGCCGGAAGGAGAACCAGACGGTGACGCCCAGCGTCACGTAGACGCCGGCCGTCCACACCCACTGGGCCGTCTCCCAGGACATCGCGGCCAGGCCCACCGCCAGCATGGCCGCGACCGGCGGATAGGTGAACGGCAGGAGCTGCGGGGCGGGCGTGTGGTAGTCGTAGACCGGGCGGCCTTCGAGCAACATCTGGCCGCCGGTGCGGTAGACGTCGAGGTCGACCAGGCGCTGGTCGTCGGGGTTGGTGAGCCACGTGTGCACCAGCGGCGCGACGGCCGCCGCGACGGCCAGCGCCACGATCGCCCACGCCCACCACTGCCGCCGCATCACCCGCACCTCGCCTCTTGCCACGATGTGGCACGTTACCGTGGCTGTTGTTGTTCGAGGGGCAATCACTGGGGGTTCCGTCCATGCCGCACGCCACCGCGCCCGCCGCCCCCTCCGCTTCCGTTTCCGCCGCCGGGCCGGCGGTCCTTCGCGCGCGCGGGCGCGCGGCCAAGGCGGCCAGGGGCGTCCTCGCCGGGCTCGCCGGGCTCGCCCTCCTCGCCGCGCTCGCCGTCCCCGCGGCCGCCGCCCAGGCCGCGCCGGTCCAGGCCGCGCCGGTCCAGGCCGCGCCGGTCCAGCCGGCGTACGCACGGGCGGCGTACGCAGAGGCGGTGCAGGACCGGGCAGCGCAGGACCGGGCGGTGCAGGGGCGGGTGGTGGTCGTCGGGGTGCCCGGGCTTCAGTGGAGCGATCTCGACGAGGCCCGCACCCCCGCCCTCTGGAAGCTCGCCGCCCAGGGCTCCTCGGCCTCCCTCTCCACCCGCGCCGTGCCGCCCCCGGACCGGGGCATCACCTGCCCCGCCGCCGGTTGGCTGACCGTCTCCGCGGGCCAGCGCGCCGGCACGGACGGCAAGGGCTGCCTCGCCCCCGCCGTCCCCCGGCCCGGCGGCGAGGGGGCGACCGTCCCCGGCTGGCGGGACCTCGTCTCCCACCAGGCCGAGACCGGCTACAACGCCCAGCTCGGCACCTTGGGCCAGCTGGTGAAGGACGCCGGGGGCAAGGTCGCCGCGGTCGGGCCGGGCGCCGCACTCGCCGCCGCCGACAAGTCCGGAAATATCGCCAAATACGCCCCCACCCTGGACGCCCTGGGCGATCCGGCCCCGTACCACCTGATCGTCCTCGAAGCCGCCGACCTCGCCGACGCCTGGTCCCGTCAGCCCCTCGACGACTACGCCGTCCCCATCCCCCTGACCGCCCCGGCCCGCCAGGCCGCCGTCGCCCGCGCCGACGCCCGGATCGCCGCCCTGCTCGCCGAGCTCCCGCCCGGCACCACGACCCTGGTCGCCGGCCTCTCCGACGTGACCCCGAACGCCCACCTGCACGTCGCCGTGGCCACCGGCCCGTCCCCCACGGGGCGGCCGTACCCGCGCGGCCACCTCACCGCCACCTCCACCCGCCAGGACGCCCTGGTCACCGTCACCGACCTCACCGCCACCGCCCTCCACGTCCTGGGCGTGAGCCCTCCGCGCGAGGTGGTCGGCCGCCCCTGGCAGCCCGGCGCCGCCGCCCCCGCCACGCCGGCGGCCACGGTCGCGGGCCTGGCCGACAGCGATCTCGCCAGCCAGGTCCTCCGCGAGGTACGCGGCCCGTTCTTCACCGTGCTGGTCACTCTCCAGCTCGCCTTCTACGCCTGGGCCGCCCTCGCCCTCCGCCGCCGCCGCTCCGTCCCCGCCGGGGACCCGCCGCGACAGGCGGACGCCCAGCAGCAGGCGGACGCCCCGACGCGAACGCACGCCACCGCCGCGAGCACCACGGACCGGCCGGGCGGCGCGGAGCAGGCGGGCCGGGGCGGGACCGAGGCCGGGGCCGAGAACGGGACCGGGGGCGGGGGCGAAGGCGAGGACGGAGCCGGCGGGTCCGCGTTGCTCCGTGCCGTTCAGGTCGTCGCGGTGCTCAGTGGCGCGATCGCCGTCTCCACGTTCCTGGCGCAGCTCGTGCCCTGGTGGACGTTGCCGGTGCCGATGGTCTCGGTGATCGTGACGATCCTCGCCATCGCCGGCCTCGTCACCGCCGTCGCCTTCGGCGGCCCCTGGCGCAGGCACGTCATGGGGCCGCTGACCACCGTCGCCGCGATCACCTCGCTCGCCCTCCTCCTCGACGTCATGACCGGCTCCAAGCTCCAGGTGAACGCCGTCACCGGCTACGAGCCCGTCACCGGCGGCCGGTTCTACGGCTTCAGCAACATCGCCTTCGCCGTCTACTCGACCGGCACCATCCTGGGCCTGGCGGGGGCGGGGCAGTGGCTGCTGGGCCGCGGCGTGCCGAGGGCCGTCGCGGTCGGGGCGTGCGCACTGTACGGGATGTTCGCGGTGTTCGCGGACGGCTGGCCGTCCTGGGGGGCGGACTTCGGCGGGGTGCCGGCGTTCGTGGTCGGGCTGGCCGTCTTCCTGATCCTCCTGTCGGGCCGGCGGGTCTCGGTGCTCAGGCTCCTGCTGGTCGGAGCGGTGGGCGTGGCGATCGTCGCGGCGCTGTCGGTGTTCGACTGGTTGCGGCCCGAGGCGCAGCGGACGCACCTGGGGGCGTTCGTGCAGCAGGTCATCGACGGCCAGGCGTGGACCGTGGTCGCGCGCAAGTTCGGTGCCATGATCGGGGTGACGGTCGGGAACTGGTCGCTGACCCTCCTCTCGCTGGTCGCGCTGGCCTTCCTGTTCCTGGTGCTGGCCCGGCCCTCGCGGTACGGCGCCGCGGCGCTCGGCCAGGCGTACGCGCTGGCCCCTGCGCTCCGTGCGGGGTTGTTCGGCGCGCTGACGTGCGCGTTCGTCGGCTTCCTGATGAACGACTCGGGCATCGCCATCCCCGCTATGGCGCTGACGGTGGCGGTGCCGCTGACGCTGGCGGCGTGCGTGCGCGCCCTGCAGCTCGCCAGGCCCACACCGCCAGGGCGATCGTCAGGGCGAGCAGCACCCACGCCGTCCGAGGCCGGACCACGCCGCTGAGCCAGGCCAGGTCAGGCGGCTGCCCGTCGATCCTGGCCGGCAGGTAGGCGAGCGACAGGGCCAGCAGGTGGGCGACGAGGAACCCGTCCACGGCGGAGGCCGCCACCAGCGCCAGCATCGCGAAGGCCAGCCCGTCGTACCAGGGGAGCACGTAGGGCGAGGCGAACACGTACGCCACCGCCAGCCCCGCGGCCACCACGGGCGCCGCCGGTCCGGCCCCGGCGGCCTCTCCGATGGCGGCCCATCCGGTGGCTGCGGAGGCCCTGCGGAGCAGGAGCCAGGCCAGCAGGGCGAGCAGGAGGAGGGAGCCGATCTGGATCTCGCCCCGGTATGCCGTCCCCGGGCCCACGATCGACTGCAACCACCCCTGGACGAGCTTCCAGACCGTGGCGTGCGAGATCGACTTACTGGTGCGGGTCACCGGCGCGATCGCGTCCGTGCCGGCGACCGCGTAACCGGCCACCACCACCGCCACGGCACAGCCCGCCATGACCGCCAGGCGGCCGGGGCGGCGGCGCAGCTCCCAGGCCGGGCCCAGGGCGACCAGCCCGGCGTTCACCTTGATCGCCACTCCCAGGCCGAGCAGGACGCCTGCGCCCGCGGGCCGGCCGCGCGCCAGGAGGGCGGCGACCATGCAGGCCACGGCGAGGGTGTCGACGTGCACGCCGGCGACCAGGTGGTAGAGCAGCAGGGGGTTGGCCGTCCACAGCAGGGCCGCGCGGCGGCGGGCGGCCTCGTCGTGGCGGGTGAAGCGGTCGATGAGCAGGCCGGTCGCGATGAAGGCGGCGGCGTTGACCACCGCCATGACGAAGATCGTCAGCCGGAGCGAGTCGCCGCCGATCCAGCTCGCGAGCGCCTGCAGCGCCGTCGCCACCGGCCCGTACACGCTGGGCTCCTCGCGCCACGGCCGCTCGACCGCGTCGGCGACGGGGTCGCCGGGCAGGTCGGCCGCGCCGTGCGTGTACGGGCTCAGCCCGAGGGTGATCATGCGGCCGTACGCGGCGTAGTTGAGGTGGTCGCCGGAGCCGTAGGGGGGCAGGAAGGCGAGGATCGCGGCGGCCAGGGAGCCGAGCGACACCAGCAGGCGCCCGCCCGGCAGACGCGACCCCGACAGACGCGACCCCGGCAAGCGCGGACCCGATAGACGCGACCCCGGCAGACGCGACCCCGGCAGGCGCCCGCCCGGCGGACGCGCGCCCCGGGACGAAGGGAGATCCCGGGGGGCGCGGGTGAGCAGCGTGGCCAGGAGGCCGAGGCCGCCGAGGACGACCGCGGCCGCGGCGAGGGCGACCGTCAGGTGCGGGGCGGGGCGGACGTCGAGGGAGTAGGGCGGCTGCCAGGCCGGGCCGGGCAGCTCGGGGACCATGGGCGACGGGCCGAGCAGGCCGATGGTGAGCGTCAGCAGGACGGAGGCGCCGACCGCCCCCATGCCCGCCCATGCGAGCCGCTCACGCGCGGTGCCGTGCCGGGTCTCCGAAGTCACCCGCGTATTCCAGCACACGCGCGAACGGCCTTCGCCCGGATGACGGCCACCTGTGGACAACCCGGCCCCCTGTGGACGAGCCCGAGCGGCCGGGCGGGCGGTGGACGGGCAGTGGGACGGCCAGAGGGACGGGCAGAGGAGTGGGCGGGGATGAGGTGGTCAGCGGTTGAAGTGAAGTTTGTTCAGGTTTTGGACGACCGCCGGGTCGCGGGAGGCCAGGGCGCGGGCCACGTCACGGAGCTGGATCGCGCGGTGGAGCTGCGCCCGCCAGTCGGTGCCCGTCGCCCGGTGGGACATCTCCACCTCGACCTGCTGGACCCGGAACCCCTTGCGCACCAGGTCGATCGTCAGCGCGGTCTCCACGCCGAACCCGTGCGCCAGCGGCCGCGCCGCCTCGAAGGCCGCCCTGGTCAGGCAGCGCTGACCGTTGAGCGGCTGGGCGAGCTCCAGGCCGGTCGCCCGGCGGATGCCCTCCCTGGACAGGCGGACGACTAACCCGTGCCCGCCGAGCACCACTCGGGTGGCGAAGACGGCGACGGTCATGTCGGCTTCGCCCGCGCGTACGGGCTCGACGAGCGGCGCAGCCGAGCCCGCCGTGTCGCCCAGGTCGGCGTCCAGGAACAGCAGGTGGCGCGGGGTGTCGTCGGCGTCGAGGAGGCGTACGGCCTCCGCCCCGCTCTCCATCGCGGCCGCCTTGCCCCGGTTGCGGCTGTGCCGCACCACCCGCGCGCCCGCCTCGCGCGCCACCTTGCCGGTGCGGTCGCGCGAGCCGTCGTCCACGACCACCACGAGGTCGACGCCGGGCAGCGCCGAGGCGGCCTTGACGGTGGTCGCGATGCGCTCGGCCTCGTTCGCGGCCGGGATGATCACCGCGGTGTCATCGCTCACTGCGCGCGTCATGATCCCTCGGATATGAGGAACTCCTGGGGCACCTCTTCGTGCACGGTGAACACCGAGTCGAGCCCCGTGACCTGCAGGATCTTGCGTACGGCGGGACGGGGCGAGGCCACCTCCAGCGTCCCGCCCTGCTCCTTCATCCTCTTGAGCGCCGAGAGCAGCACGTTCATCCCCGTGGAGTCGCAGAAATCCACGGCGGACATGTCGATGACCACCCGGCTCGGACCCTCCTGCAACAGCCGAGTGAACTCGGACTGCAGATGGGGCGCCGTGTAGAGGTCGATTTCCCCAGTGACCGCGACGAGCGCGCACCCGGCATGTGATCGAGTCGAGACCTTGAGCTCCACAGGGGCAGGCTAGCGGCGCGAGCGCTTCCGGTCACGTTGTCACGCCGATAGGGGAACCACAGGTTTTTGTCCTCTGTTTGGGCTCCACAGGTACGGAGAGTACGCGAAGCTTGACAGCGTGACACCAGAACACCCGCCGCGGCACCGAGAAGGAGGGACCAGGGCACGGTGACGGGCCCCACGTCGATGAAGACCGAGAAATCCGAAGATCCTCAGCGCGAAGGGCTCCGCGACCGGCTGGAGTCCATCCTCCTGCGCACCGGAAAGGCCAACTCATGGCATGACGAAGCAGCGCGGCTGCGCGGCCTGCTCAACCACGAGGGCTACGTGCCGATCCGCACCCGGCTGACGCGCGAGGACCTCGAGTTCCTCGCCGGCGCGCGTGCCGATCTGCTCAGGTTCTCCGAGCTCGGGCTCAGGCTGCTCGACCTGCACCAGCCACGGGACGCGGGCGGCATCACCAGCGATGCCGCGCATCCGATCCTGCGGTGCCGGAGCTGCATGTGGCGGTGGCCGTGTCCGACATTTCGGGCGATGCTGGAGTCGTTCGGCCCCCAGCGGGACACGAAGGACACCGCACCGGCCGAAGAGCCGGCCGCGCGGCCCGAGGAGCCGGCCAGACGGGCCGAGGAGCCGGCCGCGCAAGCAGAGGAGCCGGCCAGACGGGCCGAGGAGCCGGCCAGACGGGCCGAGGAGCCGGGCGGGCCGGCCCGGAATCCGATCGCGCCGGCGGCCGTCAGCCGCTGACCAGGGGCAGCCGGATCTCGAACCGGCACCCCGGCCCGTCGTTGACCACCCCGATCATCCCGTCGTGCGCCTCCACGATGCCCTGGGCGATGGCCAGCCCGAGCCCCGCCCCGCCGCCGGCGGTCGGCGTCCGCGCGGCCTCGCCCCGGAAGGCCACCTCGAACACCCGGGGCAGGTCCTCCGCGGGGATGCCCCCGCAGCAGTCCGTGACCGACAGGCACGCCATGTCCCCGTCCACCCCGGCGCGCAGCACCACGGTGCGGTCCGACGGGGTGTGGCGGATGGCGTTGACCACGAGGTTGCCGAGGGCCCGCCCCAGCGCGCCGGCGTCGGCCTCCACGGGCACGGCCTCGGCCGCCTCGGCGGTGAGCAGCACGCCCTTGGCGCGGGCGAGCGGCTCGGCGCCGGCCAGCGTGTCGGCGACGAGGTCGGCGAGGCCGACCCTGGCCCGCGACAGCCGCAGCGCCCCGGCGTGGATGCGCGACAGCTCGAACAGGTCGTCCACCATCGCCGACAGCCGCTCGACCTCCAGCTTGATCTGGCCGTGGTAGCGCGCGACCGTCGCGGGGTCGGAGACCACGCCGTCCTCCAGCGCCTCGGCCATGGCCCGCATCCCGGCCAGCGGGGTACGCAGGTCGTGGCTGACCCAGGCGACCAGCTCGCGCCGGGCGCCCTCCAGGGCGCGCTCGCGGGCGTACGCCTCCTCCAGGGTGTTGGCGATCTCCTGCAGCTCGGCGGGCAGCCCCTGGGGCGCCTGGAACGGCAGGTTCCGTACGGCCGCGACCAGGCGGCTGCTCTCCCGCACCACCCGCTTGGACAACACGAACGCCACCCCCAGCCCCACCAGCCCGCCGACGGCCACCACGCTCAGCACGAAGTCCTTGACCGGGCCCTCGATGATCATCTTGGCGATGATCGCCACGACGCCGGCCAGGGTGGCGGCCACGGCCACCACCACGACCACGGCCAGCATCACGCCGATGGAGCGCGTCCGCAGCCGCCCCAGCACCCAGAGGCCGGCCAGCGCCACCAGCAGCCCGAGCCCGGCGGCCACGGCCACGACCCTCGGCAGCTCACCGACCGCCCCGGCGGCCCGCGACAGCGCGGGCAACACCGGCAGCGCAGACAAAGCAGGCAACACGGGCAGCACGGGCAGCGAGGAGCCCATCAGTCCTCCAGCGGCTCGTAGCGGTAGCCCACGCCCCACACCGTGACGATCCTGCGCGGCGCGGTCGGATCGGGCTCGATCTTCTCCCGCAGCCGCCGCACGTGCACCGTCACCGTGGACGAGTCGCCGAACGACCACCCCCACACCTGGTCCAGCAGCGCCGACCGGCTGAACGCCTGGCGCGGGTTGCGCATGAGGTAGGCCAGCAGGTCGAACTCGCGGGCGGTCAGCAGGACCTCGGCGCCGCCCAGCCGCGCCTCGTGCGCCCCGACGTCCACCACCAGGTCGCCGTCGCGCAGCACCCCGGTGCCGCCGGTGACGGAGGCGCCCCTGGCCCGCCGCAGCACCGACTGCACCCGCAGGGCCAGCTCGCGCGGGCTGAACGGCTTGACCACGTAGTCGTCGGCCCCCGTCTCCAGGCCGACCACCCGGTCGATCTCCTCGCCCAGGGCGGTCAGCATGATCACCGGCACCGGCCACCGCTCCCTGAGCTTCCTGCACACCTGGAGCCCGTCCAGCTTGGGCAGCATGAGGTCGAGCACCATGAGGTCCGGCGGGCGGGCCAGGGCCCGGCGCAGCGCCTCCGCCCCGTCGCCGACGCACTCGACCTCGTGCCCGTCGCGCTCCAGATAGCGGGCGACCACCTCGGAGACGGTCGGGTCGTCCTCGACCACCAGGATGCGGGTGTTCACGCCCTCACGGTACGGCCGGATCCGCCGCGACGGCCGGGGACGTCATCACTCCGTAAGATCACCACATAAGCCTCGCAGCGCATGCCCCGAGGACGTACGGTGGCCTCATGAGTAGAGTCGTGATGCTCGTCATAGGGACCCTGCTGGGTCTCTTCGTGCTGTTCAACTTCCTCCTGCCGCTGCTGGCGGGTCTGTTCAAGCTGGCTCTGATCGTCGGAGTGATCGCTCTGCTCGTGTTCGTCGCGGTCACCGTCATGAGCAAGTCCTCGCGATCGCGTTGACGCAGCTCCTGTTCGACCCGTGGCTGGCCGGGGTCACCCTGGTGGCGATCCTGCTGCTGGCCACGTGGGCGGCCACGTTGCTGCCCGTTCTCGGCGGTGAGCCCCCCGGCTTCCCGCTGGTCTACGCGCGCCGTACGGCGTTCCAGCGCCAGCGCGATCCCGACGCGGCCGGGCGGTCGCGTCCGCGAGCTCCTTAGGCATGCCCCGCTTTCCTGGGTAAGCGGGGCTCGCCGGTGTGCGCGGGCCCCTTCTCCGTCATGAAAGGGCTCGCCTCAAATGATCGATTCTCTTGTCACGTTCGTCGTCGGCCTGGCCGGGGGCGACGCCGCGCTCGCGATCGTGTTGTTCACCCTGGCCGTGCGGCTCCTGCTGCTGCCGCTCGGCGTGCGTCAGGCCCGTACCGCGAGGATCCGAGAGCGGCTCGCACCGAAGCTGCGCGAGCTGCGGAAGCGCTACGCGCGCGACCCCGAGCGGCTGGCCGGGAAGACCAGGGAGCTGTACGCCGGGGAGGGCAGCTCGCCGTTCGCCGGGTTCCTGCCGATGCTCGCGCAGCTGCCGTTCCTGTGGCTGATGTTCCGGGTGGCCACGCATCCGACCGCACTGGCCGGCCACACGTTGTTCGGGGCGCCGCTGGGGCAGCAGCTCGCGGGCATGGTGGCCCATTACGGTCTGCTCAGTGCTCCGGTTTCGGTCTTCGCCTTGGTGATCGTGCTGGTCGCGGCGGTGGCCTGGCTGTCCGCCCGGAACATCAGGATCGGCGACGACCAGCCGGAGCTGGTGAGGAAGCTCAGCCGGCTCGCGCCCTACGGGTCGGTGGCGGCCGCGCTCGTGCTCCCGCTGGCGGCCGCGCTCTACCTGCTGGTGTCCACGGCATGGGCGAGCGCCGAGCGGGCCGTGCTGTACCGCCGCCCGGCAGTCGCCTAACCCGCCTCTTTCAACGCCGCGACCTGCCCGTTCATCGAGGTGGACGGAGGAGCGGGCAGGATCGCCCACACCGTCGTCGTGTCGCCGTCGTGGCGCACCCCCCAGCTCTCGGCCACGTACTCCACGATGCCCAGCCCCCGCCCGCCGAGCGAGGACAGCGTCGGGCGGCCCGCCCGTGGCTCCGTCGCCGCGCCCCCGTCGCTGACCGCCACCTCGATGTGGTCGTCGCTGCGCAGCCAGGCCACCCTCACCATGCCCGACGGCAGCGGATGCGCGTGCCGCAGCGCGTTGCTCAGCAGCTCGCTCACCACGAGCACCGCATCGTCGATCGCTGCGGAGAAGACGCCGCTGTCCTGCAGGTCAGTGCTCAGACGCTGGCGGGCGACAGCGACGCTGGACGGCGCGTACGGCAGCAGCACCACGCTTGACACACCCACCTCCCCGTTCCCTGTGCCCCCGCGGGAACACTCCCCGGTACGACCGAAATGCCCCGTTACTCAATCCCAGAAACCGCATCTCGATCACAGCTTGTACACATTGGACGATAGGTCAGCTCAACCGTGACCACCCCGTTACCGCATCGGTGTGTCGGATCCGATAGGGCCGGCGCCTCTCAGGACCAGCCGCATTCTGGTGCCCCCTCCAGGGCGCGGATGCGCGCTCACGTCTCCCCCTTGTGCCCTCGCCAGGCTGCGGACGATGTAGAGCCCGAGCCCCACTCCACCAAACCTCCTCCGGTCGCCGCTGTCCACCTGGACGAACCGTTCGAAGATCCGCTCCCGGTCGGCGGCGGCGATGCCGACGCCTTCGTCGTCCACCACGACGACCACGTTGTCGTCCTCCGGCCACGCCTCCACGCTGATCAGCCCGCCCTTCGGCGAGTACTTGAAGGCGTTCTCCAGGAGCTGGCCCAGCACGATGTCCGTGGCCAGCGCGTCGCCCAGCACGTACGGCAGCCCGTCGCCGATCGCGACCTCCACCCGGTGCCGGTCCGACAGGGCGGGCAGCCCCAGCGTGGCCGCGTGGATGCGCTCGGCCAGGTCGAACTCCTCGATGCTCACCTTGAGCTCGTCCGCGCCGGCCCGCGCGCCGAGCAGCAGGTGGTCCATGAGCTGCCCGAGGGACCTGGACCGCTCGGCGATGGTGTGCACGGCCGCGCGGCGTTCGAGATCGCTCAGCTTGTCCCAGCGCGCGTCCAGCGTCGAGGCGAACCCCCGCACGATCGTGATCGGGGTGCGCAGCTCGTGGCTGGTGGTGGCGAGGAAGAGGTCCTTGGCCTCCTCCAGCTCCTTGGCCCTGGTGACGTCGCGGAAGTCGACCACGGTCTCGCCGGTCTCCTCGATCCGCGCGCTCACCACGTCCAGCCACCGCCCGGTCTCCAGCTGGAAGGTGAGCTTCCCCCCGGGCTCGGGCAGGGGGAACGGCGGGGGCCCGCCGAGCACGGCCGGCGCGGGGATCGCGGTGATCTCGGCGGCGGCCGGGTTCCAGCGCACGACGTGCCCGGCCTCGTCGAGCACGGCGATGCCGTCGGCGCTGGCGTCGAAGACGGCCCGCTCGTGGGCCCGCTGCCGCACCGCCTCCTGGTAGGCGACGGCGTTGCCGACCGCGATGCCCGCGTGCCCGGCCAGCAGCTCCAGCAGCTCCAGCTCCAGGTGCCCGGGCGCGCGCCGGGCGAACAGAGCGTAGAGCGCGCCGTACGGCCGCCCGCCGACCGCGGCCAGGCCGAGCGCGATCGTGTGCAGCCCGTCCAGCCGGGCCCACACCAGGTCGTCGAGGCCGCTCGACTCCAGCAGCACGGTCTTGCCGGTGCGTAAGAGCCGGTCCACCAGGCTCGTACGCAGGTCCGCGGTGGTGCCGCGGATGGCGCCGGGAAGCTGGTAGGTGCTCACCAGCCGCAGCCGGTCGCGCTCGATGAGCACGAACCCGCCCGCGTCCGCCCCGGTCAGCTCGGTCAGGCTGGCCGAGATCCGGTCGAGCACGGCCGACAGCTCCAGGTCGGAGTTGATGTCGCCGACCACGTCGGTGAGCCGGCGCACCAGCCGGGCCCGGCGGGCCATGCGGCTCCTGGCCACCTTGTCGGTCCTGGCCAGGTGATGGACGCACACGTAGCCGGCCACGGCGCTGCCGAGCCGCAGCGCGCTGATGTCCACCCGCACGTCGAGCAGGCCGCCGTCGCTGCGCAGGCGCTTGGTGCGCACCGACACCTGGCCGCCGGTGCGTACGCGTTCGAGCACCGCGTTGTGCTCGGCGGTCAGCTCCGGCGGGACGATCGGCGCCCGGCGCCCCAGCATCTCGGCCGCGGTCCAGCCGAAGAGCCGCTCGGCGGCCTCGTTCCAGACCAGCACGCTCTGGTCCCTGTCGACCACCACGACGGCGTTGGGCGAGCTGGAGAGCACCGCGCGGGCGATCTCGTCGTCACTACCGGCCCATTGATCCCCCACTCCTCCATAGTGCACGTGGCGCGGTGAGCGCGCCGGGCGATCCGTCCGATACGCTGCGGTCACGAAGATTCCCAGGAGGAGCTGAGGTCATGACGAGCGGCGATCTGGACGCCCTGCTGCGTGTGACCTCCAGCACGTACCGGGGGGAGAGCCCTCCCGACGTCGCGTTCGGCACGTACGACGGCGCCGTGGGCCGGCTGGTGCTGGCGGTGACCGCCAAGGGCACCGTGGCCTGCTCCTTCGAGCCGGAGCACAACGTCTTCGAGCTGATCAGCCGCAACGTCGGCCGCTTCATCGGCCCCGACCCGCGCCGCCTCGACCCGGTGCGCCGCGAGCTGGACGCCTACTTCTCCGGGCGGCTGCGGGCCTTCGCCACGCCGGTCGACCTGGCACTGGCCACGCCGTTCGCCCGCACGGTGCTGCAGAAGACCCTGGCGGTCCCCTACGGCACCACCACGACGCTGGAGCGCATCGGCGAGAGCATCGGCCGGCCGCGCGCGCTGCGGGCGATCGGCAACGCGCTGGCCTCCAACCCCGTCTGCGTGATCGTGCCCTGCCACCGGGTGGTGCGCGAGGACGGCGGTCTCGGCGACTACGCGGGCGGCGTGGCCGCCAAGCAGCACCTGCTCAACGTCGAACGGCGCGCCACGACCGGCCCGTGAGCAGCCCGACGGCCAGCGTCACCAGCGCCGCCACCAGGGCCGCGCCGAGGGCGCCGTTCATCCACGGCTGGCGGGCGAAGCCGATCGCGGCGCGCGTGCCGGCCCAGAACGCGTCCCACGCCGGCAGCGTGGGCGTCGAGGTGGTCAGCCAGTAGGCGGCGAAGCCGAGGGCCCACGGCACCAGCATGTTCCAGCGCGAGGGGGCGCTCTCGCTGGTGTCCCAGGAGCGGGCGAACAGGAAGTAGTCCACGGCCAGCACCGCGAACATCGGCACGAAGACCGCGCCGATCACGCCGAGGAACGCGCCGTAGGAGGTCACGTCCACGACCAGGGCGATCGCGGTGATCAGCAGGCCGATCGCGCCGGAGAGGACGCGCCGGTCCACGCGCGGCATGAGGTTCTGCAGGGACACGGTCGTGGAGTAGACGTTCGCGAACGACTGGTCGCTCTCGCGCAGCACCAGGATGCCGAAGAACAGCGCCCCGGCCGGCACCGCCACGAACGGGGCGAACACCGCCGTGCTGTCGGCCGTCACCGCCGCCGAGCCGGCGATGGCGACCGCGTACACGCCCAGCCCGAGGCAGGCGACCTGGGCCAGCGTGTAGCCGCCGACGACGCCGGTGAACGCGGCGCGGCCGGAGCGGGAGTGCCGGGCGAAGTCGGCGGCCATCGGCACCCAGGAGACCGACAGCGCGATCACGTAGTCCACGGCGGCCGGGAACGCGGTCCAGGTGCCGCCGCCGTGCGTGGGGGCCTCGTTCAGAAAGAACCAGGCGAACCAGATCATCGACAGGATCACGCCGGCCGTGACGTAGCGGCGCAGCAGCCGGATCGCGCCGAGCGGCCAGATGGTCAGCACGGTGGTGAGCACCCCGGCGACGAGCACCCACACCTGGTAGGGGATGCCGCCGAAGATCGCGGTCGCGGCCTTGGCGATCACCCACAGCTCGAACGCGCCCCAGCCGAGCATCTGGACGACGTTCAGCACCGTGGGGACGTAGGAGATCTTCGCGCCGAACAGCCCGCGCAGCAGCACCATCGCCGGCTGCCCGGTGCGGGTGCCGGGAACGGCCGACAGCCCCACCATGGCGGTGCCGACGAGGCTGCCGACCAGCGCCGCCATGAGGGCGGCCGCCAGGCTGAGCGGGGCGTTGCCGAGGGGGTCGAGCAGGAACAGCGCCCCGGAGAAGCCGAGGAGGCTGACCCCGAGGTTGGCCCAGAGGGCACCCTGGTCGAGGACGCCCAGCGTCTTCGGCGGGGCCCCTTCGAGGGTCAGCGGCACTTCGTCGGCGACACGCGCCATCGCACACTCCCTACGCCGGCATTACCCGGACAGGTTCAGGCGGTCGGCAGCAGCGGTATCTGCCCTCTCAGCCTGGTTGCCCCAAGCTCCCGCGACGATCTGCAGTTGGTGCCCCCATGATGCCTCACCCGGCGCCGCGAGCGCCATATGGGGCATTCGCGCCCGGAGGGCTCACGCCACGAAGGGCTCCTGGCCGGTCTCGCTGACCATGGGACGGTGCGCGGCCTGCCACGACTGCATGCCGCCGCCGACGTTGACGGCCTCGCGTCCGAGCTGGTTGAGCCAGGCCGCGACCTGCAACGAGCGCCCGCCGACCCGGCAGACGACGTAGACCGGGCGGTCGGCGGGGATCTCCTCGACGCGCCCCTGGATCTGGGTCATCGGGATGTGCACGGCGTCCGGCGCGTGGCCCGCCAGCCATTCGTCCTGCTCGCGGACGTCGAGCAGGTAGGCGTCGTCGGGCACGGCGGTGGCCTCGATCTCGGGAACGGTCATGCCTCCATTGTCCCCGGCTACTTGAGCAGCTTGGACAGGCGGCGGTCGGCCAGCGGCTTGCCGCCCGTCTGGCAGGTGGGGCAGTACTGGAGCGAGGAGTCGGCGAACGACACCTCGCGGATGGTGTCGCCGCACACGTCGCAGGGCTGGCCGGTGCGGTTGTGCACCCGCAGCCCCGACTTCTTCTCCGCCTTGAGGTCCTTGGCCGCCAGGCCGTGCGCCCGCTCGACGGCCTCGGCCAGCGTGGTGACGATGGCCTCGTGCAGGTCGGCGATCTGGGCGTCGGTCAGGGTCGAAGCGATCTTGAACGGGGACATCCTGGCGGCGTGCAGCACCTCGTCGGAGTAGGCGTTGCCGATGCCGGCGATCACCTTCTGGTCGCGCAGCAGGCCCTTGATCTGGGTGCGGTTGCCGCCGATGATGCGCTTGAGCGCCTCGACGGTGAAGGACGGGTCGAGGGGGTCGGGGCCGAGGGCGGCGATGCCGGGCACCTCGTCCGGATTTTTCGTGACATAGACGGCCAGCCGCTTCTGCGTCCCCGCCTCCGTCAGCTCGAACCCCGGCGCCCTGCCCGCACCGCCGGGCCCGTCGTCGTCCGGCGCGAACCGCACCCGCACCGCCAGCGGGCCCTTCCCCGGCCGGACCGGCCTGGCGCCCGACAGGTCCTCGCGCCAGCGCAGCCACCCCGCCCGGGCCAGGTGGATGACCAGGTGCAGCCCGTCGCAGTCGAGGTCGAGGAACTTGCCGTGCCTGGCCACCCCGGTGACCGTCAGGCCGCCGAGCGCGCTGACCGGCGGATCGAACGTCTTGAGCACCTGGATGCCGACCACGTCGACAGCCATGATCGATCGGCCCACCGCCCGCTCGCGCAGGAAGTGAGCCAGGGACTCCACCTCGGGAAGCTCCGGCATGCCCCCAGGGTACGGCGCCGAGCACGGCGCGCGACGCCACCGGAACGGCCGCGGCCGGGCGGCTAGTGTCGAGGCATGACGAAGGTGACGATCGCCGAAGAGCTCCTCCTGCTGGCCCACGGCGAGGACGACGGCAAGCAGCTCATCAGCGCCACCCAGCTCGACCCCGCCCTGGGCGGCGCGCTCCTGGCCGAGCTCGCCGTCGAGGGCCGCGTGGAGCTGTCGGACAAGAAGCTCGTGCTCACCAGCTCCGCGCCGCTCGGCGACGACGAGCTGGACGCCACGCTCACCCGCATCGCCGAGGACGGCAAGGAGCGCAAGCCCGCCTGGTGGGTGCAGCGCCTCCAGTCGGCCAAGCTGCGCAAGCGGCTGCTCACCAAGCTCGCCCAGGCCGGGGTGCTGACCGAGGAGCGGGGCAAGGTGCTCGGGATCTTCCCCGTCACCCGCTGGCCGGAGGCCGATCCGGCGGTGGAGGCCGAGGTCAGGGAGCGAGTGGCGGCGGCGCTGGGCGGGGCGGACCCCGACGCCCGCACCGCCGTCCTGATCGCGATCATGCACGCCGCCAAGCTGGACCGCAAGGCGTTCCCCGGCGCGAGCAGGCAGCGGGTGAAGGAGATCGCCGAGGGCGCCTGGGCGGGCGACGCGGTGGCCAAGGCCATCGCGGCCATCAACGCCGCCACCGTGACCGCGATCACCGCCGCCACCGTCGCCGCCACCACCGCCTCCTCCGGCTAACCGGCTAGCCGGCTAACCGGCCCCGAGCGGGTGGCCCCGGTCAGGTGCCGTCGGCGATGTCCTTCGGCACCGGCTTGTCGTTCTTCAGCGCGTCGAACAGGGCCACGGCCTTGGTCCGGTCCCACTTGACCGCCGCACCGCCGCCGGCCACGACCTCGTTCCCGCCGAACGGCACCACGGTCGTCACCGGGCTGTCGCCCATCGACATGCCGAGCGACAACATGTCGAACACGCCCGTCCCGTCGTCCACCTGGACGGCGTCCGTGGCGCTCATGGCCAGCGGGATCGAGGTGAACGGGTTGATCAGCACGCCGGGGCTGGCCGCCTTCTTCACCACCGCGCCCAGGAACTGCCGCTGCCGCTTGGTCCGCTCGAAGTCGGGCAGCGCGCCACCCTTCCTGGTGCGGACGTAGCCGAGGGCCTGGGCGCCGTTGAGCACCTGGGTGCCCTTCTTCAGCTTGAGCCCGGCCTTGGGGTCGTCCACGTCGGCCCGCACGTTGATCTCGACGCCGCCGACCGCGTCCACGATGCCCACGAACCCGGCGAACCCGATCTCCATGTAGTTGTCGATGTGCACGCCGGTGACCGTCTCCACGGTGCGGACCAGCAGCTTCGGGCCGCCGATGGCGTAGGCGGAGTTGAGCTTGTCGCGCCCCTTGCCGGGGATGGTGACGGCCGAGTCGCGGGGCAGGCTGACCAGTGTGGGCTTGTCGCCGGTGTCGGGGATGTGCAGCAGCATCATCGAGTCCGTACGCTGCCCGACGGCCCGCCCGGTGGCCAGCTTCTTGCGGTCGGCCGCCGACAGGCCCTTGCGGCTGTCGGAGCCGACCAGCAGCCAGTTGGTGCCGGGAGTGTCGCCGGGGCGGCCCTCGTAGTCGTCGAGGACGCCCTCGATGCCGGTGAGCCGCGAATTGATCCAGAAGAGCATGGCGATGCCCATCACCAGCAGCGCGACCACGAACGCGGCGACGATCCGCACGATCAGCCGGCCGGACGGCCTCTTGCGCGGCCCCCTGGGCGGCCCCGCCGGGTGCCGCTCCGGCGGCTCCCCTCCACCGCCGCGAGGGGACCTGAGCGGCCGGACCGGGCCGTCGCCGGAGCGTTCCCTGCCGTAGACGCGCGAGCGGCCCTTGGGCGGCTCGCCCTCGTACCCGGCGCGGGGGGCGGGCGTCTGCGGGCCGGGCGTCTGGGGAGCGGGCGTCTGGGGGCCGGGCGTCTGGGGAGCGGTGGGAAGCTTGCGCGTGGGAGCGCTCGCGCCCCTCAGGGACGGCGCCTGGTGAGCGGGGGCGCCGCCCGAACGCAGGCCGTCGTCGGGCCTCGGTGGCAGCGGGCGCCCGTCGCCCGGCGAGCGCATGGCCCGCGTCCGGTCGTCCTCAGACACTTCGCCCTCTTCCCTTCGGTATGCCATAGACGGTACGTCGATCCCCCCGACTGTGCGGAGTGTCACCAGGGTTGCTCCACGGAAAAGTACCCGGAACCAGCAGATCGTAGGAGAAGTCACGCCCAGGCTCGGGATCGCCGTTCGCCGCCAGGGTCTGGCGTGGCGGTGGTGGCGGCGGAAACATAGAGGCCACCTGTGTCGTTACGTATGGGACGACCTCTATCGAAGGGATGATCGTGTCCGCTCCGGACCCGTGGAGTCTTCGCCCGTGCTGGGGCACGGGTTCCTCTGAGGGCTCACTGTGGTGAGCGCCTATCTCGGGCTGCTGGCCCTGTTCCTCCTCACCGTGGCGACCGGTTTCTTCGTCGCCCAGGAGTTCGCCTTCGTCGCCGCCGACCGGGGTGTCCTGCGCGAGCAGGCCGCCGCCGGTGACGCCGCCGCGGACAAGGCGCTCCAGGTCACCTCGCGCCTGTCGTTCATGCTCTCCGGCGCCCAGCTCGGCATCACGGTCACCGCGTTGCTGGTCGGCTTCCTGGCCGAGCCGGCGATCTCGGCGATCGTACGCCCCTGGCTGGAGGACACGGGCCTGCCCGCGGCCATGATCTCGACGTTGTCCGTCGCCGCGGGCGTGCTCGTGGCGACGGTGGTGCAGATGGTCCTCGGCGAGCTGGCGCCCAAGAACCTGGGCATCGCCAGGCCCGAGCCGGTGGCGAAGTTCCTGGCCCGGCCGACGCTGGTGTACCTGGCCGTGGTCGGCCCGGTGGTGCGGCTGTTCGACTCGGCAGCCACGGGCCTGCTGCGGCTGGTCGGCATCGAGCCCGTGGAGGAGGTGGAGCACGGGGCGACGCCGGAGGAGCTGTCGCGCATCATCGAGGAGTCGACCCGCGCGGGCGAGCTGCCCCCGCGCCTGTCGGACCTGCTGGAGCGGGCGCTGGAGTTCGGCGACCGCACGGCCGAGGAGATCATGGTCCCGCGTCCCCGCGTGGTCGTGCTGCGCGACGCGCAGCCCATCTCCGACCTCCTGGACGTCATGCGCGAGCGCGGCCACTCCCGCTACCCGGTCGTCGGCGCGGACGGCGACGTGGTGGGCGTGACGGGCGTGCGCGAGCTGCTGGCCGCCGGCCTGGACGAGGGCGCCGTCGGCGCGATCACACGCCCCGCCCTGCTGGTGCCCGACAGCCTCCCGCTGCCGGTCGTCCTGGACCGCATGCGCGTCGCCAAGGACGACATCGCCTGCGTCATCGACGAGTACGGCGGCCTGGCCGGCGTCATCACCGTCGAGGACCTGGCCGAGGAGCTGGTGGGCGAGCTGCTCGACGAGAACGACCCCGACCCCCTGGACGCGGTGCGGCACCCCGACGGCGCCTGGGACGTGCCGGGCCGGCTGCGCTTGGACGAGGTCGAGCGCGCCACCGGCCTCAGCCTGCCGCGCAGCGACGACTACGACACCCTCGCCGGCCTGGTCCTGGCCCGCCTGGGCCGCCTGCCCGACCCGGGCGACGCGTTGAGCGTGCCGGTCACCGAGGCGACGGACGACCCTTTCACGGAGGATGAGGGCGAGCGCACGGCTCGCCTGACGGTGATGTCACTGAACAGAAGAGTGCCCGAGTGGGTCCGCCTGGTTCCCGAGCACCGGCACGAGCCGGCGGAGGCGGCCCGATGACGCTGCTCCTCCTGAGCCTCGCCCTGCTCGCCTTCAACGCGCTGTTCGTGGCGGCCGAGTTCGCCTTCGTCTCCTCGCGCCGGCACCGGCTGGAGGAGATGGCCGCGGGCGGCAACCGGCTGGTCCGCGTGGCGGCCAAGTCGGCGGTGGGGGGCGGCCGCCAGCTCTCCCTGATGCTGGCCGGTGCCCAGCTCGGCATCACGCTGTGCACCCTGGGCCTGGGCCAGGTGACCGAGCCGGCGCTGGAGCACGCCATGGAGCCGCTCTTCGGCGTCCTGGGCGTCCCGGAGGGCCTGCGCCTGCCGATCTCGCTCACCATCGCCCTGGCGCTGGTGACGTTCCTGCACATGGTGATCGGCGAGATGGCCCCGAAGTCGTGGGCGCTGACGCACCCGGAGCGGGCGGCCCTCGTCCTGACCCTGCCGTTCCGCGCCTTCACCCACGTGATGAGCCCCCTGTTGCGCGCGCTCAACGCCCTGACCAACGTCATACTGCGGGCTTTCGGCGTCCGGCCGCGCAACGAGCTGGCCACCACCCGCACCCCCCGCCAGCTCGCGATGCTGGTGGGCGAGTCGGGCCGCATGGGCCTGCTCGACCGCGAGGAGCACGACCTGCTCACCCGAGCCCTGCGCCTCCAGGCGGAGGGCATCGAGCGCCTGATGGTGCCGATCGGGCGGGCGGTGAAGGTGCCGGACACGGCGAACGCCGCCGAGATCCGCCGGGTGGCGGCGGGCAGCGGCCACCTCAGGCTGCTCGTGGAGACGCCGGAGGGCATCGAGGGCGCCCTGCACGCCAGGGACGCGCTCCTGATGCCCGAGGCCACCGCGCGGGCCCTGACGCGCCCGCTGCCGAAGCTGCCGTGCGTGACGCAGGTGCCGGAGGCGGTGACGGCCCTCCAGGACGCGCGGGCCCACCTGGCCCTGGTGACCGACCAGGCCGGTGGCGTCATCGGCATGGTGAGCCTCACGGACCTCCTGGGCGTGCTCCTGGACACCAGGACGGTGACCGCGTAACGACCCGCCGGGGGGACGCCTGCCGTCCCTCCGGTGCGGCGCGGGCCCCCTGGCGCGGCGTGAGTTCAATGATGTGAGCTAAATCACGCAAGCGATTCGAAAGCGATCTGCAACCGGAGCCTTCTACGGTCTCCACGCGGAGCACATCCGCGCGGCACGCGGACGGACAAGGTCGTGACAAAGAAGTAGCCCCGGCTCTTGCGAACCGGGGCTTGTTTCGTCACTGTGGGTCTGCCGATCTCGTCGGTGACCCGAGTGGGCGAGGAGGGATTTGAACCCTCACGTCCTTTCGGACACACGGACCTGAACCGTGCGCGTCTGCCGTTCCGCCACCCGCCCTTGTGGGTGCGGAAAGAACAGTAGCACGGAACAGCCACTGGTACTGAACCCGGATACGATCGCATAAGACACGGGAGCGGAGGAGCTGGGCGCGACAGCCGACGGGCGCCGAGGAACGCCGCCACGTGGAACAAGCGGAGACCGGGCGCCGGAAGCGTCTGGGGGCCGCGATCATATGCACGGAGGAAGGGAGGTACCCGGTGGGAGTCCTTCAGCGCTTCGAGCGAAGGCTCGAAGGCTTGGTTGAGGGAGCCTTTGCGCGGGCGTTCAAATCCGATCTTCAGCCGGTCGAGGTCGCCAGCGCGGTTCAGCGGGAGATGGACGAGCGCGCGGCGATCGTCGCCCAGGGTCGGACGCTCGTGCCCAACGACTTCGTGGTCGAGCTGAGCACGACCGACAGCGAACGGCTTGAGGTCTACGCCGACAGCATCAGCCACGAGCTGGCCAACCTCGCCAGGGAGTACGCCAAGGAACAGGGTTACTCCTTCGTGGGACCGGTCCGGGTGCGTTTCGAGACCGCCGGCGACCTGGCTGTGGGCCTGTTCCGCATCCGGTCGGGGGTCATCCGCGGCGCGACGGTCGAGCAGGACGAGATCCGCCAGCCGGCGAGCGACCTGCCCCCGTCCCGGCCGCACGCGTTCAACGGGCGGCCCAGGCTTCTCGTGTCCACCCAGGACGACCCGCAGGGCGACCGCTCCTACGAGCTGACCACCCCGGTGACCCTGCTCGGCAGGGGCACCGACTGTGATCTACGCCTCGTCGATCCCGGCGTGTCCCGGCACCACGCGGAGCTGCGCGTGGAGGGCCAGACCGTGGTCCTGGTGGACCTGGGATCGACCAACGGCACTTTCGTCAACGGCCAGCCGGTACGCAGGATCGAGCTCCAGAACGGCACGCGAGTGACACTGGGGCGTACGACTCTGGTTTTCCGGCGCGATTAGAGGTAAACAGACGGTCCATGTCCGAGCTCACGCTGCTGCTGATCCGGCTAGCCTTCCTGGCGGTGCTGTGGTTCTTCGTCATTGCCGCAGTCGGCGTGATCCGGACTGACTTGTTCGGTTCACGCACGGCTCCCGCGGGCCCGCGCAAGACCCCCAGGCCCGTGAAGGCACCGGCGAAGCCCAAGAGCAAGAAGGGCGAGCCACGCCAGCTCATCGTCACCGGTGGCCCGCTGCAAGGCACCACCATCGACCTCACGGAGACGCCCATCACCATTGGCCGGGCCAACGACGCCACGCTGGTAGTCAGCGACGATTACGCATCCAGCCGGCACGCCCGGCTCTTCCCCCAGGACGGCCAGTGGATCGTGGAGGACCTCGGATCCACCAACGGCACGTACCTCGACCGCTCGAAAGTGACCCGCCCGACCCCGGTGCCGCTCGGTGTTCCGATCCGCGTCGGCAAAACAGTCATTGAATTGCGCAAATGACCATCGCACTCCGCTACGCCGCCCGCTCGGACGTCGGCCTCCTCCGCGAAGGGAACGAGGACTCGGCGTACGCTAGCGGCCGCCTGCTCGCCGTCGCCGACGGCATGGGCGGGCACGCACACGGCGAGGTGGCGAGCTCAGTCGCCATCGCCGCCATGGCCTCTCTCGAAGAGGTCCCCAAGGGGGGTGACCTGCTCAACGCCATTGAGGCAGCGGTACGCGATGCCAACCGCAGGCTGCACGAGATGGTGGGGCGGGATCCCAGCCTCAAGGGCATGGGCACCACGCTCACGGCCATGCTGTGGAACGGCACCCAGGTCGCCCTCGTCCACGTGGGCGACTCGCGCGCGTACTTGCTGAGGCGCGGGGAGCTCTACCAGATCACCCACGACCACACGCTGGTCCAGCAGCTCGTCGACGACGGGCGCATCACGCCGGAAGAGGCCGCCACGCACCCGCAGCGCTCGATCCTGCTGCGCGCGCTCGACGGCAGCGGCGAGGTCGATCCCGACCTCACGCTGCGGGAGGCGCAGGTGGGCGACCGCTACCTGCTGTGCTCCGACGGGTTGTCCGGAGTGGTGAGCGCGGAGACGCTGCACGCCACGCTCACCAACATCGACGACCCGGAGGAGGTCGTCCGCCAGCTCATCGACCTGGCGAACCGCGGCGGCGGGCCGGACAACATCACGTGCGTGCTGGCCGACGTCCTGGAGATCACCGATGGGCAGCCGGTGCCCGCCGAGGCCGCCATAGTCGGCGCGGCGGGGATGACCCAGCTGCGGGGCAACCCCCAGGACACCCAGCCGGGGCGAGCCGACGCGGTGACCGCGCCCCAGCCGGTCCTCACCGATGACGACTTCGAGGAGCCGGGCGCCCAGGCGTCCCGGCCCCGCCGTCGTCGCCGTGTGTGGCCCGTGCTGGTCACCGTGCTCGGCGTAGGCATCGTGGCCGTCGGCGTCGGCGGCTACTTTGGATATCAGTGGACCCAGGACCAGTTCTTCGTCGGAGCTAGGGGCGACGAAGTGGTCGTGTATCAGGGCATCCAGAAGGAGGTGGGCCCCTTCCAGCTCTTCAGCGTCTCCAAGCCGACCGGGCGGCAGCTCTCCCGACTGTCCGAGGCCGACCAGGCGTTGGTCAGGAGCGGCATTCCGGTGACCAACGCCGACGCGGGCGTGGCGAAGATCAACAGCTTGAGGTTCTCCGGCGGGCAGACCGACGACGACGGCGCCACCACGCCGTCCGCGTCCGCGTCGCCCACGCCGTCCGCGTCCGCGACCAAGACGAAGACCAAGACGAAACAGCAATAGATGAGCGAAGTCGCAGCTTCCCCCGTACCGATGCCGGCCAAGCGCCGGGTGGCCCAGCTCGTCATGCTGGCGCTGGCGGTGCTGATCGTCATGGGCGCCTACGCCAACGTGGGCCTCGCCGTGGACGGCCGGGTTCCCGCGGGCATGCTGGCGTACGGCCTCGGCCTGGGCGGCATCATGCTGGTCGCCTACCTCGTGCTCGCCAAGTTCGCCCCGTGGGCGGACCCGCTGATCCTGCCGCTGGTGACGCTGATCAACGGCATCGGCCTGGTGATGATCTACCGGCTGGAGTCCGCCGGGATGAAGGGCGCGTCCACCACCAACCAGATCATGTGGACCGGCATCGGCGTCCTGATGTTCTCCATCACCCTCGTCGTGCTGCGCGACCACCGCACGTTGCAGCGGCTCACCTACACCGCGGGCGCGATCGGCCTGGTGCTGCTCGCCATCCCCGCGCTGCTGCCCGGCTCGCTGAGCGAGGTCCAGGGCGCCAAGATCTGGATCCGCATCGGCGGCTTCTCCATCCAGCCGGGCGAGTTCGCCAAGCTGGCGCTGGTGGTCTTCTTCACCGGCTATCTGGTGGCCAAGCGCGACGTGCTGGCGCTGGCCGGCCGCAGGCTGCTGTTCATCGACCTGCCCCGGGCCCGCGACCTCGGGCCCGTCCTGGTGACCTGGGGGCTGAGCCTGCTGGTGCTGGTCTTCGAGAAGGACCTCGGCACCTCGCTGCTGCTGTTCGGCACGTTCATCGCGATGCTCTACATCGCGACCCAGCGCACCTCGTGGGTGCTGATCGGCATCCTGCTCTTCGTCGGCGGCGCCTACCTGGCGGGGCTGGCCTTCGACCACGTCGGCGCCCGCTTCGACGCCTGGCTCGATCCCGGCAACCAGGTCTTCTACGGCAACGCCCCCGTCTGCCTGGAGGACCCGCCCGGCGACTCGATGTGCGGCAAGAGCTACCAGATCATGCAGGGGCTGTTCGGCTTCGGCGCGGGCGGCATCCTCGGCACCGGGCTCGGCCAGGGGCATCCCGAGCTGATCCCGTTGTCGTTCTCCGACTTCATCTTCGCGGCCACCGGCGAGGAGCTGGGCCTGACCGGCCTGATGGCGCTGCTCATGCTCTACGCGCTGGTGGTGGAGCGCGGCCTGCGCACCTCGCTGGCGGCCCGCGACCCCTTCAGCAAGCTGCTGTCCGGCGGGTTGTCGTTCCTGCTGGCGTGGCAGGTGTTCATCATCGTCGGCGGCGTGACCAACCTCATCCCGCTGACCGGTCTGGTCACCCCCTTCATGTCCCAGGGCGGCTCCGCCCTGCTCGCCAACTGGATCCTCGTCGCGCTCCTGGTACGAACGTCCGACGCCGCCAGACGCCCCCCACCCCAGGCGATCCAGAACGAAGGATTGACGCAGGTGTTCCAGCGATGAACGGCACACTCAAGCGCGTGGCGGTGGCCTGCCTGGCCATGATCGCCCTCCTGATGATCAACGTGAACTACCGGCAGGCGGTGCAGGCCGAGGACCTGCGCTCCGACGCGCGCAACACGCGCAACTTCTACGAGCGCTACTCGATCGAGCGCGGCCGGATCGTCGCCGGCGGCAAGGTCATCGCGCAGTCCGTGGAGACCGACAGCAAGCAGTTCAGGTTCGTCAGGCAGTACCCCGACGCCAAGCTGTACGCGCACGTCACCGGCTTCTTCTCGCCCGAGAGCGCGAGCGCGATCGAGGCCAGCGAGAACAAACTGCTCGACGGCTCCAGCGCCGACCTGCTGCTGCGCCGCAGCATCGACCTGTTCACCGGCGAGCCCACCAAGGGCGCCAACGTCGAGGTCACGATCAACCCGAAGGCGCAGAAGGCCGCCTACGACGCGCTGCGCCAGAGCGGCAAGCGGGGCGCGGTGATCGCGCTCGACCCCAAGACCGGGGCGATCCTGGCCATGGTGTCGCTGCCGACGTACGACCCCACCGAGCTGTCGGGCACCGACAAGAGCAAGGTGTTCGCCCGTTACGACGAGCTGGCCAAGGAGAAGGGCCAGCCGCTGCTCAACCGGACGATCGCGCAGACCTACCCGCCGGGCTCGACGTTCAAGGTCGTGACGATGGCGGCCTACCTGGAGGACGACTCCTCGCGCGGCCCCGACACCATGGTGGACGCGCCCCAGAACCTGCCGCTGCCCAACACGACCATCAGCCTGCCCAACTACGGCGGCGCGGCCTGCGGCTCGGGCCAGGTCACGCTCACCTACGCGCTGGAGAAGTCCTGCAACACGCCGTTCGGCAAGATCGGCATGGAGCTGGGCTACGACAAGCTGAACGAGCAGACCGAGAAGTTCGGCATGGGCACCCAGATCGCGGTGCCGATGTCGGTGGCGCAGAGCGACTTCGGTAAGGAGGAGGACAAGGCCGCGCTGGCCATGGCCTCCATCGGGCAGCGCGACAACCGGATGACGCCGCTGCAGATGGCGATGATCGCGGCCGGCATCGCCAACGGCGGCACGGTGATGAAGCCGTACCTCGTCAACAAGATCACCGACGCCAAGGGCGACGCGATCGACGAGGCCGACCCCGAGGAGCTGACGGAGGCGGTCAGCGGCGAGACCGCCGACAAGCTGCGCCAGATGATGGTCAGCGTCGTCCAGAACGGAACCGCCAACCTCGCGCAGGTTCCCGGCGTCCAAGTAGCGGGGAAGACCGGCACCGCGGAGACCGCCGACGGGCAGCCGCCGCACGCCTGGTTCATCTCCTTCGCGCCCGCGAACGACCCGAAGGTCGCGCTCGCCGTCATCGTCGAGTCCGGAGCGGCCAACGTCGGCGCGGAGGCGACCGGCGGCCACACGGCCGCCCCGATCGCGAAGGCCGTGCTGGAGGCGGTGCTGAACAAGTGAGTGACGGTAACCTGCTGGACCATGCGGCTCCGTAACCGCTACCTCCTGATCTCCCGCATCGCCACCGGCGGTATGGGAGAGGTGTGGCGTGCCCGGGACGAGCTCCTGGGCCGCGAGGTGGCCGTCAAGATCCTGCGTAGTCACATCTACGTCGACCCCACCTTCCGCGAACGTTTCCGCAACGAGGCGAGGATCACCGCGTCCCTGGCCGATCCCGGCATCGCCCAGGTCTTCGACTACGGCGAGCAGAGCGAGCTGGCCTACCTCGTGATGGAGCTGGTCCACGGGGAGCCGCTGTCGGCCATCCTGGGCCGCAACGGGGCCATCGGCGCCGAGGTGACCCTCGACGTGGTGCACCAGACCGCCAGGGCGCTGCACGCGGCGCACGCGGCGGGCGTCATCCACCGTGACGTCAAGCCGGGCAACCTGCTCGTCACGCCCGAGGGCGTCATCAAGGTGACGGACTTCGGCATCGCGCGGGCGCTGGAGGCGGCGCCGGTGACGCAGACCGGCACCGTGCTCGGCACCGCCCAGTACGTCAGCCCCGAGCAGGCGCAGGGTTTCCCGCTCACGCCGGCGACCGACCTCTACTCGCTCGGCGTGGTGGCCTACGAGTGCCTGGCCGGGCGCACCCCGTTCCGTGGCGACAACCACGTGGCGATCGCGTTGCAGCACCTCAACGAGCGGCCGCCCGCGCTCGGCGTGGACGTGCCCGCGGCGGTGCGCGAGCTGGTCATGCGGCTGCTGCACAAGGATCCCGAGCGGCGGCCCGGCACCGCGCTGGAGGTGGCCGACCGGGCGTACGTGCTGCGCGAGGCCATGATGGGCGCCCACCAGGTGGCCGAGCTGAGCATGCTCACCGACCCCGGCGGCTTCCGGGTGCGCGAGCCGTCCGCCGAGGACGAGCAGGAGACCGACGACCTCGCCGCGGCCACCGCGACCGAGGAGCCGGCGGCCGGCGACCGGGAGGGGCCGGCCGGGAGCCGGGGGGGAAGCGCCGTCGGGCGGGGTGGGAGCGCCGGCGGTCGAGAGCGGGCGGGGCGGCGCCGCCGCGGCGCCCGTACGCTGGCCGCGGTCGCCGCGGCCGGCTGCGTGGCCGCGGTGGGCCTCAGCGCGATGACCCTCGCTTCCAGGCAGTCGCCCGGCACCGCCACGCCCGGCACGTCGGAGCCGACACCTCCGCCGCCGGTGCCGGCGCCGGCGCAGACGCGGCCGGGCAAGGGCAAGCCCCGGACGCACCGGCCTCCCGTCGTTCCGGTCAGGTCGTCGCGGCCGATACCCTCGCGGTCGGCTACGGTAATCAAGTCGGCTACTCCAACCAAGAAGCCGACGCCGAGACCCACCCCGACGACGCGGACGCCGACACCCACACCCACCACCCCGAAGCCCACCACAACTCCGACAACTCCGACAACGCCCGCTTCGCCGGACCCGGGGGTTACAAACCCGCCCAAGGAGGAGACGTGACGCGCCAGGGGGTCGATGATGGACACCGGCGGCCCCCGAGCAGGCCGGTACCCAAGATGAACGGTAAGGGACAGTGCAGGAAATGACTCAGCCTCGGCTACTCGGTGGTCGTTACGAGCTCGACGGTGTCGTCGGGCGCGGCGGCATGGCCGAGGTGTATCGCGCCCGAGACATCCGGCTGGACCGCATAGTCGCGATCAAGACCCTCCGCTCCGACCTCGCGCGCGACCACACCTTCCAGGCCCGTTTCCGCCGTGAGGCGCAGTCGGCGGCCTCCCTGAACCATCCCGCCGTCGTCGCGGTCTACGACACCGGCGAGGACGTCACCGACGGCACCCCGGTGCCGTACATCGTGATGGAGTACGTCGACGGCCGCACGCTGCGCGACCTGCTGCGCCAGGACCGCCGGCTGCTGCCCGAGCGGGCGATCGAGCTGGTCGACGGCATCCTGCGGGCGCTCGACTACAGCCACCGCGGCGGCATCGTGCACCGCGACATCAAGCCGGCCAACGTGATGATCACCCGTGCGGGCGACGTCAAGGTGATGGACTTCGGCATCGCCCGCGCGATGGCCGACTCGGCCGCCACGATGACGCAGACCGCCCAGGTGATCGGCACGGCCCAATACCTGTCGCCGGAGCAGGCCCGGGGTGAGCGGGTGGACGCGCGCAGCGACATCTACTCCACCGGCTGCGTGCTGTACGAGCTGCTGACGGGCCAGCCGCCGTTCACCGGCGACTCGCCGGTCGCCATCGCCTACCAGCACGTGCGCGAGGAGCCGATCCCGCCGTCGCAGATCGATCCCGAGATCCCGGCGTGGGCCGACGCCATCGTGCTCAAGGCGATGGCCAAGGACCCGGCCCAGCGCTACCAGAGCGCCGGCGAGATGCGCGCCGACATCCAGCGGGCGATGTCCGGCATGCCGACCGACGCCCAGACCATGGCGATGACCAACGGCAACTTCGCCCAGGGCACGCGCATGATGACGGCCACGCACGCCGCGACCGGGCCGGCCACGCAGCGCACCAGCGCCGTCCCGCCGTACGAGTACGGCGACGGCGAGGGCGGCAGGGCCGGCCGCCGCCGGGCCGCCGGCGGCGGTGGCGGCAACGGGCTGAAGACCGCACTGTGGATCATCATCCCGCTGCTGATCATCGGCGCGTTCGTGACGGTCGGCTACATGGTCTTCGGCCAGAACAACAACCAGACGTCCGACACCGAGGTCACGATCCCCTCGCTCGCCTCCCAGGGGCGGACGTACGCGGAGGAGCAGCTCAAGACGCTCGGGCTCACCCCCCAGGTGATCCAGGAGAACAGCTCCGACGTCGACAAGGGCAGCGTGATCAAGACCGACCCGCCGGAGAACACCAAGGTCGAGAAGGGCTCGACGGTCAAGCTCTACGTCTCCAAGGGCCCGGCCAAGAAGAAGGTGCCGGACGGCCTCATCGGCATGTCCCAGGACGACGCCATCGCGGCCCTGGACAAGGAGGGCCTGCGCGGCACCATCAAGACCAAGGTGTCGAGCAGGCAGCAGGGCACGGTCATCGACACCAAGCCCAAGCCCGGCGAGGAGATCGAGGAGGGCGGCACCGTCACCCTCTACGTGCCGAAGGAGCTGGGCGAGGTGCCCAGCGTCATCGGGCTCACGCAGCAGGACGCCAGCGCGCAGATCAAGGCGGCCGGCTTCCGGGTCAAGGTGGTGCAGCAGGCGAGCGACCAGCCGCAGGGCACGGTCATCCAGCAGAACCCCGGCGAGGGGGCCAAGCTCGCGCCCAACACCACGATCACCATCGTGGTGTCCACCGGCCCGCAGCAGCAACAGCAGCCGACCGAGCAGCCGAGCGACGAGACCCCGTCCGACGAGCCGACGGACGACACGCCGACCAGCGACAACCCGATCGACGATCAGCCGACGGACGACAACCCGATCGACGACGACCCCGGCGGCTTCTAGCCGCCGCGACGGCGAGGGCCGCTCCCCTGACGGGGGCGGCCCTCGCCGTGTGCCGCCCGGAGGCGGGAAAGGCGTCCGGAGACAAGAAACGCCCCCGCCGCTCGGGGGCAACGGCGGGGACGCTCATCTGTTAGTCGGCGGCCACGTGAGGTTCGTTACACGATTGCCCGCAGCCAATTTTCGAGCAGGGTGTAGCCGTGCTCGGACAGCACGGACTCGGGATGGAACTGGACGCCCTCGACCGGCGCCCGCCGGTGGCGCAGGCCCATGACGACCCCGTCGGCGGTGCGCGCGGTCACGTCGAGCGCCTCGGGCACCGTCCCCGGCAGCACGGCCAGCGAGTGGTAGCGGGTCATCCGCACCGGCGAGGGCAGCGTCTCGAACACGCCCTTGCCGTCGTGCAGGATGTCGCTGGTGCGGCCGTGGAACAGCTCGGGCGCGCGGGTGACGGCCGCGCCGAAGGCGACGGCGATGGCCTGGTGGCCGAGGCAGACCCCGAGCAGCGGCTGCCGGCGCGCCGCCGCGTGCCGCACCAGCGGGACGCTCACCCCGGCCGCCTCGGGCGTGCCGGGGCCGGGGCTGATGAGCACGCCGTCGAAGCCGTCGGCGTCGGCCACGCGCACCTCGTCACGCGGCCGCACGTCGCAGTCGGCGCCGAGAACGCGCAGGTACTGGACGATCGTGTGGACGAAACTGTCGTGGTTGTCCACGACCAGCACGCGGCTCATTCCCTCACCGTCACCTCGTCGAGCGTCACCAGGGGCTCCAGTAGCGGAAAGACGCCATACCAGAGTACGGCCGCCACGGCGGCGACCAGCGCGGCGGCCACCAGCAGCCGGCGCGGCAGCGGGCCGGGCAGCCTGCGCCAGAGCCAGGCGTACATGCTCACTCCTTCCTGAGCCGGGTCTCCTTGAGCACGGCGTAGACGATGAGCCGCTGGGCGGCGGAGTACTCGGGATGGCAGGTGGACAGCGTCAGGAAGGCCCGGATGGGCCGCAGGTCCGGCTTGCCGGGCACCGGGGCGAGCACGTCCACCTCATCGGGCTCGACGATGTCCTGGGACGTGACGCGGTAGGTGTAGCGGGCCTCGCGGGCGTCCACGACCACCTCGTCGCCGCGCTCCAGCTCGTCGAGCCGGTTGAACGGGGCCCCGTAGGTGGTGCGGTGGCCGGAGACCACGAAGTTGCCGACCTGGCCGGGCAGGGCGCTGCCGGGATAGTGGCCGGGGCCTTTCTTGAGCTGCTCGGCGCCGACGCCCTCGACGACGGCGTAACGGTGGCCGGGCCCCAGCTTGGGGATGCTGAGCAGGGCGACCGCCCGGCCGAGGTCCACGCCGTCCAGGCGGCCGCGGTCCCTGGCCGCCTTGGCCGCCGCCAGCTCGCGCTGGAGCAGCAGTTGCTGGCTCCGGGTGTAGGCGCCGGTCCCCCAGAGCAGGTACGCGCAGAACAGCATGAGGATGAGGCCCGCGGTGATGCTCGTCTCCCCCAGGGCCCGGAGCACAGCCCGCATCCGATCAGGGTAAACGGGGGAGAGGCGGCGGGCGGGGATCGCCAGGACGTGCGCGTGGCGACTATCCTGGGCCACACTTCAATTAGGCTAATCGCAGAGCCTGCGGACGATCCGGATGCCCCAGGCCCTCAGCAGGAGTTACCCAGTGCCCAAGTCCAAGGCTCGTAAGAAGGCGGTCTACACGCCGCCGCAGAAGTCGCAGCAGGTCAAGGTCAGCCCGCGGTGGCTGGCGCCGACGATGGTCGTCGCGTGGGTCATCGGCATCCTCTGGATCGCGGTGTACTACGTGGCGCCCAACACGCCGTTCATCCGCGACCTGCAGAACTGGAACCTGCTGATCGGGTTCGTGTTCATCATCTTCGGTGTGGTTCTCTCCACCCGCTGGCGATAGTTCTTTCCACAGTTTTTTCCACACCCTGTGGGTGCCTCACACGGCACCCGTGATGGCCGACACCCGTACCATCACCAGCACGGCCAGCAGCACCACCGCGCCGGCGATGGCCAGGACCTGCCACAGGGCCCGGTTCCTGCTGGGGGCGTGGGCCAGCGCCGCCGCCAGCAGCGAGCCGGTGATCAGGCCGCCGATGTGGCCTGTCCAGCTGATGCCCGACAGCAGGAACGTGAACACCAGGTTCAGCACGATGACCAGGCCGATGCCGCGGACGTCGATGTTGAGCCTGCGGCCGACCACGAACACCGCGCCGAACAGGCCGAAGACGGCCCCGGAGGCGCCCACGGTGGGCTGGTTGAGGGGGTCGAACCAGAGGCCGAGCACGCTGCCGCCGAGCGCGCTGA
Source organism: Nonomuraea sp. NPDC050783 (assembly GCF_040802095.1). Classification (NCBI taxonomy): domain Bacteria; kingdom Bacillati; phylum Actinomycetota; class Actinomycetes; order Streptosporangiales; family Streptosporangiaceae; genus Nonomuraea; species Nonomuraea sp. NPDC050783. The sequence continues at coordinate 56,781 of NZ_JBFAHK010000038.1, forward strand.
GCAGGTAGAGCGCGGTGTAGCGGACGTGGCCGAAGGCACGCTCCAGGTAGGGACCGACCGCGTAGAGGGCCCAGGAGTTGAACAGGATGTGCATCACGCCGCCGTGCAGGAAGGCCGCGGTGATGAGCCGGTAGTACTGGTCTCCGACGGCCACGCCGGCGGGCCACATCGCGAACTCCCCGGTGACGCGCTCGCCGGTGAGGTATTGGGCGCCGAAGACGAGCAGGTTGATGACCAGGATGGCGTAGGTGACGACCGGGGTGCGGACGACGCTGCCGCCGAAGGCCGAGCGGGCCTGGCGGATGCCGCGGTTGCCCTCGGCCACGCACTCCGGGCACTGGAAGCCGACCGCCGCGTCACGCATGCAGTCGGGGCAGATCGGGCGATCACAGCGCTGGCAGCGGACCCAGGTCTCCCTGTCGGGATGCCGGTAGCACGTGGGGACGTCCGCGGCCGGCTGCTCCGGCTGAGAGGGCGGGCTGGGCGGCTGGCTGGTCATGACCGAAGCCTATGACCTGTACGCGCCCGCCGCGCTCCGCCCGCCTCTCAGGAGCCGTGGGCTCAGACCTGGACGCGCTCGATGGTGACCGACTCCAGCACGACGTCCTTGGCCGGGCGGTCGCGGTGGTCGGTGGGCGTCTTGGCGATGGCGTCGACGACGTCCTGGCCCTCGACGACCTCGCCGAAGATGGAGTGCTTGCCGTTGAGGTGCGGCGTCGGCACCACCGTGATGAAGAACTGCGAGCCGTTGGTGCCCTTGCCGAAGCGGATGCCCGCGTTGGCCATGGCCAGCAGGTAGGGGCGGTTGAACCAGAGGTCCGGGTGGATCTCGTCGTCGAACTCGTAGCCGGGGCCGCCGATGCCCTGGCCCAGCGGGTCACCGCCCTGGATCATGAAGCCGGAGATGACGCGGTGGAAGATGGTGCCGTCGTAGTAGCGGCCCGTGCTCTTCTCGCCGGTGCCCGGGTGCGTCCACTCGCGGGTGCCTTCGGCCAGCTCAACGAAGTTGCGTACCGTCTTCGGCGCCTTGTTGGGAAAGAGTTCGACCTTGATGAGGCCGTGGTTGGTCTGTAGGTTCGCGATCAGCTTCTCAGCCACGAGACAGCTGCCCCCCTCTATGCACAGGGTTGGTTTTGTGGTGTTTTGAGGACTATGGCCTTAGGGCCGCCGTAGCCATCCTCCCATGAAGAGCCATGAATGGACTGCTTCACCCAGGGAAGGTCAGGCTCGGGACCCCAACGACAGGGGAGGTTGTCGTGTCCCTGACACTGAGAAAGCGCCGTGTGACGGAGATGCCCGTCACGTGGATGGGTCGTGTGAAGACCCGGGCCGTGAACACCGGCCAACGTGTGGCGCCCATGGCCGACCAGGCCAAGCTGGCCGCCACGCACCGGATCGAGGACGCCCGCTCGTGGGCTGCACCGCGGTTGATCTCCGCGGCGCACGGGATCGAGGATCAGGTCGCGCCCAAGGTCAGCTCCATGCTGACCAACGCGGCCAGGAAGATCCAGCCGACTCCGGTCCGTACGCGACGGTGGCCCGTGCTCGTCCTGATGACCGGGCTCGCGGTGGGAGCGATCGGCTACATGGCCTACCGCCGCAACGCCCAGCAGTGGACCGAGCACATGAAGGATTCCGCCTCGGATGCCTCACGCTGGGTGAACGAGAAGGCGGAGCGGGTCACGGGATCCACGGAAAGGATTGCGCCGTCCGACAAGGTGGACGAGACCTCGCGCAAGATGTCTTGACACCGTCGGGAGGAAGCGCCCCCGTGCTCCGGCACGGGGGCGCTTCTCCGTGCGCGGGTTGACGCTTATACCAAGCGCTTGCTACAACCCGGGCATGGCGCTGTCACCCCTCGACGACTACCCCGTCCACCAGGCGGCCCAGGTCATGCGGCACGTGGCCACCTCCGACCGCAACTTCTACGACCGCTACTACTTCAACTGCCACGCCGGCACCGACGAGCTCATGCTGATCGTCGGCCTCGGCCAGTACCCCAACCTGGGCGTCACCGACGCCTTCGCCCTGGCCCGCAGGGGCGGGCTGCACCGCGTGGTGCGGGCCTCGCGCGAGCTGGGCGCGGACCGGATGGACACCGGGGTCGGCCCGTTCCGGATCGAGGTCCTCGAAGGGCTCAGGCGGCTGCGCGTCGTCCTGGAGCCGAACGAGCACGGCCTCTCCTTCGACCTGCTCTGGGAGGGCACCATCCCGGCCACCCTGGAGCCCCGGCACTTCCTGCGGTGGCAGGAGCGGGTGATGTTCGACTCGGTCCGCCTCGCCCAGACCGGCCGCTGGTCCGGCCACGTCAGGATCGGCGAGGAGGAGATCCCCGTCACCCCGGACCGCTGGCTGGGCACCAGGGACCGCTCCTGGGGCATCCGCCCGGTCGGCGAGCCGGAGCCCGCCGGCATCCAGTCCAGGAACGCCGGCACCTTCTACTGGCTCTACGCCCCCATGAGCTTCGAGGACCACGCCGTCCTCTGCATCGTCCAGGAGGACGAGCGGGGCCGCCGCCTGCTGGAGGAGGCCGTCCGCGTCTGGTCCGACGGGCGCGGGGAGGAGTACCTGGGCCGCCCCGACTACCGCCCGGTCTACGCCCCCGGCACCCGCGACGTCGTCGAGGCCACGATCATCTTCACCCCGCCCGCCGGCAAGCCCTTCGACATCCGCTGCACCCCCGTGCTGCCGGTCCACCTCATGGCCGGCACCGGCTACGGCCTGGAGCAGGACTGGCGGCACGGCATGTACCAGGGGCCGGAGCCGGTGGTGCAGGGGGTGACGTACCGGCTGCCGCAGGACGCGGGCCGCATGTGGGGGCTGGTGGACGCGGTCGCCCGCTTCGAGTACGACGGCCTCGTCGGCCACGGCCTGTTCGAGTACTGGGCCCTGGGCCCGCACCCGTCGTTCGACGAGTGATCGCCCCCTGCCTGACGACGCTACGAAGTCACCATCTGTTCGCTCCGAGTAGTCACCTCGATGCCCGCCACCGCCTACGCTGGTCGGGAGGTGACAGCCGGATCCCGGAAAGGGTGGGGCCCATGACCCCCGTCGGTACGAGCATCCTGATCCTGGACCAGGCAGGCATAGGCCCCCGCATCGCCGAAGCCCGCAAACTCGCGGGGGTGACCCAGGACGGCCTGGCCCAGCGGGTCCCCTGCTCCAAGAGCCTGGTGTCGCAGGTAGAGCGGGGCAGCAAGCCCGCGACACCCTGGTTCATCGCCGCGGTGGCCAGAGCGCTGCACGTCGACGTCATGGAGCTGACCGGGCAGCCCTATCGCAGGTCCACCGGACGGGCCGACCAGGCGCATGCCGGCATCCCGGCCGTCCGCGTCGCTCTCACCTATTGGGATGCGCCGCCCGAGCTGGAAGCAGAGCCGAGAGAGCTCGGTGTGCTCCGTGACGAGGTGCGCGAGATCGCCGCCCTCCTGGACCGGATCGACTACGTCGCTCTGGGCAGGCGGCTGCCGGGGTTGATCGAGGAGTTGTCCGCCGTCCTGCACAGCAGCCAGGGCGCGCGGCGCCGGGCCGTGGCCGAGATGCTGATGCACACGTTCGTGGCGGCCAAGTCCGTCGCCTACCGTCTGGGCTATGTGGATCTAACCTCGGTCGCCGTGGACCGCGCGACGCAGGCGGCCCGTGAGACCGACGATCCTGAGTTGCTGGCCTACGCCGCCGAAGAGCGTTCCCAGGTGTTCTTCGCCTCGGCGGCCTACCGCGCGGGGCTCACCTTTCTCGACCAGGCGCACCAGAGGTTCGACCCGCTGGTCTCAGGCAGCGAGCCGGGTCTGGCCATCGCGGGCTCGATGCACCTGCGGTCCGCCATACTGGCCGCCCGCATGCATCCACGCCGAAGGGACGCCTGGGATCACCTGAACGCCGCGCACGAGTACGCGTCCCGCATCGGGCGCGACACCGACCATTACGGCCTCTCCTTCGGCCCGAGCAACGTCCGCATTCATGAGATAGCAGCGGCTATCGAGCTGGAAGACCCGGATGAGGCTTTGCGGCGGAACGAAGGTTTCGCTCCGCCTCGCACCCTTTCTCCGGAACGGTCTTCCCATCACTACATCGATCTCGCCCGCGTGCAGCTCATGGCCGGAAAGCCGGATCGCGCCCTCGACTCGCTCAGGCGCGCCGACCGGCTGTCGCCGCAGCACACGGCGTATCACCCCATGGCCCGCGAAACGGTCACCGGGCTTCTGCGGGCGCACACTCGGATCCCGGAGCCGTTGCGGTCGCTGGCACGGCGCGTACGGATGACCACAGCCACGTAGGGGGAGCGATCGCACAAGACGTGCGATTCACCGGCCGAAGGCATCCTTACCTTCGGTGACATGTCAGAAGGCAGCTTCGAATCCGGAGACGCGGCCGGGCAGGATGACGGGTTGATCTCGGCCGTACAGCTTCAGCGAGCGTTGGCCCACCTGCGCATCGCATCCGACGTTCACCATGGCCACGGTCTGGCGCTGGTGTCCGTCCGGGTCGGGCTGGTCGTCTGGTGTCACGGCGGGCGGTACTGGTGGCGATCGACATGGGATGAGGGACGCCATCGCATCGTCTACACCTGGCATCCCTCCGTCGAACCCGTTCGGGCCGCCCACCGAATCGCCCTCCGCCACGCGCAACTGCACACGTCCCGCTCACTACCGGCGTTGACCGCCGAAGCACCGGCGGAAACGGCATGAACGCCAGAATGCCGTGGCAGCAGCAAGGGTGCCGCGTCGTGATCTCCAGCATGGAACACAGCCCGATGACGACACGAGCGCTCGGACACCTGATCACCGGTTACACCGGCCGGGTCACCTGCGTCATGCGGGACGGTCGCCTTGCCTTCGTCCAACTCGATGGACCTCAGTGTGACCTGCCCCGGGGGATACGGCGCTGGACGATGCACTGGGACGATCTCACCGAGCTCGCCGAGTAACCCGATGGGCCAGGAGTGGAGGAAGTTTCGATCCTCGGTCAGGTCCCGGCCGCAGGCGAAGGTCAGCCCGGTTTCAGTGGTCATGAGGAGGTCGCGTGGGTGCGGAAGCGTTCGTGGGCGGCCTGTTTGGTGATGCCCATCGCGTCGCCGATCTCCGTCCAGGAGGCGCCGGAGGCGCGGGCGGCGGAGACCGCGCGGTCGAGCAGGGCGCGCTGCCAGGTCTCCATCTGGGCGAGCAGGGTGAGGGCGGCCAGGGGGCGGTCGGCGGCGAGACCGACGAGTTGCTCGTGCAGCAGGTTCGACTTGACGACCAGCCAGCTCGGCGGGGCCGCGGCGAGGAGGGCGGCGGCGTGGGCGCTCCACCAGCGGTACTCGGCCTCCTTCGTGCCCTCCGGGGTGGGCGGGTGGCGGCGGCGGTCGGTCCAGCCGCAGGAGCAGGCGGCCTGGTAGCCGACGAACGTCCTGGTGAAGGCGGTGGAGGTGGTGGCCGTCGAGCCGTCGGGGAGCACCGGGGCGGCGTAGCCCTCGTGGCCGGCGAGGTCGGGGATCTTCAGGGTCATGAGCGTCAAGATATCCTGACGATTACTGTTTTGTCGCGGGAAAGCGGCCGGAGGGATCTTCAGGCTGGCTTTAGGTGGGTCGGGGCACGCTGGGTTCGTGCGAGTGTTGCTGGTGGAGGACGAGGAGCGGCTGGCCGACCTCATCAAGGGTGGGCTGGCGGGCGAGGGCTTCGCGGTGGACGTGGCCCATGACGGCCGCGACGGCCTGTGGATGGCGACCGAGAACACCTACGACGTGATCGTCCTGGACGTGATGCTGCCCAGGATGAACGGGTACGCGCTCTGCTCCCGGCTGCGCGAGGCCGGCGACTGGACGCCGATCATGATGCTCACCGCCAAGGACGGCATCTACGACGAGGCCGAGGCGCTCGACAACGGCGCCGACGACTACCTGTCCAAGCCCTTCTCGTACGTGGTGCTCCTGGCCCGGCTGCGGGCCCTGGTGCGGCGCGGCGGGCGGGAGCGGCCGGTGTCGATCAGCGTGGGCGACCTGGTGCTCGACCCGGCCGGGCTGCGCTGCCGCAGGGGCGAGACGGACATCGCGCTCACGCCCAAGGAGTTCGCGGTGCTGCACGCGCTGGCGCGGCGGGCGGGCGAGGTGGTGTCCAAGAGCGACCTGCTGGCGCAGGCGTGGGACTTCTCCTACGACGGCGATCCGAACATCGTCGAGGTCTACATCAGCGCCTTGCGGAGGAAGATCGACGTGCCCTTCGGCCGGGCGACGCTCGTGACGGTCCGGGGGGCGGGGTACCGGCTGGAGGCGGCGTGATCGGCGGATGGACGGGGGCCGGGGTGGCCTCGGTGCGGGTGCGGGCGACGGCGGCGGCGACGCTGGTCGTGGCGCTCGTCCTCGGGACCGTCGCCCTGGTGCTGGTCGTGGTGCTGCGGGGCAGCCTGGTGAGCAGCGCGGACGCCGAGGCGGCGCGCAAGGCCGTGGCGGCGGTGCCGTACGTCGAGAGCCTGCGGCTCGCCTCCGCCGGACAGCCCGAACAGCCCGGGCAGCACGGGCAGCCCGAACAGCCCGGGCAGTCCGAACAGCCGAAGGGCGTCAAGGGCGGCAAGGGCGGCATGGTACAGCTGCGCGACGGGCGGACGGCTCCCGTCACGGACCCCGACCTCGTGCTGACCGCGGGCAAGGAGGGGCCCGTGGAGTGGGCCGCGCCCGGCGAGTACGCCATCGCCGGCGCGAAGGTGAGCACCGTGACCGGCCCCGCCACGCTGTGGTCGCGCGTCTCGCTGGAGGGCGTGGAGCAGGCGCTGCGCACGCTGTACGGCACGCTGCTGCCCGGCGTGCCCGCGGTGCTGCTCGTGGTGGCGGCCATGACCTGGCTCGCGGTGGGCCGCGCGCTGGCCCCGGTGGCCGCGATCCGCGCCAAGGTCGCCCACATCACCGCCCGCGACCTGCACCAGCGCGTGCCCGTACCGCGCTCGAAGGACGAGATCGCGGCGCTGGCGACCACCGTCAACAGCACCCTCGACCGGCTGGAGACGGCGGTGGAGCGGCACAAGCGGTTCGTCGCGGACGCGGCGCACGAGCTGCGCAGCCCCATCGCCACCCTGCGGGCCCGGCTGGAGCTGGCCGCGCCCACCGACCTGACGAGGGAGGCGCTGGCCGACGTGGAGCGGCTGCAGTCCCTGGCCGCCGACCTGCTCATGCTGGCCAAGCTGGACGCGGGCGAGCCCCTGCGCGCCACCGAGCTGGACCTCGGCCAGGTGGCGGCCGAGGAGGCGCTGCGGGCCGGGCGGCGGCCCGGGGTGCGGGTGGAGCTGGACGTCGAGCCGGACGTGGTGCTGAAGGGCTCGCGCGCCCACCTCGACCGGCTGGTCACGAACCTGGTGGACAACGCCGTCCGGCACGCCGCCTCGACCGTGCGGGTACGGGTGCGCGCCGAGGGTGACGAGGCGGTACTGGAGGTGCTGGACGACGGGCCGGGGATACCGTTCGAGCAGTGGGAGGCGGTGTTCGGCCGCTTCACCCGGCTGGACGGGGCTCGGGCCAGGGACGCGGGCGGCGCGGGCCTCGGCCTGCCCATCGCCAGGGACATCGCCACCCTGCACCAGGGGACGCTGGTCTACGCGGGCGGCGGGTTCGTGGCGCGCTTCCCCGCGGGCCCGCCGGCGGGCCTTCTGCTGGGCCAGGTACAACGGCGCGTAGGAGGCGTCGACGCCGAG